>JAVJVZ010000049.1:0-3635 GCA_040220855.1 Gammaproteobacteria bacterium | reverse complement strand
GGAAGCGCTCGAGCCAGTCGAGCGCTTCCTCGCCGAGTGGCACGAGGCGCTCCTTGCCCCCTTTGCCAGTGACCCGCACGACGCCCTGGCGCAGGTTGACCTGGGCGGGCTCCAGGCCGACCAGTTCAGAGACCCGCAGGCCGGTCGCGTAGAGCACCTCCAGCATCGCGCGATCGCGCAGCCCGCGCGGGGTGGCGACATCCGGCGCACGGAGCAAGGCATCGACGTCATACTCGCCCAGTGTCTTGGGCAACATGCGTCCGAGGCGTGGCGCCGTGAGCGATGCACTCGGATCGTGCGCCAGGTGACGCTCACGCACGAGGTAGCGGAAATAGCGGCGCAGGCTGGAAAGTCGACGGGCGCGGGTGCGCGCGCTGAGCGCGTCGCCGCTGGCGAGGAAGCCCAGCAGGTCGGCCTCGTCGGCCGTGCGGGTATCACCTCCCCGCGCAGCCAGGAAAGTACCCAGATGCGCGATGTCGTTGCGATACGCGGCGAGCGTGTTGGCGCTCAGGCCATGCTCGAGCCAGAGATGGTCGAGAAAAGCATCGCAGAGCGCGACGTCCGTGGGCTTGCTTTCGGACCTCACATTAGCCCACCTTATGCGCTGGACAGGCCCTCATGGTATGCATCCCGAGATGTTCGACGACTGGTTCAATCCACGCCCCGTGGAGATCCCCGCGGTGACGCGCGATGCGGCACAGCAGGCTGCGGTCGACGCCGCCACCGCGTCGCTCGCACTCTATCACTATGACAGCTGCGGGTTCTGTCGCCGCGTGCGCCAGGCGATCGCTGCGCTCGGGCTCGACATCGAGCTACGCAACGTGATGGAGGACCGCGAGCGGCACCGTGAGTTGCTCACCCATGGTGGGCGTAGCACCGTCCCGTGCCTGTGCATCGGCAAGAACGATCCGGCGACGGCCCAATGGATGTACGAGTCTGCCGACATCATCGCCTGGCTGGTCGAGCGTTTCGGCGCGACAGGCTAGCGCGTTGGAAATGCCACGCCGTCGCGGCAGCGCCGCCTCGCAGCGCTGGCCGGACGCACGCTCGACATCGTGACATCCGGGTACAGGATGTGCCCTGCCCGCCCCCGCAGGGCAACCCGCGCCGCGCCGGGCGCGACGCCGCCTGGGCAGTCTCAGCGAATCTTTTCCTTGATGCGAGCGGCCTTGCCGCGGCGATCGCGCATGTAGTAGAGCTTGGCCCGGCGCACGTCGCCGCGACGCTTGACCTCGATCTCGGCGACCAGCGGGCTGTAGGTCTGGAAGACGCGCTCGACACCTTCGCCATGCGAGATCTTGCGCACCGTGAACGACGAATTCAGGCCGCGATTGCGCTTCGCGATGACGACGCCTTCGAATGCCTGCAGGCGCTCACGAGTGCCCTCCTTGACCCGTACCTGCACGACGACGGTATCGCCGGCGCCGAACGCCGGCACCTCGCGTTCCATCTGTTCTGCCTCGAGTTCTTTGATGATATCGGCCATGGCGGTTGACTCTGGGTGGTGCGAAAGCGCGCGATTCTACATCAACTCGCCGGGAATGTTCACCAGTGGCTGGGGCCTGCGCAGGTCGCGGTCAGGCCTGCTCCCCGCCGTCGCCCGCACCGTCTTCCTCGGCGGCGATATCGGCCAGCAGGGCGCGGTCCGATTCACTCAGGGTCGCCGCAGCAAGCAGGTCGGGGCGGCGCGCGCGCGTCCGCGCGAGCTGGCGCCGCCGCCGCCAGCGCGCGATGGCGGCGTGGTCGCCGCTGAGCAGGACCGCGGGCACGCGATCCCCGTCGCACACTTCCGGGCGCGTGTAGTGCGGGTAGTCGAGCAGCCCGTCGACGAACGAATCGGCAGCCGCCGAGCCTGCATCGCCGAGGGCCCCGGGCAGCGTGCGCACGATGGCATCGATGAGCGTCAGAGCGGGCAGTTCGCCGCCGCTGACGACGAAATCACCAATCGACCATTCACTGTCGATGTCGCGCGCGATGACCCGCTCGTCGATGCCCTCGTAGCGCCCGGCGACCAGCACCAGGTGCGGGTGTGCTGCGAGGCCGGCGATGCTGTCCTGCTCGAAGCGGCGGCCCTGCGGGCTGAGATAGGCCACGTGGCTGGCGACGCCGTCGTAGCGGGTGCGCGCCGCGCGGATGGCGTCGCGCAGTGGCGGCACCATCATGACCATGCCCGGCCCGCCACCGTATGGCGCATCGTCCACCGTACCGCGACGGTCGGGGGCGAAGTCGCGCGGATTGATGGCCTCGATGGCGACGAGGCCGCGGTCGCAGGCACGACGCACGATGCCGATCTGGCGAAAGGTCTCCACCAGTTCCGGAAACAGCGTGATGATGGTGTAACGTTGCACCCGTCGAGTGCCGCAGGGCGGCCTCCGTTCAGCGCGCGCCGCGGCAACAGCCGAGGTGTCGTGGAGCAAGCGCCGCAGTATGGCGCTGGCCGCGAGCATCAGTCATCGACATGCCAGTCGACTCGCATGATGCGGCCAGCGAGGTCGATATCGAGCACATAGACCTCGCGCACGAACGGGATCAGGCGTTCAAGACCCGCGGCCGACGTGTCGACGACCCGCAGCACGTCGTGCGCGCCGGTTTCGAGCAACCCCCGCACCTCGCCGAGTCGCGCGCCCTCGCGGTTGACCACCGTGAGCCCGATGAGATCGACCCAGTAGTACTCGTCCGGTGCAGCGGGCGGCAACTGCTGCCGCCGTATCCCGATATCGGCGCGCACCAGCGCGCCGGCCGCGTCGCGATCGCCGACACCGCTGAGCGCGACGATCAAGGTGCCGTGATGACGACGCGCTTCGCGCACGGTCACCTCGTGCCACCCGCCATCGGCACGCACCAGCCACGGTGAATAGTCGAGCAGCTGCGTCAGCGGTCGCGTGAAGGACTGCACTTTGATCCAACCACGCGTGCCGAAGACGCCGCTGACGCGGCCGACGACGATGGGCTGGGTGACATCGACGGGCGCGGTCATACCAAGCCACGTGCCGCGCGAACGGCCGCGCGCAGGCGTGGTGCGAAGGTCGCGGCGTGCCGACCACGCAAGCCGTGAGGCCGGCCGGCGACCGTCCGCTTCATGACTCAGGCCGTCGCGTTCGCCTCGGCCAGCTTGGCAACGCGGTCAGACGGCTTGGCGCCTACCGACAGCCAGTAGTCGTAGCGTTCGCGGTCGAGGCGAAACGGCTCGTCCTGGCCGGTTGCCAGCGGATTGTAGAATCCCACGCGCTCGAGATGACGGCCGTCGCGCTTGTCACGCTTGTCGGCGACCACGATGTGATAGAAGGGTCGCTTCTTGGCGCCACCACGCGCCAACCGAATTGTTACCATGCAGTGCTTCCTCGGGAACCACGCCAGCGGCGTGGCCGGTTGTCGGGAGATAACTGATCGCTGCCGCGCGGGCGCTGCCGGCGGCGGGACCGTGCTGCCGACCGGACGTCGGCAGGGCGCGCATTGTACGGGAAAAAACCATCGCAAATAAAGAGATAAGCGACGTGGGTCAGCGCGTGGACGAACCTGCCGCGGCGGCGCTCGCGGTCGCCGCGGAAAAGCGTCGCGCGGGGGGCCGGGGGGGGGGCCCCCGGGGGGCCCGGCCCCCCCCCCCCCAAGCGGAGCCCCCCACAGCCAACACCCCC
>JAVJVZ010000048.1:0-10856 GCA_040220855.1 Gammaproteobacteria bacterium | reverse complement strand
ACCGACGGGCGCGGCGCGCCGGGCTTTTACCCCGCGTCCATGCCTGGACCGCTATCCGCGGCCGACTGGAACGGGTCTAAAAATTATTCGGGGCCACGAATAATTTTGAGACCGGTTCCAGTACGTTCGTACTGCTTCCGCCCGAATCCTGCGCCTATCATTGCGTAACCGTTCACACTCGGACGTCGGGCACATGCGCTTCCTGATCGTCGACGATCACCCCCTCTTCCGTGCCGGCCTGCGCGAAGTCCTGCGCAGCCTGCCCGAGGTGGTCGACGTGCTCGAGGCCGGCGACGTACCGGAAGCGCTCGGGATCCTCGCACGCGAGCCGCACATCGACTGGATCTGCCTAGACCTGCAACTGCCGGGCCCGGGCGGTATCGAGCTCATCGAGCATGTCCACGGCAGTGGACGACACGTGGCGGTCGCCGTGCTCTCCGCGGTGGACCAGCCAGCCACCATGGAACGCGCGCTTACCGCGGGGGCGGTCGCCTATATCGCCAAGTCAGCCTCGGCGGACGAATTGACCGCGGCGTTCGATGCCCTGCGGACGCAGGGCTTCTACCTCTCGCCGGCGATCAAGCGTGCCCTGGCCGACCATCATGCCGGCATCGTGCGGCAGGGCGCACGGGTGGTGCGATTGACCCGCCGGCAACGCCAGGTCCTCGCGCTCATCGCTGACGGCCACGCCAACGGCGGCATCGCCGCACGGCTCGACCTCGCCGAGAGCACGGTCAAGGCCCATGTCTCGACCCTGTTCGACCTGCTCGGCGTCGACAACCGCGCCGGCTGCGTACGCGAGGCCGCCCTGCTCGGCTTGCTCGGGCCGGCTTGAGCGGGCCGCGGAGCCAGGCCGGCGCGGCAATCACCGCGAGCAGCGCACGCCGTCCGCTACCGCGATCCCGCATGCGCTGTCCCACGTCGTGATGTCGGCACTGCCATCGACGCCGGCGCTCTGCACCGCGGCTGCTTGCGCACTGCGCAGCCGGATGACCGACCGGCGTCAGTCGGCGCCCTCGCAGAAGGTGCGGTAGAGGAAGCCGACGAGTCTGCTGACGCGCCCGCGCGGCAGGCTGTAGTAAACGCTCTGGCCGTCGCGGCGCGTATGCACGAGCCCCTCGCGGCGCAGCAGCGCAAGCTGTTGCGAGATGCTCGGCTGCGCCTGGTCGAGCAGCGTGGCCAGTTCGCCGACCGCTTTCTCGCCGTCGACCAGCTGGCACAGGATCATGAGCCGCGTGCGGTGCGAGAGCGATTTCATCAACGCCGCGACTTCGTCGGCACGCTGCTCCATGTCGATTACATTCATAAATCGATATATACGTATAATTACATATACCTGTCAATCGGCAGCGTCGCTAAGCTGTCCCCATGAGCCGCACCGGACAAGGAGAATGCCCATGAATCCCGACGTGCGTGGCTTTTTCGACAAGGCCACCTACACCATCAGCTACGTGGTGAGCGATCCCGCGACCGGCCACTGCGCCATCGTCGACTCCGTGCTCGACTTCGATCCGAAATCGGGCCGCACCAGCACCACGTCGGCCGATGAGCTCATCGCCTACATTGCCGACCGCAAGCTCAGCGTCGATTGGATCCTCGAGACCCACGCGCACGCCGACCACCTCACTGCCGCACCCTACCTCAAGCAGAATCTCGGTGGACGCGTCGCCATCGGCGAGCACATCACCACCGTGCAGGAAACGTTCAAGCAGGTCTTCAACGAGGACGCGCGATTCCACACCGACGGTTCGCAGTTCGACCACCTGTTCAAGGACGGTGACACCTTCCGCATCGGCGAACTCGAGGCGCGCGTCGTGCACACTCCCGGTCATACGCCGGCCTGCATCAGCTACGTCATCGGTGATGCCTGCTTCGTCGGCGATACGCTCTTCATGCCGGATTACGGCACCGCGCGCTGCGATTTCCCGGGCGGCGACGCCGCCGTGCTGTATCGTTCGATTCGCAAGCTGTTCGAACTGCCCGACGAGACCCGCCTGTTCATGTGCCACGATTACATGTCGCCGACGCGTGACTTCCATGCGTGGGAGACCACGGTGCGTGACGAGCGTCGACACAACGTGCACGTGCACGAGGGCATCGAGGAATCGCACTTCGTCGAGTTGCGCACCGCGCGCGACAAGACCCTCGACATGCCGGTGCTGATCCTGCCCTCGGTGCAGGTCAACATGCGCGCGGGCGAGAAGCCGCCACCGGAAGACAACGGCGTGTCCTACCTCAAGCTGCCGATGGACCTGCTCTGAAACAGCGTACGCGGCAAGTGCTGCCGTGCGCCGCGGCGCGGGCGCGGCGATGGAGGTGACCGCCGCGCTCACCGGGCCGGCCTGGCAGCTCGGCGGCGCCGTGCTGCTCGCCGCCGTGCTCGCCCATGCACTGCGACGCGCGCCGTGGCGCTGGCTCCTCGCCAGCGCATCGCTCAACCGCTATGCCGCGCTCGGTGCCAGCCTGCTGGCACTGTGGCAGCTGCGCGCCGCGCTCGACGACGGCCCGGTGCTGCACCTGCTCGGCGCGACCCTGGCGACGCTGGCATTCGGCTGGCAATTCGCCATCATCGTGCTCGGCATGGTGCTCGGCGTGACCGTACTGGCCGGCGACAGCGACTGGCGCGCGGCCGGCCTCAACGGCTGCATCAACGTGGTGGTGCCGGTGGCGGTGAGCTACCTGTGGGCGCGCTGCTCGGAGACGCGACTACCGCGCCACCTCTTCGTCTATATCTTCTCGGCCGGCTTCTTCGGCGCCATGCTCGCGGTGGCGGCGACCGCGCTCACCGCCGGCAGCGTCCTGTGGCTCGCCGACCTGATGGCGCCACGCCCGCTGTTCGGCAACTACCTGCCGGCGAGCCTGCTGCTGCTGTTCCCGGAAGCCTTCCTCACCGGCGGCATGGTCACCCTGGCCGCCGTGTACCGGCCACACTGGCTGGTCTCCTACGACGATCGGCGTTTCATCGACGGCCGTTGAGGTGGGGTACCTGCGCAGCGCGGCGTCGCTGCGCGCTCACGCCCGCGCGGTCGAGCCACCGTCGACACAGAGCACCGTGCCGGTGCAGTAGGACGCTTCGTCAGAGGCCAGGTAGAGGCACGCATAGGCAACCTCCTCGGGCGTCGCCGGGCGACCCATCGGCGCTATGAGCTTGGGATTCTCGGGCGAGAACAGCATCGGAATCACGCTCTCGACCATCTGCGTCTGCACGAAACCCGGCGCGACCACGTTGCAGCGGATGTTGTCGTCGACGTAGGCCACCGACATCGAGCGCGTCAGGTTGATGATGGCGCCCTTGGTCGCGGTGTAGGTATGCGCGTCCGGCGCGCCGCCGAGACCGAAGATGCTCGCGACGTTGACAATGGAGCCGCCCCTCTGTGCCTTCATGTGGCGCAGCGCGATGCGCGTCACGTAGAACAGGCTGTCGAGATTGAGCGCCATCACTTCACGCCACTTGTCGATGGGCGTGGTGTCGATGGGATCCATCGAGCCTTCGCTGGTCTCGCGCAGGTTGTAGCCGACGCCGGCGGCGTTCAACAGGATGTCGATGCGCCCGTAGCGCGCCACGCATTCGTCGACCGCCGCCTCGGCCCGCGCCGGGTCGGCGAGGTCCGCGCTGTAGACACTGCCGGTGCCGCCGGCGTCCTCGACCAGGCGCAGGGTCTCGTCGAGATTGGACTGGGTACGCGACACCCCGAATACCGTCGCGCCCTCGCGCGCGAACATGACCATGCAGGCGCGGCCGATGCCGGTGCCGGCGCCGGTGACCATGGCAATCTTGCCTTGCAGACGACCCATGCGTTGCTCCGTGGAGAATCAGGTTGGGATTATTCTTCGCGCGTGCGCCCGAGCAGGCGCAGCAGGTCTTCGTGGAGTTCGAACCACACGGTGTGGTAGCTCTCCGTGCGCGCATCGCTGACCCACGCGATATCACCGTCCTCGGCCTTCTCGAGCGCCTGCTCGAGCTTGGTCTTGTAGATGGCGAGACGTGGCGCTGCGGCGATCAGCGCGTCGAGCACCGGCTCGAAGCGCTCGTGCAGGTCACCGAGCTGGCCGATGATGCGATCGTCGTAGTCGGCATCGCTGTGATCGTTGGTGACGGTCTTGCCGCCGATCTCCATCGTCTGCCAGCGCGTGACGAGCTGCTTGAGGTCGCGATTGATCAGCTCGAAGCGCTCGTAGGCGTCGACGAAGGCCTGGTTGGCACGCAGTGCGTGGCAGAAGCGCGAATACTCGGCCCCCACGATCATCTGCCCGGCCGGCGAGAGCATGTACTTGCCGTCGACGGCGAGCAGCCGGCCGGCGGCGACGGCGGCCTCGAGTGCGGCGCCGGCGCGCGTGGTGTCGAGCCCGGCGACGGCGGCGATGTCGCTGGCGCTGCCGTGCTTCTTGATCGCAGCGCCATGCATGACGAGATGCAGATCGGTAGTCATCGTTCCGTCTCCTGGCGACGCAGCGCTTCGACGTCGGCGCGGGAGAGCCCCGCGCCCTTGCCCTTGAGCAGGCGCGAATTGGCCTGCTCGAAGCCGAACAATTCGTCGGCGAGCGGCGTGTCGTAGTGATACTTGACCCAGTCCTGGCACAGGAAACGGTAGGGCTCCTGGCAGGCCTTGGGCACGAACTCGCGGCTGCGACGGTTGTACTCGTCCTGGGTCAGCACGCCCTGGGTGGTGCGGTAGCGGTCGTTCTTCGCCGGCAGGTTGGTGAGACCCGGGCGCATGCCGCCGACCGACTCGGTGTACTCGCCGTCGTTCAGCATCGAGTAAGGGAAATAGCTCAGCGCGCGGCGCGGCAGGCTGGTGTGCATCATCATCGTGTACTCGTGCATGCGCTGGCTCGGACAGGAGATGTAACCGACCAGCTCGCCGAGGAACAGGTTGCCGTACTCGTCGTTGAGCAGCGGGCGGAAACGCTCGGCGCGCTCGTCGATCATCATCCAGTCGTCCTTGTCGTAGACGCCTGCAATGTGCGCGAACTCCTTGCCGACGCCGAAATAGACCAGGGCACCGGCATCGAGCTGCTGGTCGCGTGTCCACCCGGCCATCTCTTCCCACAGCCTGGTCGTGGCCACCTTGATCTTCTCGGTGAGCTCGTTGAAGGTCGCGGTGAGCTCCTCGCGGCTGCCCATGCCGACCGGCAGGTGTCCCTCGGAGAGATTGTCAGCGGTGTAGAGCCCGACCGCCTTGATGTGCTCGGCACGCAGTTCGGGTTCCGATTCGAACGAGCCCCAGTCGTCGAGCAGGTTGATGTGGCAGTCCTCGATGATCATCGTCACCGTGAGGTTGTTGAACGGGATGTCGCGCCCGACACCGTCCAGCCACGGGTAGTCGAACTCGGCCAGTTCACGGAACTCGCGCACCAGCATCTCGCGGTTGTCCGCCACCTTGTACGGGCCGTGGTTGTGAATGGTCAGGCGGCTCTCGCAGGACACCAGGAAACCATACTGCGCGATGGTCGCCATGAAGGCCTGTGCGGCGGTGTGCAGGTCGTCGCCTTCGCGACACTCGAAGGCGTCGGCATGGAACACCTGCAGCTTCTGCTCGGCGTAGATCTGGCCGCGGTGATCGGCCTGGCGATTGGTGATGTTGCCGTTGTTGCGGTGCCAGGAGAGCTGGAAGCGCTTCCAGAAATCCATCACGTACATGACGTCGAGCACCGCGTCGGTCGGCTTGATGACGCCCCAGTTGATCAGCATCTCGCGGCCGAGCAGGTAGAAGCACGGAATCGTCCAGGCCACGATCTTGATGCCGGACTGGCGCGCGCGATCGCCGATCTCCTCCGCTGGCATGGCCTCCTCGATCTTCTTCAGCAGGCTCGGGTAGCGGTAGAAGCAGTTGAGGTAGGAGAACAGGATGTAGGCCGAGACGGGGAAGATCTTCGACTCCTGCACCGTGCGCGTGGCGCACAGCCAGTAGGTCTCGTCGGCATTCTGCTGGATGAGATTGTTGGTCTCGAGCAGCTGGGCGTAGCTGAGCTTGATATCGGACATGGGGATTTCCTTGCTGCGTGACGGCGAATGCTCAGGCCTGGTGCAGGCGCCAGACGCGCGCGGAGGCGTCGCGGCCCTGCTCGTAGTCCTCGGCGGTCTTGCCGCGCGCCGAGACTTCGACCTCGATGCGGTCGCCGTCCTTGATGCCGGACAGGCGCACGTTCATGAAGCAGGGGATGTTGTACTCGCGGGTCAGGATGGCGAGGTGCGAACGCGTGGTGCCGCCCGCGCACAGCACACCGTGAAACTTCTCCAGCACCGGGGCGGTGAGCGTACCGCCGGAATCGTCGACGATGGCGATGGTGTCGGCGGCAACACCCTGGGTCAGGCACTCGAGCACCTTGTCGGTGGTGCGCACGTAGCGTGCCGTACCAACCAGGTTCTCGCGGTGGGTCACCACGTTGTCCCCGCAGCCACGCAGTTCGCGGCCATCGCCATCGACTGGCGCCGTCGGCGCCTCGGGATGCTCGAAGCTGAAATTCTCGGTGTACAGGCCGGAGTCCTTGTACGCTTCCGGCCGTTCGCGCGGCGAGGACATTGCCGAGGGCTCGAAGCGGTAACCGTACTCCAGCAGCTTTGCCTCGATGGCCTCCATGTCGGCCCTGGTGACGACGTCGTACTCGGTCTTGAACACGAAGTCCTGCCACGCCTGGCCAGAGCGTGCAAAGCGTTCGCGCACGAGGTCCTTCACCGCGGCGTTGTAGGCCTCGACGATGGGAAAATCGGACTGGTAGCCGTACTTGTCGGTGTCGACGAACAGCTTCGCCATATGGCAGCTCCCCCCTTCAGGCAGTGTAGATGTCGCGCAGGCGCGCGCGCTCGGCCTCGCCCACCCCGAAATGATGGGCGAGGAAGTGGTCGATCGAGCCGAAGTCCTTGTCGATCGCATCGAGCGCCGCTTCCAGGTAGGAAGCACGCGTCTCGAGCAGCGGCATGATGAGCGTGCGACCGAGCTCGCCGCGATGCGTCACGGCGTACTTCTCCAGCACGCGCGGCACCTCCGCCGCTGCCGGGAAGTACGTGCCCGACAACAGAAAATCATACATGATCGTTTCGCGCGGCACGCCGAGCGCAGCCAGCACCAGCGCGCTGCCGACGCCGGTGCGTTCCTTGCCGGCCGAGCAGTTCATGAGCAACGCGCCTGGTGGCGCCGCGAGCAGGGTCTCGAACAGCCGCCGGTAATTGGGCGCGGCGTCGCGCACCAGCGAACGCAGCATGTCGTGCAGGGCGTCGAGGATCGGCTCGACGCTGTCGGCGCTGGCGAACAGGCGATGAAAGAAATAACGGTCACCGATGCCGGGTGGAATGCCGATGGTGTGCATGGTCACGCTGCCCGGCAGGTCGGCGTTCTCGTGCGCGCGCTCCTCGGCAAGCCGGAAATCGCACACCGTGCGAATGTCGAGCGCGGCGAAGCCGGACTTGTCCGCGGCGGTCAGGCCGGCCATGTGGCCGGAACGGAACAGGCGTCCCCAGTGCAGGCGCCGGCCGTCGGCAGTGCGGTAGCCACCGAGGTCGCGGAAATTCACGCCGCCCTGGAACGGCACGCCGCGCTCGGCGACGGTCAGCCGCGCCCCATCCGTCGGTTCGAGACCGAAATAGTGGCGACGCCCGGGATCAATCGGCGTCACCGTGAGCCCGCCGCTCGCGTGGCCGGCAACCGCGGCCGTGGCGAGCCCGGCGGGCGTCAGTGCGACGCGCACGGTGACCGGCGCGCTGGCGAACGCGCGCGACCAATCGATTCGATAGTCGCCGCGCGCGTCACGGGCGACCTCGATCACGGTCACGGGATCCATCGGCTCAACCATCCTCCCCAGGGCTGCGGCGCGCAAGGATAACCCAGAACGCGCGGGCTCGCGGCGCATCGGGAAGACCGCGCGCTACACTGGTAGGGTGGGTACCAGTGCCCGGCCCGCCGAGGAGGTCTGCATGTCTCAGCCATCCAACCCCGTGCTCGACGCCGCCGCCGCTGCCGCGCTGCCCCGCGCGCCGGGTATCCACGATGTCGAGACCCGGCTTGCGGACGGCCGCCTGGCGCGCTTCACGCTCGCGCTGCCGGCGGCAGCCGACACCGCACCGCCGCTCATCGTGGTGCTGCACTACGCGGGTGAACCGACGCGCTTCTACGGCCGACCGCTGCTGCAACAGCTCTTCGCCCCCGCGCTCGCACCACTCGGCGCAGTGCTCGTGGCGCCCGAATCGCTCGGCGGCCAGTGGAGCGAGCCGCGCAACGAGGGCATGGTGATCGCTCTCACCGACGCGCTGCTCGCAACCTATGACATCGACACTGCGCGCGTCGCGCTCGGCGGCTACAGCATGGGCGCCGTCGGGTGCTGGCATCTCGGCGCGCACTACCCCGAGCGCTTCAGTGCGCTGATACCACTGGCAGGGCTGCCTGCCGGGCCGGTCGAGGCGACGCAACCCGCCTACCTGCTGGCAACGCCGTCCGACGAGCTGTTCCCCTTCGCGCGCTTCGAGGACCTCGCTGCCTCGCGACGCGCGGCCGGCCAGGTGGTGGAGCTTGCCGCGGTGGAGGCACAAGGGCACTACGACGTCGGCGCATTCGCCGCGCCGCTCGCGGCCGTCGCCGACTGGCTGGACGCACAATGGGAGACCGCCTGAGATGATGATCAAGCACACGGGGCACCGCTCCGGGCACGCGTTGTCAGCCGTCGTGGCTGTCACCCTGCTCGTGGTGAGCGCCACGGCACGGGGACACGGCGACGCCGTCCATCCCGCGGCGAACGATCGCGCAGCCGGGACCACCACCACGCCGGCACCGGCCTACCCGGCAGCGACCCGCGGCACGCGCGAGCTGGTGGCCGGCCCGGTGACGATCCGCATGCTGATCGAGCAGGCCAATCTTGGTCACGCCGGTGTCGAGGTGGGTGAGCTCGAGTTGCCGGTCGCCTATGGCGAGGGGGCGGCGCACGCGCACGGCAGCCTCGAGATTTTCTACGTCGTCGAGGGCATACTCGGCCACGAGGTCAATGGCGTCGCTCACCGCCTCGAGCCCGGCATGGCCGGCTTCGTGAAGCCCGGTGATCGCGTGCGCCACGCGGTACTGTCCGAGGAGCCGGTGCGTGCGGTGGTGATCTGGCTGCCGGGGGGCGAGGCCGATCGCCTCGTCGAACACGCCGGCTTTGCCTCGCGACCGCTCGGCACCACTGCCGCGTCGCCCTGACGACAACGCCGGCGAGGTCGACATGCCCGCGCGTACGGCGCACAATCGGGGCCGATGACGTCGCGCGCGTTCGCCGCGGCCACCGTGACGGGAGCTTCCACCAGTGCGCCACCAGGAGCCCGAGCTGGTCCAGGCGGAAACCGCGCCGCACCACCACAGGGACAACATGCGCCACAGCGTGCGTGTGCCGGCCCGCCTCGAGGGTCAGGCCGGCCTGGTCATTCCCTGCACCATCACCGACGTCAGCCGCACCGGCATGGCGCTGGCCATCGATGGCCCGGTCGCCCTCGAACCGCACCAGCGCCCGCTCGCACCCGGCGCCCGCGCGCGCGTGCGGTTCCGGCGTCGCTCGATCGGCTCGCGCGCGCTGGTCGCGGCGCTCGTGACCGTGATCTGGGCGACCCACCGCAGCTTCGGCGTGCGCTTCATCGAGCCCGACGAGGAACTCGTCACGGCACTGCGCGAAATCGTCGCCAACGCGGTCAACGCGCGCCGCGCGAGCCACGCCGTACAACGCCACGAGCTCACCCCCCGCGCGCGCAAGGCGCTACGCGCGTGCCGCAAGGTCGTGCAACAGAGCGTCAGCAATCTCGCCTGGGTGGTGCGCAACGGGGTGGTCAGACAGCTCCTGCTCGAAACGGGTGGCAACCAGCGCACGGAGCGGCCGACGAGCCTGCAACCGGCTGCCGCCGAGGCGGCACGGTTGGAAGAGCGCGCGTTGAGTATCGGCCTGTCGATCGAACAGAGCTTCCTGCGTGGCTTCTCGGAGGCCTTCGACCTCGACCAGACCCAGGAACTGACCTTCGCCGACGTGCATGCAGCGGGAGCGAGGCAGGCGGCCGACGATGTGACGCTTGGCGACCCGCGCCTGCTCGCCCGCGTGGTGCTCGAGGTCGAGCAGCGTCACGGTGAACGCTACCGCCTGCTCGCACGGCGCCTCGCGCGTGTGCATGGCGCGCAGGCGGACGGCGACGACAGCCCGCTCGCACCGCCTGCGGCCTGTCGCGTGGTGTGGAACACCTTCATCGCCCAGGCCGACTCACCGCGTATCGAACGCATCCTCGAGCAGGTCATGCAGCGCGAGGCAGTCCCGCTGCTCGGCGATCTCTACGACGCCCTGGCCCACGTGCTCGATACCCACCGCGCAGGCTGAAGCGACCGCCACCTGCCGGCGCTACCCGCCTTCTCGACGCGGGTCACGGCGCCGACAGCGGCAGCGTTCCGGTGGTGGTGGATTCTTGCGGCCACGCGCAGCCAGCGCAGACGACGCCGCGGTCAGGCGCTGCCGCCTGAGCGGCGCGTCGCGGCGACATCGTCCAGCGCGAGCGCGAGGCGGGCGCATATCTCGTCCACCTCGTCGGCGCTGACGATGAGCGGCGGCGCCAGTACCAGGCTGCGCCCGGCCGGCCGCGCGACCACGCCGCGCGCGAGCAGCGCCTCGTAGACCGCGGCGAGCACTGCGTCCACCTCGGCCGCATCATTGCACACGCGATCGTCGGCGTCGCGACGCAGGAAATCGAGGCAGGCGGCGAGGCCCAAGCTGCGCACGTCGCCGACCAGCGGATGACCAGCGAGCCGCGCGAGACCTGCGGCGAGCCGCTCGCCCATCGCGCGGGCGTGCGCGACGAGCCCGTCGCGCTCGATGATCTCGATGGTCTTCAGCGCCGCCGCGGCGCCGACCGGGTGGGC
>JAVJVZ010000047.1:0-35246 GCA_040220855.1 Gammaproteobacteria bacterium | reverse complement strand
CTGGGGCTCGAGATGGTCACGCGGGCGGAGCCGCCGGCGGTGCGCTGCGCCGTCCTGCGCCTGCTCAGCCCGGCGCCGGTGAGGCGGCGCATCCGCTACGAGCTGCACTCGGTGGTCGACTACCGCCTGCTCGGCCTCGCCGCGTCCGAACGGCGAGCCGCGCTCCCGCTGCCTGCCGGCTACCACCCGCGCGCGCGCCAGCGGGCCGGCCGCTGGGCGAGCGCCGGTGGCGGACCGATCGCGATCGCCGAGCGCGCCCTCGCGTGGTACCGCGACAACGACTTCGTCTATTCGCTGACGCCGCCTGCCCTGCCCGGCGACGTCATCGACGAGTTCCTGTTCGAAACGCGCGAAGGCTTCTGCGAGCATTTCGCCGCCTCTTTCGTGACCCTGATGCGCGCCGCCGGCGTGCCGGCGCGCATCGTCACGGGTTACCAGGGCGGCGAATTCAATTCGCTCGCGGACTATCTCGTCATCCGCGAACGCGAGGCCCACGCGTGGGCCGAGATTTACGACGACGAGGCGGGCTGGGTGCGCGTCGATCCCACCGCCACGGTCGCGCCGGAACGCGTCTCGCTCGGTCTCGAAGACGCCCTGCCGGCAGACTCGCAGGCCATCGAGCGTGACGGCGACGGCGTCGCCAGCGCATTGCTCGTGCGCCTGCGCGACGGTTTCGATGCCATCACCTATGGCTGGAACCAGTGGGTGCTCGGCTACACCACGCAGCAGCAGCAGCGCCTGCTCGAGCGCTTCGGTTTCGAGGACGCCGACACCGGCGGACTGGTCATCGCGCTCACGCTCGCGCTGGCTGCCGCCACCGGGGTCCTCGGCCTGTTGATCCTCGCCGATGCCGGGCGCCGCGGCGACCCGGCCCAGCAGGCCTGGCAGGTATTCTGTCGCCGACTTGCACGCATCGGCCTCGCGCGCGCACCGAGCGAGGCGCCGCGCGCCTACGCCCACCGCGTGGCCCGCGCACGCGCCGATCTCGCCGCCGAGGTGATGGCGATCACGCGCCAGTACACGCAATGCCGTTACGGCCGCGCGGCCGGCGACGCGCGCGCGCTGCTCAGGCGCGGGCGTCGCGTCCGTCCGCGCCGGCGCTGACCGCCGCGGGCACGCCGGCACCGGCCTCGAAACCGGCACGGTGGAGGCGCGCGTAGGCGCCACCGGCGGCGAGCAGCTCGGCGTGGCTGCCACTCTCCACCAGCCGCCCGCCTTCCAGCACGGCGATGCAGTCGGCCTGCTCGATGGTCGACAGGCGGTGCGCGACGACCAGGCTGGTGCGCCCGGCTCGCAGCGTCTGTACGGCCGCCTGCACCCGGCGTTCGGCCTCGTTGTCGAGCGCCGCGGTGGCCTCGTCGAGGATCAGGATGGGCGCGTCCTTGAGCAGCGCGCGCGCGATCGCGACGCGCTGTCGCTGCCCACCCGACAGGCGCATGCCGTTGTCGCCGACGAGGGTATCGAGGCCGTTCGGCAACGCCTGCGCGAAAGCCGTCACCTGGGCGCGCTCGGCGGCGTCGAGCACGGCCTCGCGCGGCGCTTCGCGCAGGGCACCGTAGGCGATGTTGTTATAGATGGTGTCGTTGAACAGCACCACGTTCTGACCGACGTAGGCGATCGCGCGGCGCAGCTCGGCGAGGTCATAGTCCTCGAGCGCGCGGCCGTCGATCAGCACGCGCCCGGCACTCGGCCGGTAGAAACGCGGCACCAGGTTGACCAGCGTGGTCTTACCGCCGCCAGAGCGTCCGACCAGGGCGAGCGTCGTGCCGGCCGGCACCGCCAGGGTGAGATCGGCGAGCGCGGTGGTACTGCCGTAGGCGACCGCGACACCCTCGAAACGGATGTCGCCGCGCAGCGGCGCCGGCTGTGCGCCGACATCGTGCTCGACCTCGCTGTCGATCAGCGCGAACACCGATTCGGCCGCGGCGAGCCCGCGCTGCAGGAACTCGTTGGCGCCGGCCAGGCGTTTGATCGGCGACAGCAGCAGCGCGGTGGCGGTGACGAAGGCGATGAAGTCGCCGCGCGTGATCACGTGCGCCGCTGCCTGTTCGAGCGCGAAGACGATCATCAGTGCGATGCCGCAGGCGACAATGAGTTGGATCAAGGGCACCAGCATCGCGCTCGTGCGCACCACCTTCATGTGGAACTTGCGCGCGCCGTCGGTGGCGCGACGGAAGCGCTCGTCTTCCCAGGCGTAGGCATCGAAGACCTTGATCTCGCGCTGGCCGCGCACGGCCTCTTCGGCGACCTGGTTGATGTCGCCGACCGACGCCTGCAGGCGCCGGCTCATCGCGCGCATGCGCCGCGACACGCGCCGGATCACCCACGCGATGGGCGGCGCGAAGAGCAGCAGGAACACGGCGAGGCGCCAATTGAGGTAAACGAGATAGACGAGCAGCACCACCACCACCGCCGAATCCTTGACCAGCACGGAGATCACGCGGGTGGTCGCCTGCGAGACCTGGGTGACGTCGAAGGTGAACTTGGCGATCAGCTCACCGGCGCTGCGCTGGTCGAAGAACGGCGCCGGCAGGTGTACGAGGGTACGGAACATCGCCACGCGGAGATCTGCCATGGTCCGCTGGGACACCCACGCGAGCGCCACGGTGCCAACGTAGGAGAGCGCACCACGCAGCAGGAACAGGCCGACCAGCAGCAGCGGCGTGTAATGCACGCTGCGGCTGGCGGCGAGGTCGAAGTCCTCGTCGATGAGCGGCTTGAGCAGCGCCGGCAGCATCCAATCGGTGGCTGCCAGCGCCACCATCGCCGCCACCGACAGGGCGAACACGCGCCAATGCGGCCGCAGGTAGCCGAGCAGGCGGCGGTAGAGCTCACGGGTGCGGGGGGCGACGAAACCCATGGATGACGGCGGGGATCTCTCTCGGTCGGCGGCTTGCGCCCGGGGCGCGCGCCGCTATTCTCGCCGATTTCGCCGGCCGATTCCGGCGGCGCTGGCCGCCCCGGCGGCGGCGCTGTGGTCGCGCGCGCACATCCGGCCCTACAATGACCGGTCCGCAGCAGGCGCCGCCGAGGTTCTCCGCCAGCATGTCCGAACTGCATCCGATCGTGGCCGTAACCGGCTCCTCCGGGGCCGGCACCTCCAGCGTCAAGACCGCTTTCGAGCACATATTCCAGCGCGAGGGCATCAATCCCGCGGTGATCGAGGGCGACAGCTTCCACCGCTTCGAGCGCGCCGAGATGGAGCACGAAGTGGAGGCGGCCGCCGCGCGCGGACGCACCCTGACCCACTTCGGCCCGGATGGCAACCTGCTCGGCGAACTCGAGAACCTGTTCCGGCGCTACGCCGAGCATGGCACCGGACGGCGGCGGTATTACGTCCACACCGACGCCGAGGCATTGCGCCACGGCGTGCAACCGGGGCTGTTCACCGAGTGGCAACCGCTGCCGCGCGACACCGACCTGCTCTTCTACGAGGGACTGCACGGCGGCTTCGTCGGCGCCGAGGCCGACATCGCGCGTTACGTCGACCTGCTGATCGGCGTCGTCCCCATCATCAACCTCGAATGGATCCAGAAGATCCACCGCGACCGCGCCGTGCGCGGTTACTCCACCGAGGCGGCGACGCAGATGATCCTGCGCCGCATGCCGGACTACGTGCACTATATCTGCCCGCAGTTCTCGCGCACCGACGTCAACTTCCAGCGCGTGCCGACCGTCGATACCTCCAACCCGTTCACGCTCAACGAGATCCCGTCGAACGACGAGAGCATGGTCGTCATCCACATTCAGAACCGGCGCAAGATCGGCCCCGACTTCCGCTACCTGCTCGAACTGCTGCAGGGCTCGTTCATGTCGAAGCCGGACACCATCGTCGTCCCCGCTGGCAAGATGGTGTTCGCCATGGAGCTGCTGCTCAACCCGGTCATCGAACGCATGATGGAGCGGCGCGACGCCGTGCGCAAACAGCCGGCGGCGTGAACGCTCGCGCCGCGGCCCGAGCGCGGTGCATGGTTATACTACGGGCGGGGACCGCCACGGCCCCGGGGGAGCCGGCGCGAGCGCGGGCCGGGAACACACGCCAGCACACACCGGCGTTCGCCAGCGCGGCCGCACGGTCTGTCCGCGGGAGGGACGTCGATGCGTTCGATTCTGATCCTCAATGCCAAGGGGGGCAGCGGCAAGACGACCATTGCCACCAACCTGGCCGGCTACTATGCGGCCGAAGGCGCACGCGTCGCGCTCGCCGACTTCGATCCGCAGGGCTCGGCGACCGACTGGCTCGCGCAGCGGCCCGACAGCCTGCCTGCGATCCATGGCGTGGAAGCACACAAGCGCGGCCTGCGCGTGCCGCGCTCGACCGAGGTGGTCATCATGGATGCGCCCTCGCGCACCCACGATGACAATCTCGCGCAGCTGCTGCGGCGCGCGCAGACGGTAATCATCCCGGTAGTCCCTTCACCGCTCGACATCCGCGCCGCGCAGCGCTTCTTCGGCGAACTGCGCGAGCTGCGGTCGCTGGTGCAGAAGGACGTCAAGATTGCGACCGTGGCGAGCCGCGTGCGCGAGGGTGCCCGCACGACCGAGGATCTCGAGGACCTCCTCATGGACGTGCGCCTGCCGTCCGGCCGGCGTTTCCCGTTCCTGACCTGGATTCGACAGAGCGCCCACTACCTCAAGGCCGCCGAGCGCGGCATGTCGATCTTCGAATTCGCGCCGCTGCAGACCGCCGCCGACCGCGAATACTGGACGCCGCTCTTACGCTGGCTGGCGAGCGCTCGCAGCCTGCCCGCCGACGCCGCCTGAGGCCGCGCCGAGCGCTACCGCTGTCACCATCTCGCGCGTCGCGCCGCGCGGCGCGGGTCCGCGCACGTGGCCGACCGCCAACGCCGGCCCACCACGTCCCGTGCGCCGCCGGCCCGGCGTGCGCTCAGGCGGCGTGCTCGTCGCCGGCGGCGAGCACCGGCAACTGGCTGCGCGGCGGCGCCACGCCGATGGCGAGTTCGAGGCCGGCCTTGCGATGGCGGGCGGCGGCGGCGCCGTCACCTTTGCCCTCGGCAATCTCGGCGAGCAGCTCGTGCAGCAGCGGGCTCGGCGTGTGATCGATGAGACCCTCGACCTGCTCGCGCGCCTCGTCCCACTGGCCGGCACGAATGGCGAGGCGCGCGTGGGCGAGACGCAGGCCCGGATCGCCGGCATGCTGGACCGTCCAGGATTCCAGCTTGCGCAGCTGGCGGGTCGGCGGCTCGCAGGCGATCTCGCCGTACAGCGCGGCGAGCGCGGTGTCCCAACGCCGTTCGAGTCGCTTGCGCACGAGTTCCTCGGCGAGGCCGTCGTCCCCGTGGCGGCACAGGCCGCGCACGTAGGCGCTGATCACGTCGGCGTCGGTACGCAGGTGCTTACCGAGCGCCTGCCAGCGCGATTCCAGCACCTCGCGCGTCAGGTCGGCGCGCGCGAGCAGCGCGATCGCCGACTCGCGTTCGATCGCATCGAGGGCGTCGTGCCCGAGCACGCGATCGCGTCGCAGGTCCGGCACCAGGGCGAATACACCGGCGTGGTCGTAGCTCGCCTGCGCCAGACGCAGCATCAGCGCCAGCACACGGGGATTGTCGCGATTGTTCTCGGCGAGCTTCTCGATCAGCGGGCGCGCCTCGCTCAGCTGGCCATTCTCGAGCAGCCAGGCAGCGCGCTTGATGGTGAGCGCGGTGCGCGCGCCCGGATCGGCGCCGGCAGCGAGGGTGAGGTAGTTGTCGCGCCGGCCGGGCGCACGTGCCGCGTGCGCGGCCTCGGCAGCGGCCAGGTAATGCGCCTCGGGCTGGCTGCGCTCGTCCACGCCACGCCGGAACAGGCGCTCGGCACGGGCGTAATCACCGCCCGCCATCGCCATCAGGCCGCCGGCGAGCGATTCGTGCGCGCGGCGGCGACGATGATCCTCGCTCCAGTGGCGCCAGCGCCGGCGCATTCGCCCGGCGCGCTGCAGCAGGTTGACGAGGCCGTGCAGGGCGAGAAAGCCGACCAGCAGCACGACGAGGAAGAAGGCGAAGGTCGTACGTACCACGGTGCCGCCGTAGCCGATGACGATGAAGCCCGGGTCCTCGGCCACGTAGCGCGCGGCGACGACCGCCGCCACCAGCGCGACGAGGACGACGACGAGCACCCTCATCGCGCGTCTCCGGCCATCGCGACACCACCGTCACCGAGCCCGGCGCGTGTCTCGCGGATTGCCTCCAGGCTGGCCGTGACGCTCGGCAGCGGGGGATCGAGCTCGAGCGTGCGTGCCGCCTCCAGGCGCGCGATGAGCGCCTTCACCGCGCCGTCGTCGGTGTCGTAATAGGTGCGCAGCAGGTCGGCGACGAGCGTTGCCGCGGCGCGAAAATTCTCGGCGTCGCGACGCAACACGGCAAGGCGCGCGCTGGCGAGTTCGAGGCGCAGGTTCTGGACCAGGAAATAGCGCAGTTCCGGATCGAACAGCACGCCGTCGGAGACGGCGCCGTCCTTGACCTCGACCAGGCTGACGAGGTCGGCCCACAGCGCCTTTGCCACGCCGCGCCAGTTGTCGGCGTCGATGTGCTCGTCCTGCATGTGGGTGAACGAGGTGTCGATGGCGGCGATTGGCTTGGTCGGCAGCGCGTCGAGGCCGGTGATGGCATTGGCGAGGTAGAGTGCGAGCCCCTCGACGTCCGGCTGGTCGACCGCCTCGAGTGCGGCGATGTCCTTGGCGAGCTGGTCGCGCAGGCCGATGAGATCGGGGTGCTTGGCCGCACGCAGGCGCTCGTCGGCAGCCTGCAGCGCGCTCACCGCCGTGGCTGCGTCGTGCTCGAGAGCAAGGCGCTGCGTGGCGGCGAAGACCAGGTACTCCGCCTCTGCCAGCACCCAGTCGAGCGCAACCTGCTGGTCCTTCGCGAACAGCGACTTGACCGACGCGGTGAGGTCGTCCTGGGCCTGTCCGAGCGAACGCAGGCGCGTCGCGTTGGCTTGCGCGGTGTCGGCCAGCGCGGCGACATCGCCGGCGACCGCGTCGGTGCGCGCGGCGACATCCGTCGCCAGTACGGCATCGGCCTGCTCGAGCGCGTCGAGTCTCGCCACGAGCGCCGCCCGCTCGGCGTAATGCACCACGGTCACCCACCAGTAGCCCGCGCCGGCGGCGACGATCAACAGCAGGAGCAGTACGAACCACGGGCCGCGTGACGGCCGCGCGACGGCATCCTGCCGCTCCTCGGCGCCAGCCTGCATCGCCTCGGCGTCCTGTTCCTGCGCTTTCTGCTCGGTCTCGTTCATGCTTCTTCCTCGGCCCATTTCACCAGGCGCTTGAGGATGCTCGCGTCGGACGGGTTCTCGACCACCAGTGGCCGATGCGTGAAGCCGAGCGACTCGACCTCCTGGCCGACGCGCGAGCCGACCACCAGCATCTGCATGTCGAACAGGTGGTCGATACCCTCATCCTCGATTTTCTCGGCCAGATTGTCGAGCGCCTCGACGCTCGTCGCGAGCCCGATGTCCGGCACCTTGATGCTGTTGCGCTTGAGTTCGGCACCGAGGGCGACATCCGGTTTGCGCCGTTCGTAACACTCGCAGTAGACCACCTCGGCACCGCGGCGCTCGAGCGTCTTGGCGAGGTGTTCGCGGCCGCCGACACCGCGGAAGATGACGACGCGCTTGCCCTTGATGCGGCTCTCGGCGAGGCCGTCGAGCTTGAGCAGGCCCTCGGAGCTGAACTCGCTGGCCGGGGCGACGGCGCCGTGCACGCCGCGCCGGCCGAGTTCGGCGGCGGTGCCGAGACCGACCGCGAACACCGGCTGCGCGGCCAGCGCCACGCCCGCCCGCTCGAGCAGGCCGAGCCCAAACTCGACCGCGTTACGGCTGACGAAGATGGCGATGTCGCTGGTCGCGAGCGACCCGACCACGCGGCGGGCCGCGGTGTCGTCGGCGAGACCGGTGATGACAATCATCGGCGCGCGGATGGCAGTGCCGCCACGCGACTCGATCTCGCGCGCAAGCGCTTCGGTCTGGTCGGCCGGACGGGTGACGAGGACCGAGATTCCGTCTAGTGGCTGCATCGGGCTGAATATCGTGTGAACGGGGTTATCTGCCGGGATCGAGCGCGGCGAGGATGCGGGCAGCGCCGGCGGCGAGCATGGCCTCGCCCACTTCGCGACCGACGTCGGCGGCGTCCCCCACGCGCCCGGAGGCAGTTTGCCGGACTAGTTCCACGCCGTCGACACCGGCCACCAGGCCGGCCAGGGTCAAGGTGTCGCCGGCGATGCGCGCGTGGCCCGCGATGGGGACCTGGCAGCTGCCGCCGAGGCAATGGTTCATGGCGCGTTCGGCGGTGACTCGCGCGACGGTCTCGGCATGGTCGAGCCGTGCGAGCAGTTCGCGCAGGCGCGTGTCGTCGGCGCGGCACTCGATGCCGATCGCGCCCTGGCCGACCGCCGGCAGCATCTCCTCCACGGTGAGGCAGTGGCAGTCGCCGTCGAAGAGCTCGAGGCGCCTGAGCCCGGCGGCGGCGAGCACGATGGCATCGTAGTCACCATCGCGCAGGCGTTGGAGCCGGGTCGGCACGTTGCCGCGCAGGTCGCGCACTTCGAGATCCGGGCGGCGCGCGAGCAACTGGCTGCGCCGCCGCAGGCTGGAGGTCCCGACCCGTGCACCGCGCGGCAGGGCATCGACACTCGCCCCGGCGCTGCTGACGAGCACGTCGCGCGGATCCTCGCGCTCGAGGATGGCGGCGAGCGCGAAGCCGCCCGGCAGCTCCGCGGGCACGTCTTTCATCGAGTGCACGGCGAGATCGGCGCGGCCTTCCGCCATCGCGACCTCGAGCTCCTTGATGAAGAGCCCCTTGCCGCCGATCGCGGCGAGCGGTCGATCGAGAATGCGGTCGCCCTCGGTCTTGATCGGCACGAGCTCGACGCTGAGACCGGGCTCGAGCGCTTCGAGGCGCGACGCAACGTGACGCGACTGCCACAGCGCGAGCGCGCTCGCGCGCGTGGCCACCCTCAACACGGCGCCCATGATCAGTGCCTCAGCGTGTTCCGCCCGCACCGGCCCGCGCGGCGGCAGGCGATGTCAGGGGCGCGCTCACGAAGCGCGCACGGCAGGACGGCTCGGGCGATGCGGACATGGCTCGTCAGTGGCGGGTTCGGCTCGGTCGGGGCCGCAATCCTAGCAGCTTTTGCTGTGGTAAGGTGTGCCCCCGTCCCGACCCCTTGCGCGGCTCGAACATGGCCCGAACCCTCGGCGTGATCATGGATCCCATCGCCGGGATCAATCCCAAGAAGGACACCACCCTCGCCCTGCTGCTCGCCGCGCAGGCTGCCGGCTACACCCTGCTGTACATGGAGATGGGTGATCTGACCTTGCGCGACGGCCGTGCTCTGGCGCGCACCCGCCCGCTCACCGTGTACGACTCGCTCGACACCTGGTTTTCCTTCGACGGGCCGCAGGACACGGCGCCGCGTCCGCTTGGCGCGCTCGACGTCATTCTGATGCGCAAGGATCCGCCGTTCGACATGGAATTCGTGTTCGCGACCTACATGCTCGAGCGCGCGCAGGCGGATGGCGCGCTGGTGGTCAACGATCCGCGTGCCATTCGCGATGCCAGCGAGAAGCTCTTCACCGCCTGGTTCGCCGATCTCTGTCCGCCGACGCTGGTGACGCGCAGCAAGGCCGACCTGCGCGCCTTCCTCGCCGAGCACGAGGACATCGTGGTCAAGCCGCTCGACGGCATGGGCGGCAGCTCGGTATTCCGTGTCGCCGCCGGTGACGGCAACGCGAGCGTCATCTTCGAGACCATCACCGCGCTCGAAGCGCGCTACTGCATGGCGCAACGCTACCTGCCGGAGATCCTGGCCGGCGACAAGCGCATCCTGGTGGTCGACGGCGAGCCGGTGCCCTATGCGCTCGCACGCATTCCCGCCAGCGGCGAGCTGCGCGGCAACCTCGCCGCCGGCGGCCGCGGTGTGGCGCAGCCACTCGGCGAGGCCGATCGCGCGATCGCCGCCCGCGTCGGCCCGGAGCTGGTGCGCCGCGGCCTGCTGTTCGTAGGCCTCGACGTCATCGGCGACCGCCTCACCGAGATCAACGTGACCAGCCCGACCTGCGCGCGCGAAATCATGGCGGCCTGCGAGGTCGACATCGGCGCCCTGCTGATGCGCGCCATCGCCGCTCGCCTGCCAGGGAGCCCATGACCGGGGCCGACGCGAGCCACTACAGCCTGGCAGCGGCATGCCGCCCGTGCTGCACGAGGGACCGTGCATGGCGCGCCTGAACGCGACGCTGGCCGCGCTGCCGGCCGCGGTCTCCAACGACGACCGCCTCGGACTGACCGTGTGCATCGCGATCGTCGTCCACGCGATGATCATCCTCGGCGTCAGCTTCGCGCCGGAGCCTGCGCCGGACAATCGCTTCGAGGCGCTCGAAATCGTCCTCGTGCCGGAGCGTACCGAGCGTGCCCCGGAGGAAGCCGACCTGCTCGCCCAGGCCAATCTCGAGGGCGGCGGCGACGACGAGCGCAGCGATCCGCCGGCGGCGCCGGTGAAGGCACCGCTGCCGGCGCAGACCGCCGAGGTGGCGGCGACACCGGCGCCGCCGCTCGAGCCGCAACCGAGCCCGGCACCGGCGGCGACACCGGCGCCGCCGGCCGAAGCCGCACCGCAGCCACCCGCGAGCGGCAGCGCCGCGGTGACCGAGGTGGTCGCGGTGACGCGCGAGACAGCGCCGCTGGCAGCGCCGGAAGCGGTTCCGGAGGCCGCCCCCGAGGCGAGCGCCGAGCCGACACCGGAAAGCCCGCCGGAACCCCCGCAGCCGGCGGTGGCGACGCCGCCGCTGCCGACCGCCGCGCAGCTCATCACGCGCTCCTTCGCGCTGGCGAGCATCAACGCCGAACTCCAGCAACGACTCGACTCGCACGCCAAGCGTCCGCGCCGCAAGTACATCTCGGCCAACACCAAGGAGTACCGCTACGCTGCCTACATGGAAGCCTGGCGTGCCAAGGTCGAACGCATCGGCAACCTCAACTACCCCGAGGAGGCCCGCGAGCGCGGTCTCTCCGGCAACCTGCTGCTCGACGTCGCGCTGACGCCCGATGGCGCGGTGCAATCGATCACGGTGCGCCGCTCGTCGGGGCACCCGGTGCTCGATGCCGCCGCCGTGCGCATCGTCGAACTGGCCGCGCCGTTCGCGCCGTTTCCTGAGGACATCGCTGCAGAGGTCGACGTGCTGCATGTCACGCGAACCTGGAAGTTCCTGAACAACCAGGAATTTTCTTCTCGCTGAACGGAGCGGACCACGACTTGTCTATGGCCTTGGCGACGGGAATACTTGCACGCATGAATCATTTCGACCTCACCAATCACTTTCTCATCGCGATGCCGACGCTGGCCGACCCGAATTTCTCGCGCACCGTCACCTATATCTGTGCGCACAACGAGGAAGGTGCCATGGGCATCGTGGTGAACCGCCCGCTCGACATCGAGCTCGGCGAGGTACTCGAGCAGATGGAGCTGAGCACCGCCGATCCGGCCGTGCGCACGCGGCCGGTCTACCAGGGCGGCCCGGTGCACACCGATCGCGGCTTCGTGCTGCATCGCCCGGCGCGCGACTGGAACTCCACCATCACCGTCACTGCCGACCTCGGCGTGTCGACCTCGCGCGACATCCTCGAGGCCATCTCCACCGGCACCGGCCCCAGCGACAGCCTGGTTGCGCTCGGCTACGCGGGCTGGGGTGCCGGGCAGCTCGAACAGGAAATGGCCGACAACGCCTGGCTGAGTGGCCCGGCCAACCTCGCCATCATGTTCGAGACCCCGGCCGAGCTGCGCTGGGAACGCGCGGCGGCGCTGATCGGCGTCGACCTCGCGGCGATGTCGCACGACGTCGGCCATGCCTGAGTGGCCGGCGCGCGCACCGTCCTCGCCTTCGACTTCGGGCTGCGTCGCATCGGCGTCGCGGTCGGCCAGGAAGTGACCGGCACGGCCGAGCCCCTGGTGACGCTGCAGGTCCGTGACCAGCGCCCCGACTGGGACGCCATCGCAGCGCTCGTCGGCACCTGGCAGCCGGACCTGTTCGTGCTCGGCCGCCCCTGCACGGCGGACGGCGCGCCGACCGCGCTGAGCGCCCCACTCGAGCGCTTCGCGCGACGCCTCGCGGGGCGCTACGGGCGACCGGTTTCGTTCGTCGACGAGCGCCTGTCATCATATGCAGCCGGTGAGCATCCGCGCGCCGGCCGTACCGGCCTCGACGCCGCCAGCGCGAGCGTCATCCTGGAAACCTGGTTTGCCGAGAATCCCGCCCCGCCCCCACGATGAACAAGCATCCCGAGCTCGACGTCGAGGCTCTCATCGACGAGATCACCGATCGCCTCTCCCGCCGCATCGCCGAGCAAAAGCTCGACGACCCTGCGCTCATCGGCATCCGCACCGGTGGCGTGTGGCTGGCCGCACGCCTGCGCGAGCGCCTCGGTATCGAGACGCCGCTCGGTGAGCTCAACATCGCCTTCTACCGGGACGACTTCAGTCGCATCGGCATGCATCCGACGGTCGAACCCTCGCAGCTGCCGTTCGACATCGATGGCCGCGACCTCGTGCTGGTCGACGACATCCTCTACACGGGGCGCACCATCCGCGCGGCGATGAACGAGATCTTCGACTACGGCCGCCCGCGCACCATTACGCTGGTCGTGCTGGTCGATCGCAGCGGCCGCGAGCTGCCGATCGATGCCAACGTCTACGGCACGCGTCTCACGCTCGCCGCCGACGAGCATGTTAAACTGCTCGGGCCCGATCCCCTGCGACTCGAGTTTTGCGCCACCCGAACCTGACAGCCCGCGCAACCGCCGGCGGCCGCCCTTGCGCGGCGCCCCGAGTCTTTTCCCCCGCCCCTGGCGCACCCGCCCCGCAGGTCCGCTGATGCACGACGACATCCAGCTCGACGAGCGTGGCCAGCTGCGTCATTTCCTCACCATCGAACGGCTGCCGCGCGAGCTGCTCGTCGACATCCTCGACAATGCCGAACGTTTCACCGTGGTCGGCGATCGCGCGGTGAAGAAGGTGCCGCTGCTGCGCGGCAAGACGGTGGTCAACCTGTTCTTCGAACCGAGCACGCGTACGCGCACGACCTTCGAACTCGCCGCCAAGCGCCTCTCGGCCGACGTGATGAATCTCAACATCGAGGCCAGCGCGACGCGCAAGGGTGAGTCGCTCGCCGATACCCTGCGCACGCTCGAGGCGATGAACACCGACATGTTCGTGGTGCGCCACCAGGACAGCGGCGCGCCCGAGTTCATCGCGCGCCAGGTGTCACCCGAGGTGAGCGTGATCAACGCCGGAGACGGGCGCCATGCGCACCCGACCCAGGCCATGCTCGACATGTTCACCATCCGTCGCTTCAAGCAGTCCTTCGAGTCGCTGTGCGTGGCGATCGTCGGCGACGTCGCGCACTCGCGCGTGGCGCGCTCGGAGATCCATGCGCTGAAGACGCTCGGCGTGCCGGAAGTGCGCGTGGTGGGCCCGAAGACCCTGCTGCCGGTCGGGCTCGAGACACTCGGCGTGAGCGTGCACCACGACCTCGACGAGGGCATTGCCGGCGCCGATGTCGTGATCATGCTGCGCCTTCAGCAGGAGCGCATGCAGAGCGCGCTGCTGCCGAGCGGCCACGAGTACTTCCATACCTATGGCCTCACCCCGAAGCGCCTCAAGCGCGCCGCACGCGACGCCATCGTGATGCACCCGGGGCCGATCAACCGCGGCGTCGAGATCGACTCCGCCGTTGCCGATGGCAGCCAGTCGGTGATCCTGCAACAGGTCACCCACGGCATCGCCGTGCGCATGGCGGTGATGTCGATGGTGCTCGGCTCACACGCCCAGGCCGCATGAAGATCCGACTTCGCGGCGGCCGCCTCATCGACCCGCAGTCGGGTACCGACGCGGTTGCCGACCTGTGGGTCGACGGTGACCGCATCGTCGCCATCGGCCGCAAGCCGGCCGGCTACGGCGCCCCGGCACGCGAGATCGATGCACGCGAACGCATCGTGTGCCCGGGTTTCGTCGAGCTCGGCGCGCGCCTGCGCGAGCCGGGCGCGGAGCACAAGGCGTCCATCGCGAGCGAACTCGAGGCCGCCGCCGCGGGTGGCTTCACCACGGTGTGCTGCACACCGGACACCAGCCCCGTGATCGACACACCGGCGGTGGTCGAGCTGATCAACCAGCGCGCACGCGGCGTGCGCGGCGCACGCGTGCTCGCGCTCGGTGCGCTCACCCACGGCCTCGCCGGCGAGGTGCTCGCCGAGATGCATGCGCTGAAGGCAATCGGCTGCGTCGGCGTGACCAATGCCGGGCGTGCCATCCGCGACACCGGCGTCCTGAAGAACGCGCTCGCCTACGCGTCGACCCTCGGGCTGACGGTCTTTCTCGACGCCGAGGATCCGTGGCTCGGCGCGCAGGGCGTGATGCACGAGGGCGCCCACAGCACGCGCATCGGGCTGCCCGGCGTACCGGCGGCCGCCGAGCTGATCGGCCTCGCGCGCGATCTCGTGCTGGTCGCCGAGACCGGCGCACGCGCGCACTTCCGCACACTCTCCTGCGCCGGCGCCGTGAAGTACATCCGCGACGCACGCAAGGCCGGGCTTGCCGTCAGTGCCGACGTCGGTATCGCCCATCTGCACCTCACCGACACCGACGTCGCCGCACACGATGCCGCCTGCCACGTGCGCCCGCCGCTGCGCGAAGCACGCGACCGCGACGCCCTGCGCCGCGCGCTCGCCCGTGGCCAGGTTGACATGCTCTCCGCCCATCACCAGCCACACGATGCCGACGCCAAGGCCGCGCCCTTCGCCGCCAGTGCACCCGGCATCTCCGGTCTCGACAGCTTCCTGCCGCTGCTGCTCGAGCTGGTCGAGGCGGGCGTGATGGACCTCACGCGCGCCGTCGCCGCCTGCGCGCTCGCCCCGGCGCGCCTGCTCGGCCTCGACAGTGGCACGCTCGCGGTCGGCGCGCTCGCCGACGTCACCGTGTTCGATCCGCGCCACGACTGGACCCTCGATGCCGCCAGCATGCGCAGCCAGGGCCACAACACGCCGTTCCTCGGCCAGCGCCTGCGTGGGCGCGTCACCCACACGCTGGTCGGCGGACGCCTGGTGCACGAGCTCGATGCCTGAACCGCTCGCCCACGGCACCCTCCCCGGGCCCGACCCGGCACGCCCGCACCGCGCGAGCATCCTGCTCGAAGAGGCGCGCGTACTGGCGCTCGATCACCACCCGGGCGAGCAATGCGTGATGCGCCTCGAATGCCCGGCCATCGCCGCGCGCGCGCAGCCCGGCAGTTTCGTCCACCTGCGCTGCGCACCGGCGCTCGACATGCGCCGACCGATGTCGGTGATGCGCGCCTCGGCGCGCGACGGCTGGCTCGACATGCTGTTCAAGGTGCACGGCCAGGGCACGCGCGAACTCGCCCACCGCCAGGTCGGCGAGCGGCTCAGCGTGCTCGGCCCGATCGGACGCCCGTTCCGGCTCGCCGGCTGGCGCCCGCGTCCGCTGCTCATCGGCGGTGGCGTCGGCATCCCGCCGATGATCTTCCTTGCCGAGCACATGCGCGCCACGCGCGCGGCGGTAACGCCGCTGGTGCTGATGGGCTCCGAGGTGCCGTTCCCGTTCCAGCCGCGGCCCTCGCGGTTGATGGTGCCCGGTATCGCCGGCGCGACCATCGCGGCGATGCCCTTGCTCGACGACTGGGGCATCGCCTCGCGGCTCGCCAGCAACCAGGGCTACCCCGGCTGCCACGCGGGCTTCGTCACCGCACTCGCACGCGAGTGGTTGAACGGCAGCGGTGTCGCGCTCGAGGACGTCGAAATCCATGCCTGTGGGCCGACGCCGATGCTCGCCGCGGTACAGGCCCTGGCCGCCGAGTTCGAGCTGCCCGCGCAGCTCTCGCTGGAGGAATACATGGCCTGCGCGGTCGGCGGCTGCGCCGGCTGCACCGTGCGCGTGAATACCGCGGCAGGGCCGGCGATGAAACGCGTGTGCGTGGACGGGCCGGTGTTCGAAGCGGCCGAGGTCGAACTGCCGGCCTGAGCGACGTGCGGCGGACCGGCAGCGCAGACGGCCGCTCACGACCGGTCACCAGCGATCAGGCCGGCCCGCATCCGCGCCTTGCCGACGTCATCGCTCGGCACCGCGCACGGCCGAGCCGGCGCCCGTGGCCGGCACATGCGGCCACCGCGCTGGCGCCGCTGGTCACGCGCATGGCGCAGCACGGCGGCGCGCTCGTGCTCGATCTCGGCTGCGGCACGGGGGACAGCACGGCGGCACTCGCCCGGCACCACGCGGCGGCACTCGTGGTCGGGGTCGACAAGAGTGCCGTGCGGCTCGCACGCGCGCCGGCGCTACCAGCCAACGCGCTGTTGCTGCGCGCGCGCATCGAGGACGTGTGGCGCCTTGCGCGGGAGCACGCCTGGCCGGTCACCGCGCAATACCTGTTCTACCCGAACCCGTGGCCGAAGCAGCGCCACCTCATGCGCCGCTGGCACGCGCACCCGGCGCTGGCCGACCTCGTTGCACTCGGCGGGCGCGTCGAGCTGCGCACCAACTGGCGCGTGTACGCCGAGGAGTTCGCCGCCGCACTGGCCTGGTGGTGCGAAATCGCGCTCGTTGCCGAGCGCTGGCAGCCGGCGTGCAGCGCGAGCGCATTCGAACGCAAGTACCTGGCAAGCGGCTTGCCGCTCTATCGCGTGGTCGCGAACCTGCCGCCGCACTGCAGCGCCTGATTACGACGAGATGTCCTGCGCGGGTCTGCCCAGGCCGGCGCCGTCACTCGCTGAATTCGGCCAGGCCGTGCGCCATCAGCGTCTGCGCGATCTCGGTCCGATTGAAACCGATCAGGACGTCGTTGCGAATGCGGATCGCCGGCACCACCTTGAGCGGCAGTGCCGCGAAGCGCTCGGCCCCTTCGGCCGTGGTCTCGACATCGTACTCGCAGTGGCGAATGCCCTCGGCCTTGAGCCACGCGCGCGCCTGGCGGCAATAGCCGCACCACGACGCGCTCAGCATGACGACCGTGTCGGCGTCGGGTACGAGGTCGGACCCGCAGCGAATCGGCGCCCCGGGATCGGGATTGAGCACGCGCAACAACAGCAGCCAGCCACCGAGGATGGCGGCGACGAACAGCCAACCGCGGCGACGCTCGCGGCGGGGACTGGTCACCTCACCCGCCATAGTCCCACTCGTAGCGCGCGAGATCGATGACACCGCGCGCGTCGCAAGCGACGCCCTCCAGCGCCAGGCGTTCGTACTGCACGTGTTCGCGACCGGCGCGGGCGCGTGGGCTGACCAGGCCGCGCGCGTTGATCACGCGGTGCCACGGCACGTCGCTGTCGGCCGTGAGCGCGGCGAGCGCGTAGCCGACCTGGCGCGCGCCGCTCGGGCCCTCGATGCCGGCCAGCTGGGCGACCTGGCGGTAGGTCGCGACGCGCCCGCGCGGAATGCACGAGACCACCGCCCACACGCGGGCGTTGCGTCCCGCTCCCGCCGCGTGGCGCGGGTCACGCAGGCCCGCGGCGACGTTCATTCGCCCGCGCGGGCACGTTGATAATCGGCGTAGCGCGTGCGCCCGCTACTGCCCGGGTCGGCGCACGCGGCGTCGAGTGCACGCTCGGCGCGGCGATTGTCGTTGCGCGCGCTGCAGGCGTACTGGTCGCCGAGCCCGTAGAGCAGCTCACTCACCGGCGGCATGGCGCAGCCCGCGGCCGGCGCCAGGATCGCGAGCAGCAATATCCCTGCGGGCGGCACGCGCATGTCTCAGTGGCCGTCGCCGGGCGGAAACCCGTCGTACTGCGGCAGGGCATCGGTGATCGTGTGCCACGGCGCCTTGGAAGCGACGAAGATGTGGAAATCCGGACGCACGCCCGGATCGCCGTCGATGACGCCGGCGGCCACCCACAGGAACTCGGGCATCGCATGCGCGCGGTAGAAGAGTTTCGATCCGCAGTGGCGGCAGAACTCGCGTGCCGCGCCCGGCGAGGAGTCATAGCGCGCGATGGCCGCGCTGCCGGCAACGACGTCGACGGCGGCGGCATCGACCTGGCAGTAGGTCGAGAACGCCGTGCCGTGGGCGCGGCGACACATCGAACAGTGGCAATGGCCCATCGTGATCACGGGCGCGCTGATGCGGAAGCGCACCGAACCGCACAGGCACGTGCCGGTGAGCGTGTCAGAGTCGCTCATGGTCGGCGTCGAGGCACGCGAGCCAGGCATCCCAGCGCGCGGCATCGGAGGGAAACTTGGGATGGTCGAAACGTGCGAGGAGCACGTGCCCGTCGGCGTCACGGTAGGCGACCGCGGCGACGTACTGCAGGCCGTCGCGGTAGGCCGGGCGTTGTTCGTCGCCGACCACCTTGGCAGGCTCGGCCGACCACAGCGCGGCCTTGCGCAGCGCAGCGACGATCGTGTCCGGCGCTGCCGCGCCGCGCGGCGTGCACACGTACAGGCTGCCGTTGGCCTTCTCGCCGGCATCGAAAGTGAGATCGTAGTGATCGACGATGGTCGGCGTATCGAGCGTCGGCGGCGGCGCCGCGGGGAAGCTGCTCATCGGGCGTCCTCCGGGTCAGGCCTTGAGCTCGATCTCGACGAAGGCGAGATCGAAGTCGTTGGCGTTGATGACGTTGTGTTCGACGCCGACCGGACGCGCGTAGGACTGGCCGACTTCGAGCGCGGCGGTACGCTCACCCTCCGGGGTTTCGAGCAGCAACGTCCCGTTGGTCAGCGGGACCACGACGTAATCGTGCTCGTGCCGATGCCAACCGGTCTCGGCGCCGGGGCCGAAACGCCACTCGGTGACGATGACGCGCTCGTTCTCGAGCTGTTTGACAGGCTGCGCTGGCGGGCGCTGGTCGCTCATGTGGAATCTCCCCGTGAAGTCGGCGTGGGCTGCCGCGGCGGCAGAGTACCGCGCCGCGCGTCCCGCCCGCAAAGCGTTCAGGATGTTGCGTCGCGCTCACCACCGGTTGGCCCGTAGAACAGCACCCAAGCGGCGAAGTCGGCGGACAGGTTCTCGAAGCGGTGCGTCTCGCCGGCGGCGACGAACACGAAGCTGCCGGCCGCAACCGCGCTACGCGCGCCGTCGGGGCCGACGAACTCGGCCTCGCCGCGGGCGACCACGTAGGCCTCGTCACGCTCGTGCGGCGTCTGCCGGTCCGCGCCCGCCGGCGCGTACAGGCGCACGTCGAGACTGCCGTGGGTGAACACCGGGATCGACAGCATCCCGGCTGGCGGCGGGCCGAGGGCGAACGCCTGCGCGAGGGGGGTGACGTGGCTGCGGCTCATGTGGATACCTGCTGGCGGATGCGAGCGACATCGTGCCACAGCGCGGCCGCCGGCGCGTCACGGCGCCGGACGGTTGAGCTCGATGACCGTACGGTAGCCTGCCGCAGCCCAGGCTGCTGGCGGTTCGCGCACGGCCACGTTGGGATACTTGTGGTAGTCGCGCTCCCACCGGAAGGACGCGATGTGCGCGCGGATGAACAGCAGGCCGCGCGGGTCCGGGTACTGTGCGTGGGCCTCGAGCCGGTCGGCGTACCAGGCCGCGACCTGGGCCGGCCGATCGCGCGTCGCCAGCACCACGCCGCCCAGGTCGGCCCAGCCGTCACGTTCGCGACAGGCCGGCGCGACGCGCCCCCAGTCGAGCTCGATGATCACCGCGCCCGGGTAGGCCGGGAACGCGACCTCGTCCGCGCGCGGCAGGCAGCGCGAGCGCCGCTGATCCGCATGGGCCTTGGCGCTCTCGGCGTCGAGACCGTCGAGCGGCGCCCATTCGGCGAACGGCCGCGCGGTGGCCGCGAGCGCGCCGCCGAACACGCCCGCGAGCGCCGCAGCACCGGCGAGAGCACACAGCATGAGGCGGGCGGCCCGCGCGCCGCGGAACAACCGTGCGCTCACGGTGCGATATCGGGCCAGGCGCTCGTGGCCGTCGACTCACCGTGGGCGCGCAGGCGCGCGTAGAGCGCCTCGCAAGCGTTGCGCCGCCCCTCGCAGAGAAACCGCGTCACCAGTGTCGGGAGCCCGCCTTTCAGGGTGACATCGCGGCGGACCAGGGCGGGATGCGCCGCATGGTCGGCGCCGACGAAGGCCCATTCGGTGCGGCCGGGCGCACCCGTTTCGCGCAGCACCATCCATCCGCTGGTACGGCGACGTTCGACGTCCGCACGCGCCGCCAGCGCAGCGCGGGCGGCGGCGACGGAGCGGAAGCCGATGCCGGTCGAGCTGCCGGCAAGCACCGCGGCGGGTGCCGCCAGCGCCAGCAGGCAGGCGGCAAGCGCGGCAGCGACGTGACGGGTGCGAGGTGGATCGGCGGAACTCGGGGACATGCTTGGCTCGCGGCTGGCCAGGGCGACGGCCGGCGGCCATCATGCGTCGCACTATACCGCGTCCCTGCCGCCTCAATCAGCGAACTCGACCCAGAACACCCCGCGCAGATCGCCCACCGCGTAGCCGCGCGCCGCGTCTGAGGGATAGCGGGCATCGAGGCGTGCAGCGACCTCGGGTGAGAGTTCGCTACCATGACAACCGAGACACATCGGCTTGACGCCGATCGGCTCGACGTAACCGTGGCGACCGTTGCCGAGACTGACGCTAGCCGGTTCGCGCACGCGGCTGCCATCGACATAGGCAGCGAGCAGCGGCGCCACCCATGGCGGCGCCGCATTATCCGGATTGCGCAGGCGATCGCTGGCACGCCCGACGCGGACAGTCGCGTCGCTGCTGGCGTCGGCCAATGCCGGTGCCGTCACGCGACAGACGTCGATTGCGCCGACAGGTCCCTCGGCGAGCGCGCCCGACAGCGCTCCCATCAACGCGCGCTTGAAGGGGGCGACGAGCGCCGCACCCCGTGCAAGCGGCGTCGCCGCCGTATCGCCATCGCCACGACAGCCACCACCGTGTCCCTTGCCGCCACCACTGCCGTCACCGGCACCATGGCCGTGACCACCGCCGCCGCCGTCGCCGCGACAACCACCACCGTGGCCCTTGCCGCCGCCACTGCCGTCGCCCGCACCATGGCCGTGACCACCGCCGCCGCCATCACCGCGACAGCCGCCGCCGTGGCCCTTGCCGCCGCCACTGCTGTCACCCGCACCATGGCCGTGACCACCGCCGCCGCCGTCGCCGCGACAGCCGCCGCCGTGGCCCTTGCCGCCGCCACTGCTGTCGTGCGCCCCATGAGCGTGGGCATGCTGCCCACTATGGTGGGCAGCGCCGTAGGCGGCCGGCACCGCGAACTCGGCCGTGTACAGGTAATTGGCGAGGGCGTCGCGCTCGTCCGCGGACAGCGCGACCGGTTGCATCGCGCCGTGATGGGCGACCGCCTCGCGCATCAGCGCGGCGGCCGGATCGGGGGCGGCGAGCCACGCCGACACGGCCGCGACGAACGCCGCGCGCTCCGGGTAGGCGCGGCGGTAACGCGACTGCACGGCATGCGCCGGCGGCGCCGGGAAAGGCTGCTCGGCGGCGAGATGACATTGGCCGCAGCGTTCGACATAGAGCGCCGCGGCATCGATCGTCTCCGCCGCCGGCGCGGCTGTGCCGATGCCGGCGAGCAGAAGGGCAGGCAGGTACTTGAGCAGGCTGGACATGGCGACGAACTCCGCGGGCTTGCGTAAAACCGGTCTCAAGATTATTCGTGGCTGCGAACAATTTTGAGACCGGTTCCAGCCAGGCAGACTGCCCGGCCACACGCACAGTATCGCCGTTGGCAATCCGACGCGTGACGACCAGGATCAATCGGTACAACCGACGCCGGGCGGGCGGCCTAACCGAAGTTGATCTTCGCCTCGAGGTTGGTGCGCGAATCGGCGTTGGAAAGCGCCTCCTCGAGCGAGATGCGCTCCTCGCGGAACAGCGCATGCAGCGCCATGTCGAAGGTCTGCATGCCGCGCGTGCCGCTGCCTTCCATCGCTTCCTTGATGTCGTGCAACTCGCCCTTGAGGATGAGATCGGCAATGTGCGGCGTATTGACGAGAATCTCGATGGCCGCCACGCGTCGCCCGTCGACACCCTTGACGAGGCGCTGCGAGATGACCGCGCGCAGGTTGAGTGAGAGGTCCATCAGCAGCTGCTTGTGCAGCGTCTGGGGGAACAGGTTGATGACGCGCTCCATGGCCTGGTTGGCGTTGTTCGCGTGCAGGGTGGAGATCGCCAGGTGGCCGGTGTTGCACAGCTCGAGCGCCGCTTCCATCGTCTCGCGGTCGCGGATCTCGCCGATGAAGATGACGTCGGGGGCCTCGCGCAGCGAGGACCGCAGCGCGGCTCGGTAGGACAGGGTGTCGACGCCGATCTCGCGCTGGTTGACGATCGACTTCAGGTTCGGGTGCGAGAACTCGACCGGGTCCTCGATGGTGAGGATGTGCCCGCTCATCTGCCGGTTGCGCTCGTTGACCATCGCCGCGAGCGTGGTCGACTTGCCCGAGCCGGTGGCGCCGACCATCAGCAGCAGGCCACGCTTGTGCATGATCAAGTCGCCCAGGATGTCCGGCAGGCCGAGTTCTTCGATGGTCGGAATCTCGGCCGGGATGCGCCGCAGCACCATCGCCACCTCGCCACGCTGGCGGAACACGTTGACGCGGAAGCGCGCCGACTTGTCCGGCAGCGCGATCGCGAAGTCGCATTCCATGGTGTCCTCGAAGGTCGCAATCTGCTTCTCGTTCATCACGCCGTAAGCGGCCGCCTTGACCACCTCGCCGGAGAGCTGGGTCTTGCCCACCGAGTTCATGGTGCCCTCGATCTTGACCTTGACCGGCGTGCCCACGGTAAAGAAGAGATCCGAGCCGTTCTTGTCGCGCAGCAGCTGCAGGTAAGGGGTGATGTCCATGCGTGCTCCAATGGGTCGCGGCGACGGGGCTGGCGGCAGGCGACGCTCAGCGCAGGATGCCGGTCTCTTCCTCGGTGGCCTCGAGCGACAGCCCGCCCTCTTCGGCGAGGATGTTGCGACCCTTGGCCGCCTTGCCCTCGAGCTTGATGCGCAAGCGGAGCTCGTTCTGCGAATCGGCGTTGCGCAGGGCATCGTCGAGCGTGATGAGATCGGCCTCGTAGAGATCGAACAGCGCCTGGTCGAAGGTCTTCATGCCCATCTCGTTCGACTTCGCCATGATCTCCTTGATCATGTGTACCTCGCCCTTGTGGATGAGGTCGGAGATGAGCGGCGAGTTGAGCAGGATCTCGATCGCGGCGACGCGGCCCTTGCCGTCGGACTTCTTCAGCAGGCGTTGGGAGATGACAGAGCGCAGGTTGAGCGAGAGATCCATCAGGAGCTGCTGGCGGCGCTCCTCGGGGAAGAAGTTGATGATGCGATCGAGCGCCTGGTTGGCGCTGTTGGCGTGCAGCGTGGCGACCGCCAGGTGCCCGGTCTCGGCAAAGGCAATGCCGAATTCCATCGTTTCGCGATCACGGATTTCGCCGAGCAGGATGACGTCCGGCGCCTGGCGCAGGCTGTTCTTCAGCGCGATGTCCCAGTCGTCGGTGTCCACGCCCACTTCGCGCTGCATGATGATGCAGTTCTTGTGCGGGTGGACGTACTCGATCGGATCCTCGATGGTGATGATGTGGCCGTAGGAATTGGCATTGCGATGGTCGATCATCGCCGCCAGCGAGGTCGATTTGCCGGAGCCCGTGCCGCCGACCATGATCACCAGGCCGCGCTTGGTCATGATGATGTCCTTCATCACCGGCGGCAGCCCGAGCTTGTCGAGGTTGGGGACCTCGGTCTCGATGGTGCGCAGGACCATGCCGCAGGCACCCTGCTGGATGAAGGCGTTCGCGCGGAAGCGGCCGATGCCGGTCGGGGCGATGGCGAAGTTGCACTCCTTGGTGGCCTCGTATTCCTTGATCTGGCGGTCGTTCATGACCGCGTAGGTGAGTGCCTTGGTGTTGTCGCCCGACAGGCGCGTCTTCGATACCGGGGTGACCTTGCCGTCGATCTTCATCGCCGGGGGGAAGTCGCGCGTGATGAACAGGTCCGACGCCTTCTTCTCGATCATCAGCGTGAGCAGGTCACGCATGTACTTGATGGCTTGATCGCGTTCCATGTTGCACCTCCGGGGGTGACTCTCGGCGCCCTGCAGCGGCCTGGCGGGCCGCGCCGGCGCGGCGTCAGAATGCGTCCTTGTTGACGGCCTTGGCGCGCGCTTCCTGGCGCGTGACGATGCTCTTCTCGACCAGTCCCTTGAGGCACTGGTCGAGCGTCTGCATACCGAACTGCTGACCGGTCTGGATGGCCGAGTACATCTGCGCGACCTTGTTCTCGCGAATGAGGTTACGGATGGCCGGCGTGCCGATCATGATCTCGTGCGCGGCGACGCGGCCGCCACCGTTGCGCTTGAGCAGCGTCTGCGAGATGACCGCGCGCAGCGACTCGGAGAGCATCGCGCGAACCATGTCCTTTTCCTCGGCGGGGAACACGTCGACGATACGGTCGATGGTCTTCGCGGCCGAGCTCGTGTGCAGCGTGCCGAACACCAGGTGGCCGGTCTCGGCGGCGGACAGCGCGAGGCGGATGGTCTCGAGGTCGCGCATCTCGCCGACCAGGATGGTGTCGGGATCCTCGCGCAGTGCCGAGCGCAGCGCCTCGTTGAAGCCGAGGGTGTCGCGATGCACCTCACGCTGGTTGATCAGGCACTTCTTCGACTGGTGCACGAATTCGATCGGATCCTCGATGGTGAGGATGTGACCGTACTCGGTCTCGTTCTTGTGATTGATCATCGCGGCCAGCGTGGTCGACTTGCCGGAGCCGGTCGGACCGGTGACCAGCACGACGCCGCGCGGGAAATCGGAGATGTCCTTGAAGATGGACGGCGCCTTGAGATCCTCGAGACTCAGGATCTCGGAGGGAATCGTGCGGAACACCGCGCCCGCGCCCCGATTCTGGTTGAAGGCGTTGACGCGGAAGCGCGCCAGGCCCGGGATCTCGAAGGAGAAGTCGCATTCGAGGAATTCCTCGAAGTCCTTCTGCTGCTTGTCGTTCATGATGTCGTAGACGAGATCGTGAACGGTGGTGTGATCGAGCGGCGGCACGTTGATGCGTCGCACGTCGCCGTCGACGCGTATCATCGGCGGCAGGCCGGCGGAGAGGTGGAGATCCGAGGCGCGGTTCTTGACGCCGAAGGCGAGCAACTCACCGATATCCATAAAGCATCCTCAAGACAGACAGAAACGCACGGCGGTGCGCGCCGCACGATCGAGAGCCGCTGCGGTGCGCCATGACGACACCGTGGCGCCCGGCGCATGGCAGGCGCCGGCTTGCCATGAACCGCCTGTGACAATAGCCTCGAATGACGCGCAGAACTTTAGCAAGAACGATGACGACATACCATGAAGCCCCGGCGGCGCCGGCAGGCCAGATGCCACGCGGGCAGCACGCGTGAGTGACGACGTCGCGACGCGTCTCGCCACGCTCGACGCCAGCATCGCCGCGGCCGCCCGGCGTCATGGCCGCGCCCCGGACAGTATCGCGCTGGTCGCCGTGAGCAAGCGTCACCCGGCCGCGGCCATCCGCGCCGCGTACGCCGCCGGCCAGCGCCGCTTCGGCGAGAACTACCTGCAGGAAGCACTGGGCAAGCAGGAAGAACTCGCCGATCTCGACATCGAGTGGCATTTCATCGGCGCCATCCAGAGCAACAAGACGGCGGACATCGCGGCGCACTTCGACTGGGTGCACACGGTCGACCGCGAGAAGATCGCGCGCCGCCTGAACGACCAGCGCCCGCCCGGGCTGGCGCCGCTGGGCGTTCTCATCGAAGTCAACATCAGCGGCGAGGAGAGCAAGCATGGCGTCGCGCCCGCGGCACTGCCGGCACTGATCGAAACCGTTGCCGCGCTGCCGCGGCTGCGGCTGCGCGGCTTGATGGCCCTGCCGGCACCGCAGGCCGAATTCGCCGCACAGCGACGCGCGTTCGCCGCGCTCGCGGCGCTCGCCGCGGCGAGCGCGGTGCCGCTCGATACCTTGTCGATGGGCACGAGTGACGACTACGAAGCCGCCATCGCCGAGGGTGCCACGCTGGTGCGCATCGGTACCGCGGTGTTCGGTCCGCGACCCGCGGATTGAGCGGCATGCCGCGGCCGCGCCAGCGTGCCGGCGCCGGGCGACCGCGTGCTAAGATGCCGCGCGTTCTCCAGCCGCGAACGAGCATGCAAGCACACTACGCCTTCATCGGTGGCGGCAACATGGGGCGCGCATTGATTGGCGGCCTCATCGCCGCCGGACACCCCGTCGACGCCATCAGTGTCGCCGACAGCGCGGCCGTCGCGCGCGAGGCCTGCACCCGCGAGTTCGGCGTCGCCGCCGGCGCCGACAACGCGGCCGCGGTGCGCAACGCCGACGTCGTCGTTCTCGCGGTCAAGCCGCAGCAGCTCGGCGCGGTAGCCCGTGCGCTCGCAGACAGCATGCCGGCGCATGCGCTCGTCGTCTCGATCGCGGCCGGCATCACCCTCGAGCGCCTTGCGGCGTGGCTCGGCACGACGCGCCCGCTGGTGCGTGCAATGCCGAACACGCCGGCCCTGATCGGGCGGGGCGCCAGCGCACTGGTCGCCAATGCCCACGCGGGCGAGGCCGAGCGCACGCGCGCCGCCGAGCTGCTCGGTGCCGTCGGCCTCGCCGTGTGGCTCGACGACGAGCGCCAGATGGACGCCGTGACCGCGCTCTCGGGCAGCGGTCCGGCCTACTATTTCCTCTTCATCGAGCACATGGAGGCCGCCGCCGTGGCGCTCGGCCTGCCTACGGTACTCGCCCGCGAGCTTGCGCTCGCCACCGCCGCCGGCGCCACGGCGCTCGCCGCGCAGTCGGCCGAGGCACCGGAGACACTGCGCCAACAGGTCACCTCGCCCGGCGGCACCACCGAGCGCGCACTCGCGAGCTTCGCTGCCGACGACCTCGCCGGCATCGTGCAGCGCGCGCTCACCGCGGCCCGCGATCGCTCCGTCGAGCTGGCCCGCCAGGCCGTGTCGTGATGGGCTCGGGCGGCTATTTTTCCAATGCCGGCGTCTTTCTCGTCGACGTCGTGTTCGGGCTCTACATATTCGCCGTGCTGTTGCGCTTCCTGTTCCAGCTGGTGCGGGCCGATTTCTACAATCCGCTGTGCCAGGCGATCGTGACCGTTACCAACCCGCCGCTGCGTCCGTTGCGGCGTTACATCCCGTCGCTCGGCGGGCTCGACACCGCCTCCATCGTGCTGCTCGTCGCGCTGCAGATGCTGAACACCTTCCTCGTCACGCTGGTGCTCGGGCTGGACGCCGCGGCGGGCGGGCTGCTGGTCGTCGCCATCGCCGAGCTGCTCGGCAAGACGCTATGGACGTTCATCGGCGCGATCATCATCCAGGTGGTGCTGAGCTGGGTCGCTCCCGGTACCTACAATCCGCTGACCAGCGTGATACACGCGCTGACCGAGCCGCTGCTCGGCCCGGCGCGCCGCGCGATCCCGCCACTGGGGCCACTCGACCTGTCGCCGCTGGTCGTGCTGGTCGGCCTGCAGCTCGCCCAGATCCTCGTCGTCGCGCCGCTGCGCGACGCCGGCGTCGCGCTGCTCTGAGCGCGGCCGTGAGCTGGTATCGCTGGGATGCCGAAGACCTGGTACTGACGGTGAAGGCAAAGCCGAATGCGCGCCAGGCCGGCGTCGACGGCGTGCACGACGACGCCGTGCGCATCGCCATCCAGGCGCCGGCACGCGAGGCGCGTGCCAACGAGGCATTGCTCGCCTACCTCGCTGCGGCCTTCGCCGTACCGCGGCGCCGGGTCGTGCTGGAGCGCGGCGCGCGCGGGCGCGACAAGCGCCTGCGCATCGTCGCACCGGACTGCCTGCCTGGCTGGTTCGTCGAGCTCGGCGGTGCGGCGCGGGCAGCCGGTTTGCCGCCGGACGGCAACCGCACTTAGACTTGCGCCCCCCGAGTGCGCGACTGCCTGTCCAGCCCCTGATGCCCGAGCCCCTTGCAGAAGCCAGCGTCGGCCTGGTCACGCCACAGGTTGCGCATTTCGACAGCGCCATCGCCCTCGACTGCGGCGTCACCCTCGACGCCTACGATCTCTGTTACGAGACCTACGGCACCCTGAACGCCGCGCGTGACAACGCCGTGCTGGTGTGCCACGCGCTGTCCGGCGATCACCACGCCGCCGGCTACCACAGCCCGGACGACCGCAAGCCCGGCTGGTGGGACAACTGCATCGGGCCCGGCAAGCCGATCGATACCGACCGCTTCTTCGTCGTGTGCCCGAACAACCTCGGCGGCTGCGGCGGCTCGACCGGCCCGCTCGCCGTGCGGCCAGGCAGCGGCAAGCGTTACGGGCCGGACTTCCCCATCGTGACCGTGCGCGACTGGGTCGAGAGCCAGGCGCGCCTCGCCGACCGGCTCGGCATCGACGCCTGGGCGGCGGTGATCGGGGGCAGCCTGGGCGGCATGCAGGTACTGCAGTGGTCGATCGACTACCCCGCGCGTGTGCGTCACGCGGTGGTCATCGCCGCGGCCCCGCGGCTGTCGACGCAGAACATCGCCTTCAACGAGATCGCACGCCAGGCCATCCGCTCCGATCCGAACTTCCACGACGGCCACTACTACGAGCACGACGTCATACCCGAGCACGGACTCAAGCTCGCGCGCATGGTCGGCCACATCACCTACCTGTCCGACGACGTGCTGCACACCAAGTTCGGCCGCGAGCTGCGCGCCGGCAAGATCAACTTCGGCTTCGGGGTCGAGTTCGAGATCGAATCCTACCTGCGCTACCAGGGCGAGAGCTTCGTCGGCCGCTTCGACGCCAATACCTACCTGTTGATGACCAAGTCGCTCGACTACTTCGACCCCGCGCAGGCACACGACGGCGACCTGACACGCGCGGTCGCCGGCTGCCAGGCGAACTTCCTGGTCATCTCCTTCTCCAGCGACTGGCGTTTCTCGCCGGCGCGCTCGCGCGAGATCGTGCGCGCGCTGCTCGACTGCGACCACGACGTCAGCTACGTCGATATCGAATCGGACCTCGGGCACGACTCCTTCCTGCTGCCCATTCCGCAGTATCACAAGGTGCTGTCGAGCTACTTCGCGCGCATCGAGGTGGGCCCGTGAACGCGGCCGCACTGCGCCCCGAGCACCGCCTCATCGCCGACTGGATCGCGGACGGCTCGCGGGTGCTGGACCTCGGCTGCGGCGACGGCGCCTTCCTCGCCGAGCTGCAGCGCGTGAAGGGCGTCACCGGCTACGGCGTGGAGATCGATCCGGACAACATCGTCGCCTGCATCGAGCGCGGCGTGAACGTGATCCAGGCCAACCTCGACGAAGGCCTGTCGGGATTCGACGCGGACTCGTTCGACTACGTGGTGATGACGCAGACGGTGCAGGCGACACGCTTTCCGCACCTGCTCATCGACGACATCCTGCGCATCGGACGCGAAGGTATCGTGACCTTCCCCAACATGGGCCACTGGAAGTGCCGCCTGCAGTTCACGCGCGGCCGCATGCCGGTCACGCGCCACCTGCCGCATACCTGGTACGACACGCCGAACATCCACATGTGCACCATCGACGACTTCGAGGACCTGTGCGCCGGGCGCCGCATCGCGGTCATCGAACGGGCCACCGTCGACTCGCAGCACCGCGCCGTGATCGGCATGCAGCTGTTACCCAACCTGCTCGCCGAGATCGCCATCTACCGCATCCGCCGGCGCCCCTGACCGCGCGACTTATCCACAGGTGTCTGACCCCTGTGGTCAGAAGGCGTCGAGTTCGCCGTCGTAGTCCATGATCAGGGGCGCGTGGTCGGAGAAGCGGGCGGCGGTATAGATCTTCGCTGCGCGCACGCGCTCGGCGAGGCCGGGAGTGACGACCTGGTAGTCGATGCGCCAGCCGACGTTCTTGGCCCGGGCCTGGCCGCGGTTCGACCACCACGTATATTGCTCTGCTCGCTGATCGACCACGCGGAAGGCATCGACCCAGCCGACCTCGTCGAACAGGCGGTCCATCCAGGCGCGCTCTTCGGGCAGGAAGCCGGAGTTCTTCTGGTTGGAGCGCCAGTTCTTGAGATCGATCTGCTTGTGCGCGATGTTCCAGTCGCCGCACAGGACGTACTCCCGGCCGTTGGTACGGCGTGCCTCCAGCCACGGCATGAAGAGATCCATGAAGCGGAACTTCATCTGCTGGCGCTCTTCGCTCGAGGAGCCCGACGGCAGGTATACCGAAGCGACCGACAGCCCACCGAAGTCGGCCTGCACGTAGCGCCCTTCGCGATCGAAATCGTCGAAGCCGAGACCGTAGGTGACGTTGTCAGGTTCGTGGCGCGAGAACAGCGCCACGCCGCTGTAGCCCTTCTTCTCGGCATCGTGGAAGAACGTGTGCCAGCGACCCGGGGCACGGATTTCCTCGACCAGCTGGTCGACCTGGGCCTTGGTTTCCTGCAGGCAGACGACGTCGGCGCGCTGGCGCGCGAGCCAGCTGTAGAAGCCCTTGGCGTGGGCCGAGCGGATGCCGTTGAGATTGAGCGAGATGATGCGCATGGGTGGGATGCCGGGTCCTCGAACGGGGGAACTGCGCGCCGATGCTTCGCCGCCGCGCCGCCGCTATGATACCCGCCCGCCGGCCCCATCCGCAGAGACCCCCATGCACGACTACCAGCGCGAGTTCATCGATTACGCCGTTGCCCGTGGCGCGCTGCGCTTCGGACGCTTCACCCTCAAGTCGGGCCGCCAGAGCCCGTATTTCTTCAACACAGGTGCCTTCGACAGCGGCGCGGCACTCGACCGTCTCGGCCGCGCCTATGCCGCCGCGATCGTGGCCGGCGCACCGGCTTTCGACGTGCTCTTCGGCCCCGCCTACAAGGGCATCCCGCTCGGCGCCGCGATCGCCATCGCGCTCAGCCGTGATCACGGTCGCGACGTGCCGTTCTGCTTCAACCGCAAGGAAGCCAAGGACCACGGCGAGGGCGGCACCACGCTCGGCGCACCGCTCGCCGGCCGCGTGCTGATCGTCGACGACGTCATCTCCGCCGGCACCTCGGTCAACGAATCGATGCAGCTGATTGACGCGGCCGGCGCGCGCGCCGTCGGCGTCATGATCTCGCTCGACCGCCAGGAGCGCGGTGCCGGCGCACTGTCGGCGGCGCAGGAAGTCGAGGACCGCCACGGCATTCCGGTGGGCAGCATCGTGACGCTGGCCGATCTGGTCACCTGGCTCGCCGCGCGCGGCGATCACGCTGAAGATCTCGCGGCGATTGCCGAATACCGCAAGACCTACGGCGTGTGAGCGCGCGGCGGGGTGTTCAGCACGCGTTCACGGTCCGCTAGTATGGTTATGGTGGTTCATCGCAGCCGCCACGCGTTACCGTTGCGTGCTTCGCAGGATCCGACACCATGATTCGAACGCTCCGTTTCACCCTCACCGCCGGCATCGCGCTTGCCTTCGTCGCGATTGCGCCGGCGGGTGCCGCCATCAAGTGCTGGACCAACCACGAGGGCGTGCGCGAATGCGGCAACGCGGTGCCGCCGGAGTTCGCGCAGAAGGGACACGAGACGCTCAACAAGCAAGGCCTGACCACCCGCACCAAGGAAGCGGCGAAAACCCTCGAAGAGCTCGAGGCGGAGCGCACCGCCGCCGCCGCCCGGCGTGCCGAGGCGCGTAAAGCCGCCGAGCAGAAACAGGCCGACAAGGTGCTGCTCGACACCTTCGCCTCGGAGGACGACCTGGTGCTCACGCGTGACGGCCAGATCGCGCACCTCGATTCGCAGATTCGCCTCGTCGAGAGCCACATCGAGAAGTTGCGCAGCAACCTCGACCAGATGATCGAACGCGCGGCGGAGATGGAACGCCGCGGCAAGAAGCCCTCGGCGGACATGATCAAGGACATCGACAACGTGCGTGCGCAGATTACCGAGAACGAGGCCTTCATCGCCGACAAGCATGCCGAGCAGCAGGCCATCCGCGAGCGCTTCGATGCCGATATCGAGCGCTTTCGCGAGCTCAAGGGCAGCGCTGCGCGCTGACGGGCGCGGCAAGCGCCTGCGCGCTCACCCCGGGAACAGGCCCTCGCTGAGCAGTTGCCATTGCTGCTCCCATTCGCGCGCCGGCAGCTCGCTGAACTCACTGCGTACGAACTGTCCGATGCGCCCGCTGACGACGCATAACAGCAGCCGTGCGGACTGCTGCACGTAGGCGCCGTCAGCTTGCTCGTCCGGCGCCAGGTTGCGCTCGCGCATGACCTGGCGGAACTGCGTCTCGACGCGCGCGAAGAACTGCGCGACGCGTGCGCGCAGGCGCTCGTGCTCGCCGGTCAGCACGTCGCCCGTGAGCACGCGCGCGATTCCGGGATTGCGTTCGGCGAAGCGCAACAGCACCGTGGTCAGGTGGAGACAACGCACACGGGCATCCTTCTGCTCGTGCATGACCTGGTTGAACAAGGTGAACACGCTGTCCTCGGCGAAAGCGATCAAGGCCTCGAACATCTGCGCCTTGCTGGCGAAGTGCCGGTACAGCGCAGCCTCCGACACACCCACCGCCTGCGCCAGGTGCGCGGTGGTGATGCGCGAGCCGGGCTGGGTCTCGAGCTCGCGCGCGAGAACTTCCAGGATCTGCTGGCGTCGGCTGCTGCGCGGCATTATTCGATCAGCGTGCCGACGCCTTCGTCGGTGAACAGCTCGAGCAGGACGGCGTGCTCGACGCGGCCGTCGATGATGTGGGCGCGACGCACGCCGTTGTCGACCGCATCGAGCGCGGAGCCGATCTTGGGCAGCATGCCGCCGTGGATGGTGCCGTCGGCAATCAACTCGCGCACCCGCTTCGGCGTGATCCCGGTGAGCAGCTCGCCCTGCTGGCTGAGCAGCCCGGGCGTGTTGGTCAGCAGCATCAGCTTCTCGGCCTGCATCACCTCGGCAATCTTGCCGGCGACGAGGTCCGCGTTGATGTTGTAGGAAGCGCCGTCCTCACCGACGCCGATCGGCGCGATGACCGGGACGAAGTCACCGGCGCCGAAGAAATCGAGCACCTGGCGATTGACCTTGGCGACTTCGCCGACGTGGCCGAGATCGATGATCTCGGGCGCTGCCGCCGCCGGATCGCGCGGCGAGAGGGTCAGCTTGCGTGCGACGATCAGCGGGCCATCCTTGCCGGTCAGGCCGATCGCGCGGCCGCCGTTGGCATTGATGAGATTGACGATCTCCTTGTTGACGAGCCCGCCGAGCACCATCTCGACGACATCCATGGTCTCGGCATCGGTCACCCGCATGCCTTCGACGAAGCGCGACTCCTTGCCGATGCGTTCGAGCAGTTCGCCGATCTGCGGGCCGCCGCCGTGCACGACGATGGGACGGATGCCGACGGCCTTCATCAGCACCACGTCGCGCGCGAAGCTGGCCTTGAGGCGGTCGTCGGTCATCGCGTTGCCACCGTACTTGATGACGATGGTCTTGCCCTGGTAGCGCTGAATGTAGGGCAGCGCCGCGGTCAGGACGTGGGCGACGGTGGGCGCGTCGGCGGGTGTGACGGGCATGGCTCCTCTCGCTATCGATCTCGTGTCTTGGCAGTTGATGCCCCCGGTGGGCGGGCGTGCCGTTTGCTTCAGAAAGGCAGGTTCAGCGACGCGTCGATTCCGCCGAGCAGGGCGCGGAACTTCTCCTTCACCGCCGCCAGCGCGGCCTCGTCGTCGCCTTCGAAACGCAGTACCAGGCAGGGCGTCGTGTTGGACGGCCGGATCAGGCCCCAGGCGTCGGGGAAATCGACACGCAGCCCATCGATGGTGGTGACCTCGGCATCCGGGAACTGCGCCGCGGCCATCACCGCGGCCATGAACTCGGCGTGCATCTCCTCGGGCATGTCGAGGCGCAGTTCCGGCGTGGTCACGCCGCCCGGCAGCGCGGCGAAGAGCTCCGCCGGCGACTGCTCGCTGTTGACAATGATCTCGAGCAGGCGCGCAGCGGCATAGATGGCATCGTCGAAGCCATACCAGCGATCGCGGAAGAAGATGTGGCCACTGAGGTCACCGGCGAGCAGGGCGTCGGTCTCCTGCATGCGTGCCTTGATGAGCGAATGACCGGTCTGCGTCATGACCGGCTCGCCACCGTGCGCGGTGATGTCGGCTGCGAGCCGGTGCGAGCACTTGACGTCGTAGATGACGCGGGCGCCGGGGTTGCGCGCGAGGATGTCGCGCGCGAACAGCATGAGCTGGCGGTCGGGCCAGATCACGTTGCCCTCGCCGTCGACCACGCCGAGGCGGTCACCGTCGCCGTCGAAGGCGAGACCGAGATCGGCCCCCTCTTCCTGCACCGCATCGATCAGCGCGGCGAGGTTCTCCGGCTGCGACGGATCGGGGTGATGATTGGGAAAATCGCCGTCGACCTCGCAGTAGAGCTCGATGACATCGTGCCCGATGGCACGCAGCACGTCCGGCGCGACGCTCCCCGGCACGGCGTTGCCACAGTCGACGACGACGCGCAGGGCGTTGCCGAGGGTGACCGGGATTTCCTCGCTGATGCGCCGGATGTACTCGGCGATGATGTCGGCCGACTGCATCGAGCCGGTGCCGTCGACGAAGTCCTGCGTGTCGACGCGGCGCCGGATGGCCTGGATCGCCTCGCCGCAGAGCGTGTTGCCGTCGAGTACGACCTTGAGCCCGTTGTAGTTCGCCGGGTTGTGGCTGCCGGTGACCATGACACCGCTGCGGGCGTCGAGATAGTGCGTGGCGAAGTAGAGCACCGGGGTCGGCGCGAGACCGATGTCGAGGACGTCGCGGCCGGATTCGATCAGCCCCTTGCACAGCGCCTGCTTGAGCGGCTCGCTCGAGTGGCGGCCGTCGCGCGCCACCACCACGGTACGCTGGCCGCGCGCCTCGGCCTCGGCGCCGAGGGCTCGCCCGATCTGGTAGACGCCGTCCTCGGTCAGGGTCTCACCGACGATGCCGCGAATGTCATAACTGCGGAATACCGAGGCCGGCACGGGCTCGGCTTCGACGCTCTCGCTGACGATGATGCCTTCCGCATCCGGCGCGGCCGACGCCGGCCGCGGTATGGTCGGATCCTCGTCCGCCAGTGGTGCGGTGTCGAAGGTCGTGACGTCCTCGCCGGAGGCGCGCGGGAGCTGCTCGAGCTCGAAGTCGGTGCGCGCCGCGCCGGCGGCGCGCGCGCGCGGCAGCAATTGCTCGAGACCCGGGTGTGCGCCCTCGAGAATAGCCTTGATCGCGCCCGCGTAGACGACCGCACGATCGTCGGGCGCGGCAGCCGCCGTGGCACCGCGCCGGCGCCAGGCGATGGCACCGGCTACGAGCGCCAGCGCGACGAGTGCGGCGGCGACGAG
>JAVJVZ010000046.1:0-10328 GCA_040220855.1 Gammaproteobacteria bacterium | reverse complement strand
GCGCCTCGCCGGTGCGCGCGCGGGGCGTCACGTGCTTGCCGTGGCGTCGCTCCGAACTGCTCGCGTCATTCCGCATGGCGCACATGGCGGTATTCAGCGCTGCGCCATAAATGGAAAAGGCCGCGCTTCGATCACGAATCGCGGCCTCGTGTGGATTGCGGCAAGCTGCGTCAGGCTTCCAGGTGCTCGTTGATGTAATCGATGGCCTGCTGCACCGTGGTGATCTTCTCGGCTTCCTCGTCCGGGATCTCCGTCTTGAATTCCTCTTCCAGGGCCATCACGAGCTCGACCGTGTCGAGTGAGTCCGCGCCGAGATCATCGACGAAGGAAGCTTCGTTGGTCACCTCTTCTTCTTTTACGCCGAGCTGCTCGACGACGATCTTCTTGACACGTTCTTCAACGCTGCTCATCGGTTGAAAATCCTCCCAATTGAGTGCCGCCAGCGTGGCGGCGGATGTTAGTTTAGTGAAAACGCCTTAAACTGCAAGCAAGTGTCCGTTTCTCAACGGAAATCGACTTTAAGAACATTCGGTTAGCGGTTGATGATCAGTTCCGGTTGAGAGTCCTCCATGGGCATGTTGCGAGCACCGCCCCGGGCGCTCCGTCATGCCGCCTCATGCCATGTACATGCCACCGTTGACGTGGATCGTCTCGCCGGTGATGTAGGCCGCGCCGTCCGAGGCGAGAAATGCGACCGTTGCCGCGATCTCTTCCGACGTGCCCATGCGTCCCATCGGCACGCGCGCGAGCGCGGCCGATTTCTGCGCTTCGCTCAGCTTGCGTGTCATGTCCGTATCGATGAAGCCCGGCGCCACCGCGTTGACGGTGATGCCACGGTTGGCGACTTCCTGCGCCAGCGACTTGCTGAATCCGATCACCCCGGCTTTGGCCGCGGCGTAATTGGCCTGGCCGCCGTTGCCGGACACGCCGACCACCGAGGTGATGCTGATGATGCGTCCGTAGCGCGCCTTCACCATGGCCCGCAGCAGGCGCCGTGTCAGTGCGAATACGGCGTCGAGATTGGCCGCGATGACGGTCTCCCATTCGTCGTCCTTCATGCGCAGCAGCAGGTTGTCGCGCGTGACGCCGGCATTGTTGACGAGGACCGAGGGTGTGAGCGCGTCGCGTTCGAGGGCTTCGAAGAACGCTGCCAGCGACGCCTTGTCGGTGACGTCGAGCGCGAGTGCCGCGCGCAGCCGGCCGCCGGCGCCGAGTGCCTGCTCGATGGCGGCGACGCCGCTGGCGCCGGTCGCGGTGCCGATGATGTCGTAACCGTCGGCGGCGAGGCGCATAGCGATGGCGAGCCCGATACCGCGACTGGCGCCGGTGACCAGGGCGAGTTTCTGTTCGCTCATGGGGTTTCTCCGTTCAACGTCGCGACGGCGGCGCGCAACCCGTCGGGTTCGCCAAGGGGGAAGCAGGCGAGGTTGCGATCGATGCGCTTGAGTAAGCTGCCGAGCACCTTGCCCGGGCCGCATTCACAGACGTGGGTGATGCCATCGGCGGCGAAACGCTCGACGGTCTCGATCCAGCGCACCGGCGAGTGCAGCTGGCGTACCAGCGCGGCGCGAATGGCGGCGGCGTCGGCATGCGCGGTGACGTCGACGTTGTGCAGGATGGTCGTGTCCGGCTTGCCGATCGAAATTCCGGCGAGGCGCGCTTCCAGCCGCTCAGCAGCCGGGCTCATCAGGGCACAGTGGGCCGGCACGCTGACCGGCAGGGTCATGGCTCGCTTGGCGCCGCGCGCGCTCGCCAGTTCACAGGCGCGTGCCACGGCCGCGGTGTTGCCGGCGATGACTATCTGGCCTGGCGCATTGAGATTGGCGCAGGTGCAGATGCCGTCGGCGCCACTGGCTTCTGCGCAGGCCGCGGCGAGCTCATCGACATCGAGCCCGAGTACGGCAGCCATGGCGCCCTCGCCCGCTGGCACGGCCTCCTGCATGAAGCGCCCACGGTCGGCGACCAGCGCCACCGCATCGGCATAGTCCAGCGCGCCGGCGCAGACCAGCGCGGTGTACTCGCCGAAGCTGTGCCCGGCCATCAGGCGTGGCCGCGGTCCGCCGCTTTCCAGCCATGCGTCCCAGGTCGCCACGCTCGCCGCGAGCAACGCGGGCTGCGTGTTCTGCGTACTGTTGAGCGCTTCCTCCGGCCCGTCGCTGACGAGTTTCCACAGGTCGAATCCGAGAACCTCGGAGGCCACCTCGAAACGCATGCGCACGGCGGGGAAGACAGCGGCGAGTGCGCCTGCCATACCGAGTGCCTGCGACCCCTGCCCCGGGAACACGAAGGCCAGGTGGGCGAGCGTGTTGGTGTCGTTCATCAGTTCTGTTCGGCTCCTTCGAGCAGGTTTTCCAGCAGGTGGCTGATCCGTTCGGGCACCGACTTCTCCGCTTCGAGCACGGCGACGTCGATGGCATGGGCGAACGACAGCGCGTCGGCGCTGCCGTGACTCTTGACCACCGTGCCGCGCAGGCCAAGCAGGCTGGCACCGTTGTAACGGCGCGGGTCGGCGCGGCTGCGCAGCGCCTTCAGTGCCGGCAATGCGCACAGGGCACCGAGGCGCGTGAACCAGTTGCGCTTGAACTCTTCGCGCGCGATCTCGCTCAGCATGCGTGCCACACCCTCGCTCGCTTTCAACGCCACGTTGCCGACGAAGCCGTCGCAGACGATGACATCGAAACGGCCGTTGTAGATGTCGCCGCCCTCCGCGAAGCCGGCGTAGTTGAGCGGGCTCTGCTCGAGCAGCACGGCGGTCTGCTTGACGCGATCGTTGCCCTTGATCTCCTCCTCGCCGATGTTGAGCAACGCCACGCTCGGGTTGCTGCGGTTGTCGACCGCCTCGGCGAGCACCGCGCCCATGACGGCGAAGCGGAACAGTTCGGCGGAGGTCGAATCGACATTGGCGCCGAGATCGAGCATGTGGGTGGGCTTGCCGGCGCCTGGCATGGTCGCGCAGATGGCCGGACGGTCGATGCCCGGGAGGGTCTTGAGCACGAAGCGCGCAATCGCCATCAATGCACCGGTGTTGCCGGCGCTGACGCAGGCGCTGGCGCGGCCGTCGCGCACGAGGTCGATGGCACGGCGCATCGACGATTCGCGCTTGTTGCGCAGTGCGACCGAGGGCTTGTCGTGCATCTCGACCACCTGCGGCGCATGCTCGAAAGCGGCACGCTCGTGGCCGGCGAGGCCGTGCTCGCTGAACAGCGGCGCCACGCGCGCCTCGTCGCCGACGAGCACCAGCTCGAGCCCGGGGTGGCGCGCGAGCGCCTGTACCGCTGCCGGGACGGTGACCTCGGGGCCGAAGTCGCCGCCCATGGCATCGATGCTGATGCGCACAGTCACGGGATGGCGGGATATGCGTTGGAGAAGGATGGCGTTCGGCGCCGGGACCGGCCCTGCGGCCGGTTCCGACAACGGGCCGCCCCTGCGCGGCGGCCCCCGGGTGCGGTCTTACTCGGCGTCCGGTACGACCTGCTTGCCGCGGTAGTAGCCGTCGGCGCTGACATGATGGCGGCGATGGATCTCGCCCGTGGTCGAATCCTCCGACAGCGTCGGCTTCGACAGTGCGTCGTGCGAGCGGCGCTTGCCGCGACGCGAGGGCGTGGATTTGTTCTGTTGAACGGCCATGGGATCACCTGCTCTGAATGATGATGGTCAATCGTCGGTCTCGCGTGCTGCCTTGACCAGCGCCGCGAGATCCGCAAACGGTTTGTAGTGTGTTGCGCTGGAGTCATCGCCGCCGTCGTCCCCGGCCTCCGCGCCCGCGCACGTGCTGTCCTCGTGCAGCGGGATCATCGGGCAGGCGAGCAGCAGCTCGTCTTCGATCAGTGCCACCAGCGGCAGGCGGCCCTGTGTTGCCGCCACGTAATCCTCACCCTCTTCGTCTTCCTGCGTCGCGGGTACGTCGTCGGCATTGTCGACGACGACCAGCTCCAACTCGCCCTCGATCGTCAGCGGCATCCACGCCAGGCAACGCTGGCATTGCGCTTCCAACGGCGCCTGCCAGGTGCCGCCGAGCAGGATGCGGCCGCGTTCGTCACGGCGCAGGGCGATGCGCGCACGTGCCGCCCCGGTGACGCGGAAATTACCACCGACACGCGACAGGCGCCGCGCGCCGATGCAGCCGTCAATCGTGCCGCCGTCAGCAAGCAGGCGGCGGTAATCGACATCGCTGGGCAGTTCGGCCGTCATCGGGGGCGCGTATTATAGGCCAAGCATCAGCGAGTTAGAACAATAATTATGATTGGCTACGAGCACCCCCCGAGCGCGCCCGCCCCGGGTCGCCGTCGCACCCTCGTGCTGGCTTCGTCCTCGCCCTACCGGCGCGCGCTGCTCGAACGCCTGCGGCTGCCCTTTCATGCCGTCGCTCCCGACATCGACGAACGGCCACGCGCCGGCGAGACGCCGCCGGCCCTGGTGCAGCGGCTCGCCCGGGCCAAGGCGACCGCACTCGCGCCCGCGTGGCCGGACGCGCTCGTCATCGGTAGCGACCAGGTGGCGGTCAACGCCGGTCGCATTCTCGGCAAACCCGGCGACCACGCTTCCGCCTGCGCCCAGCTGCGCGCGGCGAGCGGGCGGGAGGTGAGCTTTCCGACCGGCTTGTGCGTGCTCGACACTGCGACCGGGCGCAGCCGTACCGAGGTGGTCACCACCACGGTGCTGTTCCGCCCGCTCGACGATGCCACCATCGGGGCCTACCTCGCTGCCGAAGAACCCTACGACTGTGCCGGCAGCTTCAAGGTCGAGGGCCTCGGCATCGCCCTGTTCGAGCGCGTCACCAGCGACGATCCGAGCGCGCTCACCGGGCTGCCGCTGATCGGTCTCACCACGCTGCTGGCGGCATTCGACTACGCGGTGCTCGCCGCGCTACCAGGCCGGCGCTGAGGCGCCGGTGAATCGTTGCAGGATGGAGGCACCGCTGCGCTTGAGAATGCTCTCGAGCGAATAGTCGCGGTAAGTGAAATCGACGATGTCCTCGGCGCCGATGACTTCGCGGGCGACACGACCGGCGGAGCCGAAGTCGTCGATGAGGCCGAGTGCGAGGCTGCGCTCCCCGCTCCAGAACAAGCCCGAGAAGAGCTCGGGGTTGTCGGCGAGCTTGTCGCGCCGCCCCTTGAGCACGGTGTTGATGAACTGCTCGTGCACTTCGCCGAGCATCTTGCGCACGTGCTCGACGTGGCCCGGTTCGAGCGGCAGGAACGGATCGAGGAAGCCCTTGTTCTCGCCGGCGGTCAACAGGCGTCGCTCGACGCCGAGCTTGTCCATGCTCTCGACGAAGCCGAAGCTGTCGAGGCGCACGCCGATCGAGCCGACGATGCTGGCCTTGTCGGCGAAGATACGATCGGCGGCGGCGGCGACGTAGTAGCCGCCGGAGGCGCAGATGTCCTCGATGACGGCATAGAGTGGGATGTCGGGGTGTTCCTCGCGCAGGCGGTAGATTTCGTCGTTGATGTAGCCGGCCTGCACCGGGCTGCCGCCGGGGCTGTTGATACGCAGTATGACGCCGGCGGTGGCGCCGTCCTCGAACGCCGCACGCAAACCATGCACGACGTTGTCGGCACTGGCCTCGGCGCCGTGCGCAATGATGCCCTGGAGGTCGACCAGCGCCGTGACACGATCGCCTGAAAACGGATGCATGCGGCCGTCGCGCGGCAGCGACAGCACGATGAGCACGGTGACGTAGGCCACTGCAAGCAGCTTGAAGAAGATGCCCCAGCGGCGCGCGCGCCGTTGTTCGCGCAGGAACTCGAAGGAGATGCGCTCGACCAGGCGGCGTTCGAACGCGCTGTCCGTCGGGGGCGGCGCGTCGCCGGGTGTCTCGCCCTTCTCGTCCCAGGCCATGCTCTGCTCACCTCAACTAGAACCGTTCCGCGCCGAGCGCCTGGAGCGCTGCCGGGAGCGCCGCCAGCGAGTCGATGATCGCGTGGGGCTGGCAGTCTAGCAGACGCGCCGGGGCGTGCGCGCCGTAGCTGACGCCGATTGCCGGCATGCCGGCAGCCTGCGCCATGCGCAGGTCGTACTCGGTGTCACCGACCATCACCGCACGGGCCGGCGCGATACCGAGCTCGGCGAGGATCTCACGCAACATGGTCGGGTCGGGTTTGGGTGGACAGTCGTCGGCGGTGCGCGTGCTGTCGAAGTAATGCCCGATACCGCACTCGGCGAGCGCGCTGGCGAGCCCGCCGCGGCTCTTGCCGGTGGCGATCGCGAGCAGCTGGCCGGCGCCGGCGAGTTCGGCAAGCGTGGCCTTGCAATGATCGAAGAGCGGCATGGGAATTCCGGCGAGGCGGGCGTAATGGGTGCGATAGCCGGTGACCAGTCGCCCGTGTAGCTGCGCGTCGTCGCTGCGGTACAGGCTGGCAACGGCGTGCTCGAGGGACAGGCCGATGATCGCGCGCACCGCGGCGGGTGCCGGCGGGGCCAGGGCCGCTGCGACGAAAGCCGCCTGCATGGCGCCGACGATGCGCGCTTCGCTGTCGACCAGGGTGCCGTCGAAATCGAAGATGACGAGTTCGATCACGATGGAGCGAGACGTTCGAGCACGCTGGTGAGGGCGGGCGGCAGCGGTGCGGTTACCGCGATGGTGCCGCGCGCGGTGCGCAGCGCGACGTGGCTCGCATGCAGGAACAGCCGCGCGAGCCCGTGCGCGGCGAGGTTGCGGTTACAGGCTTCGTCGCCGTACAGGCGGTCGCCGGCGACGGGATGACCGAGATGCTGTGCGTGTGCGCGGATCTGATGCATGCGCCCGGTCTCGAGGCGCAGTTCGACCAGCGAGTGCCCGCCGACGGGGGTGATGCGTTCGATCAGCGTGCGTGCCTGCTTGCCGGAGGCGTCGACGCTGACACGCCGCTCGCCGCTGGCATCGCGCGCAATCGTCAGGGTCGCATCGATGTGGCGCGTGTCGCGGGCCAGTGCGCCGCACAGCAGCGCCGTGTAACGCTTGACGGTATCGCGCTCGCGCAGCGCCGCGTTGACCGCACGCAGCGTTTCCACATCCTTGCACAGCACCACGCAGCCCGACGTATCGCGGTCGAGGCGATGCGCGAGATCGAGTCGCGGCGTATGCGGCCGCGCGGCACGCGCAATTTCTATTAGGCCGTAGCGAATCCCGCTGCCGGCATGACACGCGAGCCCGGCCGGCTTGTCGACGACGAGAAAGCGCTCGTCCTCGTGCAGCACGAGATCCTCGAACGCGTCGACGCGCGCGGCCGGCACCTGCACCGGCCCGGTGGTGTCGGCGACCGGCGGGATGCGCACCTCGTCGCCGCTTTCGAGGCGGCGGTCGGGTTTCGCGCGCGAGCCGTTGACGCGGACCTGGCCACTGCGCAGCAGCTTGTAGATGAGGCCGCGCGGCACGCCGCCCAGTTCGCCCTGCAGGAAGTTGTCGATACGACGCCCGGCGTGCTCGTGCGCCACCGTCACCATGCGCACGCCGCCGCGGCGACCGGCGCCGGGGGCGTTATCCTGATTGCTGCCTGGGGTCAAGGTTGCTATATTGCGCCGGCCGTTGCGGGTCCTGCCCGCGCTCGGCAATCATGCGGAAATGTCCAGAAGACGTGGGACGTTACGGCTGAACCGCAAAGTAGTTTAGCAAACCGCTCAGACATCGCATCCGTTTCGCCCGCGCCGCGCTGGCGCACCCTGCGATGGCGGCCGCGGACGCCAGACTGGCGGCGCCACGCGGCTGGCCCTTCTGACCGGTTCCCCCTCTCGGACAACGCAGACATGGCGGCCGCGGCGGTAACGCCGCGGCACTTGGAAACAACGATCGTCGATGGCCGCACCACGCGGCGATCGACGCAAGGGGCTTGCAGCGCGCAACGACCCCGGCACAGCACGACAGGCGTCGTGCCTGGCCAGAGTCCCGAGCGGTGCGTGCGCACTGCCGTCCCGTATCAGGGTTTTTGCACATGAAGAGAATGCTGGTCAACGCGACCCAGCCGGAAGAGCTGCGCGTCGCCTTGGTCGATGGTCAGCGTTTGTACGACCTGGACATCGAAGCTACCGGAAAAGAACAGAAGAAATCGAACATCTACAAGGGCAAGATCATTCGCATCGAGCCCAGCCTCGAAGCCGCCTTTGTCGATTACGGCGGCAACCGCCATGGCTTCCTGCCACTCAAGGAAGTCGCCCGCTCCTACTTCAAGGACAAGGCGAAGGCCGGCAACGGCCGCGTCAACATCAAGGAAGCGCTGAGCGAAGGCCAGGAGGTCATCGTCCAGGTCGAGAAAGAGGAGCGCGGCAACAAGGGCGCTGCCCTGACCACCTTCATCAGCCTGGCCGGGCGCTACCTGGTGGCGATGCCGAACAATCCGCGTGCTGGCGGGGTGTCACGTCAGATCGAGGGCGAAGACCGCGACGAGGCGCTCGACGCCATGGCCGGGCTCGAGATTCCCTCCAACATGGGGCTCATCCTGCGCACCGCCGGTGTCGGCAAGTCGACCGAGGAACTGCAATGGGACCTCGATTACCTGCTGCAACTGTGGAAGGCGATCGATGAGGCCTCGCAGGAGCGCCCCGCCCCCTTCCTCATCTACCAGGATCGCAACGTCATCATCCGTGCCGTGCGTGATTACCTGCGCGGCGACATTGCCGAGATCCTGTGCGATGACCGCAAGCTCTACGAGGACGCGCGCGAGTTCATGCAGCAGGTCATGCCGCAGAACCTGGGCAAGCTGAAACTCTACGAAGATGGCGTCCCTTTGTTCAGCCGCTACCAGATCGAGGGCCAGATCGAGTCCGCCTTCGCGCGCCAGGTGCGGCTGCCGAGTGGCGGCTCGATCGTGGTCGAGCCGACCGAGGCGCTGACCACCGTCGACATCAACTCGGCCAAGGCCACCCAGGGCGGTGACATCGAGGAAACCGCGCTCAAGACCAACCTCGAGGCGGCCGAGGAGATCGGCCGGCAGTTGCGCCTGCGTGACCTCGGCGGGCTCATCGTGATCGACTTCATCGACATGACCTCGAGCAAGAGTCAGCGCGCGGTCGAGCAGAAGCTGCGCGAGGCGGTCAAGATCGACCGCGCGCGGGTACAGATCGGGCGTATCTCGCGCTTCGGCCTGCTCGAGATGTCGCGCCAGCGCCTGCGCCCGTCGCTGACCGAGGCCAGCCACGAGATCTGCCCGCGCTGCGACGGTGTCGGCACCATCCGCAACGTCAAGTCGACCGCGCTCGGGGTGCTGCGCATCATCGAGGAAGAGGCGATGAAGGATTCGACGGTCAAGGTCACCGCACAGGTCCCGGTCGATGTCGCCACCTACCTGCTCAACGAGAAGCGCCAGGACGTCACCCGCATCGAGGCGCGCCAGGAGGTTTCGATCCTCCTCATTCCCAACCAGAACCTCGAGACGCCGCATTTCGAGATCCAGCGCATTCGCGAGCAGGACCTGCCGCGCGCGCCAGCCGGCGAGTCCTACGAAATGGTCTCCGAGGTCGAGAATCCGAGTGTCGACTTCACCCGCGACGAGCCCGTCGCACCGCCGCCGCAGCCGGCGGTCCGTGACGTGCAGCGGCCGCCGCCGCGGCCGGAACCCGCACCCGCTCCCGCGGCGTCGCCGGCGGCGACACCCGCGGCAAGCGGTGGTTTCCTGACACGCGTGTTCAGCTCATTGTTCGGTGCCAGTCCGGGCGGTCCCGCGAGCGCCGACGCCAGCCCGCGGGAGAATGCCCCGCGTGATGAACGCGCTGGCGGATCGCGTCGCGGTAGCGACGATGGCGATGGCCGCGGCAGCCAGCAGAGCCGGCGCTCGCGTGGCGGCCGGCGTGGCCAGGGCACCAGCACGCGCGAAGGCGGCGAGCGCCGTCGCGGTGCCAGCCGCCGCGGTCGCCAGGGTGCGGCGCGCGAGGATGGCGCGTCGGCCGCCACTGAGCAGCCGCGCGAGGATGCCGCTCGTCAATCCGGCGGTGACACCGACGGCGCGCGCGATGCCGGTAGCGACGGCGGCAGCCGCCGTGGCAGCTCGCGACGTCGCGGTTCGCGCGGCGGACGTGGCGGCGGCCAGCGTGGTGAGGGTGGCGGCGACGGTGGTGGTGCGCGTGAGGCAACGGCGGGCGACCGCCCGGGCGAGCGTTCGGGTAATGACGCGTCGCGTGATGATGCACCGGCAGAGCGTCCGACCCCGCCGACCCGCGACCTCTTCGACGAGCCTTCCGCTGCGTCACGGCGCCCGGCCGCATCCGCCGAGCGTGCGGCGACGTCGACCAGCGCCCCGGCGACGGTCACACCGCCGCCTGTCGAGCGTCCAGCCGCCGCGCCGGCGGTACCGCCGCCGCCCGCCGGCGCCGGCGGCCAGCCGGGTACCGCGGACGTGACGGCGCCGCCACGCCCG
>JAVJVZ010000045.1:0-17160 GCA_040220855.1 Gammaproteobacteria bacterium | reverse complement strand
CGCGCACGCGCTGGCTGTACCGCGGCTACCGCAGGGGGCTCGTCGCCATCCTGCGGCACCCGTGGTGGTTTCTCGTCGGTGTCGGTGGGGTGTTCTACCTTGCCGTGCTCGGCATGGGGCTGGTGCCGAACATCTTCTTCCCGCCCAACGACCGCGCCACTTTCACCATGGAGATCGAACTGCCCTACGGCACGCCGCTCGCGCGCACCGCCGAGGTGGTGCGCGAGACCGAGGCCTTCATGGAGGCGGAACTGGTCGCGCGCGACGAGCGCGACGCGGGCGTCTCCGACTGGGCGAGTTTCATCGGCAAGGGTGCGCCGCGTTTCAATCTCACCTTCAATCCGCATCCGCCGGCCAGCAACTACGCCATTACGCTGGCCAATGCGACCTCGACCGAGGTCATGCACGCCACCGTGATCCCGCGCCTGCAGGCCTACGTGTTCGAACACTTTCCCGATGCGGAAGCCACTATCCGCCCGCTTGCGCTCGGTGCCCCGGCCTGGCCGCCGATCGCGATCCGCGTCTCCGGGCGCGACACCGATCGGCTGTTCTCGCTGGTCGATGCGATCAAAGCGCGGCTGCGTGAGACGCCGGGCGCGCTGCAGGTCAGCGACGACTGGGGTGCGCGCACCAAGAAGGCGCTGATCGCCATCGACGACACCCGCGCGCGGCTCGCCGGCATCACCCACCAGGACATCGCGCTGTCCCTGCAGACCTATTTCTCCGGCCTCGCCACCACCGAGTTCCGCGAGGGAGACGAACTCATCCCCATCGTGCTGCGCTCGCTCGCCGCGCACGACGCCGGGCGCGAACCGGTCGGCTCGATCAACGTGTACGCGCAGGGTAGCGGACGCTCGGTGCCGTTCGACCAGGTGGCGGATGTCGCGCTTGCCTTCGAACCCGGGGTGATCGAACGTCGCAACCGCCTGCGCACCGTCACCGTGGAAGCCCTGCTCGCGCCAGGTTACACGGCGAACGAGGTACTCGCGGCGATCGATCCCTGGCTCGAAGACTTCTCCCGCGACTGGTCGTTCGGTTATGGCTGGGAGTACGGTGGCGAGGCCGAGACCTCCGGCGAGGCGAATGCCTCGATTGCAGCGAAACTGCCCATCGCCGGGCTGCTTATCGTGCTGCTGCTGGTGGCGCAGTTCAATTCGCTGCGACGCCCGTTGATCATCGTGCTGACCATACCGCTGGCGTTGATCGGCGTGACCATCGGGCTCATCGTTGCCGACAGCTACTTCGGCTTCATGACGCTGCTCGGCATCATCTCGCTCGCCGGCATCGTCATCAACAATGCGATCGTGTTGATCGAACGCATCGATCTCAATCTCGAGGACGGAATGGGCGCGCTCGATGCCGTGCTCGCCGCCTGCGAAGAGCGCCTGCGCCCGATCCTGCTTACCACCGCAACGACCGTCGGCGGCATGCTGCCGTTATGGTTCGGTGGCGGTCCGATCTGGGAAGCGATGGCGATCACGATCATCTTCGGTCTCGCCTTCGCCACGTTGCTGACGCTCGGTGTCGTGCCGGTGCTCTACCGGTTGTTCTTCCGCGTGCCGGTGCCGCCGCGCGGCGCACTCAGTGCGGCTTGAGGGAACGCGACAGGACGCGCTCGGTGCGACGCTGCGCGGCGCCGTCGAAGCCGCGCGGGTTGTGGTCGTGGTCGAGCTTGCGCCCGACCCCGCCGAGAGCGCGAGCGGCGCTTCCGGCCGGCTCGCGCAGGCGCCGCGGCCGGTCCTCGTCGGCGCACTGCGCTGACTGCGCGTCGGCGGCATCGGCTCGGGCCGTCAGAACAGCGCGCCGTGACGGCTGGCGTAGTCCGGCCATGCCGCGCAGAGCGTGGCCAGGCAGGGGCGGTCGCCGTCGCCGATCGGCGCGTCGTCGAGACTCGCCACCGCCACCAGCCCGGCACCACTGCCGCACAGGAAGACCTCGGTCGCGGCCAGCAGGTCGTAGCGCGTAAGTGTGCGCTCGCTGACGGCGTGACCCGTGGCGGTTGCCATGGCCATCACGGCCGCGCGCGTGATGCCGGGCAGGGCGCCGTCGCTCGGCGGCGGCGTGACCAGCGTACCGCCGAGCACGGCGAACAGGTTGGCGCCGCTCGCTTCCGCGACCCGGCCCTCGGTGTTCAACAGGAGGGCGTCGTCGAAACCCTTGAGACGCGCGTCGCGCTTGGCGAGCACGTTGTTGAGGTAATTGAGGCTCTTCACCTGGGGATCGAGCTGGTCGGCGCGCGGGCGCCGCAGCGAGGCCGTCATCAGGCGCAGGCCTCGTTTCCGCCGCGCTTCGTCGAACATGCGTATGCCCGCGACGATGCATACCAGGCGCGGCGTGGTACAGCCGGTCGGGTCGAGGGTGAGCTCGCCGGTGCCGCGCGTGACGAGCAGGCGCACGTAGGCTTCGGGCTCGCCGTGCGCGCGTGCCGTTGCGAGCACGATGTCGCGGATCGTCGTGACCGGATAGGGCAGCGCGAGGCCGATGGCGCGCGCCGAGCGCGCGAGACGTGCCAGGTGATCGTCGATGCAAAACACCCGCCCGCCCGTGATGCGGATGCCTTCGAACACGCCGTCGCCATAGAGCAGACCGTGATCGAGTACCGGCACCGTACAGGCCGCGGCATCGCTGATGATGCCATCGTGCCAGGCTTTCATGAGCGACCTCCTTCGAGACGCAGGGCGATTCCCTCGGCGGCATGGGTGACGCGGCGCGCTGCCGCGTCGGTGCCGATCTCGCGCAGCTTCGCGGCGACCAGTGCCAGTGCGACGCAGCCGGCCAGCGCCTCGCGCACGAAGACGGGCGCCGCCACCACGGCGAGACCCGCCTGCCACTCTTCCTCGTTCGATGCCCAGCCACGCTCGCGCACCGTCTCGACATCGGCGGCCAGGGTCTTGCGCGTGATGCGCGTGGTGCCGGTAAAGCGCGTGAGTGGCCCGGTCTCGACGAGCTCGGGTGCATAGGCGAGGTAGAGCTTGCCGACCGCCGTCGCGTGCACGGGCACGGTCGCGCCGAGCGGCGGTGCGGCGCGCAGGAATCCGCTGCCTTCGGCCTTCTCCAGCACGATCAGCCGGGCGGCACGTGCGACCACCAGGAAGAACGTCTCGCCGAGCTCGGCCGCGGCGGCTTCGAGCACCGGCCGCGCGGCATGCGCGAGCGGTTCGCGTGCGGCCGCGCCGAGGCCGAGGGCGAGCGCGCCGAGACCGATGCGATAGCGGCTGTCGTCATCCTGCTCGACCAGTCCACGGCGTACCAGTGGGGCGAGCGTGCGGTGCGCGCTCGAACGCGGCATGTCGAGCGTGGCCGCAATATCGGCAAGCCGCAGTGCGCGCGGTGTGCCGCCGAGCAGGAACAGGACGTCGAGCGCTTTCTCGATCGTGCTCATGGATTAAGTTCCGATAAATGGAATGACTTTCAAGGGCAGCATATGAACGATGCGCGGCGCTGGATGCGGCGTCAAGCTTGGCGAGGTTTGTTCGTAAAAATGCGCCCAAATACGCATTGATACAGAGATTTTGGCCCGCGCAGAGCAACCGGCGCGCAGCGCACGTACATCCTGATAGCTGGAAAATATTTCGTTATACGGAACGAATGGGGGCTTGGCGATCACGCCGCAAGCGCGATGCAGAAGCTGGTGCGGCGCCATGGAGCACCGTGTGTTGTCGCGCCATCGGTGGCGGCGCGGTTCGCCGACAGCGCCCCATGTGCGCGCTCCCCGGGTGACCCGCCGGGCCGCGCCAGGCTCCCATCGGCCTGGGCGCGGCGACACCCGTGCGGTCCGTTCCCTGCTCCCGTCTATCCGCTCGTCGCAACGCGCGTGGGAAGCGTGGCCCGCAGCAGGCTAGACTGCCGGCCTGTCCCGGCGCGTGGTGCGTCAGATCGACCAGGGGAGTGGAAGTCGATGAACAAAGAGAAGATGAAGTCGATGGCCGAGCGCGTGTTTCGCGACGTCGCCGGCGGCATGGCAGCCGGGCTCGCCTGGCTCGGTACCGAGACCGGGTTGTTCCGCGCGCTGGCCGGCGCCGGCCCGATGACCGCCGACGCGCTCGCGGCGCAGACCGGTCTCGTGCCGCGCTACGTCGACGAATGGGCGCGTGCGATGGTTGCCGCCGGGTACCTCGACTACGAGCCGGCCGATGACACCTTCACCCTGCCGGAAGAGCATGCCTACCTGCTCGCCTCCGACGAGACCGATCATTTCATGGGCGGATTGTTCGGCATGGTGCCGCCCCTGATGACGGTTGCGCCGCGCGTGCGCGACGCCTTCCGCGAGGGCGGTGGCGTGCCGTTCGCCGATTTCCCCGGCGAATGCCGCCATGCCATCGACGTCATGAACCGCGGCAACTACGAGCACCGCCTGGTGAGCTACTGGCTGCAACAGCTGCCCGACACGGTGGCGCGGCTCGACGCCGGTGGACGCGCGCTCGACGTCGGCTGTGGTACCGGCCAGGTGGTCGCCGCGCTCGGACGCGGCTTTCCTGCCAGTCGCATCGTGGGCGTCGATCCCGACGCACATTCCATCGCCGCGGCGCAGGCGGCCGTGTCGGCGGCCGGGGTCGACAACGTCGAGCTGGTCGAGGCCACGCTCGATGCCATCCCGGTCGCGCCCGGATTCGATCTCGTGATGGCCTGCGATTGCCTGCACGACATGCCCGACCCGGTGGCGGTGCTGCGCCAGGTACACGAGCGGCTCACCGACGACGGCGTGCTGCTCGTCATCGAGCCGCGCGTCTCCGATCGGCTCGAAGAGAACGTGCACCCCGTCGCGGCAATGTTCTACGGCTTCAGCGTGTTCCACTGCACCACGCAGTCGCTCGCCCATGGCGGCGCCGGGCTTGGCGCCTGCATGGGGCCGACCAGGACCCGCGCGCTGTTCGCCGAAGCGGGTTTCGAGCGCGTCGAGGAGCTCGCTATCCGCAGCCCGGTGAACCTCTTCTACGCGGTGCGGCGTTGACGCCGCGCTATTTGCGCAGCTGGTCCTCGCGCGACTTCATCGGGAAGTACATGCTGAAAGGCTGCGGCCAGCTGTAGGGCAGGTCGACGAGCACGCCGGGGTCGCGGGCGTCCGCGGCGAGCGCGAGCACGTCGGCGAGGATGCGGCGCTGCTGTGCGACCTCGAACGGCGCCCCCAGCGCATTGCCCATTGGAAAATTGACGAACGCCGTGCGTGGCGGCCTGACGTTGGCAGACAGGTCACGCCCGGTCGACAGCATCACCGTGACGATGCCGTGCGCTTCGACCACGCGTGCGACGATGCCCGCGGTCTGGTGATCGAGCGGGCAGGCCGGGATTACGACCAGTACGTCGACGCTGTCCGCAAGGAGCTCGCGCGCGAAGGCCGGCGCAGCCTCCTGCTCCACCTCGCGGCGGATGTAGATACGTCCCATGAAGCCGCTCCACAGGCGCGGCGCGACCGCGCCGATGACGCCGTCGGCCGCCAGCTCGTGCAGGCGGCCGAGTGGGAACTGGCAGTTGATGTCGCGGCTGGCGTCACGGTGATCGTAGTAGTTGTCGTGAACCTGGAAGAAGTCCGCCGGCGTGTCGGCGGGGATGGCATCGAGCCTGAGATCGTTGCGCGCGTTGGCGTCGAAGGGCGGCGCGTCACGCCGCGAGGCGCCGCAGGTCGTCAACAGCGAGACGCGGCACGTCGACAGCGGGCGCGCGAGTGGCGTGAACGGTGCATCGGTGTTGATAGTCCAGTCATAGGGCGGAAAGCCCAGTGCCTGGTAGCGCTCGTTGAGGGCATCGACGTAGGCAATAGGTTGCATGGGCGGTCTCCGAAACGCGTTGGCGCATCCTGGAACGGTTCCATGGCAGATTCTAGTTGCGCCAGAACGCCGGGTGGAACAGCACCATCAGGGTAAAGAATTCGAGCCGTCCCAGCAGCATGGCGAGCGAGAAGACGCATTTCAGCCAGCCTGGCACCGTCGCAAAGCTGAGTGCGGTCTCGCCGAGGCCGGGTCCGAGGTTGTTCAACGTCGTGGCCACGGCACCGAACGCCGAGACCTGGTCGAGGCCGCCGATCATGGCGAGCAGCATCAGGATGGTGAAGAGCAGTACGTAGAGCGCGAAAAAGCCCCATACGGCGTCGGTCACCTTGTCCGGCAGTACGCGACCGTCGAGCTTGAGTGGGCGTACCAGGTGCGGGTGGACCAGGCGCGATACCTGGCGGCCGCCGTTGCGTGCGAGGATGACGAAGCGAATCACCTTGATGCCCCCGGCGGTCGAGCCGGCGCACCCGCCGATGCATCCGAGGTACATGAGGAAGGTCGGCAGAACGCCGGGCCATGCGGTCCAGTCCTCCACCATGAAACCCGTGGAGGTGATCACGGTGACCACCGCGAAAGCGGACGCGAGCAGGACGTCGGCGCCGACGAGATAAGGGTCTTGACCGCGCAGCAGCAGCGCTACCAGCGCGATACTTGCGACGACCACGACGCTGAAAGTGAGCACCTCGCTGTGGCCGCGATAGGCGTACACCGAGCGCTGGCGCAAGGCCATGAAGTGCAGCGTGAACGGCACCGAGCCGAGCAGCATGAAAGTGATGGCGATGAGTTCGACGGCGACGCTGTCGAAATGCGCGAGGCTCGCATCGTGGGTCGAAAAGCCGCCGGTTGAGATGGTCGACATGGCGTGGCACACCGCATCGAAGGGCGTCATGCCGGCGAGCAGGTAGGCGAAGGCGCAGGCCGCGGTGAAGCCCGCGTAGAGGCTCCACAGGTGTTGCGCTGTCTTGCCGATGCGCGGGGTAAGCTTGTCGTCCTTCATCGGTCCGGTCGATTCCGCGCGCAACAGCTGCATGCCGCCCACGCCAATCATGGGCAGGATTGCAATCGCCGATACGATCATGCCGATGCCACCGAGCCACTGCAGCTGGTGACGATAGTAGAGCAGCGACGGTGGCGTGTGATCGAGGTTGGCCAGTACCGTTGCGCCGGTGGTGGTGAACCCGGACACCGCCTCGAAAACTGCATCGGCGGGACCGACGTGCAGCAACAGGCCGAGTGGCAGCGCGCTCAGCAGCGACAGCATCAGCCAGAACAGGGTGACGACGATGAAGCCGTCGCGCGCGCGCAGACGATAGCTGCCGTGGCGTTCCGGCCACCATAGCAGAGCACCGACACTGGCCGCCCCGAGCGCGATGCCGAGCCACGGCAGCGGGCGCGGATGCACGTCGAGTGCGGAGACCGCGAGCACCGGTACCAGCGAACCGCTGTAGAGCAGCAGGAGCAGTCCGGTGAGCTGTCTGAACTGGGACGGTCGCATGGTACGACCTCTCCGTCGCGAACTGCCCGGAGTATCGACAGCGTCCCGCGGTTGAGCGAGTAAAGCCTGCGTAAGACCTTTATGCGAATTTTACGTGCCGACCGCGGCCGGCCTGGCGCAGGATGCAACCTGGTCGATGGGACGGAGCAGGGGCGCATGACGATGGCCCGGGCGCGGAGACCGAATCAGGTAGTGCAGCACTGATGGGCGCTCTCGCCTCGCGTCGATGCGCGCTATACCCTGGGCTCGGATACCTGCCGGGGACGGACCTGCAGACGAGTGCGATGGAGATACGAACGGGTCACTTGGAGCGCCTGCTGTGGGGAAGAACTACGCCAGCCCGCGCCTGCCTGCTGGTGCCGTTGGCCGTGTTCGCTGCCGCCACCCTGGCCGCGCTGATCGCGGATTTCCTGCCACATGCCAACCTGTCGCTGGTGTTCGTGGTAGCGGTGTTGCTGGTTGCCGGTAAGACCGGGATGGTCGCCGCCCTCGTTACGGCGGTGGTGAGCTTCCTCGCATACAACTTTTTCTTCACCGCCCCCGCGCAGACGCTCGCGGTCGACTCGGGAGACGATCTCGCCACGCTCGCAGCCTTCCTGATTGCGGCGACGCTGGTCGCCTCGCTCGGCGCGCGCATGCGCCGCTTCGTACTTGCCGCCGATGCGCAGGCCGTGCGCGCGGAGTCGTTGCAGGCGTTCAGCATGCAGCTCGCGGTCGCGAGCGATGCGGCAGCGGTCGCCGAAGTGCTGATCGCGACCGTACGCGCCACCACCGGTGTCACCGCGGAGGTCCTGTGGCTGGGTGCAGCGCCTGGCGCGATCGCGTCGAACGACGCCAAGCCCGGCGCGGTACCGGCCGGCCACGACGATGTCGTCCTCGGTACCTCGGCCCATCTCTTCGGGATTCTGCGCATCCCGGCGCAGGGTCCGGAGACTCTCGTCCAGGTGCGGGCGCTGTGTGCGCAGAGCGCGATCGTACTCGAGCGCACGCGCCTCGACGAAGCGCTCGAGGCGGCGCGTGTCGATGCCGAGACCGAGCGCCTGCGCAGCGCCTTGTTGTCGTCCGTGTCGCACGACCTGCGCACGCCGCTGGTCTCGATCCTCGGTGCCGCGACCAGCCTGCGCGAACTCGGTGACACCCTCGCGCCCGGCGCTCGGCGCGAGTTGCAGGAGATGATCGAGGGCGAAGCCGAGCGCCTCAATCGCTATATCCAGAACCTGCTCGACATGACGCGTCTGGGTCAGGGTGCGCTCACGCTGGTGCGCGACTGGACCGATCCCGACGACATCGTCGCGAGCGCGCTCGCGCGGCTTGCGCGCGAAACCCGCGCCGTCGATCTCGTGCTCGATCTCGCGCCCCGGCTGCCGCTCGTCGACGTCCATGCCGCGCTCATCGAACAGGCGCTGGTGAATGTGCTCGAGAACGCCGTGCGCCATTCACCTCCCGGCGGTCGCGTTACGCTCGGCGGGCGTAGCGACAGGAGCAGCCTGGTGCTGAGCGTGAGCGACGAGGGACCGGGCGTGCCGCCGGCCGAGCGCGAGCGCATCTTCGAAAGCTTCTATTCGGTCAGGCGGGGCGCCGGAGAGAGCGAGGGCAGCGGGCTCGGTCTCGCCATTGCGCAGGGCTTCATCGGCGCGCACGGCGGCACCATCGCGGTCGAAAACGGGCCTGGCGGCCGCGGCGCGACCTTCGTCATCACCCTGCCGCTGCCGTCATCGCGAGCGCAGGACACCGATTCATGAGCACGCCCGCGCGTATCCTCGTCGTCGACGACGAAGCGACCATCCGCAAGTTCCTGCGCATCAGTCTCGAAACGAGTGATTACGAGGTGCGCGAGGCGCGAACCAGCGCCGACGCGCTCGCGGCGTGTCGCGAACATGCACCCGACCTGGTGGTGCTCGACCTCGGCTTGCCCGACGGCGATGGTGTCGACGTCATCCGGCACCTGCGCGAATGGACGCCGCTGCCCATCCTGGTGCTCTCGGTGCGTTCGAGTGAAGCGCAGAAGGTCGCCGCGCTCGATGCCGGCGCCAACGATTACCTGACCAAGCCGTTCGGCGTATCCGAACTGATGGCGCGCTGCCGTGTGCTCCTGCGCAACCTGCCGGACACCCCTGACGAGCCGGTCATCACCAGTGGCTGCCTAGTGATCGACCGTCCGCTGCGCCGGGTATGTCTCGACGGCGCAGAGCTGCGTCTCTCGCCGAAGGAGTACGCCTTGCTCAACCTGCTCGTCTCGAGCCGCGGCAAGATCGTGACGCACCAGCACCTGCTGCGTGCCATCTGGGGTGAGCGTCACGTCGAGGACACGCACTACCTGCGGGTTCTCGTCGGCCATCTGCGTCAGAAGCTCGGTGACGATCCGGCGCAACCGCGCTACATCGTCACCGAGCAGGGCGTGGGCTATCGCTTCATCGAGCGGTGACGACGAGCTACCTGGCGAGCGCGCCGGCCGCGCGCAGCGCTTCCTGGCGTGCCTTGGCCATGTCGTAGGTGCGCGCCATCATGATGCGCTGAGCCTTGAGACCGCCGCCCGCCTGCAGCGCGGTGACGAGGTACCAGCCGCCGAGCGCGTCGGCCGTCATGTCGCGAATGAGCGTGAACACGCGCATGCGCTGCTCGACGTCGGTATCCGGCTTCGCCGCGAGGTACTTGCGCAGGTAGGCGCCGGCTTCCGGGTGGCGCAGGTCGGCTTCCTCCGGCAGCGTGATGACGAGGCCGCCGGCGACGTCGTGCAGCTGTTTCACCATCTGGTGAAAGTTGGTCGCGTAGTAATACTTGGTGCAGTTGATGCCGAGCGTGTTCGGATGCAGCATGCCGCTCGGCGTCGACTCGTAGTGCTGTACGGAGTAATCGATGCCCATGCGGATCATCTCCGCGTAACAGATCAGCTCGGAGATGGCGTCCTGTACGTGCGGATCGCGCTCTTTGCCCTGCGCTTCGGTGACGAGGTCGGCGAGGCCGACCATGAGTTCCGCTTCGTGCGCCGCCATTACCAGTCCCAGCGTACGCTCCCACAGGCCGAGCGCCGCGGCGAAGGCGCCGGCGAGCTGCCATTCGCCGGCGAGGAAGACCCGTTCCCAGGGCACGAAGACGTCGTCGAAGACGACGAAGCCTTCCGGCATCGAGTGGTGGGCGCTCGCCGGGTAGTCGAACTCGTTCAGCTCGGCGGGGGCGAAGCTGCGGTTGATGATGCGCACGCCGGGCGCATTGACCGGAATGGAGAAAGCGACCGCGTAGTCGGCTTCGTCCTCGCGCATCGACTTGGTCGGCATCACCACGAGCTCGTGCACGAGCGCGGCGCCGGTGATGTGCAGCTTTGCGCCACGCACCACGATGCCATCGTTGCGGCGTTCGACGATGCGTACGTACAGATCGGGATCGATCTGCTGGTGCGCCTTCTTCGAACGGTCGCCCTTGGCGTCGGTAATGACTTCGGCCGCACGCAGGTCGTTGTCGCGCGCGTAGCGGTACATGGCCTCGACGTTCTCCGCGAACTGCGGGTTGACGCTCGCCAACCGGTCCTTGATCTGCAGCAGCGCCATGTAGACGCCGGTGACGCCGCCGACGATCGACATCTGCCGCCCGAGCTCGATGCGCTTCTCGAGCGCCTCGGTGGTGCGCGGAACCTGGTAGACGCGGTGGGCGAGGCTGCCGTCTTCGGTCTCGTAGGTGAGCAGGTCGCGCGAGGACGGATCGTCGTAGGCGTAGTCCTGTGACGCGACCTCGATCGGCACCTGGAAGCGCGGATGGCTGGTGACGTCGGTGATCTTCTCGCCACCCCAGTAGACGACGCGGCCGTCGTTCAACGATGCACGGTATTCGGCAGCGGTCATGAGACCCATGGGCTATCTCCCCTGTGTTGTTGTGATGTCGCTGCGCGATTATCGCGGATCGCGCAGCGCCCCGATTCTCTACAGGAGGGTCAGACCCCTGTGGATAAGTGCGGCGAAGTTATCCCCAATGGGGTCAGACACTTGTGTATCCCCAATGGGGTCAGACACTTGTGGATAGGTTCGCGGCGGGCGTCACTGGGGGCGCTGCGCGGTGAAGGTGCGCGCCTGCTCGCGCAGCAGGAACTTCTGGATCTTGCCGCTCGGTGTGCGCGGGAAGGTGTCGATGATTTCGAGGCGTTCGGGCAGGTACTGGCGCGTGAGCTTTTCGTCGACCAGCCACGCGCACAGTGCACCCAGATCGATTGCTGCGCCCTCGCGCAGGGTCACGAAGGCGCAGGTGCGTTCGCCGAGACGCGCATCGGGCATGGCGACGACCGCGGCGTCGACGATCGCAGGATGGCGATAGAGCAGTTCCTCCACTTCGACCACCGGGATGTTCTCGCCGCCGCGGATGATGATGTCCTTGGAACGGCCGGTGATGCGAATGTAGCCGTCGGCGTCCATGCGCGCGTTGTCGCCGGTCTCGAACCAGCCGTCGGCAGCGACCTCGTAGGCTTCGGGCCGCTTGAGGTAGCCGACGAAGAGCGATGCGCAGCGCGCCTGCAGGCGGCCCTCGGTGTCGGGAGGCAGCATGTCTCCGTGTGCGTCGACGACGCGCACGGCGTGTCCCGGCAACGCGCGGCCGTCGGTCTCGAAGACCTTCTCCGGCGGGTCGCCGGGGTAGGTCGCCGTCGAGATACCCATCTCCGTCATGCCCCAGGCGCTCATGACGTAGAGCTTGGGCATCACGCGCGCGGCCTCGTGGACCATCACGCGTGGAATCGGCGCGCCGGCGCAGAGGAACAGGCGGAGATTCGAAAGCGGTGCCGGCTCGCGCTGCGCCTGCGCGATGAGGTCGGACAGGAACGGTGTCGCCCCGAGCGTCACGGTGCAGCGCTCCTCGGCGATGATATGCGCGGCGCGGGCCGGGTCCCACTGGTCGAGCAGTACGCACCGCGCGTGGTTGGCGATGGCGAAGACGATGCCGTACATGAAGCCGGTCTGGTGGGCGACCGGCGATCCCATGAAGACGGCATCGTCGGTGCCGTAGCCGAACAGCTCGGTGGCGAGCAGCGCCTTGCACAGCAACGTGTTCGAGGTGTGCATCACGCCCTTGGGCTGCCCGGTCGTGCCCGAGGTGTACATGATCTCGGTGACGTCGTCCGGCGAGGGCCGGCGCGCGGCGAACAGGGCCTCGACGTCGGTCTCCTGTTCGTGCGGATGGTCGAGCAGGACCGGCTCGAAGGCGGTCGCCGGATCCTCGCCGCCGACCACCAGCACGTGCTCGAGTGCGGGCAGGCGATCACGCAGGCCGGCCAGCATCGCCGGGTAGTCGCAGCCGCGAAACGTGCGCGGAATCACCATCACCTTGCTCGCGGCAAAACCGAGCATGAATTCGAGTTCGCGCTCGCGGAAGATCGGCATCAACGGATTGATCACTGCGCCGATGCGCACGCACGCGCAGTGCAGCGCGGCGTAGTGCCACCAACTCGGTAACTGCACGGCGACGACGTCGCCGCGGGCGACGCCGAGTGCCGCGAGGCCCGCGGCGATACGGATCGAGCGGGTGGCGAGTTCACCATAGGTGAGCTCGGTCCGCAGGCCGGTCATCGAGTTGTGATCGACCAGCGCGATGCGCTGCGGATCGTGCGCGGCGGCCGCGTCGAGATGGTCGATGACGAGGCGATCGGGCCACAGCCCGGCCGCGCGCATGGCCGCGCCCCGCGCCGCCGGCAGGATCGGATCGAAATCCATCGCGTGTCTCCCCTCGCGTGCCGCGCCGATGCGCGGCGGATTCGCTCGGGGCAGTATAAGGGCCTCTCGATCGTTCGGCGTTGGACGATCCGTTTTTGTCTCAATGCACGCTGGCGGGCGTCGTCCGCTTAGCAGCGCAGGGGCAGCGCATCTGCTCGGCGAGCGCATGCCACACGGCGCGGGCGTGGGCGTAGACGTCGTGGCCGCAGGGCGCGACGAAGCGCGCGGGATGGGCAGCAAGATGATCGAGCAGGCGCACGATGGTCTCGGCGAGCTGTGGCGAGGGATTGCGGACGAACTCGCTCATGGCACGGATGCTGCTCGCGTGGAGGGCGTCGACGGGGATGTCGCTGACGTTGGCGGCGTCTTTCATATTGCACGGGGCTCCTGACGGTAACGGGCGAAAAGATTAAACGCGAACGATTCTCAATTGCAATAATTTCGTGCGCGTCGCCCGACCAACACGGCCAGCGTTTCGGTATTTCCCTCGATCGATGGCGCCGCGACGGCCCAGGTCAATGGGCTTGCGCGTCAATGGGCCCGCGCGCGGGCGCGGCACGCTTCGGCGCGCGCCAGGTCGCAGGCGCCACAGGCACGCCAGCGCCGAGTAAGCGCGGCGCGCCGAATACGCCGGCGTTCGTGCCCGGCTAGAATCGCGCCCGTGCTTGTGCGCCCGCTCGTCATCTGCCTTCTAATCGGCCTCGCGTCGGTGCTGTCCGTCAGCGGCGCCGAGGATTGGCCTGCCGTGCTGCGCCTCGCGCGCCTCCCCGGCCCCGCGCCGGGCTTTACCCTGCGCGCGGTCGAGGATGGCGCGGTCGTGAGCAACGCGGATTTCGCCGGCCGGCTCATCGTGCTGCATTTCTGGGCGACCTGGTGCGAGCCCTGTCGCCACGAGCTGCCGGCGCTCGCCGGGCTTTCTGCGAGCGTCGCGGATACACCCATTGCCATCGTCATGGTGGCAGTCGACGAGGACGTCACAGGCAGCGCGGTGGCGGCGTTCGCGCGCGGACTCGGCGTGCACCTGCCGACCTATCTCGCGGCTGACGGCGACGTCCCGGAAGCACTCTGGACGTGGGGTGTGCCGGTGACCTATCTCATCGGTACCGACGGCGCGCTGATCGGTCGCATGCGCGGGCCGCGGCCTTGGCAGGATGCCAAGCTGCAGGAGGCGCTCGAAGCGCTCGCGGGAAGTGGTGGCCGCGATTGAAGGAATGCACCGGCGCGCCCAGTGCTTGCATCGCCAGTATGCGGGCTGTGCTGGCATCGCATTCCGAGGGCCCCAGGGCGCCGCCGCGAGGCCGCAACCCTGACGATTTTCCGTCAGCCCGCCATGCTCATGCACCGCACGGCCGCGCTTCCCGCCAGCAAACCTGTCGCCAGGCACGCGGTCAGCAGGTAACCGCCCGTCGGTGCCTCCCAGTCGAGCATCTCGCCGGCGACGAAGAGGCCGGGTTTCGCCCTCGCCATGAGCGATTCATCGAGCGCGTCGAAGCGCACCCCGCCGGCGCTGCTGATCGCTTCCTCGATCGCACGGGGTGCAAGCAGCGTGAGGGGCGCGGCCTTGATGGCGCGGGCGAGCGTTGCAGCGTGCTGGTGTGACGCGTCGGGCAGGGTTTCGTAAAGCATCAGCGCGCGCGCGCCGCGCAGGCCACTCGCGCGCTCGAGGTGGCGCGCGAAGCTCTGCTTGCCACGTGGCTGGCCGAGCGCTTCGGTGAGTGCGTGCTCGTCGCGCGCGGGGGCGAGATCGACCTTCAGCGTCGCCTGGCCGTGCGCGGCGATGGTCTCGCGCAGGTGGCGCGAGAGTGCGTACACGCAGCCGCCTTCGATACCGTAGTCGGTGAGCACGAGGTCGCCGGGCGCGGTTCGCGTGACGCCGTGTTCGTCGATGCAGGAAATAACCACCGTTTTGAGCGGCTGGCCGGCGGCACGGTTGCGCAGGTGCGCGCTCCAGTGCACGTCGAAGCCACAGTTGCTCGGTGCGAGCGGCGCGACGTCGATGCCTGCCGCTGCGAGGGCTGCCACCCAGCCACCGTCGCTGCCGAGACGCGGCCAGCTCGCGCCGCCGAGCGCGAGCACGCTGGCAGTCGCGTTGACCCGGACCTGCCCCGCGGGCGTCTCGAAGCAGAGCGCGTCGCGCTCCCAGCCGGTCCAGCGATGGCGTTGATGGAAGGTGACGCCCTGGCGGCGCAGGCGTTCGAGCCAGCGCCTGAGCAGCGGCGCGGCCTTGAGATCCGAGGGAAAGACCCGCCCCGAGCTGCCGACGAAGGTCTCGATGCCGAGCCCGGCAGCCCATGCCCGGACGGCTGCGCTGTCGAATGCCGTGAGTGCTGCGCAGAGCGCGGGCGGCAGCCTGTCGCCGTAACGCGCGAGCAGTGTCTCGCCCTGGTCGCGGTGGGTGAGATTGAGTCCCCCCTTGCCGGCGACGAGGAACTTGCGCCCGCAGGACGCCATGGCGTCGAACACGGCGGCGCGGGCGCCGCCGGCGGTGGCCGCCTCGGCGGCCATCAGGCCGGCAGGCCCGCCGCCGATGATGGCGACGTCGCAATCACTGGCAGTCTCAGTGGCTGGGCGCTGGACCATCAGGCTGCGGACGGCATGTTCGTCGCCGGTGTCTGACACACTTGATCGGGGCCATCAGGACATCGACGGCACCTGCACGGACGGTCTCCGACACGCGCGCGCGAAAGTGTCGGAGACCAGGGACCGTGCACTCAGGGCGTGAAGAACTCGCAGCCGGTCTTGGCTTTCACTTCGTCCAGCGTCACGCCGTCGTGAAGCTCTTTCAGCACCAGGCCTTCGTTGTCCGGCAGCACTTCGAACACGCACAGATCGGTGATGATCATGTTCACCACGTTCTTGCCCGTGATCGGCAGCGTGCAGGCTTTGAGGATCTTCGGGCTGCCGTCCTTCGCGCAGTGATCCATCAGGATGATGACGCGCTTCACGCCGGAGACGAGATCCATCGCGCCGCCCGGGCCCTTGACCATCTTGCCCGGCACCATGAAGTTGGCGAGGTCGCCATTCTGTGCCACCTCGAGACCGCCGAGGATCGACAGGTCGACATGCCCGCCGCGAATCATGGCGAAGGAGTCGGCGCTCGAGAAGAAGCTCGAGCCGGGGATGGCGGTGATGGTCTGCTTGCCGGCGTTGATCAGGTCGGGATCGACGTCGCCTTCATCGGGGAAGGGACCGATGCCGAGCAGGCCGTTCTCCGATTGCAGGGTGACGTTGACGCCTTCCGGGATGAAGTTGGCGACGAGCGTCGGGATACCGATGCCGAGGTTGACGTAGTAGCCGTCTTTCAATTCCTGCGCGGCGCGCTTCGCCATCATGTCGCGCGTCGGCGAGCCGCCCTTGGCCGGCGTGCCGGCGACGGTGCGGAACTCGATGCGCTTCTCGTAATCGCGGCCCTGGATGATGCGGTCGACGTAGATGCCGGGGGTGTGGATCTCGTCCGGGTCGAGTTCACCGACTTCGACAAGTTCCTCGACCTCGGCGATACACACCTTGCCGCAGGTCGCGATCATCGGGTTGAAGTTGCGCGCGGCCTTGCGATAGACGAGGTTGCCGGCCTTGTCGCCTTTCCACGCCTTGACGATGGCGACGTCGGCGCGGATGCCTTCTTCGAGCACGTACTCCACGCCGTCGAAAATCTTGACCTCCTTGCCCTCGCCAAGCGGGGTGCCATAGGCGGTGCGGGTATAGAAGCCGGGGATGCCGGCACCGCCAGCGCGCAGGCGCTCGGCCAGCGTGCCCTGCGGGGTCAGGTGGAGTTCGAGTTCGCCGGCCAGCACCTGGCGCTCGAATTCCTTGTTCTCGCCGACGTAGGAGGCGATCACCTGCCTGACCTGGCGGTTGTTGAGCAACAGGCCCATGCCGAAGCCGTCGACGCCGGCATTGTTGCCAACGATGGTCAGGCCCTTGATCCCCGAGTCGGCGAGCGCGGCAATGAGGTTCTCGGGAATGCCGCACAGGCCGAAGCCGCCGGCCGCGATGGTGATGTCGTCCTTGAGGACGTCCTTGAGCGCGCTCGTCGCGTCGGGGAAAACCTTTTGCATAGCCTCGTGTCCTCACTCGCCGCCGGCGCGGCCGCGTCTGGTCGTGGATGGGGGGCGGCCCGCGGCGTCGCGCGGCGCGACGCACGGACGACGTGGCGCGGTGGCGGGCAGGCGGGCCACGCGCGGCGCCACGCGCCGCGCGGGCGGCG
>JAVJVZ010000044.1:0-131832 GCA_040220855.1 Gammaproteobacteria bacterium | reverse complement strand
AGGTCAGGCCGCGCGCCCGCTGCTCGTCGGCGAGCGCGAAGGCGGCGGTCACGACCGGCGCCTCGGCCTACAACCAGAACTGCGCGCGCTGCCATGGCCTCGGTGCGGTATCCGGTGGCATCGCGCCCGACCTGCGCGAGCTGCCCGACGATCTCGAGGGTGACGAGTGGTATGCCTACCGCGTGCGCAACGGCGCCATCCGCAACGGCATCACCTACATGCCGGTCTTCGCGGAGAGCGACGGCGGCCCGCTCAGCCAGGAAGCCCTGTGGGCAATCCGTGCGTGGCTGGTCACCCTGGACGGCGCGGAATGAAGCGCCTGCGTGCGTGTCTGCCGGTGCTCTGCGCGCTACTCGCATCTATCGCCGCGGCCGACGAGGACGAGTCGCTCGCCGTGGTGCAGGAACGCGGCGTGCTCAAGGTCGCCGTCTACGAGGCCTTCCCGCCTTTCTCCGACCGCGACGCCGACGGCACGCCACGCGGGATCGACGTCGACATCGCGCACGAGCTCGCGCGGCGCCTCGGCCTGACGGCAACAATTCGCTTCCAGCCGGCCGACGAGTCGGTCGAGGACGATCTGCGCAACGCAGTGTGGAAGGGGCACTACATCGGCGGCGGCGTCGCCGACGTCATGCTGCACGTGCCGGCCGATCCGCGCTTCGTCGCAACCGTCGAGCAGGTGCGCATCGACGGCGTGTACTACATGGAGGACATCGCGCTCGCGTACGCGCAGGCGGTGTTCGACGGCGCACCGACGCTCGCAAGCTTCACCAGCCACCGGGTAGGCGTCGAACTCGAGACCATCGCCGATCTCTACCTGCTGAGCACCATGAACGGTGCCCTGCGTGACAACGTCGCGCACTATCCCGCGCTTGCGCGTGCCACCGCCGCGCTCGTCGAAGGCGAGATACCCGCCGTGATGGGCCACCGCGCCGAGCTCGAGGGATTGCTGCATGGCCATGCGGGCATTGCCGTCACCAAGGTCGCGATCCCGGGCGTGATGATCTCGAGCTGGCCACTCGGTGCAGCCGTCAAGGCCGGCGATGTCGCGCTGGGCGATGCCGTGATGGGGCATCTGAAAGCCATGGTCGACGATGGCACCGTCGCACGCATCTTCGCCGCGCACGGCGCGACGCCGACGCCGGGCGGTTGAGTAGCGTGACTGGTGTCCTCGCGCGCGGCGCGCGTAACCGGCTTGGGCGTGACCCGTCGGCATGGCACGGCTATGCTGCCGACCGCCCTCCTAGCCGAGTACGCGAACGTACGATGCCTGCCGTGTTGACCATCGCCTGGTTGTTCGTGCGTGCCAGCTTCGCTGCCATGCCCATCGCGCTGTCCGCCGCCCAGGCGACGGACAGCCAGGTCGACCCGCTGGGCTCGCCACAATGGGAGTTCATGCATCGAACCATCCTCGACGGTGCGCCGTACGCCTTCGACAGCCGCGTCGTCGTGATGACGCCGGCGAGCGCCGAGGATGCCATGAACGTGCCGGTCAGTTTCCGGGTCGAGGGGCTCGGCACGGTCGAGCGGGTGGTGGTGTTCGCCGACCTCAACCCGATTCACAAGGTCCTCGTGTTCCATCCCCACGCGGCACGCGCGGCGCTCGGCTTTCGCGTGAAGATTGAACAGGCGACGCCGATCCGCGCCGCGGCACTGACTGCCGATGGCGTATGGCACGTCGGCGGTGCCTGGGTGGACGCCGCGGGTGGCGGCTGTACCGCGCCCGGCTACAGTCGCACCGCCGGCACGTGGTACGAGACCCTGGGCCAGGTGCGCCACCATCGCTGGCCCGGCGCGGGCGGTGTCGACGCCGTCGAGCGTCTGCGCCTGCAGGTGATGCACCCGATGGACACCGGCCTCGCCGAGGGTATCCCGGCCTTCTACCTCGAACGACTCGAGGTGACCGACGACGAGGGCCGACGCTACGCCACGCTCGAGCTGTTCGAGCCGGTCAGCGAGAACCCGTACTTCACGCTGGACCTCGACGCCGGCGGCCGCCCGCTGCGGCTGAGTGGCCACGATCTCAACGGCAATCGCGTCGAGGCGGAGCTCGACTGAGCGATGCGCGTGTCGTGCCTGTTCGTGCTCTGCGTTGTCGCCGCGACGGTTGCCGCGAGCGACCAGCGCTACCGGCTCGCAGCGACACGCATCGCGCCGGACACCTGGCTCGTGCGCGGATCCACCGCGCACTTCAGCATGGCCAATGGCGGCAATATCGCCAATTGCGCCTTCATCGCGACCGGCAGCGGGGCGGTCGTCATCGACACCGGGCCATCCGCCCGCTACGGTGAGGCGCTGCGTGCACTGGTCGAACACACGACTGGCGAACCGGTGGTGCGCGTGTACAACACCCACCACCATCCGGATCACTTCCTCGGCAACCAGGCCTTCGCCGGTATCCCGATTCACGCGCTGCCCGACACGCGGCGCGCCATGGCCGAGCAGGCCGAGGCCTTCAGCGACAACCTCTACCGCCTGCTCGGCACCTGGATGAAGGGTACCGTGCCGCACCTGCCGACGGTCGATGCGCTACCGGGTGAGATCAGCATCGGTTCCCGTCGTCTCGAGTTGTTCGCCTACCGCGGTCACACTGCGGGCGACCTCGTGATTCTCGACCACGCCACGGGAACGTTATTCGTCGGCGATCTCGTGTTCAACCATCGTGCGCCGACCACGCCCAATGCCGATCTCGCGGCGTGGCAGAGCGCGCTGCAGGGGATCGCCGGCACGCCCTTCGAGCGCATCGTACCGGGCCATGGCGACGTTGCCGCGCACAGCCGCCCGATCAGCGAAACCGCGGATTACCTGCAGTGGCTCGCGGGCCGCATCGACGAGGCGGTCGGCACGGGGCGCAGCATGGCCGAGACCCTGTTCCTGCCGATTCCGCGGCGCTTCGACGCGCACGACACCCTGGTCGAGGAGTACCGGCGCTCGGTGATGCACCTCTACCCCGGCGTCGAGCACGCTTTCTTCCATGCCGAGTAGTGCCGCGCCGGCCCGCGAGGAACGCCCGTGACCGTATCCCACGATCGCCCCTACAAGCTCTTCCACCTGTGGCTGGTGCTGGCCGGCCTGGTCGGCTTCGCGATCCACCTCGTGTTCCGCAGCGGGATCTTCGGCTACATCGTCGATAATGACCCGACCCGCCTGTCGCTGCTCATCTCGGTACTCTTCGTTGCCGGCACGCTGCATTGCGGCGTGCTGTGTCTGCGGCTCTCGCGTGAGGCGGCCGCCCTGATGCAACTCTACGGCGACGGCGGCCGTGGCTTCATCAGCGGAGTCGCCACGCGCGATACCGGCGAGTCACGTGCCTGCGGCTACCTGCGTGCGTTGCACGACCGTCTTGCCGCGGCCGGCGCAGGCCCCGCCGCCGAGTATGCGCAGCTCACCGACGTTCTCGCCGAGCAGGTGCGCGGGCAGCACGAGGCGGGTTGGTTCGTCACCAACATGCTGGTCAAGCTCGGCCTGCTCGGTACCGTGATCGGCTTCATTCTCATGCTCGGCTCGGTGATGTCGATCGAATCGTTCGCGATCGAGGACGCGCAGAGCATGCTCGGCAGCATGACCGTCGGCATGGGCGTGGCGCTCAACACGACCATGCTCGGCCTCGTCAGCAGCATGTTGCTCGGTATGCAGTACCTGCTCGCCGATCGCGGCGCCGACCGACTCATCGCGGACGCCGTGTTCATTGCCGAAGCCGAACTCGTGCCCGGACTCGCGGGGGCCGCCCGTGGCGTTTAGGCGGCCCGCGCGCGCCGGCGAGCAGGATCCGTTCACGGATCTGCTGTTCAATGCGCTGCTCGCGTTCACCTTCCTGTTCATCGTCGCGCTGGTGTTCCTGAATCCGCCGGCCAGGACCGGCATCATCGATCCCAAGGCCGAGTTCATCATCACCACCACGTGGGAGGCGGGCAGCCCGGACGATGTCGACACCTGGGTCGAGGATCCGGATGGCAACCTGGTGTGGTTCAACAACCCGGCGCTGGGGCTGATGCATCTCGACCGCGACGATCGCGGCATGACGAACGACATGCTCCTCGTCAACGGCCAGGAAGTGATCAACCCGCTGAACCAGGAGATCGTCACCATCCGCGGGTTCGTCGAGGGTGAGTACGTGGTCAACCTGCACTATTACAAGAGCGAGACCGGCAGCCCGGTCACGGCCTCGGTCAGCGTGGCCAAGGTGAACCCGGCGCTCGAAGTCGTCTACTTCGGTAACGTCGAACTGCAGCACCAGGGCAAGGAGGCCACCGCGGTGCGCTTCCGCGTCGCACGCGACGGCTCGATCGGCGGCGTCAGCACGCTCGCGAAATCCATCGTCACGGTTGAAAAAATATGAACGAAACGGTCCTTGGCATCATTGTCGGTTACGCCGCGCTCGCCGCGCTGCTGCTCGTCATGTGCCTGGAAACGCGTTTCAGCGCCTGGCTGAAGACGCTCGCCATCGTGGTGGTCGCGGCGTTCTATTTCCATACGTACGATGCGCTGCTCGCGGCGCTCGGCTGGCCGACGCGCGCGCCGGTCCCGACGCGCTTCCAGCTGCTCTCGTCATGGGTCAACGAGCCCGACAAGAAGACCGGCGAGAAGGGCTCGATCGAACTGTGGGCGGTCACGTTGACCGAGGCCGGGCCCGCGCGTTCGCCGCGTGCGTACCGACTCGCCTATGACGAACAGCTGCACCAGCAGCTCGACGAGGCCAACCGGCAGCTGCGCAACGGTCTCATCCAGGTCGGGCGCGCCGAACCGCGCGGCGAGGACGCCGAGCTGCCCGACAGTGCGCGCTTTGCCGACGTGCGGCAACGCATCGAGTTCGCCGACCTGCCCGATCCCGAGCTGCCCGAGAAATGAGCCGCGTCGTGTCGACCGCAATCGCGCGCAGCGCCTGCGCGCTGGCCCTGGCCTTGCTGGCCGCGTGTGGTGATGGTGGCAAGGCTGGCACCGAGCTGTTCCCGCTCGAGGAAGGCCTGGCATGGCGCTACGCCGTGGCGACGACGACCCGGCAAGGCACCTCGCGCGACATCCACGAGGTCGTCAGCCTCGGGGGGCGCGCCGTCGATGGCAGCCGCCACTACGTCCGTCGCACCGCGGGCGGCACCGACTACCATTTCACGGTCGATGACGAGGGCGTGTGGCGCGTCGGCAAGCGCCTGGTGGTCGAACTCGCACCGCAGCCCGACGTGCCGCGGCGCCTGGTCCTGCCACGCGAGCCGCGCGTCGGGGCACAGTGGCAGAACACCACCCACCCCTACGTGCTGCGCCGCCTCGTGCACGACGGCGTGGACATGCGCCGCGCCTACGTGGTGCCGATGAACTACACCATCGAAGCGGTCGATGAGACCGTCAGCGTGCCGGCAGGGGAATTCACCGGCTGCGTGCGCGTAGTCGGCCAGGCCGAGCTGCAGATGTACGTCGACGGTCCCACCGGGATGCGTTCGATCCCGCTCGTTACCGAGGAATGGTACGCGCCGGGCGTCGGGCTCGTCAGGTTGCGGCGCACCGAGACCATCGAGTCCACGCTGATGGCGAGCGGTACGCTGGAGATGTCGTTACTGGCCATACGGCGGAATTGACGCACTCGCGGATGGCGAGGTCCTGCCTGCCGCGGCTTCAGCGCTGCGCAGGGTGGCGCTCGCGCCATGCGCGCGGCGAACAGCCGAAGCGTGCGCTGAACGCGCGACTGAAGTGCGCGCTGCTCTTGAAGCCCCAGTTCGCGGCGACCTCGGCGATGGCCGTTGCGGGTGCGCGCGACAGCTCCTCGCGTGCGGCCTCCAGGCGATGCGTCCAGACGTAGCGCATCAGCGAGGTGCCTTCCGCTGCGAGCAGTGCGTTGGCGTAACGGGTCGAGATGCCGCTCAGCGCGGCAATACGGCCGGCGTCGAGATGTCGCTCGCCGAGGTGGCTTCGGATGACCGACTTCAAGCGGACCAAGGCCGCGTGCGGGCGTCCGCGCGCGGCTGTTGCGCGGGCGGGCGCGTGCCTGCGTGCGGCGAGCGTGAGCAGCTCCAGCGCGCAGGCACCGACGTCGCTGGCCTCGTCGGCATCGAGCGCGCCGGCCTGCTGCGGTAGTGCGCGCAGCAAGCTTGCGGCGACCGCGGCAGGGCCGTGCGCGGAGGGAATGCGCAGCGCGGTGCAACGCTCGAGCTGAGGTACTCGCGAACGTACCAGTGCGCCGGGCGCCTTGAAGATGATCTTGGCGAAGCGGTCCGAGCAGTCGATGCAGTGCGGGCGCGTCACGTCGTAGAGGGTGATGTCGCCCGCGTGCAGGTCGGTGCTGCGTCCGTCCTGCTGCAGCCGGTAGCGGCCATGCAGGAGCATGACGAAGAACACGTCGTCGGTATCGAGGTAGTCCGTGATGGCGGCCCCGCGCTGCAGCCGGATCGCGTTCGAACGCACGACCGAGAGCGTCTGCCGGCCGAACGGCAGGATGCGCATTTCGTTGAACAGGTGCGTCGCGCGCGGCACCACGATCTCGACCTTCGCGTACCGCCGGCCGATCTCCTCGACCAGCCAGGCATGTCGATCGCGATGACGCACCTGCGCGGTCGAGAGCAGCACCGGGCCAGCCGCCGCGCGCGCCGTGTCGTCGCCGTGGTTCGTGCTGGCCACGCTACTTCCTCCCAACTTGCTGGGCGGCGCGCGCGGTGGTCCGCGTCGACCGCGCTGCCGACCCGGTCAAATCCGCATCCGCTCGGGGCAACTATGGCCGAAGATCATCGCCGGGGCCATGTCTGTCACGCATGCTGCCGCGCGGCGCAATCGGCGCCCGCCCTGTGGAAGTCCCGCGATGAACGAAGCCAGTCCCTGCCGCCCCAACACCGTCTTGTTACAGGCTGCGTGCCTGTGGATCCTGCTCGCCCTCGTACTTGCCTGGTGCCTGGTCGGCCTGGCCTACCGGGTCGACCCGCTGCTGACCTTGTTCCCCGGCAAGTACACCCGCGTGCTGCAGGCCCATCTCGATCTGCTCATCATGAGCGCGCTGCTGCTCGGCTTCTATGCAAGCCGCGTGGCCTTGCCGTGGCCGAGCGCCTGGGCGATGGCCATCGGGGCTTTTACCAACTCGAGCCTGTTCCTGCTGATGGCCTTGTTTCCGACCATGGATCCGAGCGTCGAGCAGCCGGCGCACTGGAGCCAGGACATCTACGAGGTCTACCAGTTCATGAGCTTGAGCCTGACGACATTCGGCTTCACGACGGCCGCAATCTGGATCTTCCGCAGCACGCTGCACGGCACCACGCCGACGCAGGATGCGGCGATACAGGTCGGCGCCTCCCCGGGTGATGCCGCACAATAGGAGGCTGGTGAAAGACGTCGCGAGGCGTGCGGGCTGCAAGGCGCGTGTGAGCCGAGGGAATGCTGCAGCGGCCGCACAGCGCTCCCGCACGCGACGCACCGCCGGCCAGGTATCAGTTATCCACAGGTGTCTGACCCCCTGCGGAAGTGCCTCTGCAGGCGCTGTCTTCGGAGGGGAGGGACGCGGCGGCAGCCTTCGCTCCCTCCTTCTCCTTCAAGCGTGCTGCGCGTCCCAGGCTGCGCGGACGTCGTCCATGGTCAGCGTGGCGAGGACGTTCTGCGCGTCGTCCATGATCTCGAGGACTTCGTGGGCGCCGTCGCAGCGCATGCTGTAGAGCACCACCGCGCCCTCGGGGCCGCCGCCTTCGCTGTGCGCGTCGTGGGTACGCCCGCGGTAGTAGTGACCGGCCGGGCGGCGCTCGCGGATGCTGCCGTCAGGTTCGTACATGCGCAGCTCGCCCTGGATGATGAACATGTTGGTCTGTGCAAGGTGGTTGTGCATCGTTACCGTCTTGTCGGGCGCGAAGCGCACCAGCAGGTCGACGACGTGGCGCTCCTCGTCGATGTCGCACAGCGTCAGCTCGAGGTTCTCGATGCCGGCGAACGGCCCCCAGGCGATGGCGTGGTCGTAGAGGTGGCAGGACACGGGCAACGGCTGTTGCTGGTTCATCGCGACTTCTCCCCGGTTGGTGTACTCGAGTCAGTATAGGCGTGTGCGAGGGCCGCTGACGATCGTGGCGTGGGCGAGGCCGGTGCGCGGGGCGGGACCGCTTTCACGTGTCGTCGCGGTCCGGCTATCCTGCGGCTCCGCCAGTCACGCCGAGGAACGAGCATGCACTTCAGCTTCACGCCCGAACAGCGCGAGTTCCGCGAGGTGCTGCGTCGCTTTCTCGCTGCACAATGCCCGCCCGCGGCGGTGCGCCGCGTGATGACGACGGTGCATGGTCACGACGAGACGCTGTGGCGCCGCCTTCACGACGATCTCGGGCTGCCGGCCCTGCACCTGCCGGAGGCGCTCGGTGGTGGCGGTTTCGGGCAGCAGGAACTCGGGCTCGCGATAGAGGAACTCGGGCGTGCGCTCGCGCCGGTACCGTTCCTGTCCAGCGCGGTGCTGGCAACGCAGGCGCTGGTGCGCGGGGCGACGGCGGTGGAGCAGGCCGCGCTCCTGCCGGCACTCGCCAACGGCACCACGACCGCGACACTGGCATGGATGGAGGGACCGCACTGGGATGGTTGTGCAGACGTTGCGACCGTGGCGCGTCGGCACGGCGATGCCTGGCTGCTCGATGGCGACAAGAGCCACGTGGTCGATGGCCATAGCGCGGCGCACATCCTCGTCGTCGCACGCGAGGCCGGTACGAGCGGCGACGAAGGCATCGGCCTGTGGCGCGTGGCTGAGGATGCACCGGGATTCTCACGCCGTCCGCTCGCGACCATCGATACCACGCGCCGCCTCGCCGCGCTCGCCTTCGCGGCGACGCCGGCGCGTCGCCTCGACGACGCGCGTGAGTGCGCTGCGATCGTCGCGCGCGTCCTCGACGATGCCGCCGTCGCGCTCGCCCACGAGCTGATCGGTTGCGCGTCCGCATTGCTCGATGCGAGCGTCGAGTACGCGAAGCTGCGCATGCAGTTCGGCCGCCCGATCGGATCGTTCCAGGCCATCAAGCACAAGTGCGCGCGCCTGTTGCTCGAACTCGAACTCGCGCGCGCGGCGGTCTACTACGCCGCCGCTGCGCGCGATGCCGGCGATGCCGACGCTGCCGCCCTCGCGGCACAGGCCAAGGCGCAGGCATCGGATGCGGCACTGGACTGCGCACGCGAGGCGGTCCAGATCCACGGCGGCATCGGTTTCACCTGGGATCACGATACCCATCTGTGGTTCAAGCGTGCGACGAGCGCCGCGGTATTGCTCGGCGATGCCGCCTGGCATCGCGAACGCTTCCTCGCTCTGACGGAGGCCGCGGCATGAGCGGCACGGACGCGCAGGCGGTGCGCGCCGAGGTGCGCGCGTGGCTTGCCGCGCACTGGGACGCCGGGCGCGGCCTCGTCGACTGGCGCAACCTGCTGATCGATTCCGGCTGGGGCGTGCCGCACTGGCCGCGCGCCTGGTACGGGCGCGACCTGCCGGTGGCGCTGACCGAAGCCATCGATGCGGAGTTCGCGGCAGTGGGCGCGGTCGGCGTGGCGCGTGTCGGTATCCGCCTGCTCGCCGCGGCAACGTTGCTCGAATGCGGCACGGATGATCAGCGCGCGCGCTTCCTGCGCCGCATCCTCACCGGCGAGGACACCTGGTGCCAGCTGTTCAGCGAACCTGGCAGCGGATCCGATCTTGCCGGCGCGACCACACGCGCAGCGTTCGACGGCACGCAGTGGGTGGTGAACGGGCAGAAGCTGTGGACGACCAGTGCCGATCACGCGCACTGGGGCCTGCTGCTCGCACGCACCGACTGGGACGCACCCAAGCACCAGGGGCTGTCCTATTTCGTCATCGACATGACGCAGCCGGGCGTCGATGTACAGCCGGTCAGGCAGATGAACGGTTACAGCTCGTTCAACCAGGTCTTCTTCACCGATGCGCACGTGCCGCCGGAGAACCGCGTCGGCGCGGTCGGCGAGGGCTGGAAGATCGCCATGACGACACTCGCCCACGAGCGCCGCAATGCCGATGCGCTGCGGCGCTGGGGCCAGGCCTCGGCGCGGCCGGGACGCATCTACGACGAGGAGCGCGCCGAGATTGCATCCGTGATGGCGCCTTACACCTGGTATCCGCAACGCACCGGACGCAGCGACCTCGCGCTGCCGCGTGCGCAGGCTGCTGGCCGCCTCGCCGATCCGTCGCTGCGCCAGGATCTCGCGCGTCTGCTCATGCTGGCGCGCTCGGGCGAGTGGCTCGCGCAACGTGCGCGGGCGGCCAAGCAGGCCGGCATGCCGGAAGGGCCCGAAGGGTCGTTGGGCAAGCTCGCGGCGAGCGAGGTGGCGCGCCTTGCCGCGCGCGTGCACACCGCTATCAGCGGTGCAGACGCGATGCTGGCCGGCGCCGATGGTCCGCTCGACGGTCTCGTTGCCGAGATCCTGCTCTCGGTGCCGGCGACTTCGATTGCCGGCGGTACTGACGAAATCCAGTTGAACATCATCGCCGAACGCGTGCTCGGGTTACCGCGCGAGCCGCGCCTCGACGGCGGCCCGTTCCGCGACGTGCCGCGCAACCCCGAGCGCTGAGCGGCGCGCCGTGAACTATCGCCACGCCTACCACGCCGGCAATTTCGCCGACGTTCTCAAGCACGTCGTGCTGACGGCACTGGTCGACCGCCTGACGCAGAAGGACAAGCCGTTCGCGGTGCTCGACGTGCACGCCGGGCGCGGGCGTTACGCGCTCGGCGCCGCGGCGGCGCGTCGCACCAACGAGCACGCGAGCGGGATTGCTCGGCTGTGGGCGGCGTGCGACGACGCGCCGCCGCTGACACGGCGTTACCTCGAGCTCGTGCGTGCGGAGAATGCCTGTGCGGGAGCGTCCGGAGAGGCGCCCCCGCTCGATGTCTACCCGGGCTCGCCGTTGCTGGTCAGCCGGCAGTTGCGCGCAGCAGACCGCTTGCAGGCCTGCGAACTGGAGGCCGGTGAGCACGCCGCGCTGGCGGCATTACTGCGTACGGACCGGCGGGTCGCGGTGCATCGTCGCGATGCCTGGGAGGCGCTTGGTGCCTTGCTGCCGCCGCGCGAAAAGCGGGGGCTGGTGCTCATCGATCCGCCCTACGAACCGCCCGCCGCCGAGCAGGAGCGTGCGATCGCGGGCCTGCGCGAAGTGCGCCGGCGCTTCGCCAACGGCATCGTCGCGCTGTGGTATCCGATCAAGGACGGCGCCGGCGCGCGCAGCTTCCTGCGCCGTCTCGCCGCGCCTGGACTCGGCGAAGCGCTCGTTGTCGAGCTCTGCGTGTGGCCGGACGATACCCGCGTGCGCATGAACGGCAGCGGCATGCTCATCGTCAATCCGCCGTGGCAGTTCGAGGTCGCACTCGCCGCCGAGCTGCCGTGGCTGTGGCAGCACCTCGCCAACGACGGCCTCGGGCGGTACACGATCGAGCGCCTCGGCGCGGCCTGAAGCGCACGCGGTCGGCACGAGGTTCCGCCGGGTGCCACGCGTGCGACGTGTCGCCCCCCGCCAGGCTATCGCATGCCGCCAGCGACCCGTGTGCACCCGCGCAGCCGGGGCGAAGTCAGTTGTCGAAGACGCTGTGCTGGCCTCGCCGTGCCGGTTTTGGCACCTTGCACCCACGTGCCGCATGCGGGAACGTCACCATTCGACGAGATGACGCAGCGGGCGGCGCGTAAGGTCTGATCGCACCTGCGGCGGCGCTCGGCCGCAGCCTCCGCCACGTGCCGTCGTCACCGCTCGAGGTCGCGTCGCGATCGCACACGACACCCCGCCGCGCGCCGAAGGAGAGTTCGCTTGGACATCACCATCCTGTTTGCGCTGATCCTGTTCAACGGCCTGCTCGCGATGGCGGAAATCGCCCTTGTCACCGCGCGCAGGAGTCGCCTGCAGCGACTTGCCGAGGAGGGCGACCGGGCTGCCATCGTGGCGTTGCAGCTCGGCGAGGAACCGACCCGCTTCCTCTCCACCATCCAGATTGGCATCACCGCCATCGGCATCCTCAACGGCATCGTCGGCGAGGCGGCGCTGGCGGGGCCGCTGGCCGGCTTGCTCGCTGGCGCCGGACTGGACGCGCGCGCGAGCGCGGCTGGCGCCACTGCCATCGTCGTGGCCGGCGTCACCTACCTCACCATCGTTGTCGGCGAGCTGGTGCCGAAGCGACTCGCGCAACTCAATGCCGAGGGCGTGGCGCGCCTGCTGGCGCGACCGGTCGCGCTGCTGGCAACGCTGTCGCGGCCCTTCGTGTACCTGCTGTCGGCGTCGACCGAGGGCATTCTGCGGCTGCTCGGCAGGCACGGCGCCAGTGGAACCGCGGTCACCGAGGAGGACATCGATGCGTTGCTGGTCGAAGGCTCCGAGGCCGGGGTCATCGAAGAACACGAGCACACCATGGTGCGCAATGTCTTCCAGCTCGACGAGCGCCAGATCGCCACGCTGATGACGCCGCGCACCGAGATCGTCTGCTTTGACCTCGAACGGCCCGCACAGGCGAACCTGGACACCATCATCGCTTCGGAGCACTCGCGCTTTCCTGTCTGCCGCGGCGGGCTCGACGATGTCGCCGGCGTGGTCACCGCCAAGCGTCTGCTCCGGCACGTGCTGGGCGGCGGGCGCCTGGATGACATTCATGATGCGATGGTGCCGGCGGTCTACGTGCCGGAATCGCTGAGCGGGCTGCAGGTGCTCGAGCAGTTTCGCGCGTCGAGTATCCACATGGTGTTCGTGGTCGACGAGTACGGCCAGATCCTGGGCCTGGTGACGCTGCAGGACATCCTCGAGGCACTGGCCGGCGAGTTCATGCCGCACGATCCCGAGGACGCATGGGCAGTGCAGCGCGCGGACGGCTCGTGGCTGCTCGACGGCCTGATGCCGATCGCCGAGCTCGAGGAACGCCTCGGCATCAGCACGCGAGCGGACGAGGACAAGGGGCGCTACCACACGCTGAGCGGGATGATGATGTGGCTGTTCGGCAAGGTGCCGCGCACGGGCGAGAGCATCGAGTGGCGGGGCTGGCGGCTCGACGTCGTGGACCTCGATGGCAAGCGCGTCGACAAGGTGCTCGCCGTGCGCGTCGCGCCGGCTGGCGACACGCAGACGGACGCGGCGCAGCGGCCGGGCGGCTGAGCACGCCCGGTGCGTGGGTTCAGTCTGTACGTACCGGCAGCAGCAGTTTGCGCATCTCGTCCAGCCATAACACGGAGGAAGCGACGGCGGCCGCGACGAGCCAGTCGCCGCGCGCGAGATCGACGGTATCGAACACGGCCTGCGCGGGCTGCCAGTGCACGGCGATTGCCTGCAGCGCGAGTACCGCGAGAAGGGCGAGCCACAGCTTGCCGTTGCTGAAGAGCTGACGGTTGAATGCGCTGCGCTGCTCGTTGCGGGCGTTGAAGATATTGAAGAACTGGAACAGTACGAAGGTGGTGAAGGCGAGGGTCACGGCGCGGCCGGCATCGCCCGCCGTCATCGCCCAGGCGTATACGCCGAGTGTTCCCACGGCCATGGTGAGCCCGTAGAGCGCGATCGGCCACAGGCGTTGCAGCGACAGGATTGCAGCATCGTCGTCACGCGGTGGCTGCTGCATGATGCCGGGGCGCGCGGGCTCGACGCCGAGGGTCATCGCGGGAGGTCCGTCCATGATGATGTTGACCCACAGGATCTGCACCGCGGTGAATGGCGTTGCCAGGCCGAGAACGGGTGCGCCGAGCACCGTGAGGATGGCGCCGATGTTGGTCGAGAGCTGGAAGCGCACGAACTTGACGATGTTCTCGTAGATCGTGCGCCCTTCTTCGACCGCGTGCACGATCGAAGCGAAATTGTCGTCGGTAAGTACGAGCGTCGCCGCTTCGCGGGTGACTTCCGTACCCGTGATGCCCATCGCGACGCCGATGTCTGCGCTCTTCAGTGCAGGGGCGTCATTGACGCCGTCACCGGTCATCGCCACCACGTGGCCATGGCGTTTGAGCGCTTCGACGATACGCATCTTGTGCGCCGGTGCCACGCGCGCGAGCACCGCGCTGCGTTCGACGAGTTCGGCGGTCGCGGCGATGTCGAGGCCGTCGAGTTCACGCCCCTCGTGGACTTCGCCATCGAGGCCGAGTTCGCGCGCGATGGCCGCGGCGGTCGCCGGATGGTCGCCCGTTATCATCTTCACCCCCATCCCGGCCCCGCGACAGAGCGCGATCGCTTGTGCCGCTTCCGGGCGCGGCGGATCGATGATGCCGACCAGGCCGTACAGCGTGAGCTGCTCGACCCACTCGACGAGGTCGCCGGCGGGATCGAACGCATGTGCCGGGATGCGGCGCCCGGCCAGCGCCAGCACGCGCATCGCGCGATCGGCGAGATGGCGGTTCTCGCCCAGCAGGGTGTCGCGGACGGTTGCGTCGAGCGGCAGTTCGCCGTCGGCGCCCAGCACGTGGTCCGCGTGTGCGAGCAGCACGTCGGGGGCGCCCTTGACCCACAGCTGCACGCTGTCGCCGTCGTGATGGAAGGTGGCCATGAACTTGTGCGCCGAATCGAACGGAATCTCGGCAATGCGCGGGGTACGTCGGGCCTCGCGCCCGGGATCGACCGCGCCACGCGCGGCGAGGGCGAGCAGCGCGCCCTCGGTGGGGTCGCCGACGAGTTCGCCGTCGTGCAGGCGTGCATCGGCACACAGCGCGGCGGGCAGGAGGACCGGCAGGCGCGTCACGACGCTCGTACCGTCAGCCTCGACGACCCGCCCGTCCTGGCCATAGCCTTCACCTTCGACGCTAAAGCGTCGGCCGCCGCTGTAGAGCGCGCGCGCAGTCATGCGATTGAGCGTGAGCGTGCCGGTCTTGTCCGAGCAGATCACGGTGGTGCAGCCGAGCGTCTCGACCGCGGCCAGCTTCTTGACGATGACGTGGCGTCGCGCCATCCGGTGCATGCCGAGCGCCAATGTCACGGTCACCACCGCGGGCAGGCCCTCGGGGATGGCCGCGACCGCGAGGGCGATGGCGGTCATGGCGGTGGTGACGAGGTCGTCGCCGCGCGCGAGGCCGGCGGCGAACATCAGGCCGACGACGAGCGTCGCGATCAGCGCGAGGCGCTTGCCGAGTGCATCGAGCTGGACCTGCAGCGGCGTCGGTGAAGCCGCGGTGGTCGCCAGCAGGCCGGCCAGCCGGCCGGTCTCGGTCTGCATGCCGGTGGCGATGACCACCGCTTCGATTCGCCCGCGCGTGACGACGGTGTTCATGTAGATCATGTCCGTGTGCTCTGCGAGCGGGGCGTGCACGTCGACGGGCGCGGGGTGCTTGCCGACCGGCTGGGATTCTCCGGTGAGCGCGGCTTCGGCGACCTCGGCGCCGTGGCTCTCGAGCACGCGTGCGTCGGCGGGCACGCGGTCGCCGGCCTCGAGCAGGATGACGTCGCCGGGGACCAGGTCGGCTGCCTGCACCGCCTCGGCGTGTCCGTCACGGCGCACGCGCGCTGCCGGTGCCAGCATGTGCCTGAGCGCAGCGAGGGCATGCTCGGCACGGTACTCCTGCACGAAGCCGAGCGCTGCGTTGAGCACCACGACGCAGGCAATCACGGCAGCATCGACGAGGTCGCCGACGAGGCCGGCGAGCAGCGCCGCGCCGACCAGGATGACGACGAGCACGCTGCGGAACTGATCGAGGAACTTCAGCCACGCCGGGCGTGGTGGGCGTTCGGCCAGGCGGTTCGCGCCGTACTCGCGCAAGCGGGCCGTCGCCGCCGCGGCGTAGAGGCCCTGCGCCGGGTCGACGCCCAGCGCTTCGCATACCTCGGCCGTGGACATCGCGTGCCAGCGGCGATCTGCTGAAGAGGGGCTGTCCTGGTGGTGGGCGTCGTTCATCGAGTCTCGGTCGCTGTGCGGGAGGTCAACCGGGAACGAGTATGCCGGGCAAATCGCTGTGCGTGCGAACGCTTTGCGGCGGGCTGCGAAACAGCGGGGACTCGACGTGGGGGCAAGTGGGAACGGCCGCTGAATCGGGTTTACACTCGCGCCCTCGTGACCCACCGTCGAGGCCGTTTGCGTGGACTACCGTATTCTGCTGACCGTATTCGCCACCGTCTTCATCGCCGAACTCGGCGATAAGACACAGCTCGCCACGCTGCTGTTCGCGGCCGATCGCGATGTCAGCCGGTGGGTCGTGTTCCTCGGCGCTTCGGCCGCGCTGGTCGCAACCTCCGCCATCGGCGTGCTGGCGGGTGGCTTCATCGCCGCGCATGTCAGTGCGCGGCACCTGCAGATCGTGGCGGGCGTGGGCTTCGTCGCGATCGGCTTGTGGACCTTGTTCAAACCCTGAGCGGCACCGGCGGTCAGGCGCCCATGAAATCCACCAACTCGGCATTGAAGCGCGCCGGGTTCTCCTGGAACAGGAAGTGACTGCCGCCTTCATCGGCGTGGAAGATCGAGAGCTGCGCGGTGGGAATCTGTCGCGCGATCCAGCGTGCCGCGGGGACCGGGAAGAGGGTGCCGGGATCGGCGCCGAAGATCAGCGTCGGTAAGCCGAGTGCGGGCAACAGGTGGGTGATGACGTCGCGCCAGTCCTGGCTGGCATGGTCGACCAGCAGGCGGGCGCCGTAGGCGGCCGGCAGTTTCATGCTCTCGTCGACTGCGCGTGCGAAGTCGGCCGCGCCGACCGCGGGCGTGAAGAAGGCCGGGCGCAGGCTCTCGAGGGTAGCGCGTTGATCCTCGATCAGCGCGCGTGCCGTGGCGTAGAGCGTCTCCGGCGTGAACGCACAGCCTGCCTCGGCGAGCGCGGCACCGTCGAGGTTGCAGCCGTTGGTGACGAGCGGCGCCTGGTCGATGAAGACGAGGCGGCCGATGCGGGCGGCGCCGAACTGTTCGAGGTAGCTCCAGATGACCGCGGCACCCATCGAGTGGCCGGCGAGCGTGACCGCGTTGAGATCGTGTGCGACGAGGAAATCCTGCAGGTCGGCGGCGAGGCGCGCGACGCGGTAGCCGTGCGCCGGCTTCGGCGATTCACCGTGGCCGCGCATATCGAGCGCGATCACGCGGCAGTGCGCAGCAAGTCCGTCGAGCTGCCCGGCGAACGACCGCGTCGTCTGTGCCCATCCCGGGATCAGCACCAGCGCCTGGCCGCGCCCGCGTTCGACGTAATGCAGTTCGATCATGGTGCTGTCCATTGCGGCGACTCGGCTCGACCGGGATGACGCACCAGCACGGCCTGCCGCTCACCTGTGCAGGATCGTGCGGCGCCCTTCGGTGCGTTGATGCCGACACGGCCGCCGGGCGTCGCGCGCGCGGTCTGCATCAGGCGCGCATGTCCCCTGGTAGCACCTTTCCACCGGCGACGATGAGTTCGTCGTCGAGCCATAGCGAGCAGTCGCGCATCGGCAGGTCGAGGTGGCAGGGGGTGTCGTTGTCGCCGCCGAACTCGGTGTCGGGGCCGGTCGAAAAGAGCACGTTGCCGTAGGCAGCGCGGCTGTCCATGCCGATGCCGGGAGCGTCGACGGTCCAGCGTGCGTCGCGGTTCAGGCCCCAGCCGATGTGCGAGACGGCCCACGCACGCGCATCGTCGAAGCTCTCGATGTAGTCGCGCAGGCGCGCGGCGTCCGCGCCGCCATCGATGGCGGTGACGTAGCCGTCGCGGATGTCGAAGGTGACCGGTTCGGCGAGGAAGGTCTTCCACGGCAGCACGATGTCGCCCGGCGCCATCACCACGCGCCCCTCGACGCCGGTTGCGGTCGCGGTGGAGGCGAGGAAGCCGCTCGGCCAGTGGTCCCAGCGGCCGGGGGTGTCGGTGTAGCCGTACTCGGTCAGGATGCAGGCCGGCGGCGGGCCGCTCAGCTGCGCGAGTTCGTAGGTAACGTCGGTGCCGGCATCGTTCGTGAAGCGCAGCCGGCGCGCCGCGGCGAGACGGCGCTCGGCGGCCTCGACGCGCGCGCGCAAGCCGCGGCTCGGCATCATGCGGCGCAATACTTCGAACGGTTCGACCACCATGAGCATGCGCGTGCCGGCCTGCTGGATGGCTATCTGCTCGCGGGAGAAGAGCAGCAGCATGAGGTCGATGACGAGATCCGCTTCCTTCAGCGTCGCCATCGCCTGCGCATCGTTGCCGAGTGCGGAGGCACCGAGGTTGGCGATGCGCGCGGCGGCCCCGGCATTGCTGCCCGGCGCGATTCGCACCCGCGTGGTCTCGGCGCCGAGCGCGGCGGCCGCGTGCAGGAAAGCCTCGGCGTAATCGGCGAGCAGCTCGCCTTCGCACAGTACTGCGACCTTCTCTCCGGGATGCACCGCGCAGAGATCGAGAACCTGCGTGAAGGCGGCCTGCATTTCCGCGTAGGTGACGTCGTTGCTCATCGGGTGCATTCCTCCTCTCGTGGGACGGGCCCGGGGTTCAGGCCGAGCCGCGTGGGCGCAGGTCGTGGTCGAGCACCGGCAGCGCGCGGATGCGCGGACCGCCGGCGGCCCAGATGGCATCGACGAGTGCGCCGATGACGACCGGTACCGCGCCCTCGCCGATGCCCGTGGGTGCTTCGTCGGAGGGCAGCACGTGGACGTGTACGGCGGGCGCGCGGGCCAGGCCGAGCAGCGGGTAGTCATGGAAGTTCGATTGTTCCACGCGCCCGTGTTTCAGCGTGATCTTCCCGTGCAGCGCGTTCGACAGGCCGAACAGCACGCCGCCCTGGATCTGTTGTTCGACGATCTGCGGATTGACCACCACGCCGCATTCGACCGCGGCGTGGACGTCATCGACGCGCAGGCCGCCGCGACCGTCGAGCGTGACGTCACAGGCGATGGCGATGCACGAGTTGCGGTAGCCCGGCACGTAGCTCATGTCGTAGACGGCGTAGCCGCGTCCGCGGCCGGTGTCGTCGGGGCGCGCACCGGCCTGCGCGGCGACCGCCTCGAGCAGGCGGTGATAGCGGCGCACGCGCGCGGTTGCGTCAGCATGGTCGGGCCGCGCCGTATCGATGGCCTCGGCATCGAGCAGGGCGAGCAGGAATTCGCGCGTGTCACGGCCGAGGGCCGCGGCAATCTCGCTGAGAAACCCGTGGTTCATCCACGCCATCTGCGTGTGGCCGACGCCGCGCATCCAGGCGAAGCCGGGTGGCGTGACGATGCTGCCGTAACGCATCTCGACGTTGGCCACCGGGTAGGCGAGGCGGCTGAAGCCGTAAGGCTGCTCGACCGCGGTGCCCTGCACGACGTGGCTCGACCAGGCGACCAGGCGGCCGTCGCCATCGAGACCGGCGCGCAGGCGCGCGGCGAGCGGCGGCGGATAGTAACTGCGCCGCAGTGATTCTTCGCGCGAGACAATCAGCTTGACCGGCGTGCCCGGCAGCTGGCGCGCGATCTGCACCGCCTGGCTGACGTAATCGTTGTGCAGGCGGCGCCCGAAGCCGCCGCCGGCAAGGGTGAGGTGGAAGCGCGCATCCTTGAGCGCGACGCCGGCAGCGTAAGCGGCGATGCGCAACGCCTCGTCGCCGTACTGCGTGGGCGCCCAGGCTTCGACCGTGCGGCCTTCGACGCGCGCGGTGCAGTTCATCGGCTCCATCGGCGCGTGTTCGACGAACGGGTAGTGGTACTCGGCCTCGAGCACCCGTGCGCTCGCAGCGAGCGCTGTGCGTGCGTCACCCTCGCTGCGCACGAGTTCGCCTTCGGCGTCGAGCGCGTCGGCGAGCGCCTGCGCGATGCCTGCGCTGTCGGCGTCCGCGTGCGGACCGTCGTCCCATTCGATCGGCAGCGCGGCGAGCGCACGCTCGGCCTGCCACCAGCTGTCGGCGACGACGGCAACGGCATCGTCCATCTGCCAGTCGATCACGTCCCACAGGGTCGGGGGCACGGTGTAGCCGCTCGGGCCTGCGTCGATGCGCACCACCGCGCGCACGCCGGGCATGTTCTGCACGGCGCTCGCATCGAAACCGCGCAGGCGGCCGCCGAACACCGGGGCCTGGCGCACCGCGGCGTACGTCATACCGGGCAGGCTGACGTCGATACCGTACTGCGCGGCGCCGGTGACCTTGTCGTGGATGTCGTTGCGGTCGCACGCCTGGCCGATGTACCGCCACGCCTGCGCGGGCTTGAGCGTGATCGTCGACGCATCCGGCAGCGGGTGTGCCGCTGCCGCCTCCGCGAGAGCACCGAAGCCGAGTGCACGTCCGCTCGCGGCATGGCGTACCGTGTGACGGTCGATGGCGAGCTGGTCTGTTGCCACGCCGAGTTCCTCGGCCGCGCAGGCGACGAGCAGTGTGCGGATACGCGCGCCGGCCGTCCGCATCGGCTCGAACAGCATCTTCACGCCCCAGCTCGCGAGCGTCGAGGTGTGTACGTAGACGTTGCCGTGGCTGACGTTGGTCTGCGGGTCGTAGAAAGCCCAGTCGGTCAGCGTGAGATCGAGCTCGAGTTCTTCGGCGATGACCTGCATCAGCGCGGTCGTCGCGCCCTGGCCGATTTCGCTCTGCGGGATGCGCACGGTAACGCGATCGTCAGGGTGAACGACGATCCAGTGATGGAGATCGACCGCGGCATCGCCGCCGGCGGCATGTGCCACCACGCGGAGATCGAACGCGAGCGAGCCGGCCGCGGCGAGCGATGCCTGCAGAAAGGCGCGACGACCAAGCGCGGTGCTCATGTCCCGCTCCCGGCCAGCGCCGCGGCGGCCGCGTGGATGGCGGCGCGCACGCGTGGATAGGTGCCGCAGCGGCACAGGTTGCCGATCGCGGCATCGATATCGGCATCGGTCGGTGCCGGTTTGCGTGCGAGCAAGGCAGCGGTCGCCATGATCATGCCCGGCTGGCAATAGCCGCATTGGGGAACGTTGGCGGCGAGCCAGGCCTGCTGCACCGGGTGCAGTCGCGCGGCGCCGAGACCCTCGATGGTGGTCACGCGGGCGCCGGCCGCGCGTGCGACCGGCAGCTGGCACGACGGTACCGCCTTGCCGTCGACGTGCACCGTGCAGGCCCGGCACAGTGCGATGCCGCAGCCGTACTTGGTACCGGTCAGGCCGAGGTCCTCGCGCAGCGCCCACAGCAGGGGCTTGTCCGGATCGCAGTCGAGCTCGACGGCCCGGTCGTTGACGGTCAATCGGATCATGCCGCGTCCTCCCTCGCTCGCGTCGCCAGCGCGACCATTGTGGCGCAAAAGCACGCAGTGGCGAACGGCGGCGTCGGCAGGCCGGGCTGCCGGGCTGCCGGGATGCGGTTGCGGCGGACGCGCCGCGTACGGTGGTGAGTGACAGGCAGTCACCGGACCTGCGCACGGCGGGCCGGGGCAGGGCAGCTTCGTCCGCCGTGCGCACCGATTGCAGCGGGCGCGGCCTCCGGCAAGAATCGCCGGCCATGAACACTTCTTCCTGGCAGTCGATTCGCGACGCGCTCGGTCCCGGCCTGCTGTGGGCCGGCGCTGCGGTCGGTGTATCGCATCTCGTGCAGAGTACCCGTGCAGGCGCCTCGTTCGGCCTCGGTCTGCTCGGTCTCGTGATCTTCGCCAACCTGTACAAGTACCCGGCATTCAGCTTCGGCCCGCGCTATGCCGCCGCCACCGGTACCAGCCTGCTCGAGGGCTACCGCCGCGAAGGGCGCTGGGCACTGGCGCTGTATGCCGCCGTCACGGTGGCGACGATGTTCACCGTGCAGGCCGCGGTGACCTTCGTCACGGCGGCGCTCTTCACGACCCTGCTCGGCATCGAGGGGACGCTCGCCGGGCAGCCGGCGGTAGTGGTGCTTTCGGCGGGGCTGATGGCGGTGTGTGCGGGCCTGCTGCTGGTCGGCCACTACAAGTGGCTGGACAAGATCATCAAGGTCGTGGTGGTCGTGCTGACCCTCACCACGCTGCTCGCGACAGCGGCCGTGCTGCCCAAATTGCCGATTGCGTCGCTGCGCCTCCTGCCCGCCGGTGACTGGGTCACGACCACGACCACCGCCGTCATGATTTGCGGCCTGGTGGGCTGGATGCCTAGCGCGTTCGACATCTCGGTCTGGCATTCGTTGTGGACGCTCGCGCGGCGCCGCGAGACCGGGCGCGCGCCCACTGTCGCGGCGGCGCTGTTCGACTTCAACGTCGGTTATTTCGGTACCGCTCTGCTCGCGCTCTGCTTCATGGCCATGGGTGCGGGCACCATGTACGGATCGGGCGAGAGTTTCGCCGCGGCACCCGCCGCTTTCGCTGCGCAGATCGTCCGCCTGTACACGGAGAACCTCGGTGCGTGGACGGGGCCGGTGGTCACGCTCGCCGCCTTCGCCGTGATGTTCTCGACCACGTTGACCGTCATCGATGGCCTGCCGCGCGCGCTCGCGACGCTAGCGGCACGCTTCGCTGCGCCCGAAGTACCGGGTACCCCGGACGCCATCAGCCGCCGCGTCTACTGGGCCGCGCTGGCGGTTCTGTTCGCCGGCTCGATGCTGGTCATCGAGTTCTTCATCCGCTCGCTGACGAGGATGGTCGACGTCGCCACCGTGCTCTCGCTGCTGACTGCGCCGGTCCTCGCGTGGCTGAACCACCGCGCGATGATTTCAGACGTGGTTCCCGCATCGGCGCGGCCGGGTGCGGCGCTGCGCGCGTGGAGCTGGTGTGGCATTGCCATCTCGCTCGTGCTCGCGATCTATTTCGTCGTCATGCGCTGGGTGGTCGCCGGCTGAGTCACCTGCCGCGAGGCGGCCGCCGCAGGCGCGGCGTCGAGCGGCGGGTCGGGCCGAGGGCAGGCCGCTGCCGCGAGTGGGTCGAAGGGTTGCGGCGCAGCCGCCAGCAGCGAGCAGGTACGACAGTACGAGTGTCAAGTGCCGCTGTCATCGTACGTGCACGTGGTGCTCGCATCGGCAGGCAGGCGGGCGTAGAGTCCGCGAGGGCTCACGACATGATTGACGGGGAGGAAATCATGGACGCACAGAAGCGACTGCGCTGGTTGGCGATTGCCTTGCGGGTTTTCGGCGTATTCCTGGTCATCGGGATCTACCCGCTGATGAACTGGCTATGGCCCGAGGGGTGGGCATGGGAACCACGCCAGAGCGAGTACGAGCAGATGATCCAGGGCATCTACGTGACACTCGGTGTCTTCCTGTTTCTCGCTGCGCGCGATCCGCTCGCCAACCTGAGCCTGATCCGTTTCACCATCTGGTCGAGCATCGTGCATGCCGGCATCATGGCCGCACAGGCAGGGCACGATCACAGCGAGCACGCCAACTTCTTCGGCGATATCCCGGCGCTGTTCGCCATGGCCTTCATCCTGTGGTGGCTGCTGCCGAAAGCCGGCGATCGCCCGGCCATGACGGCGGCCGAAGCCACCTGAGGCCGAGGCCGCTCTCAGGCGGTGTTGTCGACGCCGCGCGCGCGCAGCAGGCGGCGCACGGCGAGTACGGCCGCGAGCACGACGGCGCCGGCCAGCATGCCGAGCAGCGCTTCGAGCACGAGTCCGGCAAGTACGGCGATCGCGCCGCCGACGCCGGCAATGCCGTGCAGCGCCTCGCTGGCATGATGGATGAACGCGTGCGCCGCGGGGACGCCGTGGGCGAGGATGCCGCCGCCGACGAGGAACATCGCGGCGGTGCCGGCGACGGACAGTGTCTTCATCAGTTTCGGTGCAGCGGCCAGCAGTGCGCGGCCGAGAGCGCGCGCGAGGCCGCTCTCGCGTCGCGCCAGGGCGAGGCCGGCGTCATCGAGCTTGACGATAGCGGCGACGAGACCGTAGACGCCGAGCGTCATCAGGAGGGCAATGCCGCAGAGCACCGCGACCCGTTGCATGAATGGCGCGGTCGACACGGTGCCGAGCGTGATGACGATGATCTCGGCGGACAGGATGAAGTCGGTGCGCACGGCACCGCGAATCTTCTGTTTCTCGTGCGCCACGATGTCGACGTCGCTTGCGGTGAGTGCCTGCAGGTGCTCCTGGTGATGGACGGCGTCTTCGCCAGCATCGTGCAGGAAACGGTGGGCAAGCTTCTCGACGCCCTCGAAACACAGGAAGGCACCGCCAAGCATGAGCAGTGGCGTGATCAGCAGCGGCAGCACGGCGCTGATGGCGAGCGCCGCGGGCACCAGGATTGCCTTGTTGACGAGCGAACCGCGCGCCACCGCCCACACGATCGGCAACTCGCGGTCAGCCGCAACGCCGGTGACCTGCTGGGCGTTGAGCGCGAGGTCGTCACCGAGCACACCGGCGGTCTTCTTCGCCGCGACCTTGGTCATGGTGGCGACATCGTCGAGCACGCTCGCGATGTCGTCGATGAGTACGAACAAACTGCTTCCGGCCACTGGCGCGCTCCCGGGGACAGGCTGCGCGCGTCGACCGCGCGCGGGGCGGCAGTGTAACCGACGCACCCGCCGGCGGGTGCCGCAGCGTACAATCGAAATCCGCTCACTGTCGCCGCCGCTGCCGCGCACGGCATTCGTCCCCATGCTGGATGCGTTGACCAACTTCATCGAGCCCTGGTTGCCGTGGCTGGCACTCGGCTCGCTGGCTTCGCTGGTCCTGGCCGCGATTGCCGTGCCGCTGATCGTCATCGAGCTGCCGGCCGGCTACTTCGCACGCGCCGAACGCGGCGAGATTCCGTGGTGGGCGCGCCATCCGCTGCTGCGGTTGCCGCTGCACGTGTTCAAGAATGTGATTGCCATGGCGCTGATCGCGCTCGGCCTGCTCCTGCTCCTGTTGCCGGGGCAGGGCCTGTTGACCATTGCCGTCGGTGTGCTGCTGGCCGACTTCCCGGGCAAGTACCGACTCGAGCGGTGGCTGGTCTGCCGCCCGCGCATCCTGCGCATGTTCAACCGCATCCGCGCGCGGGCCGGCAAGCCACCGTTCGAGGACTTCGATGGGGAGTCGGTATCCTCGCCGAGGTCAATGTGACGGCGTTGCCGAGGCGCTCATGCGGTTGCTGAAATCCCAGGTCGTCATGCGCCGTGGCTCTAGCGCGACGACGACCTCGGTGGCCACGCGCGAGAGCAGCCAGCGGCGCAACTGCAGATCGCGCTCGCCGAGATAGCGATCGGCGAGCGCCTGCAGCGTTTCGCCTGCGTCGAGCGCGAGGAAGCGTCCATCGGCACGTCCGCTGAGGCCGCGGTACGGCGGCGTGTTCACCGCCAGCTCGAAAGCGGCGCGCGGATTGCGGCGCAGGTTGCGGCACAGCACGGCGTCATGCTGGGTGCAGCAGATGAAGCGACCGGCATCGAGCAGGAACCACAGCGAGGTCAGGTGCGGGTAGCCGGCAGCGTCGATGGTGGAGACGCGCAGGGGGATGACGGTCTCCTGCGCGAAGGCGAGCGCGGCTGCCGCGTCGGGCCGCGCGCGCGGCCCGAGCAGGCGTTGGAACAAGGCGAGCGATGCGTCGGTCGTAGTGTTCATGTTCACGGTCATCCGGATGGCGTACGAAGTGTGCACGCCGGGGGGCTTCCGCGGCGACGTGCCGGCACGCGACCCTTGGCGGTGTGGCCGCCCGTGACGACGACGGCGATAGCGCGGCGCGCGCGATACGCCCTAGCATAGCGCCACGGGACGCGCCTGGACGCCGCACGGCCGGTGGTCCGCCCCGCGCATACCCGCGTATCAAGACGATGACAGCAACCAGCGAAGCACCGCCCACCATCACGCCAGCGCACGACCTGGGTGCTTCCGCACCGCGCGTCGCGGTGATTGGCGCTGGCATCGCCGGGTTGAGCGCTGCGCGCGCGCTGGTCGACGGCGGGGTCTCCGTGCAGGTGTTCGACCGTGGCCAGCGGCCCGGTGGACGCTGTAGCACGCGCCGCGACGGACATCACGCTTTCGACCATGGCGCACAGTATTTCACCGTACGGGACGCGCGCTTCGCCGCGGCGCTCGAGCCGGCCTGCCGTGAGGGCCGCGTGGCAGCCTGGCACGGCACGGTGGTCGCGCTCGCGCGCGGACGCACGCAGGCCATCCCGGCGACGTCGCGCTACGTCGGCGTGACCGGTATGGGCGACCTGGCCGAGCGACTCGCCGAAGGTCTGCCGATTGTGAGCCAGGTCACTGTTGCCGCCGCACTGCCCGGGCCACGCGACTGGCAGCTGGTGGCGACGACCGGCGCCGAGCTCGGCCGCTACAACGCGCTCGTGCTCGCCATGCCGCCCGAGCAGGCGCTGCGCGTGGTGCCGCGCCGCGGCACCTTGCGACAGCGGCTCGCCGGGCTCGCTTCGGCGCCGTGCTGGGCGCTGTTGCTCGGGTTCGAGGGGCGCCTGCCGCTCCCCTTCGACGGTGCCTTCGTCGATGACCCGGCGATCGGTTGGATGGCGCGCGATTCGGCCAAGCCCGGTCGTCCGGCGGGCGAGCGCTGGGTGCTGCACGCGACGCCGGCGTGGTCGGCGGCACGTCTGCACTACACGCCCGAGCGCGCGGCAGTCGAACTGCTCGCGGCGTTCTGGCGCGCCACCGCGCTGACGCCGCGAGCACCGCGCTACCGTCGTGCGCACCGCTGGGCGCTCGCCCGGCCCGACGCCGCGCCACCGGGCGAGCTCTTCGATGACAGGCTGGCCGTCGCGGCCTGCGGCGACTGGTGTCGCGGCGGTCGCGTCGAAGGGGCGTGGCTGAGTGGCGAGGCCGTCGGCACGCATCTCGCGGCGCGCCTCGCGCGGACCTGCGCCCACCGGTGAGTGCCGCGCTGGTGGTTGGTGCGAGCGGTGGGCTCGGCCTTGCGCTGACGCGCGCCCTGCTCGCCCGCGATAGCTATTCGACGGTAATCGCGGCATGCCGCACGCCACAGGCGTCTCGCGAGCTCGCGGCACTTGGCGCCACCCACGGCGCGCGCTTGCTGCCGGTGACCCTCGATGTCACCAGTGCCGACTCGCTCGGCACAGCCGCGCAGACCGTGGCGGGCGCGGTCGAACGTCTCGCCCTGGTGTTGAACGCTGCCGGGCTGCTGCACGACGCCGAACTGGCACCGGAGCGCCGCCTCGGCGAGGTGTGCGCCGCGGCTTTGCAGCAGGCGTTCGCGGTGAACGCGGTCGGTCCCCTGCTGGTGGCGCAAGCCTTCGCGCCGCTGTTCGATCGCACGGCGCGCACGGTGCTGGCCAACCTCTCGGCACGCGTCGGTTCGATTGGCGACAACCGACTCGGCGGCTGGTATGCCTACCGTGGTTCGAAGGCGGCGCTCAACATGTTCACGCGCAATCTCGCCATCGAGCTCGAACGCCGCTACCGCGGCATCATCTGCGTGGCGCTGCATCCCGGCACCGTCGATACACCGCTGTCGCGTCCGTTCCAGGCGCGCGTGCCGCCGGCGCGCCTGTTCAGCCCGGAACGCGCCGCGGCACAGTTGCTCGACGTCATCGACGCATTGGGGGCGGACGACAATGGCGGCTTCTTCGCCTGGGACGGCAACCGCATTCCGTGGTGACAGCGGCGGCCGCGGCCGCGAGCGTCTGGCACAATGGCGACCGCCGCGGCGAGCGCGGCGGCCACGGGGAGGGCAGGACAATGGGGAATAAGCCAGCAGCCGGCGCGGGTCTGCGTGGACGGGTGCGGCGGCACCACGCGTCGTCGCGCGCGGCGCCTGGCGGTGGTCGCGGGGAGGCGCACCATGCAGCGTGAGGCGATCTGGTTCGACAGCGACGGCGTGGCCTTGTGCGGCTGGCTCGCGCGCCCGCCGCAGGCTGCGGCGGCGAGCCCACTGATCATCCTCACCCACGGCCTTTCCGGCATCGTCGACCTCGACCTGGCCGAGTACGCCGAGTATTTCGTCGCCGCCGGGTATGCCTGCCTCGCCTACGACCATCGCAACTGGGGGCGCAGCGCAGGGTGGCCCCGCGGCGAGACCGATCCATGGCGGCAGGTCGGCGACCTGCGCGAGGCGGTGAGCTTCGCGCGTACGCTCCCAGGCATCGATGGAGAGCGCATCGGCCTGTGGGGTACGAGCTACGCGGGCGGTCACGTGCTCACCGTCAGCGCCCTCGACCGGCGCGTGCGTTGCGCGGTCGCCCAGGTGCCGCTGACGCACGGCGCGCGCACGTTCGAGCGCTGGGTGCCGGCAGACAAGCGTGAGGCTTTCCTCGCGCGTCTCGCCGCCGATCGCGACGCGCGTCGTCGCGGTGTGCTGCCAGCGGCGACGGCGGCTGCGACGCGTGGATCGGAGACCGCCGAATGGGTCGCACGCAAGGATACCGGAGGGCATTATGCGAACGCGCTCACGCTGCGCAGTTTCGACCTGCTGCGCAGCTATGAACCGGCTGCGTTCTGTGCCGCCATCGCGCCGACGCCGCTGCTCATGATCATCGCCGCGCACGACACCACCACGCCGACGGCCTGGCAGCGCGAGGCGTTCGGCTCGATCGGTGAGCCACGCTGTCTCGTCGAGCTCGATTGCCGCCACTACGACGTCTACATGGATCACCTCGACGACGCCGCGCGCGCGGCGCTGGACTGGTACCGGGCTCACCTGTGACCTGTGCGATGCAGCGCACGGTGCGGCACCGGCGTCCGACTCCGGAATGAGCAGGGCCGTGCACGACGCGGGCGCGCTGGATGCGCCCTGGCGCGTCGTGTTGCTCGCACTGGTGTTCGGCATCGTTGCCGTCGGCACCGACATGTACCTGCCGGCGTTGCCAGCCATCCGCGCTGCATTTGCGACCACCACCCAGGTCGTGCAGCTGTCGCTCTCCGTGTTCCTCTATGGCAACGCACTCGGCCAGCTGGTGTACGGCCCGTTGTCCGACCGGTACGGTCGCCGGCCGCTGCTGCTCGGTGGTCTCGCGACCTACGCGGTGGCCAGTCTCGGCTGCGCGCTCGCGCCGGATGCGACGAGCTTTCTGCTCTGCCGCGCATTGCAGGGCGTGGCGGCCGCCGGCGGGCCGGTCCTGGTACGCGCGCTCGTCAACGACCATCTCGACCGCCTGCAGGCGGCACGCCTGCTCGCGCTGCTCACGGCGGTGATGGCTTTCAGCGCGATGCTGACCCCGATCGCAGGCGGCTGGATCGTCGGGCGGGCTGGTTGGCAGACGATCTTCCTGTGCATGACCGGCCTCGGTCTCCTGCTACTTGCCACGAGCGCGCATGTCATCCGGGAATCGCTGCCGCCTGCACGACGGCTGGCACGACTGAGTGCGGCCGAGGTGGCGTACGGTTATCTCGAGATAGCGCGCCGGGCGGCGTTCTGGTGCTACGTGCTGCCGCCCGCGCTCATGTTCGCGACCGTGTTCGCCTATGTCAGCGCGAACAGCTTCCTCATCATCGATCGGCTCGGCGTCGCCGAACGCCATCACGGCGGTATCTACGCGATCGCGGCCTGCGCCTTCGTCGCCGGCTCGCTGACCAGCCATCGGCTGGTCCTGCGTGCGGGCATCGAGCGCGCCATCGTCACCGGGCTCGCGTTGGGCAACGCCGCGGCGTGCCTCGCCTGTGCGGCGAGTCTGCTGCTGCCGCTCTCGTTACCGCTGGTGGTACTGCCGGGCGTAGCGACCTTCTTCGCTACGGCGCTGGTCGTACCCATCGCCGCGGCCAGCGCAGTGAGCCTGTTCCCGCACCGCGCGGGCAGCGCCAGTGCGGTAGCCGGCTGCACCCAGATCAGCATCGCCGCGCTCGGTACTGCTGCCAGCGCGCTGCTGGTCGACCAGGATACCCTGCCGATGCACGCATTCACGCTCGCCTGCATGCTCGCAGCGGCACTCGTATGGCGCGCCGGGGCCGGCATCCGCGCGCGCGAACTGGCGCGGCATGGCCACGCCATCGCAGGGGCGTGAGCGCGCCACCCGGCGCGCCGAGCGCGACGCTGCGCAACCTTTCGGATGCCGGCCGGTCTCAAGCGACACGGGCGGGCGCGGCGCAGGGCGGCGCCGCTGCACTCAAGCTTTGGCGGCATCTGCGGCACAATGTGCCGCACACCGCACCAGCACGGAGAGGCCAGTCTTGAAAGCCGTCGTCAAATCCTTCGCCATCACGTTCGGGTGCCTGCTCCTGGCCGCCTGCGCGACGAGTCCCACCGGCCGCACGCAGCTCATGGTGTTCCCGGAGTCGAGCGCCATAGCGGCGTCGAAGCAGGCCTACAGCGAGATGCTCACGCCACTCGCGGAGGAGAACAAGCTGAACAACGACCCGGCGCTCGAGCGCCGGGTCGATGCCATCGTCGAGCGTATCAAGGCCCAAGCAGTCGTGATGCGCCCCGACACGCGCGACTGGAACTGGGAGATGACCATCATCGACGATCCGAAAACGGTCAATGCATGGGCCATGGCAGGCGGCAAGATGGCGCTCTACAGCGGCCTGGTACAGCAGCTCGAGCCGAGCGACGACGAACTCGCCCAGGTTCTCGCGCACGAGCTCGCCCATGCGCTGGCCAAGCACTCGGTCGAGAAGATGTCGGTAGCCGCGGCGACCAATGTCGGCGTGCAGACGGTGGGCGTTGCGACCGGCTCCGGGCTCGCCATGCAGGGGAGCGCGCTGCTCGCCGCGCTCGCCGTGTCGTTGCCGAACAGCCGCTCGATGGAGACCGAGGCCGATCGCATCGGCATCGAGCTGGCGGCCAAGGCCGGTTACGACCCGCGCGCGGCGGTCACGCTGTGGGAGAAGATGGGCGCGCTCGGCAGCCGCTCGCAGCCGCAGTTCCTCAGTACCCACCCGCATCCCGCCACGCGCCAGGCCGCGCTCACCGAGCTGGTGCCGCAGATGATGCCGTTCTACGAGCAGGCGCGCGCCGCGCGCTGAGGCGGCGCCGCGCCCTCGACGCCGCGCGGCGGCCGGCGTAGTCTGGGGCGCCTGTTCACGCCGCCCGCCGCGTGGCGGCCCCAGCCGGAGGGAAGCACAGCATGTCCGATCCGAAATCCCCCGCCCGCCGCCGCTTCCTGCGCCTCGGCGCGGCGACCGGCGCTGCCGCCAGCCTGGCCCCCGGATTGCTGCCCGCCGCCAGCGGGGCGCCGCGCGTACAGGCCTATCGACGACTCGGGCGCACCGGTCTCGAGATCTCCGACATCTCCTTCGGTTCGAGCCGCCTGCGCGAAGGGCAGGAAGCGCTCGTACACCACGCCCTCGATCGCGGCATCAACTACTTCGACTCGGCTTATGGTTACACCGGCGGCGATGCCGAGCGGGTGCTCGGTCGCGCGCTGAAAGGCGTGCGCGACGAGGTCGTACTGGTATCGAAAGTCGAAGGCGAGGCGGACTGGCCAGCGGCGCGCATGATGGCGGAACTCGACGAATCGCTGCGGCGCCTGCAGACCGATCGCATCGACATCTACATGGCACACGCGGTCAACGACATCGAACGCCTGAAGAGCCCGGAATGGCATGCCTTCGTCGAGCAGGCCAGGACCCAGGGCAAGATCCGTTTCGCGGGTATGTCAGGGCACGCCGGTCATCTCATCGAGTGTCTCGACTACGCCATCGATACCGACATGGTCGACGTGATCCTGTGCGCCTACAACTTCGGCCAGGATCCGGCGTTCTACGAACAGTTCACGCGCTCGTTCAACTACGTCGCCATGCAGCCCGACCTGCCGCGCGTGCTCGCCAAGGCCAAGGCAAAGGACATCGGCACGGTGGTGATGAAGACGCTCATGGGTGCGCGCCTGAACGATCTGCGTGCCTACGAGACGGCGCAGGGTACCTTCGCCCAGGCGGCGTTCCGCTGGGTGTTGTCGAACGAACACGTCGATGCCCTGATCGTGACGATGAAATCCACCGCCGACATCGACGAGTACCTCGGCGCTTCCGGCGCCAGCGCGCTTGCTGCGGGCGACCTGGATCTCCTGTTCCGCTACGCGCAGGCGAACGGCATGACCTACTGCCGGCACGCGTGCAACGACTGCGCCGATGCCTGCCCCTACGGCGTGGACATCTCCAACGTGCTGCGTACACGCATGTATGCGACGGATTACGAGGATCTCGCGTTCGCGCGCGACGAGTACGCGCGTGTCGGTGCGAACGCGGCCCCGTGCCTGGCCTGCTCGGGCGAGCCCTGCCGTGATGCCTGCAGCAACGGCCTGCCGATCGCCGAGATGTGCGCGCCGACCCATCGCTGGCTGGCCTGAGAACACCCGGAGCCGAACGCGCTCCGCGCCATGCTATCGTCACTGCCCATGAGCAGTGACGCGGGCAGGCACGGCGGCAGGACGCAGGGCGGCGCGCTGCGGGCACGGCTCGCACGCGTCGCTACCTGGTTCCTTGCGGCCGGCTGTTTCTGGCTCGTCTTCCGCAAGATCGATCTCGCCGCGGCGCGCGAAGGCATCGGCGCCTTCGCCTATCTCGCACGCTTCTTCGGCGATGCCGACTGGCTTGCCTGGCTGGCGTTGATGGTGCCGTACTCGTGCTTCTTCTTCCTCGTCGATGCACACGTGACCTGGCGCGTGGTGCGCTGGTTCAACGCGCCCGATTTCCGCTTCCGCCACATGCTGCCCATCCGCGCGAGCGCCTACATCCTCTCGCTGCTCAACGAGCAGGTCGGCAAGGGCGCCATCACGCTCTACCTGTGGCGACGGCACGCCGTCCCCGGCTGGCAGGCACTCTCCAGCATGATCCTGCTCGGCATGATGGAGGTCTACCAGCTGTTGCTGTTCTCGGCTGTTGGCACGATGCTCTACTACGATCTCGTCGTCGCTGCCTCCACCCAGCTGCCGCTGGCGCGCATCCTGCCCGCGGTCTATGTCGTCGCCGCACTCTATTTCCCGTTTCACGTCGCCTACTTCCGTGGCCACCTGTGGCCGCACTCAAGCCTGCGCGAGCGTCAGCTCGCGCGCGCGTTCCGCCGCGCGCGCCTGCGCGACTACGCGCTGGTGGTACTGTTCAAGGCGCCCAACCTGCTCGGCGCGGTGGTCGTGTACACGTTCGCGCTCGACCTCTTCAATGTCGACGTGGCGTTCGGCCAGATGCTCGCCTTCCTGCCCGTTATCTTTCTCGCCGCCGCGCTGCCGCTGCCATTCCATGCCGGCGCGCTGCTGCTGTGGACGGTGCTGTTCCCCGACTATCCCGAGGTGGGCGCTTTCAGCCTTGTCATGCACACCTTCTTCGTCCTGTTCAATGCATTGATCGGTTTGCTCTTCCTGCCGCTCGCCAATCGCGAGCTGTTCGCGACCGCGCCGACGCCGGGTGCGACGGAGGAGCGCGCGTGACGATGGCGTCAGCGGATCGCGCGCAGGCGTGCGGCAATCGAGAGGAGCGTGCTCGCGACGAGCAGCCAACCGAGCACGTGCAGTATGCCGACCAGCGCCGGCGGGCTGCCGAGATGGCGTGCGGCGAGCGCGCCGCCGGCAGCGACGTAGTAGGCGATACCGTTCCACCGCCCGAGGCGCGAGCCCTTGAGCGGGGCCCCGTCGATCACACGCGAGTCGAGCACGTATTGCACGAAGGCGAATGCAATGAGCGGTGCGAGCGCTGCCGGCAACAGGCCGAGCATGGCGGCGCCGGCGCTGAGCGTGACGACCAGGCAGGCGTCGGCGCCATGATCGAGCAGCGTGCCGAGGCGGGTGGTCTGCCCGCGCGCACGCGCGAGGCGGCCATCGAGCAGGTCGCTGGCAACTGCGAGTGCGAACAGCGGGATGCCGACGACCGGACGATTCTCGGCCAGTGCCCACGCCAGCGGCAGCGTCAGCAGCAGCCGGCCGAGGCTGAGTGCGTTCGGCAGCGTGAGCGCGCTGCTCATCGGCGGCGGGCCTCGGCCGCGCGGGGCGGGCACGCGTGAGCGGCATTCTCGTCACCGGCGCCAACGGCCACCTCGGCCGGCGCCTCATCGCCAACCTGCCCGACGGTACCCCGCTCGAAGCACTCGTGCGCAGCGCCCGCGCACGCCGTCGCCTCGAGCGTGACGTCGCCGGCAAGCCGGGGTTGAACGTGAGCCTGGTGGCGCCGCACGACGCCACGGCCGTCGCCGCGCTTGCCATGCGTTGCGAGCGCGCGGTGCACCTCATCGGTACCATCCGCGAGACGCCCGGCAACCGCTACGAAGATTCCCATCAGCGTCCGGCACGTGCGCTGCTCGAGGCGGCCGCGCGCAGCGGGCTGCGTCGCATCGTCTATCTCAGCATCCTCGGCGCCGATGCCGCCAGCGAGAGCGCCTGCCTGCGCGCGCGCGCGGCGGTCGAGAACATGCTGCTCGAGGCAGCGGTCCCTGCCTGCATCATCCGCGTGCCGATGGTACTTGGCGAGGGCGACCGCGCCAGCAAGGCGCTGGCGCGGCGGGCGCGTGCGAAGCGCGTGTTGCTGTTCCGCGGCGAGAGCCTCGAACAGCCCATCTATGCCGGCGACGTGGTGGTCGCGCTGCGCCACGCGCTCGAGGTCGAGCCGGCCATCAACGGCGTCCTCGAACTGGCCGGCCCGGAGTCGCTGACGCGCGCTGCGCTGGTGGCGCGCGCGGCAGCCGCCTGCGGCACGCGCCCGCGCATCCACTCCCTGCCGCTCGGCCTCGGTCTCGCCTTCGTCGGGGCAATGGAACTCCTGCGCGCGCGGGCGCCGGTGACGCGCGACATGCTGCGTGTGCTCGATCACGACGATGCCATCGATCCGCAGGCAGCCGCCGCGACGCTCGGCGTGAGCCTCACGCCGCTCGATACCATGCTCGCGCGTTGCGTGGGTGACCGGCCCGTTCAGGACGCGTAGTCGTAGCGCAGCAGGACACGCGAACCATCGGCGAGACCGTCGCGAAAGCGCGGTCCCCAGCGGTCCCACTCGGCGGCGTATTTCTCCCCGAACAGCGGTAGCACCGCGGCATGCACGGCGCGGTCCTCGACGAGGCTCGCGCTGGCCTCGAGGTAGGGTGCGGAGCGGTAACGCCCGTCGGCGCGCGTCCACACGCCGAACTCGCCGATCCACAGGCGCGCGCGCTCGAAACCACGCCGCACGGCCTCGGCGCGCCAGGCGCCGGACTGCGTGCAGACATGCACCGCGCCATCATGATGGACGAACCACACCTCGGCCTGGCAGCGGCTGTCACGGCCGCCAGAGACGATGGGCGAGACGTAGACGAGCTGCGAGCGGTCGAGCGCGGCAACCGCAACCGGTGCCGGTGCGGCACGCAGCGCGCGTGGGGACAACCACGTGGCGGTGACGCCGGCAGTGGCGGCCGCGAGCAACTGGCGACGGGTCATGGTCATGCTGGCTCCCTCCTCGGACTGGAGCGCCAAGGGTAGCCCAGGGCGCGCTCCTGCGCGCGCCCTGGCGTGGCGTCCGCCGACCGCGCACAATGCACCTGCCAGGGTGCCGGGAGGCAATCATGTCGACGATGGAGGGATACCTTGCGGCTGCACGTGCCGACTGGCGGCGCCGGCCGTGGTGGATGAACCTGATGTTCTGGTTCTGCCTCTATATGACATTCGTCTACCTGCCGTTCGATCTCTTCGTGAAGCCGGTCGCCGACGATCACGAGATCTGGTTCGGGTTCGCCCTCACCGGGTGGTGGGCCAAGGCGACCGCGCCGCTGCACTGGCTGATCTACGCGCTCGGCGCCTGGGGCTTCTGGCGCATGGCGCGCTGGATGTGGCCGTGGGCCGCGGTCTATGCCACCCAGGTCGTCATCGCGATGCTGGTGTGGAACGTCGTCAACGAGCATGGGCGCGGCTGGCCGGCGGGGCTCTTCGCGGCGGCGCTCTTCGCGGTGCCGGCGGTCGCTCTATGGCGGTCGCGGGGACGCTTTCGCGGCGACGCCCAGCCGACGACCCCGTAGCAGTGCGACGCAACGCGTGACGGTGACCGCGCGCTGGGGTATACAGCGCCCTCGCTCTCGCCGGGAATGTCCGCATGACCTCCTCCGCCCTCACGCATGGCCGCCTGCCACCGGCCGACGATGCGCTGTTCGAGCGTATCGCGTCAGCGCTCGAGTCGCGCGGCCTGGCCGTCCTGCCCGACGCACTGCCGGCCGCAGTGGCGCAGGCCCTGCTCGATGACCTGGCGCAGCGCGGCGAGAGCGCCTTCCACGAAGCCGGCACCGGGCGTGGCGACGACCATGCGACCAATCTCTTCGTGCGCCGCAACCGCATCGCCTGGATCGACGACCACGATGCCGGCGCGGCGCGCTGGGTGGCATGGACGGGCGCGTTGCGACGCTATCTCAACCGGCGACTGTTCCTTGGCCTGTTCTCTTTCGAGAGTCATTTCACGCACTACAGCGCGGGCGACTTCTACAAGCGCCATCTCGATGCGTTCCGCGGCCAGTCCAACCGCGTGCTGTCGCTGGTCACCTATCTCAATCCGGGCTGGTTACCCGACCAGGGCGGCGAGCTGGTCATCTACGACCCGGACGATGGCACGGCACCGCTGCGTGTTTCACCGACTTTTGGCACGCTGGTCGTGTTTCTCAGCGAAGTGTTCCCGCACGAGGTGCTGCCGGCCGCGCGCACGCGCATCGGCGTCGCCGGCTGGTTTCGTGTCAACGCTTCGGTCAACGGGCACCTCGATCCGCCGCGGTGAACATCGCGTCACGCGCCATTACGCGGCTGGCGGGTGTCGCGTACACTACGCGCCCATGGCCCTGCTGCTCATCCGCCATGGCGAGACCGACCTCAATACCGGCCGCGTCGTGCAGTTTCCCGATACGCCGCTCGGCGCCGCCGGCATCGCGCAGGCCGAGGCGCTCGGCGCAAGCCTGCGGTCACGAACGCTGCGCCTGGTCGTCTCGAGTGACTACGTGCGCGCCCGCATGACCGCCGAGCGTATCGTCGCGCACACGCGGGCGCCGTTGATCGAGAGCGCGCACTGGCGTGAGCGCCATTTCGGCGCGCTGCGCGGTCGCCCATACAGTGAGTTCGGCGAGCTCGATATCTTCGCGCGCGACTACGTGCCGCCGGAGGGTGAGAGCTGGTCGGCGTTCGATGACCGCGTCGACCATGCGTGGCAGGAATTGCTGGGTCATGCCGATGGCGGCGCAGGCGACATTGCCGTCGTCACTCACGGCCTGGTGCTGCGTTCGCTCCTCGAGCGGGTGCTCGATGCCGGCGCGCACCTCGTCGCGGGCATTACGGTGGCCAATACCTCGGTGACGGTGGTCGATCACCTGCCGCCGTGGCGGGTGCTCGAGCTGGCCGGTATCGCACATCTCGCCGACGGTGCCCGCACCGGCGCCCCCGTCTGACGAGCGCTGACCCCAGGGTGGGGCAATACCGCCGCGGGCCGTGCTCAGACGACCCACGGCGGTGCGCCACGTGGCTCAGGCGGCGCGGCGCAGCGCGGCCATACCGGCGACGGCGGAGCCGAGCAGCAGCACGGCCGGCGGCAGCGGCACGACGGCGACGTCGAGGCTCGCTTCGCCGATCTTGAGTCCGGCCGGCAGCGCAGTGCCGAACAGCCCGTTCAACGCGCCGGCCGCGGTGGCGGTCAGGAACACGTTGAGACTGCTGTCGAGGCTGAACAGGTCGACGTCGTTCAGCGCGCTGGCGGTCAGCGAGCCGGCCACATCGTCGACGACCACGACGTCGCCGAAGATGGTCGCCGCGGCGGAGTCGATGAGGAAGTTGAGCAGCAGGATGTTGTCGGTGCCGACGCCGAGGCTGAGTCCGCTGCCCTCGTGCTCGACCAGCAGCGCGCCGCTGCCGTCGTCGACGCTGCCGCCGGTGATCGGGAACAACGCGGTCGGGCCGACCGCCTCGAGGGAGGCCGTGCCGACTGGCTGCACGGCGACGCCGAGACTGGCCAGCGCATCGGCCGCGGTCAACTCGACGCTGGTTGTGTTACCGGTAATTGCGGCCGCCGAGGCGCCGAGCGGCGCCGCGAGCAGGAGCGCGAGCGCGCAGGCGCGCAGGTGCTTGAGCGGTGTCATGATGAAATCTCCTTCCTGGTCATGGGGTTATTTATGCTTTGGCGCCGCCGCTGAGTTTCCGCTGCGGTGCCGCATTGGCTACGAGGCGTGGCCGCGAGCGGATCGCGTGGCAGCGGTGCCGGCCGGATGTTTGTGAACTGCTTCACACGCTCAGACATAAGCGCGCCAGCCTCACCGTGGGATCCGACGCCGCCGCTCGCGCGTAACGGTCGCGTGAACGCCAGTGCTGGTCCTCCCGTCGTGCCTCCCGCGTCGCCTCCGGCGGCTGCCGTCGGCATCTGCCTGTTGCACCACGCTGATGAGCTGCCGCCGCACGCGGTGGCGCGTGCCGCCGAGGAGCGTGGTCTCGATGCGCTCTACCTGCCCGAGAACAGCCACGTCCCGGTGGTTCGGCCCGGTACGCGTCGTCACGTCGAGGACATCGAACGGCTGGCGCGCTTCTACGATCCCTTCGTCGCCCTCGCGGCCTGCGCGGCGACCACCCGGCGCATGCGTCTCGGCACCAGCGTGTGCCTGCTGACCCAGCGCGATCCGCTGGCCACGGCGCGTGCCGTGGCATCGCTGCGTGCGCTTGCCGGCGAGCGGCTGGTGCTCGGTGTTGCTGGCGGCTTCATCCGTGAAGCGATGGAGAATCACGGCAGCCCCTTCGAGCGCCGCTGGCAGGTGGTGCGCGAGCGGGTCGCCGCGATGCGCGCCGCATGGGCGATGCTCGCGCCGCCTACTCAGCACGGCTGCGGACCGCCGGTCTGGATCGGGTCGAACTCGGCACGCGTACCGGCGCGCGTCGCCGCCTGGGCCGACGGCTGGATGGCGCGCCCCGAGCTCTACCCGGGTGACCCGATTGCCGACCTGCGGGTCGCCTGCGAGCGCGCCGGGCGATGCTTCGACAGCCTCATCATCGCCCGCATGGGCGCACCGCATGACGCCGAAGCCACCTGCCGTGCGATCGCGGCCGGGTACCGCGAGGTGGTCTTCGTGGTCGCTGAGCGCACGCCGTGCGCGACCCTGCGCCGCCTCGACGCCATCGCGGCGCTCGCGACGCGAGTCCGTGCGGTTGCCTGAGTGAAATCAGCCGGTCGCGACCGGCATCGCCAGTGGACCGCGAAAGGCCCAGCCGCCGAACGGCACGGCGCCGTCCAGTCGCAGCCGCGGCCAACGTTCGAACAGGCGCGGTAGCGCCACCTCCGCGACCAGGCTGCGCGCCACCGCGGCGCCCGCGCAGAAATGCGGACCGGCCCCGAAGGCGAGTGCACGACTGGTGTTGCGCGTGATGTCGTAGCGCTCGCCGTCCGCGAATACTGCTTCGTCGCGATTGGCCGAGCCGAACATGAGGAACACGCGGGTATCGACGTCGAAGTCGATACCGCTCCAGGTATGCGCCTGTGCGATGCGTCGCGGCGACATGCCGATCGGTGCAATCCAGCGCACGTACTCGTCGAAGGCCTGCTGCCACGTCGCCGTGCCGGCTTCGATCAGAGCCCGTTGGCGTGGATGGGTGAGCAGGGCCCAGGCGGCGCCGGCGATGGCGTCACGCGGCTCGTTCTGCCCGCCGCTGATGGTGAGCTTGATGTTGGCGCGGACGCTGGCGAGCGCCTGGCCGGCACGCGTGAGTGCGCCGAGCAGGCCGTGGTCGGCGGGCGTGGCGCTCGCCGCGAGCTGGGTGTCTATCGCCGCGTCGATGCGCGCGGTCGCCGCGTGGCAGCGCGCTTCGACGGCGGTATCGCCTGCATAGTTGGCACAGCCATCGATCATTGCCTGCGACACCGCGTTCATCTCCGCGGCAGTCAGCGAGGTGAGACCGGTGATCTCGCGCAGCGCATTGGCCGACACCGGCATCGCGTAGTCGCGCACGAGGTCGAACGCGGTGACGTTGGCGAGCGCATCGAGCGCCGCCCGGGCGTGGCTGTCGAAGCGCGCCAGCCAGTGCGCGCGCACCGTGGCGGGCGATAGCGTCGGCTGCATCTGGCGGCGCTCGGCCTGGTGGGCGGCGCCGTCCTTGCGCATCATGTTCTCGCCCATCAGTTGCGTCATCAGCCCGCCTGGCTGCTCGGAGGAGAACACCGCGACATTCTTCTCGCAGGTGAAGATGTCGGCATGGCGGGTCAGCAGCACCGCGCCGAGTTCGGGCACCGCGGCGATCGGCGCCGTCGCGCGCATGGCGGCGAGGGCGGGGTAGGGATCGTGCCAGAACGCGTCGCGGTCGATGGGGAAGACGGGTGCCGAGGCCATCGATGCGAGTGGCGGGTCAGGGTTCGACGTCGATCGAACGCATCATCGCCGGCGGGTAGCGCTCGCCGGCGACTCGCAACGGTGCGAACAGCGCGTCGAGCGTGGCGACCTCGTCGGTCGTGAGCGCGAGTTCGGCGCCGCCGAGATTTTCGTGCAGCCAGTCGACGTGCTTGGTGCCCGGAATGGGCACGATGTCGTTTCCCTTGGCGAGCAGCCAGGCCAGAGCCACCTGGGCGGGGCGTGCGCCCTTGTCTGCCGCAAAGGTCTCGAGGGCGCCGACCAGCGCCCGGTTGGCAACGAAATTTTCGCCGCGAAAGCGCGGCATGCCGGCACGCAGGTCGTTCTCCGGCAGTGCGTCGCCATCGTCGAGGCGCCCCGTCAGCATGGCGCGGCCGAGTGGGCTGAACGGCACGAAACCGACGCCGAGCTCGCGGCAGGCCGGCAGCACGTGGGGCTCCGGGTCACGCGTCCACAGCGAGTATTCCGACTGCACCGCCGTGACCGGGTGCACGGCGTGCGCGCGCCGCAGCGTGGCCGATGACACCTCGGAGAGACCGATGCAACGTACCTTGCCCGCTTCGACGAGGCGCGCCATGGCGCCGACGGTGTCCTCGATGGGCACCGCCGGATCGCGCCGGTGCAGGTAATAGAGGTCGATGTGATCGGTCTGCAGGCGCGCCAGGCTCGCATCGCAGCAGCGCGCCACGCGATCGGGGTGGCCGTCGACGCCACGCGTGCCGTCGGCGTGGCGTACGATGCCGAACTTGGTGGCCAGCACGAAGGCGTGACGGCGCGTGCCCACCACTTCGCCGAGCAGGGTCTCGTTGTGGCCGTTGCCGTAGGCGTCGGCGGTATCGAGGAAAGTCACCCCGGCATCGAGCGCAGCGTGCAGGGTGCGCTCCGACTCGGCGCGGTCGGCTGCGCCGTAGCCTTGCGACATGCTCATGCAGCCGAGCCCGAGGACCGATACCTCGAGCGCACCGAGTCGTGTCGTGCGCATCTGTCTCCCCCCAACGTTATCGACGCGACTATAGCACCGCGCGCGCTGCCGCCGACTGCGGTCACCAGTGCCCGCTGCCGGGTGCGCCTTTGAACGGACCGGCCAGTTCGGCGGTGATCCAGCCGCCGTAGAAACCGCCAGGCTGCGCGCGCACGGGAGCGCCGTCGACACGGCAGTCGAGCCGTGCGGGGTAGAAGGCAACGTGGTCGCGCAGCGCGGTGAACGCAGGCGCCGGCGAACGGTAGGTCCAGGCGACCGGCGTCTCGGGTGCGCCGACCAGTGCGAGGTAGCACGCCGTGCCTTTCCACTCGCACATGGAACGGCCCGGCGCGGCGACGAGCAGGCCAAGCTCGACGTCGTCTGGTGGCAGGTAGACGGTGGGCGGCGACGCGGTCTCGCAGACCCGCCACGCCGCCCTGCTGCGTGCGAGGCACTGCGGGCCGGCATGGACCTCGACCAGGCGGGCCCAGCGCTCGAGTCGCGGCGGGCGCGGGTAGTCCCATACCGATTCCTGGCCGGGGCCCGGGGTGTCGGCCCAGGGCGGCCGTTCCTGTCCGTGGTAGCGCCACATCGCGGTTCTTGTTCCCGGGGTTACGCAGTGGAATTGTCGAACGCGGGAGGACCGCGCTTCAACCGGCGCGGACGTCACCAGGCGGTTGTAAGGTTTCGCCGCCTGCAGCGACCAAGCGGGGAACGGACGCCGCGCCGGCGACCGCCCATCAAGGAGAGACCCCCGATGCCGTCACTGTTTCGAACCGCTCACACCCTCTACGCGACGCTGCGGTCGCTGACGTTTGCCGAGGGGCTCGCCCCATTGCTGCTGCGCTTCATCCTTGCGCCGGTGATGCTGCAGGCCGGCTGGAACAAGCTGGCACACTTCGAAGCCACGGCGAGCTGGTTCGGTGACAGCCTCGGCCTGCCATGGCCGGCGCTCATGGCGGCGCTCGCCGGCGGCGCCGAGTTCGTTGGCGGGGCATGCCTGCTGCTCGGGCTCGCCACGCGCGCGGTGGCAGTGCCACTCATGGTGACGATGGTCGTCGCCATGGCCACCGTGCACTGGCCACACGGCTGGCTCGCAGTGGCGGATGCGTCGAGCTGGCTGGCCAACGATCGCGTTGCCGAGGCCGCGCTGCGCAAGGCGCAGGTCATCGCGATTCTGCGCGATCACGGCGACTACGCATGGCTCACCGAGTACGGCCCGGTGACCATCCTGAACAACGGCATCGAATTTGCCGCGATCTACTTCGCGATGTTGCTGTCGCTGTTCTTCACCGGTGGCGGGCGCTATACCAGCGTGGACTGGTGGCTGGCCCGCCGCTTCGGGCCCGCGTGGTCGGAGGCCGCTGCCGGCGCCCCGGCCGCGCGTGCCCCGGTCCGCGCGACTGCCTGACCACCGGCGCGCTAGTCGGGTCGGCGATGGCGCGGCGCGCCCTTGTTCTTGCGCGCGCGGTGGCGGTCCTTCGGTCGCGTACGCGGCGGATGCGCGCCGTGATGCTTGCGCGGGCCCGGCGCCCCATCGCGGGCATCGCCCGGGCGCGAGATCTGCAGCTGCTGGCCGGCCACCCAGGCCCGTTTGAGGGCCTGGAAGATCTCTTTCGGCATGCCCTCGGGGAGATCGACCAGGCTGTGATCGTCGCGGATGTCGATACGCCCGATGGCGCGCCCGTCGAGACCGGTCTCGCCGGCGATGGCACCCACGATGTTCCCGGGCATGACGCCGTGGCGATGGCCGACCTCGATACGGAAGCGTTCCATGCCGGGATCGAGCCGGCGCGGCGGGCGCTCGTCGGCTTGGCGCGCTGCGCCGCGCTCGAAGCGCGCCCCGCGGCGGTCGTCCCCGTCGCGCTCGCTGCGGCGATGTTCGCGGGGAGCGTCAGCGGCTGCTCCGCCGCGGGATGGCGAAACGTGCAGCGTACGCTCCGCCACCGTCCGGCCAGGATCGCTCGCTGGGCGTTCGCGCGGAGGCCGCTCGCGGGCTGGGCGTTCGCGGGTTGGGCGTTCCCGTGGCGGCGGGCGCTCGCCGGCGACGAAGTCGCGCTCGTCCTGGCGCGCGGCGTGATGCTCGCGCGGGGGACGCGGACCGTGTTCGAAGCGCGCGTCACGCTGGCGCGCCGGCGGCCTGCCGTCGCCACCCGCCCCGCGCTCGCGCCAGGCGCGCTCACCGTGGGCGGGCGCGCGTGGCGGCTCGAGCAGCAGCGGCTCATCGCCCTGCACGAGCTTGGCCAGGGCCGCGGCGATGTAGCGCGGATCGGCGTCGTGCTCGCGCTGGTAACGCTCGACCAGCGCAACGTAGTCGTCGAGGTCGGCGCTGGACAGGGTGTCGGTGATCGACTGCATGAAGCGTGCGAGGCGCTTGTCGTTGATCAGCTCGGTCGAGGGCAGCTCCATGCGCTCGATGGGCTGCTTGGTGGCACGCTCGATGGTCCGCAGCATGCGCATCTCGCGCGGCGCGACGAGCAGGATGGCATCACCCTGGCGGCCGGCGCGACCGGTACGGCCGATGCGGTGCACGTAGACTTCCGGGTCGTAGGGAATGTCGTAGTTGATCACGTGGCTGACACGCTCGACGTCGAGACCGCGCGCGGCGACGTCGGTCGCGACGAGGATGTCGAGCTTGCCCTCGCGCAGTTCGGCGATGGTCTTCTCGCGCAGTTTCTGCGGCATGTCGCCGTTGATCGCGCTGCAGGCGAAACCGCGTGCCTCGAGGCGTTCGGCGAGCTCGAGCGTGGCATGGCGCGTGCGCACGAATACCAGCACGCCCTCGATGCTCTCACCTTCGAGGATGCGCGTCAGCGCGTCGAGCTTGTGCGCACCGCCGACCACGCAGTGGCGCTGATGGATGGTCGCGGCGGTGGTCGTCTGCATGCGGATGCTGATGCTCGCCGGCTCGCGCAGGTGGCGCTCGGCGATGCCGCGGATCGGCGGCGGCATGGTGGCCGAGAACAATGCCACCTGGCGCGCGGCTGGGGTCTCACCGAGAATCCATTCGACGTCGTCGATGAAGCCCATGCGCAGCATCTCGTCGGCCTCGTCGAGCACGAGGCAGGCGAGCTGGTCGAGCGCGAGGGTGGCGCGGCGCATGTGATCCATCACCCGCCCGGGCGTGCCGACCACCACGTGCACGCCTCGGCGCAGGGCGCGCAGCTGCACGCCGTAGTCCTGCCCGCCGTAGATCGGCAGCACGTGGAAGCCCGGCAGCTTGGCGGCGTAGCGCTGAAAGGCTTCGGCCACCTGGATGGCGAGTTCGCGCGTCGGCGTGAGCACCAGTGCCTGCGGCACGGCGCGCGCGAGATCGATGCGCGCGAGCAGCGGCAGCGCGAAGGCCGCGGTCTTGCCCGTACCGGTCTGCGCCTGCCCGATGACGTCGCGGCCGGCAAGGAGCAGCGGAATGGTTTCGCGTTGAATCGGGGTCGGTGTTTCGTAACCGACCGCGCTCAGGGCGGCGACGAGGGCGTCGCCGAGCGCCAGCTCGCTGAACGATTGCGGCGCGGGGGAGTCTTCGGACATGGGGAGCCACCTGGCACGGACAGGGGTCGGCGGGGAAGCCGGCCGGGGCGGCGCATTATAGGGATCCGGCGCAATTTCGCCAGCACCGCATGCACCGCGCGATGAACAGGCGCCAGCGCGCCGTGGCCGTGCGAAGCTCGCTCCCGCGACGCGCGCGGGCATGGGGTGATCTCGCTTACGGCTGGCGCCGCGCTGGCCCGCACACGATGGGCAATCAGGCGTCTCGGATCAAGCGCCGCGCGCCGCCTCGCCCGCGCGCGACGAATGCCCGTAGAATGGCGGGAAGCCACCAGCCGGCTGCCGCCGCGCCCGCCTTCGGCGCCGCGCGGCGCACCCGCGGAGCATGTAGCATGAACCATTTCGACGTCATCATCGTCGGTGCCGGCCTGTCAGGCATCGGTGCCGCCCGCCGCCTGCAGGAAGATTGCCCCGGGAAGCGGTTCATCATCCTCGAAGGACGCGAGGCCATCGGCGGTACGTGGGACCTCTTTCGCTACCCGGGCATCCGTTCCGACAGCGACATGTACACCATGGGCTACGACTCCAAGCCGTGGCGCGAACCGAAGGCCATCGCCGACGGCCCGTCGATCCTCGCCTACGTGCAGGAAGCGGCACGCGAGCGCGGTATCGACCGCCTGATCCGTTTCGGGCACTGGGTGAAGTCGGCGGCGTGGTCGAGCGCCGACGCACGCTGGACGGTGGAGACGGAGAGCGACGGCAGGCGTGAGACGTTCACCTGCAATTTTCTCTACATGTGCAGCGGTTACTACAGCTACGAGCACGGCTATACCCCCGAATTCCCCGCGCGCGACGAATTCCGCGGCACCATCGTGCATCCACAGCAGTGGCCGGAGGATCTCGACTATCGCGGCAAGCGCGTCGTGATCATCGGCAGTGGCGCGACGGCCATGACACTGGTACCGGCGATGGCGCAGCAGGCGGCCAGCGTGACCATGCTGCAACGCTCGCCGACCTGGGTGGTATCGCTGCCGGCCGAGGATGCGATCGCGAACTTCCTGCGCAAGGTGCTGCCCGAGCGACTCGCCTACAAGCTGATCCGGTGGAAGAACATCCAGTTCCAGCGCTGGGTCTACAAGCAGAGCCGCGTCAACCCGGACAAGGTGCGCGCGAAGCTGCTCGGCATGCTGCGTAAACAGCTCGGCCCCGATTTCGATATCGACAAGCACTTCACGCCGAGCTACCGGCCGTGGGACCAGCGCCTGTGCCTGGTGCCGGACGCCGACCTCTTCAAGGCGATTCGCAGCGGCAAGGCGTCGGTCGTCACCGACACCATCGAACGTTTCACCGCCGATGGCATTGCACTCGCGTCCGGGCAGATGCTGGACGCCGATATCATCGTCACCGCGACCGGGCTCGACCTCGTGCTGCTCGGCGGCGCCGAACTCAGCGTCGACGGGGCGGCGGTCGATCTCTCCGCGCACTGGTCGTATCGCGGCATGATGTTCTCCGATGTGCCCAACCTCGCTTTCACGATGGGCTACGTCAACGCTTCGTGGACGCTGCGCTCGGAACTCGTAGCGGAGTACGTGTGTCGCCTGCTCAACCACATGGACGCGCGCGGTACGCGCGTGTGCACGCCGCGGCTGCGCGAGACCGACCGGAACATGCAGCCGCGCTTCATGATCGACGACTTCCTGCCCGGTTACATCCGCCGCGGCATGCATCTCTTCCCGCGCCAGGGCGATCACGATCCGTGGCAGAACCACCAGAACTACCTGCGCGACCGCGAACTCATCCGCAACGCCCCCCTCGAAGACGGCGTACTCGAGTTCAGTGGGCCGCGCGACGCTCACACGGCGCACGCGGAGAACGCTCGCTCGGCCGCCTGAGCAGGCGGCATCCGGTGCCGCGCCTCGCGCGCGGTCGCTGCTCACCGGTGCGGCTGGTGCGCATCATGCCGCGCTGACGCCAGGCCTGCGCTGCCGCACTCAGTCCCCTGCCGGCGCCCAGTTGCCGTGAAAACCCGGCGGCACGCGGTGGGGCAGGCGCACGCTGGCAACAGCGGGCGCGGTGAAGTCGGCGGCGTCGAGTACCTCGAGCGTAGTCGTCTCGTCGTTCATGTCGACGACGAGGCCGAGCAGCCAGCCATCGGTCTCTCCCGCCGCGCCCGCGCGGGGCACGAAGACGAACTCGCCCGGGTGACGGCGCGGGCCGAAGTCGTGCGCCGCGCGTACACCGCTTTCGAGGTCATGGCGGAACAGGCGCGTATCGGCGACGAGTCCGCGCGCCGGCATGGCCGCCGCCATCGTGTAGGCGTAGCGGTAGGCCTGCCCGGTGCGGCGTTCGTCGCAGCGGGGGAATTCCTGTCCGGTATCATCGTAGACGTGGCGCGCCACGGCACTGGCGTGCGACGCGAGCGTCCAGCGTTCGAAGCTCATGCGCGAGCCGCCGGGGCCATCGAGGTCGTGGTCGAACATGCGGTCATGGGCAACGACATCGACGACGACGCTGCCGTCGTCGCGCTCGAACGCGTTGACAGGGTGGAACACGTAGCAGGGATCGACGGCGTACCAGCGAATGTCCGCCGCGCGGCCATGACGCGGCAGCAGGCCGACGCGCGCGGCGTGCGCGGGGTTCCAGTGGTAGGGGAAGGGGTGACCGCCGAGCAGCATGCTCATGGAGAAGGTCACCGGCAGGTCGAGCACGATGACGTAGCGCGGCGTGATCGCGCAGTCGTGGATGCATGGGCCGTGCTGTACCGGGATGGGCTCCTCGCGCACGACCCGGCCCGCGGCATCGACCACGGTGTGCCACACGGTGTCCTGCACATCGCCGCGGTAGCACACCGCGTGCAACTCGCCGGTGGCCGGGTCCCGATGTGGATGCGCCGAGTAGGGGCCGGCGAGGCTGCCCCCGAAGTCGTCGTAGCCACGCGTCTCGAGCGTCTCGGCGAGCTCGACCGGTGCGGTACCGGCTTCGACCAGGGCCAGGGTACGGCCCGCGTGGACGATGACATTGGTATTCACCACGCCGCGCTCGCACCGCGGCGGCGCAGGTACCGCGGGTTCGCCTAGCGCGCTGCTGACACCGGCGGAACGGATCCAACGGTTGCGGTACCACAGCGCCTTGCCGTCTTGCAGGCGGATGCCATGCACCATGCCGTCACCGACGAACCAGTGGTGGGTCGCGGGGTTGGGTCGGACCAGGGGATTGGGGCCGATGCGCAGGTAGCGACCGTCGAGTTCGCGCGGCAGCATGCCGTCGACCTCGAGTGCGCCGAGGGTGAGTTCCTCGCCGAGCGGTGCATGGATGCCGCTCAGGTAGGGATGCGGGTCGCGGCGCGTGCGCACGGCATTGGCCGCACGCGCGATGCCACGCGCGCCGGTGGCAACGGAGGAACGAATCAGCTTCTCGACGTAACCGGCCATGGCGAACTCCTCGTGCCGCTCAGCGGCTCAATGTTTACGACGTTAACTTAAGCGCGACATGTTAACGTTGTCAACGTGAATGCCGACGAGCCCCGAGCTGCTTATCACCATGGCGACCTGCGACGCGCGCTGGTCCTCAACGCGCTCGCGCTGCTCGAGCAGGGCAGCGCCGGCGAGTTCAGCCTGCGCGAGGTGGCGCGGCTGAGCGGCGTCAGCGCGACCGCGGTGTACCGGCATTTCCCGGACAAGGACGCACTCTACGCAGCGCTCGTGGTGGAAGGCTACGAGCGCCTCGCCGATGCCCAGCAAGCCGCTGCTGCCGGCTTGTCCGACCGCCGCGCGGCATTCCGCGCCAGCGGCCGCGCCTACGTGCACTTCGCTCTCGCCAATCCCGCGCTGTTCCGGCTCATGTCGAGTCGTGCGCACGCGGCGGCCGCAACGGCGGACGCAGCGGACGGGGCGCCGGTGAACCGCGCCAAGCGGCTTCTGCTCGACCACGTCGCGGCGCTTCGCCCGGGCGCGAGCACGGCCGAACGTACGGTGACGGTGGTCCAGGCCTGGGCGCTGGTGCACGGGCTCGCCGTGCTCATGCTGGGTGGGCAGGTGCCGCCCGATGCCGCGCTGATCGACGCGGTGGTAGACGATTTCAGGCCCTGAATCGGGCCGGCGCGGCGCGTCCCCGGCGCCGCGCGAGGCGGGACGACGCCGGGCCCGATGCGCCGCGCACCGGGCCCGCGGTGTTCACTCGCCGTTGACGTGGCGGTCGCGCGCGATTTCCGCGCACAGCGCGGCGACGTCCTGCGCGCTGCCGAGGATTACCGGCACGCGTTCGTGCAGGGAGGACGGCGCGACGTCGAGGATGTCGCCGTCTCCGGTGTCACCGCGACCACCGGCCTGCTCGATGATCCAGGCCATCGGGTTGGCCTCGTACATCAGGCGCAGCTTGCCTTTCGGCGCCTGCGCGGTCGGTGGATAGAGGAACACGCCGCCCTTGAGCAGCACGCGATGGACATCGGCGACCATGGCGCCGGCGTAGCGGCTGCCGTAACCCTGCCGCCGGCAGTTCTCGAGGAAGCGCCGGTATCCGGCCGGGAAGCCGGACGCGTTGGCCTCGTTGACCGAGTAGGTCTTGCCGCGCCTGGGTATCTTCACCTGCTCGCCGACGCGCACGTAGTTGCCGATGGCGGGATCGAGCACGAACATGTCGACGCCGGCGCCGAGTGTCATCACGAAGATGGTCGAAGGGCCGTAGAGCACGTACCCGGCGGCGACCTGGCGGCGACCGGGTTGCAGGCTCGTCTCTTCGCCCGCGTCGACCTCGTAGATCGAGAAGATGGTGCCGACGCTGCCGCCGACATCGAGATTCGAGGAGCCGTCGAGAGGATCGAATAACACCGCGTAGCGGCAGCCGTGGGCCGGCGCTGCGTCGACCACGATGAGGTCGTCGTTCTCCTCGGAGCCCAGCACCACCACGCCCTCGCGCGCCTGCAGCTCGCTGATGAGGACCTCGTTGGCAATGACGTCGAGCGCCTGCTGGGCTTCGCCCTGCACGTTGATTTCACCGACCGCACCGAGCGTGCCGTCGATGCCGGCGGTGCGCAGACGCGCCGCGATCATCTTCGAGGCGCTCGAGATGGCGGAGACGATCCAGCTCAGCGAACGGCTGCCGTCGGTGCGGGCGGCGCGCTCGGCGGCGAGAAGATGATTCTGCAGCGTCTGCGGCGCCGGGCGGTTGCGTAGCTGGACGACGACGGAAGCGGGCTCTGCCATGAGGGGCTCCTTTGCGTATTCGTGCGCGAGGTGTTCGTTGTGACTATGCGGCCGCATTGTGACCGGGCCGCGATCGTCGCGCCGTGAGCGCGGTCCGGAATTCAGCAAGTTTTAACAATCCGGTTCGTCCAGGGGCTTGCGGTGGCCTCGGCAATGGTCCATGCAAGTGGCGAGCCGCATGCGTCGATGCCGCCACGTGGCCGCACACGGTCGGCACGGCGGCGCGCATTGCACCATCACGGGACGTCACGTGCACGTTTTCGGGGCGCCGCGCTGGCCGTGCGCGTCATGGGCAGGTGTTCGCCGAAGTACGATTCCTGCGTCCAGCGCGGCGTTTATTGCCGCTGCGCACGCGGCGTGGAGCCGCGCTGGCACGCTTCTGGCTTCCTTCGCTTCAATGCCAGCAGCGGCGCGCGGCGCGCCCCGGGACCTTGCTGAAGAACACCTGCCAGCTCATCGCCTATCCGAATCGTATCGGCTCCGGTCTTGCGGACCTCCGTTTCGCGCTCGATAACTACTTTCATGCCGCGGTCGGGGGCGTGCACGTACTGCCGCCCTATCCCTCGAATGCCGACGGTGGCTTCTCGCCGATCTCGCACAAGGACATCGACCCCGCCTACGGCAGCTGGGCCGACCTCGAGGCGATCGCCGCCAACTACGATCTGTGCCTCGACGTCACGCTCAATCACATCTCCGACGAATCGGCGGAATTCCAGGACTTCCTCGCGCGTGGCCGTGACTCGGAGCACGCCGGCCTGTTCGTCTGCCTGAGCGACCTGCCCGAGATCTCCCCTGACGACCTCGCCAAGATTCACATCCGCAAGGAGAAGGTGCCGTTTCGCGAGGTGACCTTCGGCGACGGCACGGCAGACCGCGTGTGGTGCACGTTCACCGAGCGCCAGATCGACCTCGATTACACCAACGAGCAGACCTATCGCTTCGTCGGTGACATCATTGCCTTCCTCGCCGCGCGTGGGGTCAAGCTGTTCCGGCTCGACGCCTTCGGTTACACCACCAAGCGGGTCGGCACGAGCTGCTTCCTGGTCGAGCCCGACGTCTACCAGATCCTCGACTGGGCCAACGAGACAGCCCGTGCGCATGGCGCCGAGATCCTGCCCGAAGTCCATGATCATCCGAGCTACCAGAGCGCCATCGGGCAGCGCGACATGCGTCCCTACGCGTTCGCGCTGCCACCGCTGGTGCTCTACGCCCTGCTCGATGCCAACAGCCGCTACCTGAAGAACTGGCTGCGCACCTGTCCGCGCAACCAGGTGACGGTGCTCGATACCCACGACGGTATCTGCATTCCCGATGTCGAGGACCTGCTGCCCGCGGAACGTGTGCAGGATCTCGTCGACAACGTCATCCAACGCAGTGCCGACCCGATCATGCGTGGCTCGGCCGCCAGCGTGCACTCGGTGGGCGCCATCTACCAGCTCACCTGTACCTTCTACGACGCGCTCAAGCGCAACGACGATGCCTACGTGTGCGCGCGCGCCATCCAGCTGTTCACGCCGGGGATTCCCCAGGTCTATTACGTCGGGCTTCTGTGCGGCACCAACGAGGAGGCGCTGTGCGCCGAGAGCGGCGAACCGCGCGACATCAATCGCCACTACTTCACGTTGCCCGAGGTCGAGGCGCGACTCGCGACGCCGACCGTCAAGCGCCTGCTCAAGCTGATGGCCTTCCGCAATACCTACCCCGCGTTCGACGGCAACTTCGAACTGCATTATTCCAACGACGCCACGCTGGTAGTGGCCTGGCGCAAGGGCGAGGCGCACTGCGAGCTGTTCTGCGATCTCATGTTCAAGCGCGCCACCATCGATTACTTCGATCTCGACACGCGACGCCGCCTGTCGATGCGCTGCTGAGGGAGGGCACCGGCCACCCTCGGCCCACCAGACATTCACCCAGAGAGGAGACCACCATGCTCCTGGCTACCGATCTCGACGGCACCTATCTAGGCGGCTCGCGCGCCGACCGTGACCACCTCTACCGCCTGATCGAGGAAACTCCCGACATCACCCTCGCCTACGTCACCGGCCGCGGCCTCGAACACGTGCGTCCGTTGCTTTCCGACCCCTCGCTGGCGCGTCCCGATTACATCGTCTGTGACGTCGGCGCGACAATCGTCGATGGCCGCACGCTCGAACCGGTGCAACCCCTGCAGGCTGCCATCGACGAGCGCTGGCCGGGCGAGCAGGGCATCGCCGAGGCGATGCGTGCATTCCCCGAACTGCTGCGCCAGGACGTGCCGCAGCAGCGCCGCTGTTCGTACTACTCGGACCCGGACTCGCTCGCGCGGGTGATGGCCGAGGTGAAGCGCATCGCCGAAGCCTGCGACTGCGATCTCATCTACTCCGCGAGCTGGTACCTGGACTTCCTGCCGCGCGGTATCAACAAGGGTTCGACGGTGCGCGAGCTGGCAGCGCTGCTCGGCATCGACCTCGGCGAGGTACTGGTCGCCGGCGACACGCTGAACGACCTCAGCATGTACAAGATCGGCTGCCGCGGCGTGTGTGTCGGCCGCTCGGAGCCGGAACTGCTCTACGAAACGCGCGAGCGCGAGCATATCCTTCATGCGCGCCGCGCCGGGTGCGGTGGGATTCTCGAGGCGCTCGAGCACTTCGACTTCGTCGATACCGCGCGTATCCGGGGGCGAAAGCAGGCGGTGCCGCCGGGCGCGGCGGATCTCGTGATGCTCTACCATCGCCTGCCCTACGAAGAGGTGGTCGACGACGACGGCGTCGTGCAGCGTCACCCGCACCGTTCGCCGAACGGCATCCTGCCGACCCTGCTCGGCTTCTTCAAGTCGGCGCGCTCGGCGGGATCCTGGGTCGCCTGGTCGGTGCACGAGGACGCACCCGAGCGCTTCGAGAAGCGTACCGTGGTCGACGAGTCGCTCTACCCGAACCTGGTGTGTTCGCGCGTGCCGCTCAGCAAGCACGAGGTCGACGTCTTCTACAAGCGCTTCTCCAAGGAGGCATTCTGGCCGTTGTTGCACACGTTCTGGGAACGCTCGGCGTTCAACGAAGAGCACTGGGCAATCTACGTCGACATCAACCGCAAGTTCGCCCGCCATGCCGCCGAGGAGGCCGCCGACGGCGCGCTCGTGTGGATCCACGACTACAACCTGTGGATGGTGCCGGGTTTCCTGCGCGAGCTGCGCCCGGACGTCCAGATCGCGTTCTTCCATCACACCTACTTCCCCTCTGCCGACGTTTTCAACGTGCTGCCGTGGCGCAACGACATCATCGGCAGCCTCATGCAGTGCGATTACATCGGCTTTCACATCCCGCGCCAGCTCGAGAACTTCATCGACTGTGTGCGCGGCGTGATGCCGGTGGAGGTGCTCGAGCGCACGCGATGTGCGCCGCGCTTCCTCACCTATGGTTGTGCGGTCGGCATCGAGCACATGACGACTGCGATGCGAGTCAATGATCACGCGCTCCGGCTCGGCGCGCACCCGGTTGGTCTCGACATCGCGCGCATCGACGGCCTCGTCGAGCGCGACGAAATCGTCGCGCGCATCGAGGAGCTGCGGCGCATGAACGATGGTATGCAGGTGATCCTGTCGGTCGAGCGACTCGACTTCACCAAGGGGGTGCTGCAGAAGCTGCAGGCCTTCGAGCAGCTGCTCGAGGAGAATCCCGAGCTGGTCGGGCGCATCACGCTCATCGACGTGTGCGTGCCGGCAGCGCGCGAGATGACAATTTACCGTGAGCTGGAACGGCAGATCGACGAATGCGTGGGGCGCATCAACGGCCGCTTCGGCCGCCTCGGTTACGTGCCGGTGCAGTTCCTGTTCCAGGCGCTGCCGTTCGAGGAGCTGGTGGGTCTGTACGCCATCGCCGACGTCATGTGGATCACGCCGCTGCGCGACGGTCTAAACCTGGTCGCGAAGGAATACGTGGCGACGCGCTTCAAGCTGGCGGGGCATGGCGTGCTGGTGCTGTCGGAATTCACCGGGGCGGCCGCCGAGCTGCATGGTGCCATCCTCACCAATCCGCACGATCGGCGTAACCTCGTCGACGCCGTGCTGCGCGCGTTGCGCCTCGACGAACGCGAAGCGCGCAACCTGATGACGACGCTCTACAACATCGTCGAATACAACGACGTCGACAGCTGGGCGCAGGAGTTCATGCAGGCCGCGCGGGCGGTGGGCGTGCCAACGCCGCCCGTGCGGGCATTGCCGGCTACCGCCTGATTCGTTCGTGCCGGGCGCGTGGCGGCCCTGGGCTACGCCGACTACCTGGTGCTGGCCGCGTACGCCGCCTTCGTGCTCGGCGTGTGCGTGCGCGTCTACCAGCGCGCGCCGCGCGACGACGAGCTGTTTCTCGCCGGGCGCACCCTCGGCGCCGGCGTCATCGGGCTCTCGCTGTTCGCTTCCAACATCTCCTCGACCACGCTGATCGGGTTGCCGGGCGCCGCGTGGCAGAGCGGCATCGCGGTGGCGAACTACGAGTGGATGGCGGCACTGATTCTGCTGCTGAGCGCCTACCTCGTGTTCCCGCGCCTGCTCGCCGCGCGCCTCACCACCATGCCGGAGTTCCTCGAGCAGCGCTTCGACGCGAGCGCCCGGCGCTACCTGTCGGGCACCTCGCTGTTTCTCAGCATCGTCGTCGACACCGCCGGCTCGCTCTACGCGGGAGCGCTGGTGATCGGGTTGTTCGTGCCGGGGCTGTCTCTCGCCTGGACCTGCGCCGGCCTTGCCGTGATCGCCGGCCTCTACACCGCCGCCGGCGGCCTGCGCGCGGTGGTCTACACCGACGTCGTGCAGACGGTGGTCCTGCTCGCCGGATCGCTCACGCTCACCCTCATCGTGTTCGCCGAGTTCGATTTCTCGTGGGCATGCTTCGTCGCCGCGGTGCCGGCCGGGCACCTCTCGCTGCTGCGCCCGCTCGACGATCCCGCGTTACCCTGGCTCGGCACGCTGCTGGGATTACCGGTGATGGGTTTCTACTACTGGACGATGAACCAGTACGTCGCCCAACGCGTGCTTGGCGCCCGCAGCCTCGCCGCGGCCGGGCACGGCATGGTGCTGGCGGCACTGCTCAAGCTGTTGCCGCTGTTCGTGATGGTGTTGCCGGGGGCCATGGCGGTGGTCCTGATACCCGAACTCGAGCGCGCCGATGAGGTCTTTCCGCGGCTCATCGCGACCTATGCCCCGGCCGGCCTCGCCGGGCTCATGATCGCCGGGCTGATCGCGGCCATCATGTCGAGCGTCGATTCGGCGCTGAACTCGGCCTCGACCCTGGTCATCATGGACTTCGTCAAGCCACGGCGGCCCGCGCTGTCGGCGCGCGAGAGCGGTCGCCTGGGCCGCCTCACCACGCTCGTGATGATGGCACTGGCGGTCGCCTGGGCGCCGGCAATCACGAGTTTCGAGGGCCTCTTCGCCTACCTGCAGCAGGCCTTTGCCTACGTCACCGCGCCGCTCGTCGCGCTGTTCGCGCTCGCACTGCGGCGCCGGCGTCCCGCGCCGCGCGCGGCGCGCGCGGGCACGGCTACCGGCCACGTGCTCAGCCTCACCGCGTTCATGGCCGTGCAAGCCGGCTTCCTGCACGTGCATTTCACCCTGCTCGCGGCAATCCTGTTCGTCCTGACGCTCGGCGCCTGCGTCGTCTGGCAGCGCGTGCTCGGCGAAACGCCGACGGTCGACACGCTGGAACCGTCTGCGCGGCCAACGTGGCACGCCCTGCCAGGCAGCGTGCACGCCGGCGCGCTGCTCGTCGCCGGGCTCTGCGCGGGGCTCGTGTGGACGTTTCGCTGAGCCGGCTGCGGCGCGCCCCGGCAGGGGCCGGGGTTCGCGCGGCGCATCAGGGTGGCATCGGGGCCGGCAGCGTGAAGGGGGCCGCCTGTTCGAAGGCTGCACACGCGCGCAGTACCGCGGCATCGGCATACATCGGGCCGGCGACCTGCACGCCGACTGGCAGGCCGTCCGCAGCGAAACCGCACGGGCAGCTCGCCGCCGGGTGGCCGCCGAGATTGAACGGGTGGCAATAGCAGGCCCAGTCGATCCAGCTGCGCAGGCCGCTGCCGGGCGGTACGCCGTCGCCGGCGGTGAACGCAGTCAGCGGCAGCGTCGGTGTGAGCAGCAGGTCGTAGCGCGTGAACAGTGCGGTGAGACGCTCGCCGACGACGATGCGCGCGCGCATGAGCTCGGCGAAATCGGTGAAGGCGAGGTGCTCGCCGGCTTCGAGCATGGCGACCAGCCCGGCATCCATCGCGGCGCGCTCGGCGCGCGAGCGATGATGCTGCGCATAGGCCTGCGCGGCTTCCCAGTAACGCGTGAAGAGCGTGACGGTCGAGCCGAGCGGATCGTCGATTGTCTCGACCACGGCGCCGAGCGAGGCGAACACGCCGGCGGCGGCGTCGACCCGTGCGCGCACGCCGGCCTCCGGCGCACCACCGGCGAAACCGGGTGCGTAGGCCACGCGCCGCCCCCGCACATCCTGTGCGGCGCGCAGCTCGCACGCGTGTGCGCCCGTGGCGGGATCCGGTAATGCCATCCAGTCGCGCCGGTCCGGACGCGTGATCACCGCGAGCATCGCGCAGGCGTCGGCGACGCTCGCGGTGAGCGGTCCGGCCTGGGTCAGGCGCAGGGGGGAGTGCTGCGGGTAACGGGGCACGCGCGCGAAGCTCGGCTTGAAACCGAATACGCCGCAGAAGGCGGCCGGGATGCGGATCGAGCCGCCGCCGTCGCCACCCAGGTGCAGCGTACCGAGGTCGAGCGCGGCGGCCACCGCCGCACCGCCGCTGCTGCCACCGGCGGTACGCGTGGGATCCCACGGGTTGCGCGTGCTGCCGGTGAGCGGTGACTCGGTCACGCCGGTCCAGCCGAACTCGGGCGCGGTGGTCTTGCCGAGGAACACTGCGCCGGCCTCACGCAGACGCGCGACCGGCGAGGCATCGGCTGCTGCCGGGGCCGCCGGTGTCAGACGGCTGCCGGCGCGGGTCGGCCAGCCCTGTACGTCGTTCATGTCCTTGATGGTCACGGGGACCCCGTCGAGTGGCCCGCACGGCCGTCCGGTCAGCCAGCGTCGCGCCGACGCGCGCGCCTGCGTGCGCGCGCTGTCGTGGTCGACCAGCACGAAGGCGTTCAGACGGGGCAGGCAGGCATCGATACGCGCCAGCGCGGCATCGACGACCTCGCATGGCGACAACGCTCGCGCCCTGTACGCGCGCAGCAGCGTTGCGACATCGTGGCGCTCAGCCACGACGCGTCGCGCAGCAGATGCCGGCCAGGGCGTGGCACGGAGCGCGAATGGGGACGCGTACGGACACGCGTCCATGGTACATCGCGTTCGCGCCTGTACCATGGGACCCCATGAGGGTCATCCTCGCGCGTTTCGATCGGCTCGCTGTGGCGACGCTGCTGCTCGCACTGCTCACCGCCTGCGACGGTCACCGCACGGTGCCCGGCGTACCGCCGGCACGCCAGTCCGAGGACGCGCGGACCGCCTCGCGCTACATGGTGGCGGCGGCCGATCCGCACGCGGTCGAGGCAGGGCTCGCGGTGCTGCGGCGAGGCGGCAACGCGATGGACGCGGCGGTCGCGGTGCAACTCGTGCTCGGCTTCGTCGAGTTCCCGGAGACCGGGCTCGGCGGCGGTGGCTTCCTGCTGTACCGGGACGGCGCGAGCGGCCACCTGCAGGTCTACGATGGCCGCGAGACCGCGCCCGCAGCGGCGCAGCCCGATCGCTTCCAACTCCTCGGCCTGCCGCTGCCGTGGCCGCTCGCGGTCGTCAGCGGGCGGGCGGTCGGCGTCCCCGGGCTGGTCGCGATGCTCGCCAGCGCCCACCACGCGCACGGCACCCTGCCGTGGGACGAACTCGTGCCGCCGGCCGCCGTGCTCGCCGAGCGCGGCGTCGCGCCACCGCCGCGGCTCGTGCGCCAGGCCGATACCGCGCCCTTGCTGCGCGCGTTCGGTGACGTCGGCGGCTACCTCGACCGCGCACTCGAGGCGACGCCGCCGCGTCTCGTCAACCGGGACTACGCCGCCACCCTGCGGCTGCTCGCACGTGAAGGGCCGGGTGCCTTCTACCGTGCGCCCCTCGCCGGCGCCGTGGTCGCGCGGGCCCGCGCGCGGCCGTGGTTGCCGAGCGACCTGACGCTCGCCGATTTCGCTGCCTACCGCGCGCGCGAGCGCGCCGCGCTGTGCGCGCCTTACCGCCACTACCGGGTATGTTCGATTGGGCCGCCGTCATCGGGCGGGCTGGCGCTGCTGCAGATGCTCGGCATGCTCGAGCGCTTCGACCTCGCCACGCTCCCGGTGGCCGGCCCACGGGCGGTCCACCTGATTGCCGAAGCCAGTCGTCTCGCCTTCGCCGATCGCGAACGTCATGTCGGTGATCCGGATTTCGTCGACGTACCGACCGCCGCCTTGCTCGCGCCGGCCTACCTCGAAGCGCGCGCCGCGCTGATCGACCCGCGGCAGGCACGGGAGGCGGCGCTGGCCGGCGCGCCGCCGCGTGCCGTTGCGCGCGCCGCGACACCGCCACCGGCCGGCCGCGCCGGCGGCACCTCGCATTTCTCCATCATCGACGCCGATGGCAACGTGGTTGCCCTGACGAGCTCGAACGAAGCACCGTTCGCCGGCCGCATGATGGCGAGCGGCTTCCTGCTCAACAACCAGCTCACGGATTTCAGTTTCGTGCCGATGCGGGACGGGCGCGCGCACCCCAACCGCGTGGCCGGCGGCAAGCGTCCGCGCAGCTCGATGACGCCGGTGATCGTGTTCGATGCGAGTGGCGCGGTGCGCCTGGTCATCGGCTCACGCGGCGGCAGCCGTATCATCGGTTACGTCGCCAAGGCCGTGATCGGGGTGCTCGACTGGAACCTCGACGTGCAGGACGCCATCGCCTTGCCGAATTTCGTGCACCGCGGGGATCGACTCGAACTCGAGCGTGGCACCACGCTCGCGGGTCACGTCGGCGCGCTCGAACGCTATGGCCATCGCGTGCGCGTGTGCGAGCTGCCGAGCGGTCTGCACGGCATCGAGCGGGTCGGTGAGGCCTGGCGGGGTGGCGCCGACCCGCGCCTCGACGGCGTCGCACGCGGTGATTGAGCGGGGCCCGACATTGACCCCGCGTGTGCAGCCGGCGACGATGGCCAGCCAGCATACGGGGGACGCCCATACGTGACCCAGGCCGTGATCTCGGTGCTCGGGCAGGATCGGCCCGGCATCATCGCCACCGTGTCCGAGGCCCTGCTCGCATCGGAATGCAACATCGAGGGGGTCAGCCAGACCCTGCTGCGCGCCGTGTTCGGCGCGCTGTTCGTCGTTGCGATGCCCGATGACCTCGACGCCGAGACCCTCGCCGGGCGACTCGCCGCGGCTGTCGAAGGCATGGAACTCGATGTCATCGTGCATGCCTATCCCGCCACGTCCGACGTCGCGCCGCCGCCGGCGGAACCGTTCGTCGTCACCACCCATGGACCGGACCGCCGCGGCGCCGTGGCCGCGCTGAGCGGCGTACTGGCGCGCCACGGCGTCAACGTGACCGACCTGCAGGCGGTCTTCGAGGGCGGTGAGCGGCCGGAGTCGAACGTGATGATCTTCCAGGTCGACGTGCCGGACACCGTGGCTCTGCCGGATCTGAAGCGTGAGCTCGGCGCGACCGCCGAACGCCTCGGCATCGAACTCAACATCCAGCATCGCCGCCTGTTCGAGATCATGAACCGCGTCTGAGGCGCGCCCGCGGCGCCTCACGCAAGCACGGAGACCAGTACCATGCTGAGCAAGCAGGAAGTCATCTCGACGCTCGAGATGCTGCGCCACGAGCACCTCGACCTGCGCACCGTCACGCTCGGTGTTTCGCTCGTCGACTGCGCGAGCGACGACGTCGGACGCTTCATCGCGCGGGCCAGCCGTCGCATCGAGACACTCGCCGCCGGTCTCGTCGCCACCTGCGACCGGCTCGGCGCGACCTACGGCGTGCCGGTGGTCAACAAGCGCATCGCGGTCAGCCCGGTAGCGCTGGTCGGCGCGCCCTTCGCGCCGGCCGACATGGTTGCTGTAGCGCACGCGCTCGACCGCGCCGCCGGCAACGTCGGCGTCGATTTCGTCGGTGGCTTCAGCGCGCTGGTCGAGAAAGGCATGGCGGCAGGCGATCGTGCATTGATCGACGCCATCCCCGAAGCGCTGGCGACGACCAGCCGCGTGTGTGCCTCGGTCAACGTCGCCACCACGCGCGCCGGCATCAACATGGACGCCGTGCTGCGCATGGGCGAGACGGTCAAGGCGACCGCCGAGCACACCGCCGACGCCGATGGTCTCGGCGCGGCGAAGCTCGTGGTGTTCGCCAATATCCCCGAAGACGTGCCGTTCATGGCCGGCGCCTATCTCGGCGTCGGCGAAGGTGACGCGGTGATCAACGTCGGTGTCAGCGGACCCGGCGTGGTCAAGCGCGCGGTCGAGCGCGCCATCGAGGCCGAACCCGGCATCGATCTCGGGCGCATCTCGGAGGTCATCAAGCAGACCGCGTTCAAGGTCACGCGTGCCGGCGAGCTGATCGGGCGCGAGGTGGCCGATGCGCTCGGCGTCACCTTCGGCGTGGTCGACCTCTCGCTCGCGCCGACGCCGACACGCGGCGACAGCGTCGGCGAGATCTTCCGCAGCCTCGGCCTCGCCAGCATCGGTGCGCCGGGCAGCACGGCGCTGCTCGCGCTGTTGAACGATGCGGTGAAGAAGGGCGGCGCCTTCGCGAGCTCCTACGTCGGCGGCCTGTCCGGCGCGTTCATCCCGGTCAGCGAGGATCTCGAGATAGCAGCCGCCGCGGCGCGCGGGGATCTCTCGATCGAGAAGCTCGAGGCGATGACGAGCGTGTGCTCGGTCGGCCTCGACATGATCGCGCTGCCCGGCGATACCAGCGCCGAGGCGCTCGCCGCACTGATCGCCGACGAGATGGCGATTGGCGTGATCAATCGCAAGACCACCGCGGCACGCCTCATCCCGGTTCCCGGCAAGGCGGCCGGGGAGCAGGCGCGTTTCGGCGGCCTGCTCGGGGCCGCCACCATCATGTCGCTGCCGCACGGCTGCGGCAGCAATGCCTTCGTACGTTTCGGCGGGCGCGTGCCGGCACCGATCCAGAGCCTCGTCAATTAGCAAGCTCTTCGCCCGCCGAGCGACGCGCCTTGCACGCCCCCGGCGGTCATGCGTGTCTCCCGTCTCTGCAGCATCGCCGGCGCCGCGGCCACGGGCGCCGGTCAGGCACGCCGGCGTACCTCGACCGGCAATGATTTGAGCCCGAACAGGCGGTTGTTCGGCATCCACAGCGGTGTGCCGGCGGGTACGAAGACGAGGTCGCTGGCGACGAGTTCTTCGAGCACAATGCGCAGCTCGAGACGCGCGAGCGCGGCGCCGAGGCAGAAGTGCACGCCGGCGCCGAAGCCGAGGTGCCGATTCGGGCTGCGCGCGATATCGAAGCTGAACGGTTCGGCGAACACGCGCTCGTCGCGATTGGCCGACATCTCCCATACCGTGACCTTGTCGCCGGCGCGGATGCGCTCGCCATGCAGCGTGAGATCGGCGGTCGCGGTACGTCGCTTGTACACCGAGGGCGTGGTCCAGCGCACGATCTCCTCGACCGTGGTCTTGACCAGCTGCGGCTCCGCGCACAGGCGCTGCCACTCGGCCGGATGCACCATGAGCGCGTGCATGCCGCCGCTGATCGCGCGCGTGGTGGTCTCCGCGCCGGCCGGAAAGAGCAGTGCGAAGAAGGCGCGCAGCTCGCGGTCTCCGAGGCGGCTGCCGTCATCCTCGAGCTCGGCATGCACGATCGCGGAGAAGATGTCTTTGCTCGGCTGCGCTCGCTTGGCGTCGATAAGCGATTGCGCGTAGCGGCGCACGTGGTTGGCATAGTCGGCGGCGATCACCGAGTCTGAAGCCGTTTCGATGCCGGCATCGACCCAGTCGACCAGCATTTCGCGGTCGTCCTCCGGCACGCCGAGCACGATGCAGATGGCCTGGGTCGGGATCTCGCGCGCGAAGCGGCGCGCGAAGTCGCAGCGCTCGCCGGGCACGAAGGTCGCCAGCAGGGCGCGCGTGCGACGGCGCAGTTCGTCCTCCAGCGCGTTCACTGCGCGCACGGTGAAGCCCTTGTTGACCAGCGCGCGCAGGCGGCGGTGATACGGGTCGTCGGTGTGGTTGAGGACGAGGCCGGCGGTCGGTTCGTCCTTGATGGCGGTACCGCCGCCGGCGCGGTCGCCGCCGCGGTCTGAGGAGAAGCGGGCCGGGTCCATGACGACGGCGTCGACGTCGGCGTGGCGGCTGACGACCCAGAAGCCCTCGCCGTCCGGTGTTGCCGCCGTCGGCGCGTGCCACCATACCGGCGCATGTGCGCGCAGCCAGGTGAAGCTCTCGTGGGGAAAGCCGTCGGCGAAGCTGCGGCCGTCGGAGAGATCGACCACCGGTGGCGCGGTCACGCCGGGTCCTCCTTGCGCCTCAGGGGTGGCAGGGTGACGTCCGCGGCGCGTTCGAGCACCTTCACCGTGGCGTAGAAGTCCTCGTTGCCGAGACCGTCGGCGAGCGCCTGCTGGTAGACCGCGTGCGCTGCCGCGGTGAGTGGCGTGGCGGCGCCGAGCGCGGCGCCGGAGTCGAGAGCGAGACCGAGGTCCTTGGCCGCGATGTCGAGGGCGAAGATGCCGGCGTCGAACTGGCGCGAGAGGTGGAGCGGGGCACGTGCCACGATGGGCGCGGCCGAGCTCGCCTCGAGCACGGCGAGGAGATCGGCCGGCTCCATGCCGGCGCGGGCGGCGAGCACGAAAGCCTCCTGCACCAGGACGCTGGCACTGAGGAAGACCTGGTTGTTGACGAGCTTGGCGAGGGTCCCTGCGCCGGGCGGGCCGAGATGGAAGACGCGCGCGGCGAGTGCATCGAGCAATGGCCTCACGCGTGCGAAAGCATTGGCGTCGCCGCCCACCATGATGGCGAGCTTGCCCGTGCGCGCGGCCGCCTTGCCACCCGAGACCGGCGCATCGAGGTAGGTGATGCCGGTGGCAGCGGCCTGCGCGGCGAGCGCACGGCTCTGTTCGATGCTGGTCGTCGACAGGTCGACGATGTTTTCGAGCGCGACCGCGTTGGCGAGCAGCCCATCCTCGCCGCCTACCACCGCCTCGATCTGCGGCGGCCCCGGCAGTGACAGCAGCACACTGGCGCACTCGCGCGCGATCTCGGCGATGCTCGTCGCCGCGGTCGCGCCGGCCGCGCTCGCGGCCTCGAGGGCGCGCGGATCACGATCGAATACACGCAGGTCGAAACCCTGCTCGACGAGCCGGAGCGCCATCGGGCCGCCGATGGTGCCGGTGCCGACGAAGCCAATCTCGCTCATGCTCGGCATGCCTCCCCTGGGACCAACCCCGGAGGTGTCGGCGTCTGCTGCGCATCGCGCCGCCGGGGAAACTGGCCTGTGCTGACCGCCACGCTATCACGCCGGCAGGCCCGGGTCAGGCGGCAGCGCGGCTTGCTGTCGACCGACCCGGCGCTGCGCGATCAGCTGGCGAGTTCGAAGGCCGCGAGCTCGGGCTCGCGCATGACCTCGAAGAAACGGCCGCGCGACCACGGCCAGCTCGCCGGTACGCCATTCTTGTCGAGGTACCAGCTCTTGCAGCCGGTCGACCAGATCGAACGCTTGGCAACCTCGGTGCGCTGGCGCTCGAACTCGGCCGCGGCGGCCGCGCTGGCGCTGATCGCGCGACACTCGCCGGCGCGCACCTTGTCCATCAGCTGCAGGATGTAGTTGACCTGGTGTTCGGCAATCTGGATCAGCGAGAAGTTGCCGACCGGGCCGTTGGGGCCGTTCAACATGAAGAAATTGGGGAACTCGGGAATCGAGATCGAGAGGTAGGCGACCGGGTGATCGGCCCACACGTCGTCGAGGTTCACGCCGCCGCGTCCGAGCACGGTAGTCGGGCGGATGAAACTGTCGGCCCGGAAGCCGGTGGCGACGACGAGCACGTCGAGATCGCGCAGTTCGCCGTCGGCGAGACGCACGCCGCCTGCTTCGACGCCGGCGATCGGCGTCGTCACCAGGTGCGCATTGGGATGCTGGATGGCGTCGTAGAAATCGCTCGAGAAGATCAGGCGCTTGCAGCCCGCGCGGTAGTTCGGCCGCAGCTTCTCGCGCAGTTCGGGGTCGCGCACGTTGTCTTCGAGGTTGGCCAGGCATTCCGCCTCGATCGCTTTCATCTCGGCCGACTCGGCATCGATGACGGCATTCGAGAAGCGCTCGAAATCCTGGTTGGCCTGGTCGCGTACTGCCTGCAGCAGCACCGGATCGCGGCGGAAGGCCTCTTTCTCCGCTTCCGTGTAGGTCCGGTTCTCGATCGGCGAGATCCACTGCGCGGTGCGTTGGAATAGATCGTAGCGGCCGACCTTGTCGACCAGCGCCGAGGTGATCTGGATGGCGGTCGAGCCGGTGCCGATGACGCCGACGCGCTGGCCTTCGAGCGGCACCGAGTGATCCCACTGGGCACTGTGGAAGCAGGCCCCCGCGAAGCTGTCGAGGCCGGGAATGTCGGCCACGTGCGGGTGGTGTAGCACGCCGGTCGCGGCGATGACGAAATCGGCGACGTCCTCGCGACCGCTCGAGGTGCGGATGCGCCAGCGGCCGTCCTCGTAGGCGCAGTAGGGAACCGCCTCGTTGAAGCGGATGTAGGGGAGGACGTCGTACTTTTCGGCGACACGCTCGAAGTAGGCCTGGATCTCGGGGCCGGACGCGAATGTCGAGCTCCACTCGGGATTGGGCTCGAAGGAATAGGTGTAGAGGTGCGCCGGCACGTCGCAGGCGATACCGGGGTAGGTATTCTCGCGCCAGGTGCCGCCGAGCCGGTCCGACTTCTCGTAGATGACGAAGTTCTTGTAGCCGGATTCGCGCAGGCGGATGGCGGACAGGATGCCGGCCATGCCGGCGCCGATGATCACGATGCGCAGGTCCTGCCCCGCGTGTTGTGTGCTCGTCATGTGTAATCTCCCCTTTGGCGCCCCACCGACGTGGCGGCGCGTGACGATCGCGACAATGCCCCTGACGGGGCCGGTCAGCGCGGCAGTCTACGCGATGCGGCGACGATCGCGCTCTCGTCACGCCCCTGATGTCTTGATCTGGGGCAAGCGGGCCTGCCGCGAGCCGGCCGATGGACGCGCCGGGACAGGTCGGCGACCATGGGAAGAGGGCGCGTCGCGCCGCAACGCATGGGAATCAGCAGGGGAGAACACGCATGGATCTGGGACTCGCGGGCCGCCGCGCCATCGTCACCGGCGGGACGCGCGGCATCGGTCGCGCCATTGCCACGCGCCTGGTCACCGAGGGCGCCGCGGTCGCCATCTGCGCCCGCAACGCCGACGAAGTGACGCGCGTGGTCGATGAGCTGTCCGCCTTGGCCGCCGCGGATGCGCGCGTCACGGGCGCAGCAGCCGACGTCGCGGATACCGCGGCGGTGCGGCGTTTCGTCGACGATGCCGCCGAAGCGCTCGGCGGGCTCGACATCGTGGTCGCGAACGTCAGCGCGCTGGGGGGTACGCCGGACGAGGAAACCTGGCGGCGGGGCATGGAAATCGACATGCTCGGCACGGTTCGCACCGTCGACGCCGCGCTGCCGCACCTCGAGCGCGCCGACGGCGGCGCCATCGTCGCCATCTCCTCGACCGCGGCACTCGAGGCGTTCGGCGGCGCGCGGCCGTACAACGCGATCAAGGCGGCAGTGATCAACTACGTCTCGAACCTCGCGACCGCGCTCGCGCCGAAGGGCATCCGCGCCAATACCGTGTCGCCGGGAACGATCTATTTCGAGGACGGTGTGTGGGGGCAGCGCCGGCGCGAGCAGCCCGAAGTCTATGCGGCAGCGCTCGCCGGCAACCCGCTGGGGCGCATGGGTACGCCGGAGGAAGTGGCCAACGCGGTCGCCTTCCTCGCCAGCCCGGCGGCGAGCTTCGTCACCGGCGCCAATCTCGTCGTCGACGGCGGCTTCACGCGGCGCGTCCAGTACTGAGCGCGCTCAGGCGAACCCCGCTTCGCGGGCGCGGACCAGCGCCGCGATGGTCTCGTTGCGCGGCGCCGCGGTGCCGACCGCCGCGGCCACTACCGGCACGCGGCCGTTGATGTAGTCGATTTCCGAGCGCCGCCCGGCGCGGTGGTCGAGCAGCATCGAGGGCCGTGCGCCGGGGATCGCCTCGCCGAAGGCGCGGATGTAGGAGGCCGGGTCGTCGAACGAGAAGTCGACGCCGCTGGCAATGCCGGCTTCCCAGGCTTCCAGCCCGCAGCCGAGCGCGAGCGGCCAGGCGTGCGCGTTCGCCAGCACCTCGCCGACCGTCATGTCGAGCACCGTGCAGGGGCCTGAGAAAGTCACGTTGCAGATGAATTTCTCCCATACCAGCTGGTTGATGTCGCCGTAACAGCGCACCTTGAAGCCGGCGCCGGCCCACACCGCCGCCACCGCCTCGACACGTGCCGAGACGCCGCCATCCGGTTCGCCCAGGCGCACCAGCTCCATGCCGTTGTGGTGGACCTCGCCGGGCGCCGGCAGGGACGCGCCGAAACCGCCGGCGACGCCGATCAGCAGACGCTCGCGCGGCAGCTCGACGGCCAGCGCGTCGAACGCGCCGAGGCCGTTCTGGATTGTGAGTACCGGCGTGTCCGCGCCGAGCAGGGCGCCGGCGGCGCGCCCGGCGGCAGCGACATCGGCGGCCTTGGTGGCAATGATGACGAGCTCGCAGGCACCGGCGTCGGTGGCCTCGGTGGTTGCGTGCAGTCGGACCACGCGGTCACCGCTCGCGCCGCTGATGCGCAGGCCGCGGGCGCGGATGGCGGCGACGTGCGCAGCCCAGGTGTCGATGCCCCAGACCTCGTGCCCGGCGGCCGCGAACAGTCCCGCGTAGACCGAGCCCATGGCGCCGATGCCGACGATGCCGATCTTCATGGCGATACCTCTTCCGACCGTCGTGCGAGGCGGCGCACGGTGCCGCGCCGGGGCGTTTTCAATCCCGCCCCGCCAGCATGTACATTAGCGCGCTGACGAACCCTTCCGCCGCCACCCAGGGGAGCCCGCGCCGTGGATGCCAGGAGCGACTACGCCTACATCGACTACCAGCTGCCCGAGGCGCACATCGCGCGCATCGTGCTGAACCGCCCCGAGACCGCCAATGCGCAGGACACGCAGTTCCTCTACGAGCTCAACGACGCTTTCGACCGCGCCGCCCACGACGACGCGGTGCGCGTCATCATACTCGCCGCGAACGGCAAGCACTTCTCCTCCGGGCACGACCTTGGCGAGAAGAACTGGTACGAGGCCATGTACGACCACCGCACCGTCGGCACGATGTGCGGCTTCACCTGTGCCGGCGCCGAGGCACAGATGGCGCGCGAGGAAGAAATCTATCTCGGTTTCAGCGAGCGCTGGCGCAACATTCCCAAGCCGACCATTGCCGCGGTGCAGGGTAAGTGCATCGCCGGTGGCCTGATGCTGTGCTGGCCGTGCGATCTGATCGTCGCCAGCGACGACGCGAGTTTCAGCGATCCGACCGTCAGCTTCGGCATCGGCGGCGTCGAGTTCTTCCATCACCTGTGGGAGGTCGGCGCGCGCAAGGCGAAGGAAATGCTGTTCACCTCCGATGCCATTTCCGCCGCGGAGGCGCGCGAACTCGGCATGGTGAACAAGGTGGTCCCGCGCGCCGAACTCGAGGCCGCAACGCTCGAGATGGCGCGCAAGATCGCGGCCAAGTCGCGCTTTGCCCTGAAGATGACGAAGAAGGCCATCAACGGTGCACAGGATGCGCAGGGCCGCGAACTCGCCATGCAGAACGCCTTCCACCTGCACCAGTTGGCGCACACGCACTGGCTCAAGGTCCACGACTTCCTGATGGACCCGAGCGGCCTGCCCGAGGCGACGCGCAAGGCGCTCGGCATTCGCCTCGAACAGGACTGAGCCGCCAGCGATGCTGTTCGAAGCGGCACTCGCCGACACCGACCGCGCCTTTCTCGCCGAGGTGCGTGCGTTCCTCGACGCCGAACTCGGCCCTGAGGTCTACCAGGCGGAGGACGCGCTGCGCTCGCAGGTCTGTGACCACCCGCGCCAGGAGGCCTGGATCGATCGCCTGCGACCGCGCCGCTGGCACGTCGGCTTCTGGCCACGTGAACACGGCGGTGCCGGCCTCTCGCAGGTACAGAACTACCTGCTGCTCTACGAACAGGGGCGTCGCGGCGCGCCGCTGTTGTCACCGCTCAGCATCACCTACGTCGGCCCCGTCGTGATGGCCTTCGGCACGCGCGAGCAGCAGCAGACCCTGCTGCCGGCCATCATCGACGGGCGCGACCACTGGTGCCAGGGGTTCTCCGAGCCGGGTGCGGGCTCCGACCTCGGCAGCGTGGCCACCTTTGCCGAGCGCCGTGGCGATCGTTACGTCGTCAACGGCTCGAAAATCTGGACCACTGACGCGCACCACGCAAACAAGATTTTCTGCCTGCTGCGCACGCGACGCGAGCCGACCAAGGATGCGCTGAGCTTCCTGCTCATCGACATGGATGCCCCCGGCGTCGACGTGCGGCCGATTCGCCTGATGAGCGGGGACCATGAATTCAACCAGGTGTTCTTCGACGACGTCGAAGTTCCCGTCGAGAATCTTCTCGGGGACGAAGGCGGCGGCTGGGCGGTATCGAAGTACCTGCTGGAGATGGAACGTGGCGCCTTCGTCTTTGGTGGTCGCCTGCGCCGGCGCTTCGAGCTGCTGCTCACCAGCGCGCGTTCACGGCGCGATGTGCCGCGGGCGTTCTGGGACGAGGCAGCCCGTGTCGACATCGAACTGATGGCCTACGAGGCGACCGAATTCCGTCTCGGCCACCTGCGCCCGCGTGAGCAGCAGACGGCGGCGGAACCCAACGTGATCAAGATCGGGTGGACCGAGACCATTCAGCGGCTCGACGAACTCGCTCTCATGATTGCGCCGAGCGCGTGGCTGTACGAGAGCGAGCGCGAGAACGGCGCCAGCAAGGGCGGGCTGCCGATGGCGAGCTGGCTCGCCGGCTACTTCAACAACCGCGCAGCGACCATCTACGGCGGCAGCAACGAGGTCCAGCGCGAGCTGATCTGCCGCAGCCTGCGCCGCGCGCTGGCATGACGCCGTCGTCCACGGGGGCCGCACGCCGATGAGCTTAGAGACCTCGCCCGAATGTGCCGCGCTGGTCGAGAGTGCACTGCGCGTGGTGCGCGATCATTACGATTACCCGTCCCTGCGCGGGGTGCTCGCCAGCGAGGCCGGTTGGAGTGCTGACCGCTGGCGCGAGTTCGCCGCGCTCGGCTGGCTGGCGGCGCCGCTCGCCGAAGAGGCCGGCGGCCTCGGCCTGCCGCCCTCGGTGGCCAGTGCCCTGATGACCGCGCTCGGCGCGGCCGCGATGAGCGAGCCGCTGCCCGGCCAGCTTGCCTTCGGCGCGGGCCTGGTTGGTGCGGCGCCCGCGACGCCGGCCCGTGACATGTTGCTCGAGCGCTGGCTCGCCGGCGCGGCGCTGGTCGCGCTCGTGAGCGCGGACAGCGAATCGCCGATCGGCGTGCGCACGGACGGCCCGGGCCTGCGCCTCGACGGTCATGCTGGCGCCGTGCCCGATGGCGGTATCGCCGACGTCTTCGTTGTCGAAGCCGCCGACCCGGCCGGGGACCGTGCCTGTTTCCTCGTGGCAGCCGATGCGCCCGGCGTCACCCGTCACGTCCACCGTGCCGCCGACGGTCGGAGTTTCGCCGACGTCGTCTTCGACGGCGTCCGGCCCGGGGACGATGCACGCCTCGCGCTCGATGGCGCAGCGATGGCGCGTGCGCACACCTTGCATGCCCTGCTGCTCGCCGCCGAGACGCTCGGCATCATGCGGGCGCTGGTCGGGCTCACCGCCCGCTATCTCGATCAGCGCGAGCAGTTCGGTCGCAAGCTGATCGAGTTCCAGGTGCTGCAGCACCGTCTCGTCGACATGCAGCTCGAGACCGTGCGCAGCGAATCGATGCTGGCAGTCGCTGAGCACGCGTGCGACGTGCAGGGTTTCAGCGCCGCCGCGCCGCTGGTCTCCGCGGCCTATTACCAGTCCGCACGTTCGGGACGTCGTGTCGCCGAGGAGGCGGTTCAGCTGCACGGTGCGATCGGCATGACCGACGAGCTGGTGGTCGGTCACTACCTCAAGCGCATCGTCGCCAACGGGCTCATTGCCGGCCATGCCGAACGGCATCTCGCGCAGGCGGCGTGCGCGCGCGGCGTCGTCCCTCCTTCAGAATGACAGCAACGAGAACAGCCATGCCCCAAACCAACTGCCTGACTGCGGCCATGCTGAACGTCGGCATGACGCACGAAGCGCGCGTCCGCTTCAGCCACGCGGACGTCGCGCGTTACTGTGAGCTCGCCAACGATCGCAATGCCATCCATCACGATGTCGCCGCCGCGCGCGTGCGCTTTCCCGGCGTCGACGACATCATCGTCCCTGGCGGCCTGCTGCAGATTGCCATCACCGGCCTGTTCGGTACCGAGCTGCCGGGCGATGGCAGCCTCGGGCTGACCTTCGAGCCCGAGCGGATGCGCAAGCCGGTGTGTCCGGACGAAGAAGTCGTGATCCGGCTGGAAGTCACGCGCATCCGCGCCGGCATCATCGAGTTCGACGTCGGCGTGGCCAGCGCGAACGGCGATCCGATCAGCGGTGCCAAGGCGCGCGTGTTCGCACCGGACGATAATTACCGTGCGTGGTGGCTCGAGCACCGCGCCGCGCCCGACGAGGCCACGGCGTGAGCGGGCGCCTTGCCGGCAAGCGCGTCCTGCTCACCCAGGCCGACGACTTCATGGGTCCGATCACCGTCGAGGTGTTCGGTGCCGAAGGCGCCACCGTGATTGCCGACAGCCGCGACCTGACCCGCCCCGGCGCGTGCGAGGCGGCGGTCGCCGAGGCCGGCGAGGTCGACGTGCTGGTCGCCAACCTGGCCGCCCCGACGTTCTCCGGCATCGCCACCACCGAGCTCTCCGACGCCGACTGGCTGACCCCGTTCGAGGTCATGGTGCATCCGCTGCACCGGCTGACGCGCGCGGTGCTGCCGCAGATGATCGCGCGCCGCGCCGGCAAGATCGTCGTCTACGGCAGCGCCTCGGCACTGCGCGGCATGAAGACGCTCGCTACCTACAGCGCAGCGCGCGCCGCGCAGCTCGGCTACGTACAGGCGGTCGGCGTCGAGGTCGCGCCGCACAACGTGCAGGTCAACCTCATTGCGCAGAACTACGTCGCGAGCGAGGACTACTACCCGGCCGAGCTGATGGAGAAGGAATCGTTCGTCAAGTCGTTGCGCCGCCAGGTTCCTGCCGGTCGCCTCGGCACCCCGCGGGAGGACGCGCTGTTCGCGCTCTTCCTCGCCAGCGACGAGTCCGGTTTCTTCTGCGGCCAGGGTTTCCCGCTCGCCGGCGGGTGGGTCCAGTAGGGGCGACCGCAGGACACGGCGGCGCCCCGCGTTGCCGCGCATTCGTGGCATGATGCCGCCCTCATCCACGAGGGAGGTTCGTAAATGGATATCGGCGTCATCATGTTTCCCACCGACAAGGCCATCCAGCCGATGGAGCTGGCGCGCGCGTGCGAGGAGCGCGGCTTCGAGTCGCTGTGGTTCCCGGAGCACAGCCACATACCGACCAGTCGCGAGACGCCGTGGGGTGGTCGTCCGGAGCTCGGCCCGTTACCGGAGGAATACTGGCGCACGCACGACCAGTTCGTCGCGCTGACCGCTGCCGCCGCGGTGACCACGAAGCTGCGTCTCGGCACCGGCATCACCCTGGTCGCGCAGCGCGATCCGATCTGGCTGGCCAAGGAGGTCGCCAGTCTCGACATGATCTCCGGCGGGCGATTCGAGCTCGGTATCGGCTACGGCTGGTGCGTCGAGGAGATGCGCAACCATGGTCTCGAGTACAAGAAGCGCCGCGAGATTCTGCGCGAGTACATCCTGCTGATGAAGGAGCTGTGGACCAAGGACGAGGCAAGCTTTAGCGGCGAGTTCGTCAATTTCGAGCAGAGCTGGGCGTGGCCGAAACCGGTGCAGCGCCCGCATCCGCCGATCGTGATGGGTGGCGCCGCCGGCCCGAAGACCGCCGCGCACGTCGCCGAGTTCTGCGACGGCTGGATGCCGCTCGGTGGGCTGTACGATTTCGACGGTGGCCTTGAGGCGATCAAGCAGGCGTGCGCGAAGATCGGGCGCGATCCGGCGAGTCTCGATATCGGCATGTTCTTCGCCGCGCCGCCCGAGATGGACGCGGTAAAGGCGTTGCGCGACCGGGGTGGTCTCAAGCGCGCGATCCTGCCGATCCCGGCGGCCGCTGTCGACAAGGTGCTGCCGATCCTGGACGGTTACGCGAAGTTCGTCTGAGCGACGTTCGCGGCCGCGCGGCGCCGTGGGCACGGCGTCGCGTGTGCCGCGGCCTGGTCGGCACGGCATCCTCGTGCTGGCCAGGGCCCTATTCGGGCGCCGCGAGCGCGCCCGGGTCCGTCGGATCCGAGCCCGCCATCACGGCTCAGAGCTGTGCGGTGACGTCGGCCAGCCGACCTGCCATCACCGCGCCGAGATTGCGGTACAGCACGCTCGCGATGCGCGGGTAGCGGCCGGCGATGCGCTCGAGTGCGTCCTCGTCGAAGCGCACCAGGCGCACGTCGGTGACGGCGTCGACGTTGGCGGTGCGGGTGCCGCCGAACAGTGCCACTTCGCCGATCAGGTCGCCGCGATGCAGGCGGCGCAACAGCACTTCGCGGTCGTCGCGCGACACGCTGGCGACGAGTTCGCCGTCGATGACCAGGTGGATGTCGCGCCCTTCGGCGCCCATCTCGATGAGGCGCGTCCCGGCCGGGTGGGTCTCGATGCGCCCGAGGATGGCCGCGATGCGCGCCTGGCGGTGGGTGAGTCCGCGAAACAGCGGGATGGTCTGGTGCGGGGCGGCACCGAGATCGGCGGTGAGGGTTTCCCATAGCGTGACGAAGCGCAGCTTCTGTGCGAGTGCCGGGGTGAAACTCAGGTCCAGCAGCCAGGCGAGTGCGAGCACGGCGGTTGCGAGCGCACCGAACTCGACCTGGCTCTTCAGCGTGCCCGTCGTGAGGGTGGCGAAACCTGCGCATAACGCGATGGTGGTCACCGTGACCGGGCGGATGACGGTGGTCAGCGCGCGCTCGATGCCGTCCTCCTCGCGTGCGCTGCGGCGCGCTTCGGTGTTGAAGCGCGAGAGGAAATGGATGCTGTCGTCGACCGCGATGCCGAGTACGACCGAGGCGACCAGGCTGGTGGCGAGGTTGAGGGTGATGCCGCTCGCGCCGAGTACGCCGAAGAAGGCCACGATCGGCAGGGCATTCGGCAGTAGCGCGAGCGCGGCAACGCGCGCCGAACCGAACAGCAGGAACAGGATGCCGTAGATCACGGCCAGTGCGCCGCCGAGGCTGGTCAGCTGGCCGCGGACGATGTCGTCGAGCGTGCGTGCGATGAGCGCGGTACTGCCGGTGACCTCGGCGTGGAGATGGGCAGGAAGCCCGGCCAGGGCGGTCTCGATCCGCGAGACTGCGCGCGCGAGTTCGCTGGTCGCGACCGCGGGGGTGGTCACGTGCAGCACGGTGGTGGCGAAGCGCGCGTCGACGAAACGATCGCGCGCCTCTCCGGCGCCCAGGCGCATGATGTCGTCGACGGCGGCACGCGATTCGGGTACGCGCCGCGGGCTCGCGTCGTCGGGCGCGAGGGCGCGGCGCGCGGTCGCGATGAAGTCAACGATGCTGGCGACGCCGCTGATGTCGGGGTCGTCCTCGAGCGCCTGTTCGAGCGTGTCGATGGCGGCCAGGTGGACCGGGTCGGCGAAGGCCTGCGGCAGGTCGCTGCTGACCACGATCTGCAGGGGATTGGCACCGCCGAAGGTGTGGCGCACGCTGTCGTAATCGCGCCGCACCTGGCTGTCGGGTGGAAAGTTGGCCAGGTAGTCGGTACTCACCTCGATGCGGCTCGCAAGCGCGAGCGAAGCGAGCGCGAGCACGAGTGCGGCGCCGAGGATGGCACGGCGGTGGCGCAGGTCGAAACGCGCCAGTGCCGGCGCGAGGGCGGTGAGGCGGCTCGTCGTCGCCCGCTCGAGTACCCGCGCTGGCCACAGCGCGAGGGCGGCCGGGATGAAGAACAAGGCGGCCAGCCAGGCGACCAGCGTGCCGAGCGCGGTGTACAGGCCGAACGTGCGGATCGAGTCGATGTTGCTGCTCGCCAGCGAGGCAAAGCCGATCGCGGTGGTGAACGCGGTCAGAGAGAGTGGCTGCCACAGTTCGCGCATGGTCTCGACGACGGCCGCGCGCCTGGCCGCGACGCTGCGGAACGCGTGGTCGAACGCGTTGATGACGTGCACCGTCATCGCGAAGCCGACCACGAACACCACCGGCGGCACGATGACGGTGACGAAGTTGAGTGCATGCCCGCGCGCCGCGAACACCGCGAGCGTGGTGACGAGCGCGGTTGCGGTGGCGGCGAGCGGCAGCACCACCCCGCGCACGCTGCGCAGCGTGACCACGGCGATCAGCGCGGTGACGAGTACCGCCAGCGGCAGTGCGCGGCGCACGTCGCGGAACAGCGCCTCGCCGAGGGCGAGGCGGGCGACGACCGGCCCGCTGACGATCGCCTGCACCGGGAGGCCCGAGGCACGCGCGTCGACGGCCGCTCGCACGGCGTCGAGCGCGCCGGCCAGCGCGGCGGAGTCGAGCCCGGCGTCGAGACGTACCACGAGCAGTGTGCCGCTGCCATCGGGTGCCAGCAGCTGCGGGCCGTGCAACGGATCGGCGCGCGCGTCGGCGGCGAGTGCGGCAAGGCCGTCCGCCGAGCGCGGCAGGCGCCCCAGCAGGCGCGTCACCTCGACGAGATCGTCGTCGACGCGCACGCGCGTCGCGCCGGCCAGACTGTCCACCGCGTGGACCCCCTCGACGCGCGTGAGATCGCGTGCGAGGCGCTTGAGTCCCTGCAGCACGTCGTAGGTGAAGAGCGTGTCAGAGAGCCACGCGACATAGACCACGTCGTCGCTGCCGAACTGTCGCGCGGTCTCGATGTAGGTGGCGAGTGCGGCGCCGTCGCGCGGCAACAGGCTGTCCAGCGTGGTATCGATGCCGAGGCGCAGGGCGCCGGAAGCGGGATCGACGAGCCGCGCGAGGCTCAGCCCGACGGCGAGCAGCGCCGTCGCGACGACCAGCGCCGGACGGCGCAGGACGAGCGCGATGAGGCGGTCGCGCACGGCCGGTGCGCTCCGGCTAACGCCCGCGTTTCAGTGAGGAACGATTGAACAGGACGTCGTGCAGATCGGGATCGAAGACGACTTCGTCGATGCTGATCGTCGTCACCGTATCAGCGCCGGTCTCCTCCAGGGTCAACCGCAACGGCACCCAGCGCCCGTCGCGCTCCTCGAGCGCTGCCGGATCGGCGCGCAGCGTCTTGCGTGGCGTATCACCATGCTCGTAGAAGCGGGTGTCGAGCACCACGCAGCGCTCGGTATCGAAGCGCGCGACGATGCGTGAGTACTCCATGCCGGCGTCGAAGGCGGCGTCGGCGTCCTGCGGCCGTGCCTCGACGACGATGACCGGGCGGCCGTCGAGGTTCTCGTCGGGCAGGCGGGCGAACGCGAGGTCGTCGCGCACGCCGTAGATCACGGCGAAATCCTCGTAGCTGATGCCGAGGTCGAGCAGTTCCCCGGTGAGTACGTCGACGCTGATCAGGCGATCGCGGCGCTGCTGCGGATCGTAGAGATAGGCGCGGGCGCCGGCGAGGGAGTCCTCGTCGTCGGTGCGATGAGTGAGCAGCACGCTGGTGCCGGCGTCGCTGGCGGGGGCGGTGACGTCGATGCGGATTGCTGCATAGCCGTCGTCGAGTCGCTTCCATGCGAGGTCGCCCGCGATCTCGCGCAACGTGCCGCGCTCATCGGTGACGGTCGCGCGCAGCGATTGCTGCATGCTGCGCTCGGGCAGGCTGAGTGCGCAGCAGCGTTGCGCCTGTGGGTCGCTGATGGCCGCGCAGTCGAGGGCCCCGGCCGGTGGCGCGGCAAGCAGCGCGAGCGCGGCGAGTGATGCGCGGCGAAGGTAGCTCCGGCGAAGGGCTCGCGGGGCGGCAGGACGACTGGCGCACAGGATCATCGCAGGAATCTCCACCTCGGGGATGCCGGAAGCAGCAAGGGGCGGCAGCGTGCCCCGCGTGGGCGATTGCCTGCCGCATCGCTATCATAGCCGACGCCCGCGCGCGGGCCGATTGCGTCAGGGGGATGGCACACTGCGCGACGCTTTCGTCCAGCCATTGGCGCCGTGCCCGTCCGACCGGCACCCGGCGCCGCGTGAGGCGCCCAGCCCGAGGGAGGAATCCATGCCAGCAACCGCATCGCCCGCACGTCGCGGCCTCGCCATCTTCACCTGGCTCGCTGTCGCCATACTGGGCGCAGCCGCCGTCGGCGGCATCGCGATCAGCCGTGGCGAGAGCATCAACAGCCTGTGGTTCATCGTCGCGGCGGTGTGCGTCTACGCCATCGCCTACCGTTTCTACAGCCATTTCGTCGCCGCCAAGGTACTGCTGCTCGATGGCTCCCGTGCCACCCCCGCGGAGCGCCTCGAGGACGGTCGTGATTACGTGCCGACCAACCGCTGGATTGTCTTCGGCCATCATTTCGCGGCTATCGCGGGACCGGGGCCGCTGATCGGTCCGACCCTCGCGGCGCAGTTCGGCTACCTGCCGGGCACGCTGTGGATCCTGGTCGGTGGCGTGCTCGGCGGCTGCGTGCAGGATTTCGTCATCCTGTTCTGTTCTCTCCGGCGCAACGGACGCTCGCTCGGCCAGATGGCCCGCGACGAACTTGGCCCCGTCGGTGGCCTCGCCGCGCTGCTCGGCGTGATGACCATCATGATCATCCTCATCGCGGTGCTCGGGCTGGTCGTCGTCAACGCCATGAAGCACAGCCCCTGGGGTACCTTCACGGTCGCGATGACGATTCCCATCGCGCTCTTCATGGGGCTGTATCTCCGCGCGATCCGTCCGGGCCGCGTGCTCGAGGCGACCGCCATCGGCATCGTGCTGCTGCTCGCCGCGGTCGCCGCGGGTGGCGTGGTCGACCAGCTGCCCGCGCTGCGCGGCTGGTTCGACTACGACGGTCGCGTGCTCGCCCTCGCGGTCATCGCCTACGGCTTCACCGCCGCGGTGCTGCCGGTGTGGCTGCTGCTCGCACCGCGCGATTATCTCTCCACGTTCATGAAGGTCGGCACCATCCTCGCGCTCGCGGTCGCCATCGTGCTGCTGCGCCCCGAGATCCGCATGCCGGCATTGACCCAATTCGTCGATGGTACCGGCCCGATCTTCGCCGGGGCGGTGTTTCCGTTCGTTTTCATCACCATCGCCTGCGGCGCGATTTCGGGCTTCCATGCGCTGATCTCCTCCGGCACCACGCCCAAGCTCCTCGCCAACGAGGCCGACGCGCGCATGATCGGCTACGGCGGCATGATGATGGAATCGTTCACCGCGGTGATGGCGATGATTGCCGCCTGCGTGCTGGAGCCGGGCGTGTTCTTCGCCATCAACAGCCCGGCCGGCGTGGTCGGGCAGGGTGCCGCGGAAGCGGTCGCGACGATATCCAGCTGGGGCTACCCCGTGACCGTCGCCCAGATGGAGGCGCTCGCCGCCGAGATGGGCGAGGCGACGCTGTTTGCGCGCACCGGCGGCGCGCCGTCGCTCGCGGTCGGCATGGCGAACATCTTCTCGAGTCTTTCGGGTGGTGGCCTGCTGGCGCTGTGGTACCACTTCGCGATCATGTTCGAGGCGCTGTTCATCCTCACCACGCTCGATGCCGGTACGCGTGTCGCGCGCTTCATGCTGCAGGAGCTGCTCGGTCGGGTCTACGCGCCGCTCGGACGTGTGAGCTGGTATCCCGGCGTCATCTTCGCCAGCGCACTGGTGGTGCTCGGCTGGGGCTGGTTCCTCTACCAGGGCGTGGTCGATCCCCTTGGCGGCATCAACAGCCTGTGGCCGCTGTTTGGCATCTCCAACCAGATGCTCGCGGCGATTGCGCTATGCGTGGCAACCAGCGTGATTGTGAAGTCAGGCCGCGCGCGCTACGCCTGGGTCACCGCGGCGCCGCTCGCCTGGCTCGTGGTGGTGACCTCGAGCGCCGCGCTGGCCAAGATCTTCAGCGCAGCGCCGCGCATCGGTTTTCTCGCACACGCTGCCGATCTCGAGGCTCGTCTGGCCGCCGGGACGCTCGCCGCCGAGGTCGCCGCGCAGGTCCCGCGCCTGGTCTTCAACGACTATCTCAATACCGCGCTGACGGTGCTGTTCCTCGTCATCACCTGGGTGCTCGTGCTCGATACCGCGCGTGTCTGCCGGCGCCACCTGCGTGGGCTGCCGACGCCGCCCTTCACCGAAGAGCCGTATATGGCGACCGCACTCGGAGGTCGCTGAGGTGCGCATGCGGAGACTGCTCGCTGCGCTCGGCGACTACCTGCGCTGGCTGAACGGCGACTGCGCCTACGAGCGCTGGGTCGCGCACCTGCGTCGGCATCATCCGCAGGCGCCGGTGCCGAGCCGGGCGGCGTTCTACCGTGACGAGCTGGAGCGGCGCTGGAGCGGGGTGCGGCGCTGCTGTTGAGCAGCCAGGAGCCCGCGCGGGTCGACGGTGCGGCGACCGCTCAGCCCCTGGGCACCGCAACCGCGCCAGCAACGCGCCCGTCGCGCCGCATGTCCGCCTCAGAACGGCACGTCGTCGTCGGTGAACGGCGGTGGCTCGTCGTCCGGCGGCGGGCCAGCGTCGCTGCCACCCGGGTCTCTCCCCTGGCCAGTCCCCTGGCCACGAATGGCACGCACGTCGAGGCTGTTGAAGTAGCGCACTTCGCCCTGGCGGCTGGTCCACTCGCGCCCGCGCAGGCTGAATTCGACCTCGAGGGTGTCGCCGACGCGAAAGCGTTCGATCTCGCCGACGCGGTCGCCGGTCAGCTCGAAGGCGACGTATTGCGGGTACTGCGGGTTTTCGGCGATTTCGAGCACGAACTCGCGCTTCTGGAATCGCTCGGTAATCTGCTTGGTATCGAAGACCGCGTGCAGGCGGCCACTGGTGCTCATGCTCATGGTGGTGGGGGCGGTGTCTCGTGGTCGGATTGCGAAGTCGATGACGCCCGCGGCCGGGCGCGCAGCGGGGATTGTCGGTGCTCGGCGTCGCCGGCGTCCAGCCGTCGCGGGACAGGCCGGCGTGCGGCGATCCTGCGCGAACACCTCGGTGGTGCCGCCGGACCGGCGCGAAGAGATGCACCGAGGCGCCGCGACAGGGCAGAATGGCAGCCGACATATCGCGACAGACATCCGCACAACCTGGCGATTCATGACCGAGCCCAGCGACAGCAGCGACGGCGGCGCCGAGCCGAGCTTCCAGTTCGGCGGTGACCTCGCCACGCCGCAGCGCCTGGCCTACGGGCTGGTGCCGCTGATCCAGTTGCTCGAAGCGCGCGGTCACGACGTCGGCGAGGTGCTCGATGCCACCGAAATCCCGCGCTTCGCGCTGGAGGAGCCGAGTTTTCGCATCGGCGTTGCGCAGGAGGTCGATTTCACGCGGCGCGCGCTCGCGCTGCTCGACGAGCCGCTCGCCGCGCTCGAGGTCGGCCGACGTTTCCACCTCTCGATGTTCGGCCTGCTCGGTCTCGCCGCGGCCTGCGCGCCGAGCGTGCGCGAAGCGCTGCACATCTTCCTCTCCTACCCGGCGCTGGTGTGGGGCTTGAACGAGGTCACTTTCTGGCGCCAGGGCGACGAGGAGTACGTCGCCTTCCGGCCCGGCGCGGCGGCCGCCGAACTCGCCGGGCATTTCATCGAGCGCGACATGGCGGCGCTGCTGATGATGCTGCGCAACGTGCTCGGCGAGGGCATCCGCCCCGATGCGTTGATGCTCACGCGCCCACCGCCGCCGCAGGCCGCGGCCTACGACGCCTTCTTCGGCTGCCCGGTCGTCTTCGCGGCGGCGGCCGACCGGATTCGCTTTCCCGCCATGGTGTGGGATGCCGTGCCGCCGCAGGCCAACGCGATGTCGCGGCGCTTCTTCGAGAACCAGTGCCGGCGGCTCAGCGAGTCGATGGCGGCGCCGTTCCGTTTCACTGACATCGTGCGCGCGCGGCTGCGCGCCGCCACCCCGATCCCGTCGCTCGCGGCGCTAGGGAGCGTGCTGTACCTGACGACGCGCACCTTGCAGCGGCGGCTGCGTGCCGAGGGCACGAGCTATTCGCAGGTGCTGCGCGAAGTACGCATCGAACGCGCCGAGGCGCTGCTGCGCCAGCCCGGCGTGCGCATCGAAGCGATTGCCTGGCGACTCGGCTTCGAGGGGCCGGATGCCTTCTCGCGTGCGTTCCGCGCCTGGCAGGGTTGTGCACCGAGCGTCTTTCGCAGTCGCCTGCAGCGCTGAGCGCAAAGCTGTCGCGAAATGCCGGGTGGTTTTCGCGATCCGACATTCCTTGTCGCGGCGCGATGGCCGGACCATCCATCGGGACACGGGCGCGCGCCGCGCCCGCAGCGGCAATGCCTATGACCGCGCACGCAGGGGAGCACCGCCATGAAGTTCATGTTCTTTCTCTATCCCGGGATCCCGGTCACGCCGGAGGAACGCGCGCGCCTGCGCCCGGTGGCGCGCGACACCGGCCTGTTTCAGAAGATGCTCGAGGAGGTCGTCGAGCTCGCGCAGTTCTGTGAGGAGCTCGGCTTCGACGCGGTGACTTTCCCCGAGCATCACCTGCACACCGAGGGTGGCGAGATGGGCTCGCTGCCGCTGCTCACCCAGCACGTGTTGATGAACACGCGCCGCATCATGGCCGGACCCATCGGTTACGTCCTGCCGGGCTGGAATCCGCTGCGCCTGGCGCTGGAGACGGCGTGGCTCGACCAGCTCACCAAGGGGCGTACCTTTGCCGGCTTCGCACGCGGCTACCAGGCGCGCTGGTTGAACCAGATGGCGCAGAAGCTCAAGGTCGGCACCGTCGACGCGCAGCAGGCCGATCTCGACCGCATCAATCGCGAAGCCTTCGAGGAGGTCTACGACATCCTCAAGCTGGCCTGGGCCGACGGCCCCTTTCGTTACGAGGGCAAGCACTACCAGTACCCGACGCCCTTCGAGAGCGGTACGCCGTGGCCGGCGCACGAATGGACGCGCAAGTACGGGGCGCCGGGCGAACTCGACGAGGCGGGCAACATCCGCGCCATCGAAGTGGTGCCGAAGCCGTACACCAAGCCGCATCCGCCGCTGTTCCAGGCCTTCTCGATGAGCGAAGCGACCATCAGGTGGGCAGCGCGCGAAGGCATCATCCCGACGCTGCTGGTATCGAACTACGACGAGCTGCGCCATTTCGCCCAGCTGCACCGCGACGAGGCACGCGCGGCCGGGCGCGAACTGGCGCTCGGTGAGAGTCTCGGCGTGTTCCGCTCGGTCTACCTCGCCGAGGACAAGGTGCGCGCGCGCCAGCTCGCCACCGACGGCCTCATCGGTGTCGGCTGGCAGGGCTGGGCGCACGATTTCGGCTTCACCGACGCCTTCCGCCTGCCGGACGACCAGGAGAAGTACGGCGATGGCCCGTTGCCGCGCCACGCCTGCACCATCGAGCGCCTGGAGCAGACACACTTCGCCCTGCTCGGCACCAGCGACGACGTGCGTCGCGACATGGACGACCTCGTCGCCGCCGGCAACCCGGAATGGTTCATCTGGCAGTCCGACCAGGGCTACCTGCCGATCGACGAGGTCAAGCGCATGGCCGAGCGCTTCGCCGAAGACGTCATGCCGCACTACGCGGACAGCCATGGCGGCGGCGCCGCCATGGCGCGGAAGTCGGCCGGCTGAGGCGGCGCCGGTACCGTGGCGCCGTGGCAGCCGGGCGCGGGCATGCCGTGAAACCACTGCAGCAATCGCATTGGCCGGCGACCGGCGAGCAGACGCTGCTCGAGACCACCTGCGGTGGTGTCCTGCACCAGGCGGCCGCCGCATGGCCGACACGCACGGCGCTGATCGACGCCGACGGGCCGCCCGGTCGCCGACGTCGCTGGACCTACGCGGCGCTCGCAGCCGAGGCGGAGGCGGTGGCGCGTGTGCTCGTCGCCCGCCTCGCGCCCGGCAGTCACGTCGCGCTGTGGGCGGGCAACAGCCCGCAGTGGGTGATTGCCCAGCTCGGCATCGCCCTCGCGGGGATGGTGCTGGTCACCGTCAACCCGGCCTTGGGCCGCGCGGAGCTCGCCTACGTGCTCGGCCAGTCGCGCGCGCGCGCCCTGTTCCACGGTGGCAGCTGGCGTGGCGTCGACATGCAGGCGCAGGGCGAGGCGGCGTCGCGCGATGCCGGCGTCGCGCTCGATTTTGCCGTCCCTCTGGCCAGCCTCGATGACTTCGTCACCGGCGTCGATGCGGGCATCGACCTGCCGCAGGTCGCGCCACGCGACGCCGCCATGATCCAGTACACCTCGGGAACCACCGGCAAGCCCAAGGGGGCCCTGCTCAATCATTTCAGCATCACCAACAACGCGCGCATGATGGCGTGGCTGAAGGCACTCGACGAGCACACCGTGAACCTCGCGGTGGCGCCCTTGTTCCACACCGCCGGCTGCGTCGCCAACGTGCTCGGTGCGTTGCAGACGGGTGGCGCGCTGCTGCTGCCGTCGGCCTTCGATGCCGACTCGATGCTCGATCTCATCGAGCAGGAACGCGTCACTTACACGTTCGGCGTGCCCACCATGCTGATTGCGCTGCTCGACGCCCAGGCGGCGCAGCCGCGTGACCTGTCGAGCCTGCAGACGGTGTTCTCCGGTGCGGCCACGGTGCCGGTCGACGTGGTGCGGCGTGTCGAAGCGTCGTTCGGTGCGCGGCTCATCATCGGCTATGGCCAGACCGAAACGTCGCCCGCGATCACCCACACACGGCTCGACGACAACGCCGAGGACAAGAGCGCGACCATCGGCCGGGCGCTGCCGCAGGTCGAGATCAAGATCGTCGACCCGGTCAGCGGCACCACCTTGCCGGTCGATACGCCGGGCGAGCTGCTCACGCGCGGTTTCCTCGTCATGATGGGCTACTTCGACATGCCCGAGGCGACGGCCGCCACCATCGATGCCGACGGCTGGCTGCGCACGGGCGACCTCTGCAGCATGGACGCGCGCGGCTACTGCCGCATCACCGGGCGGCTCAAGGACCTGATCATCCGCGGCGGCGAGAACATCTACCCGCGCGAGATCGAGGAAGTGCTCCACGCGCATCCGGGGGTCGGCGAGGTTGCCGTGATCGGGGTTCCGGACGATTACTGGGGCGAGACCGTGGCGGCGGTGATCACGTGTGCACCGGGTGCGCAGCCGAGCGGCGAGAGCCTGCGCGCACACGTCACCGCCCACCTCGCTCGCCACAAGGTGCCACAGCACTGGTTCGCGCTCGACGCCATTCCGAGCACGGCCTCGGGCAAGGCGCAGAAGTTCCGCCTGGTCGAGATGGCGCGCACGGGCGAGCTCGAGCGCTGGCGCATCTGAGCACGGCGCGAGCAGCGCTCCGCAGCACGCCGGCTCGGAACGTCGTGGCCGCGCACCTGGCGCGGCGCCCAGCGGGTGAGCTGGTACCGGCGCCGAGGACCTGCACCACGACGTTGGAAGAAGCACGCGCCGGGCGTCGCCCGTCCGTGGCGACGCCCGGCGGTCCGACAGGCGTTCAGCGTGCCGGGGTCAGGTCGGCCGGGGCATAGAACGGCTCGTCGCCGAGGGCGTCGACGGCGGCCCAGAAATCCGGCCCGGCATTCAGCTGGCCGACGTTCTCCGGGTCCAGCATCATCGACTGGCGACGGTAGTTCCACGAGTCCGGACACAGGCGCACGGCTTCGTCGAAGTGCCGCTTGGCGCGCGCCAGTTCACCGGCGCCGAAGAGGTACCGGCCAAGCTTGACGTGCGTCGCGGCGTTCACTTCCGCCTCGCCCGGTCCGCGCATGCGGCGCTTCACTTCCGCCGGTGGCAGCACGTAGGCGCTGTCGGCGCCGCGTGCGACCCAGTCGCGCAGGGCATCGATGTAGGCATTACGCGCCTGCGCGCCTTCCGCGACGGCGGCGTCCGGCAGCGCCAGTGTCTCGCGGTCGAGATGGCGCACCATGTCGATGGTGCCGGCCGACTCGGCCGGCCGCACGATGCGCCCTTCTTCGTCGATCCAGACGGCCTGCGGTACGTTGGTCATGCCGTAGCGCTCGGCGAGAACGTGCGCCTCGTCAATGAGGCACGGGTAGGTCGGCGGTGCCTGGCGTTGCCACAGGGCGTCGTCCCAGCCCATCAGGCTGCCAATCATGGCGGGTCGCTCGGCGATGTCGTCGGCGCGGATCTTCGCCTCGACCGCGGCACGGCCGCCGGTATCGAAAGCCACCGCGATGATCTCGAGGCCCTGCTCACGCAGCTCTTCGTAGATAACCTGCCACACGGGCAAGTCGTAGCTGCAGCCTCAGTAGGAGCCCCAGGAGTAGAGGAAGACCTTCTTGCCGCGGTAGTCGGAGAGGCTGTGCATACGGCCGTCGAGGTCGGGCAGGGTGAAGTCGGGGGCGAGCGTCGACAGCAGCGCATCGCGACGCGTGGCAAGGCTCTCACCGAAGGCGATGGCGTCGCCGTCGCGGATGATCGGCTGGCCGAGGTGCGTGGCGAAGGCGGCGAGATCGACCCGGCCGGCGTCGTCGCGCCAGTCGTCGCGTGCCTGCACGCAGACGTCGCCGCGGCACAGGCCCTGCGGCTCGAGCTTCCAGCCGGTCGCCTGCTCGAGTGCGTCGGGCGCGAGCCACAGGTGCTCGCCTTCGGCGTGCGCGGCGACGTCGCTCACGCGTTCGTCATAGAGGATGGTCGTCATGGATGTTCTCCTGGCATGTCCGTGTCGCGGACGGTGTAGGACGGTGTAGGCACTGTACACGGCACGCCGGTCCGACTGAAGCCACGCTGCAGCGGGCCACGCGGCCGGCTACCATGCTGCCGCGGCGACGTGCTGCCACACCTTCATCACCAGGGGAGTCACGCCATGGGAATCTCGCTCGACGGCAAGGTCGCCGTCGTCACGGGCGGTGCGAGCGGCATTGGCCGCGCCACCGTGGAAGCGTTCGCTGATGCCGGCGCGCGCGTCGCCATCGCCGATGTCACGCCGGATGCCGGCGCCGCACTGGTGAGCGCGCTCGAGGCGCAGGGCAGGGAGGTCGTCTATATCGATACGGATGTCACGCGGGCCAGCGCCGTCGAGGCGCTGTTCGACGCGGTGATGACGCGCTGGGGGCGGCTCGACTGTGCCTTCAACAACGCGGGCGTCGCCGACCAGCCGCTGTTCACCATCGATGCGACGGAGGAGAACTTCGATCGCGTCACGGCGGTCAACCTGAAAGGGGTATGGCTGTGCCTGCGCCGTGAATTGAAAGAGATGGCGCGCGCCGGTGGCGGCAGCATCGTCAACACGGCCTCGGTCGCCGGGCTGGTCGGCTGGCGCGGCGCGGCAGTCTACTCGGCGACCAAGCACGGCGTCATCGGGCTGACCCGATCGGCCGCGCTCGAATACGCGCGCGATGGCGTGCGTGTCAACGCCGTCTGTCCGGGCGTGATCGACACCCCGATGGGCGCCTCGGCCACGCAGGCCGTCGGCAAGGTGCACGACATGATGCTCGCGAAACATCCGCAGGGACGTTTCGGCACGCCGATGGAGGTGGCAAGAGCGGTGCTCTGGTTGTGCTCGGAGGAATCGTCGTTCACCACCGGACACGCGCTCACGGTGGATGGTGGTTACGTCGTGCGCTGACCGCGCGCGGGAACATGGTACGCTTGCGTACGATATTTTCCGAGACCAATAATCGACTGCCGGCCGTCGGGGGCACCCTGCCGCGGCTGGCCCGGAGACGCCGATGACAATCACTTTCGCCGAGATCAAGCAGCGCTTCGAGCAGGAGCAGGCCAACCCGATTACGCCGGTCTGCGCCGACGACATGCCACCGAGCTACGAATCGATCACGCCGGCCTGGCTGACCGACGTGCTCGGCAGCGGCGTCCCCGGCGCGGAGGTGCTCTCCCACCAGCTCGGCCCGCGCGACGACGGCACCTCGAACCGGCGCTTCATCAGTCTCGAATGGAATGCCGCCGGGCGGCGGGGCGGGCTGCCGACGAGCGTGTTCTGCAAGGGCACGCAGAGTCTCGAAAGCCGTTACATGCTCGGCATGAACGAAGGTGTACAGGCAGAGGTCAACTTCTACAACGTCATGTACCCCGAGGTCGACGTGATCGCGCCACCGCCCTTGTTCGCGCGCTACGATGCGGACACGCTGAATTCGATCATCATCCTCGAGGATCTGCGCGGCAAGGTCGATTTCTGCACCATGCAGACGGATCTCGACTTCGCGCACTGCCAGAGCCAGATGCGCCTGCTCGCGCAGCTGCATGGCAAGTACTACGAGTCGCCTGAGCTCGAGGGGCGGCTCGCCTGCTTCTCCAAGTGGGAAACCTTCTTCCGCGTCACGGCCTTCGACGCCGGCTTCGAGGATTCCTGCATCCGTGGCTTCATCGAGGCCGAGGCGGTGGTCCCCGCGCGCCTCTTCGCACGCGAGCCCGAGGTCTGGCCGGCGACGCTCAAGGCTGCCGACATGCACGAGGTGATGCCGCGGCACATGACGCACAACGACGTGCATCTCAAGAACTGGTTCATCCGCCCCGACGGCGAGATGGGCATCAACGACTGGCAGAACTCGGCACAGGGCAACGGCAGCCGCGATCTCGCCTACTGCATTGCCACCGCGGTGGTGCCGGAGAAGCGCCGCGAGTGGGAGCGCGAACTCCTCGAGTACTACATCGAGGAACTCGCCGCGCGCGGCGGCCCGCGCGTCGATTTCGACCAGCTCTTCACGTGGTACCGCCAGCAGCTCTTTGCCGCGCTCGCGTGGTGGTCCGGCACGCTCGGCCAGCCGCCGGACGCGCCCAAGATGCAGCCGCCGGAGACGTCGCTCGAATTCATCCGTCGTACCTGCGTGGCGATCGACGATCTCGACGCCCTCGACAGTTTCGGCTGACGGCCACGGGGGGCTGGCGATGGCGCGTGCGCGCAAGCAGGCTGGCAGGCCGGCGGCGGAGGACGACGCCGCCATCCGCCTCGGCTTCTATCTCCACGATGCCTCGCGCCTGCGCAAGCTGGTCTACGACGCCGCGTTCCGCCCCGCCGGGGTGACGCGCGCCCAGGCCTGGGTGCTGTCCTACCTGTGGACGCAGGACGGTCTGACGCAGTCCGAGCTCGCCCAGCGACTCGATCTCGGCAAGGTCGCGCTCGGCTCACTGGTCGACAAGCTCGAAGCCGCCGGCATGGTCAAACGACGCGCCGACGCCAGCGATCGTCGTGCCAAGCGCGTTTTGCTCACGGCGCGCGGTCGCGCCACGCTGACGCGCCTGCGTGAGCTCGGCACCGAAGCCAACGAGAGCGTGCTGGCCGGCATCAGCGCACGCGACGTGGCAGTGACCACGCGGACACTGAAACGCATGAAGACGAACCTCGTCGCCCTGCTGGGCGGCGCCGCGTCAGCCGACGACGAGGCCTGAGAGCAAGCCGGCCGGCAGGGGCGGCACGCCGCCGCTGCGCGCCGGGTGGCCTCAGGCCGCGGCGGCGCGTTCCTTCGCCCAGCCGCGCAACACCGGGATGCACTCGTCGTTGAACAGTTTCAGCGAACGCTCGGCAGCCTCGTAGGGAATGCCGCCGAAGCGGAACACGCACAGGATGCCGTAGTCGCCCATCAATGCGAAACGTTCTTCGAAGCGGCGCAGGATCTGGTCGGGCGTGCCCCAGATCTGCTGCTCGACGTAACCCTTGATGACGTTTTCCTTGCCGACCTCGCGCATCGCCGTGGCGGCCTCGGCGTAGGTCGGGTAGCACTTCGCCGCCGAGAACTGCTCGCCGAGCATCTCGTAGTGATCGAGCACCGAGATGCCGTAGTTGGACACGTGGCGCCAGGCGGTCTCCTTGGCGCGCGCGGCGTCGCTGTCGCACACCATCATCTCGGTCATCAGCATGGGGCGCGGCTCGCGTCCCTGGTAGTTGCGGAAATGCGCCTTGTACTCCTCGTACTCCTGGCGCATCTGCTCGATCGGCTTGTAGTTGAAGGCCATCACCTGGGCACCGAGGCGGGCTGCCTGCTCGGCGGAATCGGGGCTCATCGCGACCTGGGTCAGGCGCGTGTCGCGCCATTCGTTCGACAACGGCGCCGGGCGCAGCGGCACCCGTGGGGTCTTGAAGTACTTGCCCTCGTGCTCCGGCCAGTAGCCGGTTTCGAGCGCTTCGAGGATGAGCGGTGCGGCCTCGTCGTAGCGCTCGCGAGACTCGTCCATCGGAATCCCGAACTGGTCGAACTCGCGCCGCGCGAGGCCGCGCCCCATGCCGAGCATGAAGCGGCCGTCGCTGAGCTGGTCGAGCATCGCGGCACGCTCGGCGATGCGCATCGGCTGCAGGTGCCAGGGCACGATGACGGCGCCGGTGGCAAGCCGGATGCGCTGCGTGGCGGCCGCGAGATGCGACAGGTAGACGAAGTTGTCCGGGCAGAACGAGTAGTCCTCGAAATGATGCTCGACCACCCACAGGTGATCGTAGTCGAGCTGGTCGGCGAGGCGCGCGAGTGCGATTTCCTCGCGGTAGACCTGGTTGTCGCTGACGCTGTCGTCGCAGCCGAAGCTGGCCATGAGCTGGGCAATGCCGATTTCCATCCTGCTGGGTCCTCCACCATGGTCGCCGGTGCCCGATGGGGCGCCGCGGGGACTTAGTAATAAAGCGTACTATCGGCTAGGGTAGGCCGTGGGCGAGCGGAGGGCAAGCGGCCCCGCGTCCGCGGCGAGCCGCATGCGTGCGTGGGCGACCTGCTGACGAGGGGCGATGCGACGCCGGCCTGCTCCGCCCGGACGCCAGGCGCGATTCAGAACACGCCGTCGGCCTTCATCGCGGCGCGCGCGGCGGCGTCGTAGCCGAGGCTTTCCAGCACGGCCTCGGTATGCTCGCCGAGGGCGGCGAACTCGAAGCGTGGCTGGCCCGGTTCGTGACGGAACTTGAGCGGTGTGCCGATGTGCTCCCAGCCACGCGCGTCTTCGACGATCATCCGGCGATGACGGATCTGCGGATCGTCCGCGGCCTCGCGCAGCGTGTTGACCGGTGCAAAGGCGGCATTGACGCCGTCGAAGAACTCGACCCACTCGTCGCGCGTGCGGGTGAGGAAGGTCTCGCGCAGGAACGTCTTGACCGGCTCCTGGTGCGGCCCCGGCGGCGGCTTGCACAGGTCGAGCAGGTCGGGACGGCCGAGCTTGTCGAGGATGGCCTCGGCGAAGTGCAGCTCGGAGCCGCCGATGACCACGTGGCGGCCGTCCCGCGTCGGGTAGATGCCGTACATTGCGTAGCCACCGAGCGCGCGTTCGTGGGCGACGTCGGGAGCGCGCTTGTCGGCGAACGTCGTGCCCATGTTGTTGGCCAGCGCGGCAACGAGGGAATCGGCCATGGCGACGTCGACGTAGTCGCCGCGCCCGGTGTCCTTGCGCCGGAGCAGCGCCATCAGCAGCGCCGACAGGGTCATCATCGACGACAGCATGTCGGCGCCGGCAATGCCGGGGATTGCCGGGCGCCCGTCGGGCCCGAGGTTGATGCTGAGCACACCGGCGACCGCCTCGCAGGCAAGGTCGTGGGCCGGCTTCTGCACGTAGGGCCCGTCCTGGCCCCACGCCGACATCGAGCAGTAGACGATCCCCGGGTTGCGTGCGCTCACCGCCTCGTAGCCGACGCCGAGTCGCGCGGCGACGCCGGGACGGAAGGCTTCGATCATGACGTCGCAGGTCTCGGCGAGCTTCAGCGCCGCCTCGAGTCCGGCTGCCGTCTTCAGGTTGAGACAGATGCTCTTCTTGTTGCGATGGGTGTTCGCGAAGTAGACCGTCATGCCGTCGCGCTTCGGTCCGATCTCGCGGTTGGGCTCGCCGGACAACGGCTCGAGCTTGATCACCTCGGCGCCGTGGTCGGCCATCATCTGCGTCAGCACGGGGCCGGGCAGGAACAGCGACAGGTCGAGCACGCGGATGCCTTCGAGCTTCATCGGTTTCTCCGGGGCGGCGGGTGGGGCGGGCCGGCATGGTACCACCGGCGAATGCCGCGTCCCGCACCGGACCGGCGTCGCCGGTGCGGTCACCAGCGAGCGCAGGACGGCCGACCGCGCGAACGCTCGTGGCGGGCGGCTTCGCGCTCGCGGTGCCGCGCCGGGGCGTGCGCGAAGCGCAGGCTTCTGGCGCTGCGAACGAACCCGTGCGCGGCTGGGCAAGCCGCGCGAACTGCTGGAGAATGCGACCCGTGTGGGCGCGTTGCGTCTGCCCGCGCCGCACGTATCGAGGAAGCGCCGTCGAATCGCCGATCACCAGCCGTTGATGTTCCCGCTCACGTCCGTTGCCCACGTGCCCGTCGCGTATTCCATGCGAGCAATGGTGCGACGTCGGGGCAGCGCCATCGTCATGCTGATAGCGTTGTTGGTGGCGCGCGGTGCGCTTGCCCATCAACCGCTGCCGCGCACCATCATTGCGCTCTGGGACGGCGACGCCGGCCCGGCTTTCCAGAGCGAAATCCACCAGCACGCCGAGATGGTGCTCAATCATCTCGGCCTCGTCGTCGAGTATCACGACCTGAATGCACCGCTGCCGGCGATCGTCGACCGCGCCGATGTGCGCGGCGTGTTCGTCTGGATGCGCTACCCGACGTTCGTCGACAGTGACGCCTGGCTCGATTGGCTTGCGCAGGCGCTGGCGGCCGGCAAGCGCTTCGTCAGCTTCGGTCACCTCCTCGGTCTGCGCGACGGCGCTGGCCGATACCTGCCGCTGGGGCGCCTCAACGCGGTGTTCCGCCAGGCCGGCTTCATGCTCGACGACACCACCGAGGTCATCGATGCAGGCCTCGCCGTCGCCACTGCGAATGCCGCCCACATCGGATTCGAGCGCCCTTTGCGTGCGCCGCTGCCGTTCGTCGTGCCGACGCGCGCGGCGCCGCCCGCCGACGCCTGGCTCACGCTGCGCGCGGGCGATGCCGTGGAGGCGGCCATCGATGCCGTCGTCGTCGGGCCCCACGGCGGTTACGTCGCGCATGATTATGCGCTCTACTTCGGCGCCACGGTCACGCAGCGCCAGTGGCTGATCGACCCGTTCGCCTATTTCCGTGCCGCGTTCGCGACCGACGACCTGCCCAAGCCCGATGTCACCACCGTCAGCGGCCGGCGCATCTATTACAGCCACATCGACGGCGACGGCTGGCGTAACGTATCGCTGGTCGACGAGTACGCGAGCAAGGGCGTGCTGTCGGCGCGCGTGATTCTCGAGGAGGCGCTGCGTCCCTATCCCGACCTGCCGGTCACGGTGGCGCCGATCTCCGCCGAACTCGATCGACGCTGGTACGGAACGAATGCGACACGCCAGCTGGCGCGCGAGATGTTCGCCTTGCCGCAGGTCGAGCTCGGCTCGCACACGCATACCCACCCCTTTGCATGGGGCTTCTTCCGCGACTACACGCCGGCCAAGGAGCAGCGCTTCCTGGCGCGCTACGCGCAGATGCACGGCGATCGCACGCGTGACTGGGTTGCTCTCGGCGATGGTGCCATCCACGACGAGGAAGCTGCCGACGTCGAGTTCACCGCCGACTTCGTGCCGCGCGCCTATGCCGTGGAGCCGTTCGACCTCGCGCTCGAGATCACCGGGTCCAAGCGCATCATCGAAGCGCTCGCCCCGCCTGGTAAGACCGTGCGCGTAATGCAGTGGTCGGGAGATACCTCCCCGTTCGAGGCCGTACTGGCGGCGACCGCTGCAGCCGGCATGCAGAACATCAACGGCGGCGATTCGCGTTTCGATACCGACTACCCGAGCTACGCCTTCGTCGCCCCGGTGGGGCGCGAAGTGGGGCGCGAGCGCCAGGTCTACGCGACCAACAGCAACGAGAACACCTATACGGACCTCTGGCGCGGACGTTACTACGCGTTCCGCTTCCTGGCCGAGACGCTGGAGCGCACCGAGGCGCCGCGGCGCGTGCGCGCGGCCAACGTCTACTACCACATCTACTCGGGCGAGCGCCTCGCCGCGTTGCGTGCGCTGCTGATGAACCTCGAGTGGGCACGGGCGCACGAGCTCGCACCGCTCGAGACCAGCCGCTACGCGGCAATTGCCCAGGGGTTCTTCACCACCGCGCTGATCCCGGACGGTCCGCGACGCTGGCGGGTGCTGCACCGCGGCGCGCTCGCGACGCTGCGTTTCGATGACGCGGCCGCCGCGGCCGTCGACTGGACGCGCAGTCGCGGGGTGCTCGGTCAGCGCCACCACCAGGGCAGTCTCTACGTCGCGCTCGATCCGCTCGTCGAAGAGCCCGTCGTCGCCCTCGCCGATGCCGACAGTGCGGCCACGGCACCCCTGCACCTGGTCCATTCGCGCTGGCTGGTCGGCGGATATGCCGGTGACGCCGACAGCGCACGCGTATCGGCACGGGGCTACGGTGCCGGCGAGATGTGCTGGCAGGGCCAACCGGGACGGCGCTACCGGGTCAGCGCGACGACAGTCGGCGGCGCGCGCGAAGCGTTCGTCGTCACTGCCGATAACGCCGGCCGCATCGAGTTCGCGCTTGCACTCGATGGACTCTCACTCGCGCCGCTTGCGCCCGGACGGCCCGCGCCGGTCTCGCTGAGTATCGTCGAAGAAGGGGCTGACGATGCCGACTGAGCAGCCCTGCGCGAGGGGAGGGCGGCGCTGATGTGGCGGCATGTGCTGTTCCTCGTGGTGCTGGTCGGCGGTGCGCTCGCGCTCAGCTGGCTGCTCGTCCCGCGTGGCCAGGAACTCGCCCTGATGCATTACAAGGCGCGCAGCTACAACGCGGCGCTGGCCGGTTTCGAACGTGCTTTCTACGCCCCCGGTGGCAGTACGGCGCTGGTCGTGCCGCTGCGCGATTTGTACCTGCGCCAGGGCGAGATCGATGCCGCGGTCGCCGCCGTCGAGCGTGCGCTCGCGGCGCGCCCCACTGATGTCGAGGTCTACGACCTCGCGCTCGAGGTCTACCGTGACACCATGCACGACGATCGCTACCGTGCCACGCTCGAGCGCCGCGTGGAGCTCGCCGCGAGCGTCGCACAGGTGCGCGAGCTCGCTGCACTGCAGGCGTTTGCCGCCGACCTCGCCGGCGAGCGTCGCGCGCTCGAGCTGCTGCACGCGGGCGGCCAGGCGACGCCGGCCGAGCTGATGCGCCTGGTGCGGGTGCAGGTGGCGGACGGCGACGTCGCGGCTGCGGCGGCGACCCTCGACGACGGGCGTGCGCGCGGCCTGCGCGGAGCGGATCGCACCGCGGTTGCGGTCGCCATCGACGTCTATCACGGCGCCGCACGGGAGGATGCCGCGCGCGGGCTGCTCGCCGACTGGCTCGAGCAGCGCTTCGATGCCGAAAGCCTGCTCGCCGCGGTCGAGCTCGGACTCGAGCACGCGCTGGGCCGCGACGCCTTCCGCGGCCTTGCCCGTGCGCTTGCCGCACACGCTGCGGACCCGACCCTGGTACTGCCCGCTTTCCTGCTCGCCATGATCGCGGAGGAGCCGAGGCTGTTCAGCGACTACGTGGCGCGGCTCGACGCGCATGTCGGGCTGCGCGGCGTGCGCCGTCGCGGCAACGTGACGGCGGCACTCTCACGACGCACCACCGCGTTGCTGGAGTCGTTGCCTGGCGCGCGCGCCCTCGCCGGGCTGCCGCCGGAGTCGCTGGCCGCGCTGGCGCGTGCCGCGGCGACGGCCGGCGCGGCGCAGGTTGCGAGCTTGCTGCGGCCCCACCTGCCGCCGGACCTGCTCGACACCGATCCGCTCACGGCCGCCGAACTCGCCATCCTGGCGGGCGCACCCGACGCGGCGCAGGCGCGCTACGCCGCCATTGCACCGGGCGCACTCACCGTGCCGGCCGATCGCCTGCGCCATCTCAACCTCGCGCTTGCACTGGGGCACGAGGAACGCGCGCGCGCAGCGTTGCCCGCCATGCCTGCGGAAAGCGTGGCGGTCCGCGTCGCGCTCGGCTGGATCTACCACGAGCTCGATGCACACGCCGCCGGGTTCGAAAGGCTGGGTACGGCGCTCGAAGAGGACGGCACATTGGCAGCGCGCCAGGCCTGGGCATTGCTCGCCGCCGGAGCCGGCAAGGCCGCCGCCGTTGCTGCCTGGCTCGATGCCGGGACACGCGCCGGTGCGTTGCCGCCGGCGGCCGATTTCCTGCTCGACCTTGCACTGCTCGCACTCGATGGCGAACTACCCGCGCTGCTCGAACGTGTCGCCGCGCAGGCCCGGCGGACTGTCGATGGCAGCCTGGCGCCGGACGCCGCCATCGCTGCCCTGCAGGCGAGTGGACAGCTCGAGGCAGCCGCGGCGGTGGCGGCGGCGCGGCTCGACGCGGACGAAACGGCGCGACGCGTGTTTCTCGATGCGCTGGTGCGCCTCGCACATCAGCGTCGCGACGTCCCGAGCGCTCGCCGCATCCTGGAGCCCGGCTTCGTGGCCGTCGCGCGTGCCACCCTCGCACACGACGGCGTCGCGGCTCCGCTCACCCGCACGCTCGTCTACGACCTGCTTGCGGTCGGTGCCGAGGACGTTGCCTTCGATGTCCTCGCAGAACTGGTCGAGGCAGCGCCGGCGACCTGGTACGACACCTTCCGCGAGGCAGCGCTGGCCAGCGGCGAGCGCGACGCGCTGGGCACCTGGCTCGGTGCCCGGCTGGACTCGGTCGACGCCGATGATCCCCGCTACGAGACCTGGCTGTATGACCTCGCGAGCTTGTTCGGCGATACACGCGCCCTGCCTTATCTCGATGCCACGGTCGACAACGACGACCTCGCCACGGCGCGGCGCGAGAGCGCCTACTACACCCTGCGCGATGTCGCCCTGGCCAGCGGCCGCCGCGATTGGCTGGTCGAGCGCGTGGCTGCGTGGCTGGACACCCATGGCATCGCCGACCCGCTGGCGCCGACCTGGATCTACGAGCTCGGTGCCCTCGGCGCGCCTGCCCGGGCGCTGCCCTGGCTCGAGGCGGCCGCGCGGGCGGCGGGCACGCCGGCTGCGCGCATCGAGGCGTTCTACGCCTTCCAGGCGGCCGCGCTCGCGGCTGGCGAACCGGCGCGCGTAGCGCGCCATGCCGCTGCCGCACTCGGCGCCGAGGGCAGCGATGGACCCCTCGGCGAACTCCACGTCGAAACCCTGCTGGCGAGCCCCGCGCGCGAGATCGCGCGGCCGGCGCTGGCCAACCTGGCCACGGCGCGACCGGCACGCTATGCGCGCGTCTACCTGGCGTGGCTCGCCGACGGCGGCGACGAAGTCGCTGCACACGCCTACGCGCAACACCTCGCGACGGATGTCACGCTGCCCACCGAGCTGCGTCGCGAACTCGCCGAGCGCCTGCTCGCGGCGGGACACAAGCAGGAAGCGATCGCCGTGCTGCGCGACGTCGCGGCCGACGCCGACCTCGGCAGCGACGCGGTGGCCACGCTGCTGTGGCTGTGGGGACCGCGTCCCGATGACGCCGCGCTCGACTGGTTGGCGGCGCGCGCGCGCAATGCCACGGGGCGCCTGCGCGCCGGCTGGAGCGAGCTGCTCGTCGAGCGCGGCGGGGCGGCACGTGCCGCGGCGGTGCTCGACGGCGATGATGCGGCAGCGGCGGCCGACCCGGTGGTCGTGGAGCGGCGCGTTCACGCTCTTCTCGCGAGTGGTGACAAGGCGGGCGCCGCGGCCGAGCTCGATGCGCTGATCGCCGCCGAGCCGGGCGCCGCCTTGCTGCGCTGGGCTGCGCGCACGGCCGACGAGCACGCTCTCGGCAAGCTCGCGCGGCGCGGCTGGGAGGCGCTGGTCGCGTTGCGTCCGCGCGATCCCGCGGCGCTGCGCGCGCTCGGTCTCGCTGCTTTCGACGACGGTCGCCGCGGCCAGGCCGAGCGCTACCTCGAGCGCTACCTGGCGCAGGTCGACGGCGACGTCGAGGCACACTTCTTTTACGCCGAACTGCTCAGCGAACGTGGCTTCGGCAACCGCGCGGCACCGCACTACCAACGAGTGCTGGCACTGGTGGCAGACGTGCCGGCGCCGAATTTCCGCCTGCGTACGGTGCAGGCACAGGCGCACTATCGCCTCGGCCACGAGGCTGCCGCGCGCGCCGCCTTCGAGACCTTGCTGGCCGAGCGGCCGGGCGCCGGCCACCTGCGCGCGGATTACGTCACGATGCTGCTCGAGGATCGCCGGCTGGGGCGTGCGCGCGAATTGCTCGGTGCGCGCGAGGTATCGTTGTGAACTGGTGCGCGCGCCTGCTCCTGATCGGCGTGACGCTGGTGGCGAGCGGCGAAGGCATGGCGGCCTCCCCCTTGCCGGCTCCGCTGGAGGTCGTCGCGAGCGGGCCGCGCGAGCTCCTGCTGGGCGTGCGGGGTGCGGGTGTCACGCTCGAGCACGACGGTCGCGGTGTCGTCGCGCGTTTCCCCGGACCGCTCGCCGCCGATGCGCTGGCCGGTCTGGCCGCCCGCTACCCGGCGTGGATCTTCGATCTGCGCTACGGCTTCGACAGCTTCTACCTCGAGCCCGCCAGCGACGTCGTGGTCGAGATCGTCGACACCCCGGAAGGTCGCGCACTTCGCCTGGTGCCGGCGCCCGCGACGGCCACGGCGCCGTCCGCAGCGGCACCTGGCGCGCTCACCGAGGCCAGCGCTGCCGATGATGACGCCGGCCTGCGCCTCGATCGCCTCGCCGCAGCACTGCGTGGTCGCGATGGTGACCACACCGGCGCGCGCAGCGCATTGCGCGCGATGATGGAGGCGCGCCCGGACGACCTGCAGACGGCCGTCGAGCTGATCGAACAGCAGCGCGCGCTCGGGCGCTGGCGTGACGCGCTCGCGCTGTACGACCGGGCGCTGGCCATCGACCCCGATACCGCCTTCCTCGTCAGCGGCAAGGCGGCGCTGCTTGCCGAGTACGGTTCGCAGCTGCGCGCAAGCTTCGATCTCTTCGACGTCGAAGACGAGGACCGCCAGCTCATCTGGGTGCTCGAGAATCGTGTGCACGTCGATACGCGTACCGCCGCCGGCCTCAGGCTCGAGTATCGGGACGTCGACGACCCGACCGTGCAGCACCCGCGTGGAGCCGTCACCGCGTTCGACGGCCGCCGCGCGTTCGGCACGCTGTGGCTCGAACACGCCGGCCCGGGTCCCGGCGATACGCTCGTCGAGCTGCATGGCGCCGATGCCGGACCGGGCGTCTCGCTCGGCTACCGGCTCGGCTGGAATCCCGGTGAGACGCAGTTCGTGCTCGACCTGTGGCGACCGTACTGGGACTTCGTCGAGGGCATCGTGCACGGTGGCTACCGTCACCGCGCGCACCTGCGGCATCGTCTGCGCACCGGTGAGCGCTGGTTCGCCGAACTCGCCGCGCACGCGAGCCGCTACGGCCTGGACGGCGCGCCGCGTATTGCCGACGCCGCCGGCGCCCAGCTTACGGCGAACTGGCGGCTGTTCGGCGACGATCCGCGTCTCGCACTCGAGTATTACTTCGACACCGAGTACTTCGGCGACGTGCGCGAGGCGCGTGCTGCCGACGGCACGCGCTTCCAGCCGGTCGCCTTCACCGACCGCGAGATCCACCAACTGCACCTCGCCTGGACCGAGCAGCTCACCGATTATGTCCGCCTTGGCGCCCGCGGTGGCTATACGTGGGATCGCCTCAATGGGCGCGGTCACAATCTCGGCGCCGAGCTCGTCTATGCGCCGCTGCCCGATCTCGAGCTGGGCGTCCGCTTCGCCCAGAGCATCATCGCTGCGCGCGGTGGCGCCAATCGCCTGACCAGTGTCGGCGGCTACCTGGTGCTGCGCCTGTGAGCGACGCGCGCCGCCGCAGTTTGACGTTACAATCGCCGCGCGCGCTTTCGCGCGCACTTTGCGGGAGGTGACGATGCGCGGAGGTGGGACCAGGACGCGAGAGCGGCATGACGCGGGACGGCGCCTCGTGAGCCGCTACACGATGCTCGCCATCCTGCTCGGCATCATCGCCGCGCTCGCCGGCTGTGCCGACACGCGCTACGCCGCGCACCATGCACGCACACCGGCTGCGCTCGATACGATGCTCGCGGTCGCGGTGGTGCCGCTCGAGAACCTTACCAACTACCCCAAGGCCGGCCTCATAGCCGCCGAACTCGTCACCACCGAACTCTATCGCCGCGAGCTGTTCCGCCTCACCGAGGGTACGGCATTGCGCCGGGCTCTCAGTGCGGCCGAGATCGACGTCGCCGACCTGGCCGTCACCTATGCCGCGGCCGAACTCGGCCGCCGTCTCGGGGTCGACGCGGTGCTGGTCGGCAGCGTGTCCGAGTATGGTTACCAGCATGGCCTGCACGAAGAGCCGGTGGTCGGCCTCAACCTGCGCCTGGTGGGCAGCGCCGAGGGCGATATCCTGTGGGCCGCGAGCCACTCGACGACCGGTCGCGGCTACCTCGCGCGCGATAGCGTCAACGCCTGCGCGCAGCGCCTGGTGGAAGAGATGATCGCCGCGCTGGCCGCGCACCTGCACGCGCCCTGAGGGCGTCTGCGCGCGGATGAGCGAGCCACAAGCCAGCGCCGCCGCCGCGCCCGCGGCAGTGCCACGTCGCAGCGGCGTGCGCGGCAACGCGCTGGCCGAGATCACGGCGTTCATCGCGCTGTTCGTCGCGGCCGACCTGCTGTGGCTGGATGGCAGCGGTTACTGGTCGTGGTCGCCGCACCCGTTCTGGATCATCGTCGTCTTCGTCGCCACGCAGTATGGATCACGCGAAGGGCTCGTCGCCGCCGCGCTCAGCAGCGTCGCGCTGTTCGCCGGTTACATTCCCACGCAGCAGCTCAGCCAGGACTTCTACGCATGGCTGTTCGAACTCGCGCGACTGCCGCTGATGTGGTCGGTCAGCGCGGTACTGCTCGGCGAGCTGCGCATGCGTCACATCCGTGAGCGCGACAGCCTGCGCGAGCAGGTCGCCGAAGCGCGCGAACGCGCCGGGACCATCGCGGCCGCCTACGAGTCGCTCAACGAGACCAAGAGCCAGCTCGAAGTGCGCGTCGCCGGCGAACTGCGCACCGTGGTATCGATGTACAAGGCGGCGCGTGCGGTGGAGACGATGGAACCCGCGCACGTGCTCACCGGCGCTCTCGACAACGTCAAGGTCGTGATCAATCCGCAGAAGTGCTCGATCTACCTGCTCTCGGCCGGCGACCTCGAAGCCGCCATCCAGCATGGCTGGCATCGGCGTGACCGCTTCAAGCGAATCTTCCGCGCCGACGACCCGCTCTACCAGGCGGTGATTGGTGGCGCGCGCGTGCTATGTGTCGCCAATGCCGACGACGAGGCGGTACTCGCCGGGCAGGGCCTGATCGCCGGTCCGCTGCTCAACCCGGACACCGGCGAAGTGCGCGGCATGATCAAGATCGAGGACATGGGCTTCCTCGATCTGAATCTCTCGACCATCGAGATCTTCCGCGTGCTGTGCGAGTGGGTGGGTGCGTTCTACGCCAATGCGCAGCGCTACCGGCGCGGTCAGCTCGAACGCGCGGTCGACTCCGAGACCCAGCTCTATGCCGAGGGTTTCTACCCGCGCATCGAGCAGCTCCTGCGCGCCATCGCGCGCCGTGCCGGCTTCTCCGTGGCGGCCGCGACCATCGTCGTCGAGCAACCGGATACCTTGCAGTCGACCCAGCAAGCCGTCATCGCCGGCGCGCTCGGCGCCGCCGTGCAGGCTTCGCTGCGCGATACCGATCTCGCTTTCGAACGCGCGCAGCCGGCCTGCGCCTTCGACGTCGTACTGCCACTTGCCGGCGAGGCCGAGGCGGGGCTGGTCGCGGCGCGCCTGCTGCGGGATTTCGCCGCGCGCCTGCCCGGTGAGCTCGGTGCGTTGCCCTCGGCGGTCGAAACCCGCGTGATCCACGATGTCCATGGTGATGGGGACGGTCCGCGCGGGGAATGGAACGCGGGTGAGACGCAGTGACACGGGCCGAAACGCTGTACGACGTCTGCTTCGTCGCGACTGCCGTGGCCGCGGCGCTGGCCGGTGTGCCGGTGCTCCTCGAGCTGCTGCGTGCGCAACCGGCCTGGCCCGCATTGCTCTCCGTGCATGGGATGACGGTGGCGCTGCTCGCGCTGCACCTGGCGCTGTACGTGCGCCCGCGGCTGCGCCGCCGACTCGCCGCGTTGCTCGCAGCCGGTGCGATGCGCGAAACCGACGCGCGGCGACATCTCACCGCGCGCGGCTTCTTCGCCGGCTACCTGCTCGTCGCAACCGCGGTGTTCGGTGCGGTCGGGGCCGCGGCGACGGCGGTGGCGTTCGTGCTCTACCGGCGCCACGCGCGGCATTCGCGTACCTTCGAAGAGTGGTATCGCGAACTCTTCCCGGAACGCGGCCGACGCATCTACGAGCGTATTTACGACGAACTCATGCTGACCCGCCGCCAGCGCGAATCACGCAGTGAAGTGATTCCCTTCGCCGACGTCATCAACTACGGCTCGCGCGAACAGAAGCAAGTCGCGATCAGCATGATGAGCCGTCACTTCGAACCGGTTTTCGCGCCGGTGCTGAAGCGCGCGCTGGAGGATCCGAACAACTCCGTGCGGATCCAGGCCGCTACCGCCATCACCAACCTCGAGGGACGCTTCTCCGACCGGAGCATGGAACTCGAATCACGTATCCGTCGCGACCCGTCGCCACGCCATCTGATCGAACTCGCCCGACATCTCGACCGCTACGCATTCTCCGGCCTGCTCGATGCTGATCGCACGGCGCGCGTCCGCGGGCGCGCGATCGACCTCTATCGCGGCTTCCTCGAAGAAGAGCCGGACGATCTCTTCGCGCGCATAGCGGTCGGTCGGCTCTTGCTGCGCACCGGCGAGCGTGCAGCAGCGCGCGACTGGCTGCTCGATGCACGCACCCGGCACGGTGCGCACCCGAGCCTCGACAACTGGCTGCTCGAGGCACACTACGCGATGCGCGACTACGGCGCGGTGCGAGCTCTCGCGCGGGAGATTGTCGATACTCGCTCGAGCGACGCCGCACTCGATGTGCTCAGCGCGAGCGCGCGCATGTGGGCCGGCCTGCCGCCGGCCGCCGGGCGCGAGGTGGTGGCATGAGTCGCGTGGCCGACGTTGCGCTGGTACTGGAGGGCACTTATCCCTACGTCGCCGGTGGCGTCTCGACCTGGACGCACGACCTCATCCGCGGCCTGCCGCACCTCGATTTCCACATCGTCACCCTGATGCCGCCGGATGCCGATCTCACCATGCGCTACGAGCTGCCGGCCAACGTCGTCGCCGTGACGCCGGTGACGCTGCAGCGACTCGCGCGCGGCCATACACGCGTGCGTCGCCAGCGCGAGCTCATCGCGCGGCTGCGCCAGCCTATCGAGGGGCTGGTCGCCGGTGGTGGGCTCGAAGCCCTGGCACGCGTGATCGCGCTGCTCGCACCCCGCCGCGCCGAACTCGGCCAGGAAACCCTGCTCGATTCGCGCGAAGCGTGGAACCTCCTCGTCGCGATGTACGAAGCGCGCTACGCGGAGACTTCCTTTCTCGACTACTTCTGGTCGTGGCGCGCATTGATGGGGGGGCTGTTCAGTCTCATCGTCGCGCCGCTGCCGCGGGCGCGCGTCTATCACACCGTCTCGACCGGGTACGCCGGCCTGTACGCGGCGCGGGCACGCATCGAGACCGGACGTCCTGCAATCGTGACCGAGCACGGTATCTATACCAACGAGCGCCGCATCGAGATCGCGATGGCCGACTGGCTCTTCGAGCTGCCGCTCGTCGGTCTCGGCATCGACCGGCCAGCGCTCGATCTGAAGGACTTCTGGATCGCGGCCTTCGAGGGTTATTCGCGTGCCTGTTACGAGGCGTGCGACGAGATCATCACACTCTACGAAGGTAACCAGGCGTTCCAGGTCGCCGACGGCGCCGACCCGGCCAAGCTCGCCGTGGTTCCCAATGGTATCGACTTCCCGCGGTTCGCGGCCATCGAGCGACGCCGCGAAGGCCGTCCGCCGACCATCGCCCTGATCGGTCGCGTCGTGCCGATCAAGGACGTCAAGACCTACATACGTGCCGTCGCGCGCCTGCGCGAGAGCGTGCCCGAAGTGCGCGCGCTGATGATGGGACCGACCGAGGAGGACGAGGAGTATTTCGACGAGTGCAAGGCGATGGTGGCGCACCTCGGGCTCGCCGATGCGTTCACTTTCACCGGCCGTGTCAGGCTGGACGACTACCTCGGCGAGATCGACGTCGTGGTGCTGACCTCGATCAGCGAAGCGCAACCACTGGTCCTGCTCGAGGCCGGTGCCGCCGGTATTCCGGCCGTCGCCACCGATGTCGGCTCGTGTGCGGAGATCCTGTTCGGGCGTAGCGACGAAGACCCACCCCTGGGACCGGCCGGCGCCGTGGTACGCCTGTCCGATCCCGAGGCGACGGCGCAGGCGATCGCGCGTCTGCTGACCGACGCCGACTGGTACGCGAGCTGCGCCGCGGCGCTGCGCGAGCGCGTACACCGCTACTACCAGGAGCGCGACGTGATGACGGCCTACGGTGAGCGCTACGCGCGCTACTGCGCGCTGCCCGATCGTGACTGGCGCGCGCCGGCGACGGAGGAGGTGGCCTGATGGCGGGTATCGGGTTCGTCCTGCGCAAGCTGACGCGCAAGGACGATCTGCTCGGCATCCTGCAGGGATTCGCGCACTCCGCGCTGGCGTCGAACGGTCCGTGGCTGTTCACGGTGCTCGCGCTCGGTGGCCTGTCGCTGTTCGCCGGCGGCGCCGGCCGGCTCAGCGCACTGCACGAGTTCCGTGTCGTCATCATCTATAACTTCACTTTTTCACTGGTGTTGTCGGGGCCGCTGCTATTGGTCCTGACGCGTGCGCTGGCCGATGCGATCTACGCTGCCGACGTGCGCCAGGCGCCCTCGATGCTGGTCGGTGCGACGCTGTTGATGGTCATCACCCAGCTACCCGGCGCGCTGTGGCTGTACTTCGGCTGGGCCGAGTTCAGCCCGGCGGTGGCATTGCTCGCGGTGGTCAACCTGCTCGCGGTCGGCACGATGTGGGTAGTGTCGATCTTCCTTTCGGCGTTGAAGGACTACCGCTCGATCACCAACGCCTTCCTTGCCGGCATGGCCCTCGCACTCGCCGCCGGTTACCAGCTCGCCGATACGTCGACCGGCGCCGGCCTGCTGCTCGCCTTCACCCTCGGGCTCGTCCTCACCATCAGCATGCTGCTGGCCAAGATCCTTGCCGAGTATCCCTACCGCGTGCGTCACCCGTTCCGCTTCCTGCGGGCGTTCCGTCCCTACCGGTTGCTCGCGCTCAGCGGCTTCGTCTACAACGCCGCCATCTGGGTCGACAAGTGGGTGATGTGGACCGCGCCGGAGGCGGTGATCGCGCCGAGCGGCCTTGTCACCTACCCGCAGTACGACAGCGCCATGTTTCTCGCCTACCTGACCATCACCCCGTCGATGGCCATCTTCATGATGATCGTGGAGACACGCTTCTACGAGGCTTACATCCACTTCTACCGCGAGCTGCAGCGGCACGCGAACTTCGCGCGCATCCAGGCCAATCATCGCGCGCTGGTGCGCACCCTGGTCGATGGCGTACGCAACATGATGGTCATCCAGGGTACGGTGACGCTGGCCGTCATTCTGCTGGCGCCGCAGCTCTTCGAGCTGTTCCGTATCGACTTCCTGCAGCTGGGGATGTTTCGTCTCGCCGTGCTCGGATCGTTCTTCCAGGTGCTCGTGCTGATGCTGCTGATCGTGCTGGCCTACTTCGATTTCCGCGGACCGGTGCTGACGATCCAGGCGTTCTTCCTGGTCACCAACGCCGTGTTTTCCTGGCTCTCGCTGCAGTACGGTTTCGCCTTCTATGGCTACGGTTTCTTTCTCGCCTGCCTGGCGAGCTTCGTGTTCGCCTACATCGTGACCGCACGCTTTCTCGCCGACCTGCCCTACCAGTCGTTCGTGCGCAACAACCAGTCGGTGGCGGTGGTTTGAGAGGCGTCGGGAGGCGGCTCTCAGCGGGTGCGTGCGTAGTGCTCGCGCCAGATGTCCTCGATGGTCTCGGCGAGGCTGTCGACGTCGAAGGGCTTGGGGATGAGGTCGATGGCGCCGGCGCGCAGGAAGCTCGTCAGGTCGAGCGTCTCCGCCTGCGTGGTAAGGAAAATCACCGGCGTATCGGCGAGCGCGGGGCTCTGGCGCAACTGCTTGTACAACTCGGTACCCGTGATCCCGGGCATGACCGAGTCGAGCAGCAGCAGATCGGGTGCGAACCGCGGCGCCTTGTCGAGCGCTTCCTCGGCCGATTCGCAGAACATGAGGGTATAGTTGCCGCCGCGCTCGAGGCCGTGGCGCACCAGCTCACGAATGTCGGGAGAGTCGTCGACGTGCAGGATTTTCTTCAGAGGGGGTGTGCTCATGGGCGCGCATTCTACCGCGTGTGTACCTCCCTGCTGCGCCGCGTCGGTCCGCTTGCGGTGGTGGCCGCCGTGACGGCAGGACCGGCGCTCGCCGGGTCCGCGTCGCCGCCCTGCTCGCTCGCTTACGTGCTGCAGGCCGACCGGCTCTCGGCCAACCGTCTCGACGCACTCGACCAGCTCGCGCGTACGCGGCGCGACATGCTGGTTATCGACCGCGTGTATGCCGGACTTGACGCTACGTGGTCGATTCCCGAACTCGAGTCGCTGCGGCGCGCGCGGGCCGGGCGTCGCGTGCTGGCGTATTTCTCCATCGGGGAGGCCGAGGATTACCGGCCGTACTGGCAACGTGACTGGGGCTTCACGGCCGATGGCACGGCGCAGGCGGCGACGCCGTCGTTCGTGGTGGCGCCGAACCCGGACTGGCCCGGGAATTACAAGGTGCGCTATTGGACTCGCGAATGGCAGGCCCTGGCCCTGGCCGATCTCGAGCGGCTCGTCGAACAGGAGTTCGACGGCGTGTACCTCGACATTGTCGATGCCTTCCAGTATTTCGAGCACGATCGGGAGACCGATGCGTGGCTGGCCATGCGGAAGAATCCTGCCACCGGGCGCAGCTATCGCGAAGACATGGTGCGCTGGGTAGGCCGCGTCGCTCGGCACGCCCGCGCGCGCCGCGAGGAATTCCTGGTGGTGCCGCAGAACGGCTCGGCCCTGCTGCATTTCCCGGCCTACCTGCAAACCATCGACGCCATCGCTGTCGAGGACCTGTTCACGCTCGACGACGCGCCGCAGGCGCGCGAGCACACCGTCAGCGTGCTCGCCGACCTCGAGCTCGCGCGCGCGTCGCGCAAGCCGGTGTTCGTGATCGAGTACGCAACCGATCCCGCGCTGCGTGCACGGGCACGCGACGAGGCCGCGGCACGCGGCTTCGTGCTGCTGTTCTCCGACCGCGCGCTGACCACGCTCGGCACGTCCGTCGCACCGCCGCAGTGTGCGCAGCCGTCCGACTGAGGGCTGGCAGATAAACATTTTTGCGCCACACTAAGCGCTCGTGTAGCGCCAGGTGCCGAAGGGAAAAGTTATGAATCGTTTGTGTGCTGGCATTGTCCTCGTGACGTTTGCACTGCCCGCGCTCGCCGAGACCTGGCATGCCTACGGAGGCAATCGCGGGGGCGAACGCTACTCGGCGCTCGACCAGATCAATCGCGACAATGTCGCCGCCCTGGAGCCGGCGTGGACCTACCGCACCGGCGAAGCGGAGCTGTTCCCGCAGCGCTTCGAGCACAGTTCGTTCGAGAGCACGCCGATCATCGTCGGCGACAAGCTGGTTCTGTGCACGCCGTTCAATCGCCTCGTCGCGCTCGATCCGGCCACCGGCGCCGAGCGCTGGACCTTCGATGCCGAGGTGTCGCTCGATAACCCGACGGCGATGATCTACAAGTGCCGTGGCATCACGCAATGGACCGATCCCGAGGCACCGCCGGGCGCGACCTGCCGGACGCGCGTGTTCATGGGTACCTCCGATTCGCGCCTGTTCGCCATCGATGGCGAGAGCGGCGAACGTTGTACCGATTTCGGTAACGACGGCGAGGTCTTCGTCGAACCGAGCAAGGAGCTCCTGTTCCCGGGCGAGGTGCACCTCGATTCGCCGCCCGTGGTGGTGAACGGGGTGGTCGTGATCGGCACCTCGATTGCCGACAACCAGCGCGCCGAGGGCCAGAGCGGGCGGGTCAGCGCCTATGACGCGCGCAGCGGTGCGTTGCGCTGGCGTTTCGATCCGATCCCACGCAGCACCGACGATCCGGCTGCCGCCACCTGGCACGACGAGAGCTGGCGCACCGCGGGCCATGCCAACGTGTGGTCGATCCTGTCGGTCGACGAGACGCGCGACCTCGTGTTCCTGCCGACCGGCAGTGCGGCGCCGGATTTCTACGGCGGCAATCGCCCCGGGGAGAACCGTTACGCCAATTCGCTGGTCGCGCTGCGCGGCGCCACTGGCGAGATGGTGTGGCATTTCCAGTTCGTGCATCACGATCTGTGGGACTACGACCTGCCTTCGCAGCCCACACTGATCGATCTCGAGAAGGACGGCCGTGTCATCCCGGCCGTGGTGCAGACGACAAAGCAGGGCTGGGTGTTCGTATTCGACCGCGAAACCGGTGAATCGTTGTTCCCGATCGAGGAGCGACCGGTGCCGGGCGGCGTAGTGGAAGGCGAGTGGCTGTCGCCGACCCAGCCTTTTCCGACTGCACCGCCCCCGCTGGTGCCGCAGCAGCTCGAGCCCGACGATGCCTGGGGCTTCACCTTCATCGACCGTCTCGCCTGCAAGAAGCGCATCGCGGCGCTGCGCAACGAGGGCCTCTACACGCCGCCGAGCACGCAGGGCACGATCCTGATGCCGAGCTGGACCGGCGGCGCCAACTGGCCGGGGCCGGCCTGGCACCGCGAGAGCGGCCTGCTGATCGTCAACACCACGCGTATCGCGACCCAGGTGAAGCTGTTCCCGCGTGCCGAGGCCGATGCCATCGCGGACCTCGGCGCCGAAGCCGGCGCCGCCATCCTGCGCGAGACGATTCCCTCGCCGCAGCTCGGCACGCCTTACGCGATGACGGTGGGCTACCTGCTTTCGCCGCTCGGCGCGCCTTGCAACCCGCCGCCCTGGGGCGGCCTCAGCGCGGTCGATCTCGCGACCGGCACGATACGCTGGGACGTGCCGCTCGGTTCCATCGATCGCGAGACGCCCATCCCGCTGCCCTTCGAATGGAATCTCGGCACGCCGAACTCCGGCGGGCCCATCGTTACCGCCGGCGGGCTCGTCTTCATCGCCGCGACGATGGACCAGCGTTTCCGCGCTTTCGACGTCACCACCGGCGAGGTGCTGTGGAAGCACCGCATGCCGGCCGGCAGCCAGACCACGCCGATGACCTACGCGGTCGATGGCCGCCAGTACGTCGTCATCGCATCCGGCGGGCACGCCTGGTACGACACGCCGATGGGGGACTACGTGATGGCCTTTGCATTGCCCGAATGAATACAACCCGTCCCACGACTATTCATGGCTGCGCCGATGGCGCGGGTGGCGAGCCGTCGGCATGATTACCATCGGCATCCTGATGTGCGGGCATGCGCCCGCCGCGCTCGTCGCGCAGCACGGCGACTATGACGACATGTTCATAAGCCTGCTCGCCGACGAGGACTTCGCCTTCCGCACCTGGGCGGTGGTCGATGGCGAGCTGCCGCCGGATATCCATGCCGCCGACGGCTGGCTCCTCACCGGGTCGCGCCACGCCGTCTACGAGGACCATGCGTGGCTGCCGCCGCTGGAAGACTTTCTACGCGCGGCCTACGGCGCGGCGGTGCCGATCGTCGGCATCTGCTTCGGCCACCAGGTGCTCGCCCACGCGCTCGGCGGGCGCGTCGAGAAGTTCGTCGGCGGCTGGTCGGTTGGGCGCGTCGAGTACCGCGTCGACGGCCCGTCGGGGCACGCGAGTGACGGCGAAGCGGCAACGCACCTGCTCGCCTTCCACCAGGACCAGGTCGTCGCAGCGCCGCCGGCGGCACGGGTGACGGGCGCCACGCCGTTCTGTCGCTACGCCTTCCTCGACTATGGCGAGCGTGCGATGAGCATGCAGCCGCATCCCGAGTTCACCGATGCCTTCGTGCAGGACCTGCTCACGGCGCGCGCCGACGTGTTACCGCCGGCGTTGCTCGAAGAGGCACGCGCGCAGGCCGGCGAGGCTCTCGATGCCGCGCGTATCGCGGCGTCGATCCGGGCGTTCTACCGCCGCGCCGCGGCGTCGTGCTAGCGCCGGCTCAGCGCAGCGAGCCGTCGAGGAACGAATCGATGGTCGCGGTGGCCAGCACCCGGCCGTCGCGATCGAGCACGTCGAACAGCTTGCCGCCGTCGACCGCCTCGCACATGAACAGCACCACCGCGCCGTCGGGACCGCCGTACTCCATGTGCACGTCGCCGCCCTCGCTGCGCGTAAAGAAGCCGGGGCGGCGTACCTTGTGCACGGTCTCGGTGGCACTGGTCTCGACGACGTGCTGCTCACCTTCGAGCACCAGCGTCGCCACCGGTCCGAGATGCCGGTGGAAATGGCAGTAGCTGTCCGGCTCCCACTTGCTGAGGAAGTCGATGCGCCCGCTTGCGGGCTGCACGCCGAGTACCGCCACCCAGTAATCGATGGGGTAGTCGAAGCGGCGCGAGCCGGTCACGCGCTGCCACTTGATGTCGGTGGTCGGGTAGGCAGAGCTGAAGGCGGGTGTCGTTGACTGGAGGTTTGCGGCCATGCTGCGCTCTCTCGAAAACGTGTCCCCCCGATGGTAGCACTTCGTCCCGGACGTCGTGGGATGACTTGGCACCGGTCGGCACCCCGCCGGGCGCGGCCGGATTATGCGGCTCGCTGCTCAGCCTTGGCGGCCTACCGGATGTTGTCGGTGAAATGCGGCCACACCTTCTCGACGAGCAGCTCGTGGCTGCGCATCGAGGCGGCGTGGGGCAGCATCTCGTTGTAGACGTAGTTCCAGAAGTACTCGGCCGGGAAAGCAGCGAAGAGTTTCTCGAAGGCGCGGCAGACGGTATCCGGGCTGCCGGCGATGGTGAGGCCACGCTCGATCATCGATTCGAAGGTATTCGGGATGCTGGCCGGATCCTCGCCCGGGTGCATCAGCGCGGCATTGAAGCCGAACGGCTCGAAGAAGGTCGTCCAGATGAAGCAGCCGGCTTCCTTGGCGAGACGCAGCGCCTCGGCATCGGTGTCGGCGCACACCACCTCGCGGATGATGCCCATGCCCTGGCCGAAGCCGTAGTCCTTGCCGACCGCGGCAGCGGCTTCCTGGCCGGCGCGGAACTGCCCGGCGAGCAGTTCGGCGTCGGTGACCACGGTGATCGGCACGGCGCCATGCTGCACGCCCCAGCGCACCGAGCTCTCCGAGAAGCTGAACGGCTGGAACAGCGGCGGGTGCGGCTTCTGGTAGGGGGCGGGCACGGTACCGATCTCCGTCAGGTAACCCCGTGCGTCGACGCCCTGGCCGTAGGCACGAGTCACCTCGTGGGCCTGCCAGAACGTGTTCTTCGTCGGGATGGTCCAGTGTTTGCCCTGGTGGCTGAAGGTGTCGTTGGTCCAGGCCTTGACGATGATCTCCCAGTGCTCCTCGTAGAGTTCCTTCTTGAGTGCCTCGTAGCGCGCCGGGTCGGTATCGCTGTCGGCGAGCGTGTCGTAGTGCTGGCCGAGCGTGTTGACCCAGCGCGGCTGGTAGCCGCGCGCGAAGCCGGCGAAGGCGCGGCCGCGCGTCATCTGGTCGAGCATGGCGACGTCCTCGGCAATGCGCAGCGGGTTGTGGCATGGCAGCACGAGACCGCACTGGCCGACGCGCAGGCGCTGCGTCTGCAGGCCGATGAAGAGATCGAGCATGACCGGGTTGGTCGAGACTTCCTCGCCTTCGACGTGGAAGTGGTGCTCGGTGAAAGCGACGCCGTAGAAGCCGTGCTCGTCGAGGTAGCGCGCTTCTTCGGCGAGGTTGGCGAGCATGTTCTGGTAGAGGTCGGTGCGCCGACCTGCCATGCCTTGTTCGAGCTGTGCCTTGTTGCCGATTGTCGGCAGGTGAAAGACGCCGATCTCCATGCGCTGGTTCTCCCCGTGAAATGTGACGCGATGGTGCGCGCGGACGAACACCCCGCCGGCATCTCCCCAGGTGCCGGCGATGCGCCCACGGCATACCGCGGCGGGCTTGCCCTACGCACGCGGCCGCATGATGGCACAGCGCCTGGGACACGCACAGGCGCGCAGCGACGTGTCACGCGGCGTGCGCTGCGGCGCGTCAGAATGGCACGTGGCCAACCGCACGGTCATCGGTGTCGTTGAAACGGCCGCGGCCGCCTGCGTACACTCGGGGCAGTGGACGCCAACCGCCATGACACGGGGAGCGCGGACGTCCATCGGGCGATGGCACGCGTCGGTCCCGCGAGCGCTGACCGCTGCGCCGGCGCCGGGCCCATGGACCGCAGCACGGCCCTTGCGTCCGCAGTACCGCGGACGCCCATGACCTTACCAGCCACAGGGGAGAACACCGCGCGATGAACGCGACGCCACGTAACGAATTCCAGGTCATCATCATCGGCGCCGGTCCCGGCGGCCTGTGCACGGCGATCAAGCTGCGCGAGGCCGGTATCGAGGATTTCGTCATCCTCGAGAAAGCCGACGGCGTTGGCGGTACCTGGTGGCACAACCGCTACCCGGGTGCCGAGTGCGACGTCAAGTCGCACCTGTATTCCTTCTCGTTCGAACTCAAGCGCGACTGGTCGCGGCCGTTCGCCGGCCAGGAGGAAATTCTCGACTACATGCAACACGTCGCCGACAAGTACGGCATCCGGCCGTTCTGTCGTTTCGGGAACGCGGTGAGTGCTGCCCGCTGGCAGGACGATGACGCCTGCTGGGCGGTGGAGACCGCCGACGGCACGCGCTACCGCGCGCCATTCGTGGTCAGCGCGATGGGCATGTTCAATGAGCTCAACTGGCCGGCTATCCCGGGACTCGACGATTTTCGCGGCAAGTTGTTTCACTCCGCGCGCTGGGACCACGATTACGACCTGGCGGGCAAGCGCGTGGCCTGCATCGGTTCGGCGGCAAGCGCGGTGCAGTTCGTGCCGGAGATCGCGCCGCAGACGGCGCAGCTGCACGTGTTCCAGCGCACCGCCAACTGGGTGGCGCCGAAGGAGGATACCCCCTACACCGCGGAAGAACTGCGCGTGCTGCGCGAGGATCCCGAGGCCATCCATCGCTCGCGCGAGCAGATCTACGCCGAGCTGAACAACTTCATCCTGTTCAACGATCCGGAGCTGCAGGCGCAGAACGAGGCGGCCGGTCTCGCCAACATCGACGCCGTCGAGGATCCGACCGTGCGCGCGAAGCTGCGACCGACGCATCCGTTCGGCTGCAAGCGCCCGCTCTTCTCGAATCGCTATTACCCGACCTTCAACCTGCCGCACGTCGAGCTCGTCACCGAGCGTATCGAGCGCCTGGCCGAGCATGGCGTGGTCACCGCCGATGGTCAGGAGCGTGAGGTCGACTGCGTGATCCTCGCGACCGGCTTCCAGGTTTCGCGTTACCTCTCGGCCATCGAGGTGACCGGGCGCGACGGGCGGCGGCTCGACGACGCCTGGTCGGACGGCGCGCAGGCTTATCTCGGCATCACCACGCACGGCTTCCCGAACCTGTTCATGCTGTATGGCCCGAACACCAACAACGGTTCGATCCTGTTCATGATCGAGCGCCAGGTCGAATACCTGGTGCGCCAGGTCGAGCGCGTGCGGCGCGAGGCGCTCGCCTTCGTCGACGTACGCGCCGAGGTCGAAGCGCGCTACAACGAAACGATGCAGCGCGACATCCGCAAGGTCGACGTGTGGCAAGCCAACTGCGGGCATTACTACAACGCGAAGTCGGGCCGCATGGTCACGCAATGGCCCCACGATCTCGACGAGTACACCGCGCGCACCGCGCGTGACGATGCCGATGCCTACGACGCCGTGCCGCGCGTGGCACCGGCGGCGGCCGGTTGAAGCGCTCGCGCGGTGCTGGGGAAGCGTCGCCTGCCGTGCGCACCAGGACGAGGCGGCGCGCAGGCGACGTGCGACACACCGGGCGGGCGCGACGAAGGGATGGCCGCCGACGGCCAGGGCCGCTGCCGGATGCGGCCGCAGCGCGTGAAGAAGTCCGACCATTGCTGCGCACGGTGGGTGAAGTGGGGGAGAGGGGAAACACGCCATGAGAATCAAGGCCGCGGTGCAGCGCGCGCTGCGCGAACCGCTCAGCATCGAGGAAATCGAGCTCGCCGAGCCGGGTCCGGACGAGGTGCTCGTCAAGACCGTCGCCTGCGGCGTCTGCCACAGCGACCTGCATGCACTCAACGGCGGTATCCAACTGACGCCGTGCCCGCAGGTGCTCGGTCACGAGCCGGCCGGTATCGTGCTCGAGACGGGGGCCCGAGTGCGCAACGTGGAACCGGGCGATCACGTCATCGCGTGCACGTCGATGTTCTGCGGTGCGTGCGCGCAGTGCGTTCAGGGACGGCCGCATCTGTGCACCGACCGCAGCGCCTGTCGGCGTGCCGACGGTGAGCCGCCACGGTTGTCGCGCGATGGCGAGTTGATATACCAATATGCCGATCTCGCGGCCTTCGCCGAGGCGATGCTGCTGCACCATCGCGCGGTGGTGCGCATCGATCCCGACATCCCGCTCGATCGCGCGGCGTTGGTCGGCTGCGCAGTGACGACCGGCGTCGGCGCTGCGCTCAATACCGCACAGGTACAGCCCGGCTCCTCGGTGGTCGTGTTCGGCGCCGGCGGGGTCGGTATCTCGATCATGCAGGGTGCGCGTATCGCGGGCGCGCGGCAGATCATCGCGGTCGACCTCAACGACGCCAAGCTCGAACAGGCCCGGCACTTCGGCGCGACCGAGACCCTCAACGCTGCCGACGGCGACACCGTGCGCGCGCTGAAGAAGATGACGAAGGGCGGGCCGGACTATGCCTTTGAAGCGGTTGGTGTGCCGAAGCTGCTCGAGCAGGCTTTCTACTGCCTCGCGCCACACGGTACCGCGGTACTCGTCGGCGCGATTCCGCACGGTGAGCATGTGTCGGTCAATGCCACGCACTTCTTCGCCGAGAAACGCATCATCGGCTGCATGATGGGTTCGAACCGTTTCACTATCGACGCGCCGCGCTACCTCGAGCTCTACCGCCAGGGACGTCTCGACCTCGACGGCATGGTGACGCGGCACGCGCCGCTCGAGGACGTCGGCGAAGCCTTCCGCGCGATGGAAGCGGGCGAGGTCACGCGCACCGTCCTCACCTTCGCCTGACCCGCCAACGATATCCCCAGGGGTCTTATCCCCAGGGGTCTGACCCCGTTGGGGATAACGCGACCGCACTTATCCCCAAGGGTCTGACCCTTTTGGGGATAAGTGCGAGGCGGCGCTTGCTCAGGCGGCCGAGCGGGTCTGCTCGCGCACGCGCGCGCTGCGCCCGTGGCGCAGCAGCTCGCCGGAGTAGTTGTCGGTCTGGGTATCGTTCTCGATGGTGACCTCGCCGTTGATGAGCACGTAGCGGTAGCCGCTGGCGCGCTGCACGCGGCGCCATTCGCCGCCGGGCATGTCGTGCACCACTTCGGGTGGCAGGATGGCGAGATTCTGATAGTCGTAGACGACGATGTCGGCCGGCGAACCGACCTGCAGCGTGCCGCGCTCGGGGCAGCCGGCAAGCTGCGCCGGCAGGGCGGAGAGCCGCCAGTGCGCGTCCTCGAGGCTCAGCATGCCGTGCTCGCGCACGATCGAAGTGAGCGTCTCGGTGGGGTAACGCCCGGCGGTCAGGAACTTGGTGTGCGCGCCGCCATCCGAGACGCCGAACAGCACGTAGGGGTTGTCGACGACCTCCTTCAGCAGGTCGATACGCGTGTTCGGCGGCATCGAGTAGAACTCGGTCTCGAGGCCGTCGGCAACGACGATGTCGAGCATGGCGTCGACGACGTGCTTGCCGGTCTTCTCGGCGACGAGGCCGACGGTGTGATCGAGCCACTGCTCGGTCTCGCTGGACTTCGGCCCGACCACGACGATGTTCTCGAACGGGCCGAGCACCAGCGCCGGCACCTGCGCACGCAGCGCCTCGCGCCGCGCCGGATCGGCGAGCTTGGCGAGGCGTTCCTCGCGCGTGCCGACCGTCGCCTCGCGCCAGGCGGGGCATTCGTCGAACAGGTTCCAGTCCTCGAAGGTGAAGGTGTAGCCGGCGTCGGTGGTGAGGCCCTGGCCATACACGCGGATGCCCTGTTCACGGCAGCGTTCGAGCCACGCGAGCACCTTGCGGTGGACCTGTGGCATGGCGTCCTGCACCTGCACGACGTTGAAGATCATCGGCCGCCCGCTGATCTCGGCGAGCTCGGCGAGATGTGCCTGGTCCGCCTTGGGCTTGCCGGAGATCATCGTGCACTGCATGTGACCGGCGTTGCGTCGCCGCAGCACCTTGGCGAACTCGATGGCGGTCTCGTTGTGCATGACGTCGGTCACCATCGGCGTGCCGTCGTAATCGAGCTGCACGCTCCCCGGACCATCCGGCGGCATGCGTTGCATCGACCAGCCGCAGCCGCCGGCGTCGAGGGCCTCGTCGAGCAGGCGGCACATCTCGGCGTGCTCCGCGTCGGTCGGCAGGCGTCCGGACTTGGCATCCTCGAATCCCATCACCGCGATCATCAGCGGGCTGATGGGGACGTAGGGCACGATGTTCATCGCCTTCGGCGCGCGCTCGACGGCGTCGAGGAATTCGGGGAAGGTCTCCCAGTCCCACGGCATGCCGGCCTGCATCGACGCGAGCGGGATGGCTTCGACACGCGTCATCGTCAGCATCATGCGCTCGCGCGCCTCGGGGGCGACGGGCGCGAAGCCGAAGCCGCAGTTGCCGATGACCACGGTGGTCACGCCGTGCCAGCCGGATATCGAGCAGTACGGGTCCCAGAACAGCTGGGCGTCGTAGTGCGTGTGCAGGTCGACGAAGCCGGGGGCGACGTGCATTCCCTCGGCATCGAGCACGCGCGCGCCGCGGGACGCGTCGATGAAGCCGATCTCGGCGATCACGCCGTCCTTGATCGCGATGTCGGCGCGGTAGCGCGGCGTGCGCGTGCCGTCGAAAATCATGCCGCCGCGGATGACGGTATCGAACTCTGCCATGGGACCCTCCTTACTGCGTGGTAAATGTGCTTACCGGCGGGTAGTATGGGCGCGTGACAACAGCCCTGCAACCATCCGCCGGCACGCTCAGGACGCCGCCGCGGCGGCTGCCGGCGGCGTCGCGCCGACCATGCGCAGGGCCTGTCGCGCGAAGTAATCGGCAATCTCGTCGACGGCGAATTCGCCCTCGGGCCGGTACCAGCGCGGGATCCATTGCGCGAGCCCGGTGAGGGCATAGGCGGCGAGGCGCGGGTTGTCGACTTCGAACTCGCCGCTGGCGATGCCGCGCTCGATGAGCGCGGCGAGGCGCCGGTTCAGAATCTGCTGCAGGCGGCTCGTCTCGCGCTGCGTCTCCGGGGAGAAATGGTGATGTTCCTGCCAGAAGATGACCGCAATCATGCGGAACTCGATGTTCTCCCGCACCCACGTCTCGACGAACTGGTAGAGCTGCGCGGTGACCCCGTCGACGCGCGCGTCGGAAGCGTCGAGGAGCGCGATGACCCGCTTGATCTCGCGGTCGACGACGGCCGCGAGAATGGCGTGCTTGCCGTCGAAGAACTGGTAGATGAACGGTTTGGTCACCTCCAGGCGTTCGGCTATGGCGTCCAGCGTGGTACCGGTGAAGCCGCGCTCGTAGAACAGCCGCGAGGCTTCTTCGACGATGCGCGCGCGCTTGTAGCGATTGAGCTCTTCCTTCATGCGCTCGATTGTCGGGTCTTGTCCGCGACAGGGCAAACCGGGCAAGCTGGTGCATCCGACCTGGGGAGGTCCCGACGATGAGCAATTTTTCCTTCCAGCGCCCCGCCGAGCCGGCGCCCGTGCAGACGCGCGAACCGGTCGCCGGGTGCTGCGACGCCTGCGGCGCCGAGGCGCTGATGCGCTACCCGCTGCTGTCCGAGGGTGGCTGGTACCTGGTCACCAAGTGCCAGCAATGCCTGCACAGCAATGCGCGCGAGAAATGGCGGCGTCTCGGTCACGTCGCGCTGCTGACCGACGCGCTCGAGCGATGAACAGGAGGGTTTTCCCATGATGGCAGTCGACGTAGGCGGCACCTTCACCGACGTGGTCGCGGTCAGCGACGGCGTCATCCGCACCGCCAAGGTGTCCACCGACGTGCAGCAGGTCGATCGCGGCGTGGTCGCCGGTGCGGCCGAACTCGGCGTCGCCACGGCGCCGGTGTTCAACCACGCGAGCACCCACGGGCTCAACGCGATCATCACGCGATCGCTGCCGAAGATCGGATTTCTCACCACCGCCGGTCATCGCGACATCCCCGACATCGGGCGCAGCTGGCGGCCGGTCAGCGCGCTCACCGACCCGGGGTGGCGGCGCAGCTTTGGCGACAGCGCCCGCCCGCTCGTACCGCGCTACCTGCGCCGCGGCATCACCGAGCGCATGCGTGCCGACGGCGCGGTGCACGTACCGCTCGACGAGGCGCAGGCGCGCGCCGAACTCGCCGTGCTGCGCCGCTGCGCGGTGCAGGGTGTCGCCATCTGCCTGCTCAACGCCTATACGAACGACGCCCACGAGCAGCGCCTGCGCGAACTGGTGCGCGAGGAACTCGGCGACATTCCCTGTTCGCTGTCGAGCGAGATCTCGCCGCTCGCCAAGGAATACGCACGCGCGTCGACCACGCTCGTCGACGTGTTCATGAAGATCATCTACGACGATTACACGCGCCGCCTCGATGCCGGCCTGCGTGGACTCGGTTTCAACGGCCAGCTCAATTTCGCCGACTGCACGGCCAACCTGATCCCGGCCGCCGACGCCATGGAAGCGCCGTTCCGGGTGGTGTTCGCCGGCCCCGCGGCGGGCACCGTCGGCAGCGCCCATTTCGGACGCCTGATCGGCGAGCCCAACCTGCTCTGCGCCGATGTCGGCGGCACCTCCTGCGACATCAGCCTCGTCACCCACGGCGAGCCTTTCGTCAATACCACCTTCGAACTCGAGCACGACCTCATCGTCAACGCGCTGTCGAACGACATCTCCTCGATCGGCGCCGGCGGCGGCAGCCTGGTGGCGGTTTCGCCGAGTGGCGACATCACGGTCGGCCCGGGCAGCGCCGGCGCGGACCCGGGGCCTGCGTGCTACGGCCGTGGCGGCGTGCAGCCGACCATGACCGACATCTGCCTGCTCGCCGGGCTGCTCGACCCGCACGGCTTCGCCGGTGGCAAGATGACTCTCGACGCGAATCTCGCGCAGGCCGCCTTCACCCGCCTCGACACGCCGCTGCCGCTCGAGCACCGCGTGCGCTACGCGTGGGACATCGGCCTCAACAACATCGCCGAAGGCATCTTCAACATCGCCATCAAGCAGGGTATCGATCCGCGCGACTACGTACTGATGGCGTTCGGCGCCGCCGGCCCCTTGCTGCTGCCCGCGCTCGCCGATCTCGTCAACGTGAAAGGCGTGGTGGTGCCGCCGCACCCGGGCCTGTTCTCGGCGCTCGGCCTGCTCAGCGCCGACCAGGCCTATGGCATCAGCCAGAGCGCCTACACCGTGCTCGCGCCGGAGAACGCGCCTGCCATCGCGGCGGTGTTCGAGGCGATGGAAGCGCGCCTGCGGCGGCGTCTCGGCGCGCACGCCGATGCCGTCACCATCACGCGCGCCTTCGACGCCCAGCTCGTCGGACAGACCTGGGAGACACCGTTCGTTCCCGTGCCGGCGGGGGCCATCACCGCGGCCACCATCGAGCAGATGGTGGAGAACTTCCACCTCGCCTACGCCGAGCGTAACGGCAACCGCTTCGACAGCATCCCGGTGCAGGGCGTGACCTACCGCCTGCGCGCCGTGGTGCCGACCGACAAGGTGACGTACGCCGAACTGCCCGCGCGCGGTGCTGCGCCGCTGCGCGCAGTCGGCACCAGCGTGTTGCGCCACGTCGCCGATGCCGAGGAACTGGCACAGGTCTATGCCCGCGAGGACCTGTGTGCCGGTGACGTCATCCGTGGCCCGGCCATCGTGCGCGAGGCCCTCTCCACCACCTACATCACCCAGCGCCAGGTGGCCCGCGTCGGCCGCTTCGGCGAAATCCTGATCGAGCGCGAGCGCTGAGGAGGTATCGCCATGAGCACCCAACCGAATCGCGACGGCAGTCTCGACACCCGGCGTCCCGCACGCCTGCGCGAGTGGAGCGAGGAGCAGTTCGCCTCCACCTATGATTGCGACCGCTTCACCGCCATGGTGTTGTCGAACCGCCTCCGTTACACCGTCGATCACATGAGCACGGGCCTCATGTACAGCGCCTTCTCGCCGATCATCCGTGACTGGTACGACTTCGCCATCACCATCTCGGGACCGCCCGACATGGACTACCCGATGCCGGCGGTGTCGAGCTCCCTGCTGGTCTTCCTCGGCACCATGGAGGACGCCGTGCGTAACGTGGTGGAGGAGTACGGCGTCGAGCGTCTGAAGCCGGGCGACGTCCTGCTGTGCAACGACCCCTACCGCGGCGGCAACCACGTCAACGACGCGCTGTTCATCCGCCCGGTGTTTCACGGTGGCCGGCCCATTGCCTTCGTCAACGCCCGTGCTCACCAGCTCGACATGGGCGGCACCGTGCCGGGAGGCTTCTCCGGCACCAAGGCCAATGTCTACGAGAACGGCCTCGTGCTCGGGCCGATGCTGCTGTTCGAGCACGACAAGCCGGTGCGTTCGACCTTCAGCCTGGTGTTCGACAACACGCGCTTCGCTGCCCTGCTGCAGCCCGACTTCATGACCATGGCCGAGCAGCTCAAGCTCGGTGAGCGGTTGCTGCTGGAGAGCATCGAGCGCTACGGGGAGGCGGCGTTTCGGGGCACCGTGCGCTACTGCTGCGATGCCGCTGCCGAAGCCATGGGCGACGCCCTCTTGCGCCTGCCGGACGGTGACTACGCGGTGGAGGAATCACTGGACGCCGACGGTGCCGGCGACGACGAGCCGCTGGTGGTGCGCGCGACCATCGTCAAGCGCGGCGCACGCGTCGAAGTCGATTGCAGCGGCTCCTCGCGCCAGGCGCGCACCTGCATCAATGCCGGCCCGCTCGATACCAAGACGGCGATCGGCTGCGCGTTCAAGCTGCTGCTCGATCGCGACACGCCGTTCAGCTCTGGCGCCTATCGCCCCATCGACATCGTCGTGCCACCGGGCACCGTGCTCTCGGCGATGCCGCCCGACGGCGCCATCATGCTCTACTGGGAAGTCACGCAGGCCTTGCTCGCCGGGATGTTGCGCGTGCTCGGTGAGGTGCTCGGCGAGGAGGCCTTCGGCGGCGACTTCGGCTGCGTCGCCGTGCACAACGCGCATGGGCGTCACGACGATGGCCGCCCGTGGTCGAACATCGCCATGGTTGGCGGCGAGCATGGCCCCTGGGGCGCCGATCGCCACCACGACGGCGACAGCTACACCGTGCCGTACATCGTCAACGGACTCGATCCGTCGACCGAGTCGATGGAACAGGAATCGCCGGTGCTGCTGCTGCGCAAGGAGTACGTCCCCGACACCGGCGGTGCCGGCTACAACCGCGGCGGCGCGGCCGTGCTGAAGGATGCCTGCTGGCTGACCGACGCCGAGCATTACTCGATCCCGATCCGCTTCAAGTACGGTACCGGCTTCGGTGCACGCGGCGGCGCAACCGGACGCGCGGGCGCCTGCTGGCTGTTTGCGCCGGACGACCCGGTGCTGGCCGCGCAGGACGGCCTGCTGCCGGTTGGCGACGACGTCTACGCGGCGGCGACGCCGATTGCGGGCGTACTGGATCCGGCGACCCAGGCGCCCGACGCGAACGGTGAGTATTTCTACTTCGCGCGCCAGGCGGTATGGCGCACGCATGCCGGTGCGGTGTCGCGCTACCTCACCAATGGCGGCGGCGGCTGGGGCGAGCCCTTCTCCCGTCCGGTCGAACGCGTGCTCGCCGACGTGCGCAATGGTTACGTCAGCATCGCCGGTGCGCGCGAGCATTACGGCGTCGTCGTCACCGGCGATCCGGAGCGCGATCCGGAGGGGCTGCAGGTCGACGAAGCGGCAACGCGCGCTCTCCGTGCGCGCTAGGCATGGCTGCCACGCGCGACGACGCCGGGAATGACGCGGGTGCGCGACGGCGAAGGCGGCGCGTCCGGCAACGGCGGGTTTGCATGAGCACGGCCATGCCCCGTCGCTGAGTGCGGTCGGAACAGACAACCCCGCGCGCGTACCGCGGCGGTGGTCGCCGTCCGTCACGACCGTGCGCCACCGTTGACCGCGTTGTTCGCTGCAGCCGCTGCAGCCGATGCAGCCGATGCAGCAGGATTTGCATCCTGCCCCAGCGAAGACCCACCGCGCCGCTCGCAGGCACCGTCGCGGGCTGCGCGCATCCATTCGTCACATCTCAGGAGTGCCCATGTACAAGAAGAGCGATCCCGTCACCCGCCTCTGCACGAGCGACGTCGACAACATCTGGATCCGAGGCCGTAACCTCTGCGACGAGCTGATTGGCCACGTCAGCTTCACCGATTTCATCATGTTCCACTTCTTCGGCACCGAGCCGACGCCCTTGCAACGCAGCGTGGTCGACGCGGTGCTCGTCTGCATCATGGAGCACGGCATGACGCCGTCGGCGACGGCCAGCCGGCTGACCTGGCTGGGTGCGCCCGAATCGCTGCAGGGCGCAGTCGCCGCCGGCCTGCTCGGTGCCGGTTCGCGCTTCGTCGGTACTGCCGACGAGGCCGCGGCCCTGTTCGAACGTATCGTCGCGCTGCCGGCCGCGGAGCGCGCTGGCGAAGCGCGCGCGATTGCCGAGGATTTCACCGCCCGCAAGGCTTTCCTGCCCGGCTATGGTCACCCCATCCACGTCAACGGCGACCCGCGCGTGAAGCGCCTCGACGAGGTCGCGCGCGCGGCGGGCGCGCACGGTGAGTACCTCGATGCGATGTACCTGTTGGGCGACGCGATCAAGGCGGCGAGCGGCAAGAACATCGTCATCAATGCGAATGCCGCTATCGGCGCAGTACTGCTCGAGGCCGGCATCCCGCCGCAGATCGCGCGCGGCTTCAATCTCATCGCGCGCTGCGCCGGGCTCGTCGGCCACCTGCTCGAGGAACAGACCGAGCCGGCCGGTTACAGCATCTGGCATGCTGCCGAGCAGGCGGTGCGCTACGAGGGGCCGTGACGCGGCGCCGCCGCTATACTGGCCCCGATATATCGGCGTACCGGCGTACCGGTAGCCCGGATCGAACGGCAGGGACCGCAAGGGGAGGACCATCACATGACACGGCCACGCATCCGTTTCGGCGCTTTCATTCCGCCGCACACGCCACCCGACGAGCATCCCGGGCTCGCCCTGCAGGAGGACATGGACCGCGTGATCCTGCTCGACAAGCTGGGCTACGACGAGGCCTGGATCGGCGAGCATCATTCGGGCGGCTGGGAGATCACCGCGAGCCCCGAGTTGTTCATCGCGGCCGTCGCCCAGCACACCCGGCGTATCCGCCTCGGCACCGGGGTGTCCTCGCTGCCCTATCACAACATCTATACGCTCGCCGATCGTATCCGTCAGCTCGAATACCACACCCAGGGGCGCGCCATGTTCGGCGTCGGCCCCGGTTCGCTGCCATCGGACTCCTTCATGCAGGGCCTCGATACCAGCAAGGCGCGCGACCAGATGGATGAAGCCATCGAACCGCTGGTACGGCTGCTCGCCGGCGAACAGGTGACGATGAAGAGCGACTGGTTCGACCTCAACCGTGCGCAGCTGCAGATGCCGCCCTACGACGAGCGCGGCGTGGAGATCGCGGTAGCGAGCCAGGTCTCGCCGACCGGCGCAACGGCCGCCGGCAAGCATGGCTTGAGCCTGCTCTCGATCGGCGCCACCTCGACGGGCGGTTTCAACGCGCTGGCATCGAACTGGGCTATCGCCGAGGACACCGCGCGCGATCACGGCAAGGCGATGCAGCGCGCCGGCTGGCGCCTGGTCGGCCCGGTGCACGTCGCCGAGACGCGCGAGAAGGCACGCGAGAACGTGCGCTTCGGCCTTGCCCGCTGGCTGGATTACATGACCCACGTGGCCGCGCTGCCGCTGGCGCCGCCACCCGGGGCCGACCCGGTCGAGCACATGATCGCGACCGGTTTCGCCGTGATTGGCACGCCGGACGATTTCGTTGCCCAGATCGAACGCCTGTGGGAGCAGTCGGGTGGTTTCGGCTGTTTCCTCAATCTCGACCATCACTGGGCCGACCGGGCCGAGACGCGCCGTTCCTACGAACTCATCGCACGCTACGCGATTCCCCGTATCAACCGTCTCAACCAGTACCGCCTCGATTCCGAGCACTGGCTGCGCGAGAACAATGCGCAGTTCAAGGGCGAGCTGACGGCCGCCGTGCGAGCGAAGATGGTGGAGCACGCGCGGGCCAAGGGCGACGGCCAGCTGTCGCCCGATCTCGTTGCCTATTTCGACGCTGCCGAGCAGGCGAAGTCGGCCGGCTGAGTGGCGATTTTCCGCGGCTGCGGCGGCCGGCCGCGACCGCGCCACGGAGAGGTGTTCGCATGACCATCCAGTTCCACGATCCGCGCGGCGCGACGCGCGTACCACCCGAAGCGTATGACTGTCGCCACGCGCTCGGCGACGGTGCCGTCGTCGGCCTGCTCGCCAATGGTTTCCCGGACGCGGCCGCCTTTCTCGATGCGGTCGAGTCCGCGCTTGCCGCGACGCTGCCGGGGCTGCGCTTCGCACGCTACGCGAAGCCGGGCGCATCGGCACCGGCGAGCGCCGAGCTCGTGGCGCGCATCGCGTCCGAGTGCGATGCGCTGGTGACCGCTTACGGCCATTGAGGCAGCTGCACTTCCGGCACCGTGCGTGACGGCATTGCACTGGCCCGGGCGGGGCGTCCGGCGGTGGCACTGGTAACGAGCAAGTTCCGCCCGCAGGGCGAATTCGTCGCGCGTGCCGAGGGCATGCCCGGGGTACCGCAGGTCATCCTGCCGCATCCGGTCGCCGGTATCGGCATGCCGGCAATGGCCGAGCTGGCGGCATCGATCACCGATGAATTGGTCGCACGTCTGCGCGGGGAGCGTCCGTGAGCACGCCGTTGCTCGAAGCCGTCGACGAAGCGGCGGCGCTGGAGCAGCTCCATGCACTCGGGTGCACCGACGGCCTGCCGGTCGTCGTGCCGACGCCGGCGCGTGTCGCGCGCATGGTGCTCGCGAGCGGGCTCGATGCCGACATCGAACTCGGCACGATGGGGCCCGGCCATGGCGTTGCGACGGTGGAGAAGGTAGCGTGCGCCGCGGTGATGGCCGGCTGCCTGCCCGACCACATGCCGGCGGTGGTCGCCGCGGTGCGCGCGGTGTGCGATCCGGTGTTCGATCTCACCGAAATGCAGGCCACCACGCATTGCATCGCGCCGATGGTAGTGGTGTGCGGCGCGGCACGTGGCGCCGGTGGCTTTGCCAGCGGCTTCGGCCTGATGGGGCCGGGGCATCGCGCCAACGTCTGTACCGGCCGCGCGCTACGGCTCGCCATGATGAACATCGGCGCCGCGCGGCCGGGCGAGTCGGACATGGCCATCCACGGTTCACCGGCCAAGCTCTCGTTCTGCTTCGCCGAGGACGAGGAGAACTCGCCGTTCGCACCGCTCGCGACGACCTTCGGCTATGCGCCGGGGCAGGGCGCGGTGTTCGTGCTTGGCGTGGAAGGCCCGCACTCGGTGTTGTTCTCTGGCGATGCGGACGCCAGCGCTTCTGCCACCGCGCTGCTCGATCTGATCGCTGGCGTCATCGCCAATCGCGGCAGCAACAACAGCTACCTCGGCGGACACGCCGCGGTGGCAGTCGTGCTCAATCCCGAACATGCGGCGCTGCTCGCGCGCCACGGGTTCGATCGCGAGCATATCCAGGCGGAGCTCGCCGCACGTGCGGTGACGCCGCGCGCCGAGCTCGCGCGTCTCAACGGCAAGATGCTGACCGGCGACGGCGACCCGGTGCCGGCGGTGCGCGATGCCAGCAACGTTCACGTGCTGGTCGCCGGCGCGCCTGGTCTCTACAGCATGGTGATGCCGTCGTGGTGCGCCGGGCCGCACGGCAACCGCGCGGTGCACGCGCCGGTCGCGCTCGACCAGGCTTGCGAGCTGCCGCTCCACGGCTGAAGCCGCGGCGCGCCGCCACGGGAGGAAACGATGGCAAGGACACGACGCATCGGGCTCATGCTGTGGCCGGTACCGGGCCTCGATGCCGGCTTCGAGCGCGGTCAGTGGGCCGAGGCGGCGGGCTACGACGACCTGTGGCTGTGTGATGCCGAGGGTATGGAGGATCCGCTCGCGCTGGCCGCTGCGCTCGGCGTGGTGACGACGCGCGTGCGTCTGTGTACGGGCGTCATCCCGGTGTTCAATCGCCCGCCGCCGGTGCTCGCGAGCGCCGTGGTCGCCGCCGAGGCGCGCGCGCCGGGTCGTATCGTGCTCGGCCTCGGCGCCTCGACGCCGAACATGATCGAGCGCTGGTACGGGCTCGAGTACCGCCTCCCGCTGACGCGCGTGCGCGAGACGGTGACGTTGCTGCGGGCGATCCTGGCTGGCGAGAAGACCGCCTTCGCCGGCCGTACCGTGCACAGCCACGGCTTCCGCCTGCAGGCGCCGCCGGCTACGCCTGTGCCCATCCATATCGGTGCCATCGGCGGGCGTATGCTCGAGCTCGCCGGCGAGCTCGCCGACGGCGTGGTGCTCAACGATTTCACGCCGCCCGACCGACTCGATTACGCCTTCGCGCGCCTTGCCGACGGCGCCAGCCGCGCCGGACGACGCTTCGAGGACATCGAGATCGTCAAGCGACGCGCGCTCTACGTCACCGACGACAGCGCCGCCGCACGCGAGTACTTTCGTCAGCACCTCGCCTTCTATGCCTCGGCGGCGCAGTACCAGAACGTGCTCCGCGAACTCGGCTATGGCCGTGCCGTCGACCAGGCCGTGGCCGGCTATGCCGCGCGCGACCGCGCGCAGGTCACCGCCGCCATCAGTGACGAGATGGTGCAGCGCGTGTTCACCTTCGGCGACGAAGCCTGGTGCCACGAACAGGTCGTGCGTGATTTCGCCGCCGGCGTCGACAGCATCGTGGTGAGCCCTCAGGGGGGAACTGCGGCCGCCTTCGCACGGGGCGCTGCGGCCTTTGCGCGTGAGGCGTTCGCGCCCTGAACGCCGCGCGTCGTGAATACCGCTGGCGCGGGGTACACTGCGTCACACACGGTCCCAAGCATGCACAAGCGCGCACTCATCATCGTTCATCAGGCCCACTCCACGCCCGGGCGCGTCGGGGAAGTGCTGGAGGCGCGCGGTTTCACGCTCGAACGCTATTGTCCCAATCTCGGTGACGCGCTGCCGGCGGCGCTCGACGGCTACGACGCGTTGATCGTCTTCGGCGGTCCGCAAAGTGCCAACGACGACCACCTGCCGGGCATCCGCGCCGAGCTCGACTGGCTCGAGCGCCATGCGCTCGTCAGTGGCAAGCCATTGCTCGGCATCTGCCTTGGCGCGCAGCAGATCGCACGCGTCCTCGGTGCACGGGTCTATCCGCACGCCGATGGCCATGCCGAGATCGGTTACCACGCGGTGTTACCGACCGCCGCGGCCGGCACCGACGGTTTTCTCGATGCGCCGACCATGTTCTACCAGTGGCACGCGGAAACCTTCGACATCCCACCCGGCGCGGTGCACCTTGCCTCGGGGGAGCTGTTCGATGCCCAGGCCTATCGCTACGGCGAACGTGTCTACGGCATCGAGTTCCACCCGGAGATGACGCGCGCGATGATCGAGCGCTGGGCGACCTCGGAGGCCGGGCGTGAACGCATCGCCCATCACGGCGCGCCGGATTGCGCGCACCAGCTCGCCGATTTCCTGCGTTACGCGCGGGGCAGCGATCGCTGGCTCGAGAGCTTCATCGAGCGCTTCCTCGACACGCCCTAGCAGAACCCCGGCAAGCGTCCCGGCGCGATGCGCGGGCGGCGTCGCGCGGCGCGCGCCGTGCAGCGTGAAGAGTGAAGCGTGAAGCGTGAAGCGTGAAGCGTGCAGATCAGCCTCGCCGCTTGCCCGTTCACGGTCCCCGCGTCTGCTCCCGGCGTGTGCCTGCGCGCGTCGCGCCGCCCGCCAGGGCATCCGCCAGCAGGCCGCGGAACCACGCGGTGGCGGCATCGGCGGCGCTGCGCCGGTGCCAGATTGCGTGGACTTCGAGCGGGGGAATGTCGAACGGCAGCGGGCGGATGGCGAGATGGTGGGCGTCGGCGATGCGCCGCGGAATGCTTGCGGCAAGGTCGGAACTGCGCACGAGGTAGGGCAGGGCGAGGTGATGCGCGGTGCGAACCACGATACGTCGTTGCTCGCCGAGGCGTCGTAGCGCCATGTCGACCTGGCCGAGCCCGCGAGGACGGCCGGAGGCATGCACGTGGCCGAGGGCGAGATAGCGGGGCAGTGTCAGGCGGCGCGTCAGCGCCGTGTGACCCGGGCGCACGGCGCAGACAAACGCGTCCTCGGTCAGCTTCTGTGCCTGCAATTGAGGGTCGGGTGCCGGCAATGCATCGAGCGCCAGGTCGATTTCGCCGCTGGCCAGCGCGTGCACCAGTTGGCGTCGGCTGTAGCTCTGGACCTCGATGCGAATCGCGGTCCCGGCGAGCACTTCGAGCACGGCCGGCAGTACCAGAGCGGAAGACATGTCGCCCGCGCCGATGCGGAAACGTCGATCGGTACGCGCCGGATCGAATGTCGCCCGTTCGGCGCGTCCGCTGCCGAGCAGGCGCAGGGCCTGGGCAATGTCGCTGGCGAGGCTCTCGCCGAGCGGGGTCGGCGAGACGCCACGGCCGCGACGCACGAACAGCGGGTCGTCGTATGCCTCGCGCAGGCGCGCCAGCGCGTTGCTCACCGCCGGCTGGGTCATGTGCAATACCTCGCCCGCGCGCGTCAGGCTGCCTTCCTGGTAAATCGCATCGAATACCCGGTAGAGATTGAGGTCGATGCGGCCGGGTGTTTTCATAACATCATTTTAATCAATGAAATAATATAAAGAATATTGATTTGAGTGATTTTACTGCGCGGCCTAGGATGACGCACCGGGGCGTTGCACCGTTCGCGATGACGCGAACCGGACCGACCACCAACCGAGGAGCATCCAGCATGCATTTCGAACTGAACGAACGCAGCCGCGAGCTGCGCGAGCGCATCCGCGCCTTCATGAACGAGCACGTCTATCCGATCGAGGAGGCGGTCTACGATTTCGTCCACGATCCCGCCAACCTGTGGGTGGTGCCGCCGCAGATCGAGGAACTCAAGGCCAAGGCGCGTGCCGAGGGGCTATGGAACCTCTTCCTGCCCCATGAGTACGGCGAGTACAGCCCGGGCCTGAGCAATCTCGAGTACGCGCCACTGGCCGAGGAGATGGGGCGCGTGCTGTGGGCGTCCGAAGTGTTCAACTGCTCGGCGCCGGACACCGGCAACATGGAAGTGCTCGCGCGCTACGGCAGCGATGACCACAAGAAGCAGTGGTTGGAACCACTGCTCGCCGGCGAGATTCGCTCCTCCTACCTCATGACCGAGCCACAGGTGGCTTCCTCCGATGCCACCAACGTCGAGACGGAGATCCGGCGCGATGGCGACGAATACGTGATCAACGGGCGCAAGTGGTGGAGTTCGTGCGTGTACGACCCGCGCAACAAGATCTACATCGTCATGGGCAAGACCGACACCAGCGCGCCACGCCACGCCCAGCAATCGATGGTCCTGGTGCCGGCAGGTACGCCGGGGTTCGAGATCGTGCGCCCCTTGCGCGTGCTGAACGACCTGCATTCTCCGCACGGCCATGCCGAGGTGCGCATGACCGACGTACGCGTGCCGGCATCGAATCTCATCCTGGGTGAGGGACGCGGCTTCGAGATCGCGCAGGGCCGTCTCGGCCCCGGCAGGATTCACCACTGCATGCGCCTGATCGGCGGCGCGCAGCGCGCGCTCGAGATCATGTGCCGGCGTGTCGAGGAACGGGTTGCCTTCGGCAAGAAGCTGTCCGAACAGTCGAGCATCCGCCAGGACATCGCACGCTCGCGCTGCGAGATCGAACAGGCGCGCCTGCTCTGCCTGTGGGCCGCCGACCGGCTCGATCGCGAAGGCAACAAGGTCGCGCGCGACGCGTTGGCGATGGTCAAGATCGCGATCCCGCAGATGTGCCAGACGGTCGCCGACCGTGCCATGCAGGCCCACGGTGGCATGGGCGTGTGCCAGGATACCGTGCTGCCCGAGATCTTCGCTTACGGCCGCTATGTCCGCATCGCGGATGGGCCGGACGAGGTCCATATGTCGCAGCTCGGCAAGCTCACCGTGCAGCAGGTGCTCGGCGGCTGAGCAGCCCACGGGGCGGGCGTCTGCCCGCCCCTGTCGCCGCGCTGCACAAGCGTGTATCGTCCGGGCCGCAGCCACCCGAGGAACACGCGCATGCACGAGCCGGCCTTCCGCGCACGCCTCGCCGAGCAGGGCTACGATGGCCCGGAGCTCGTCGAGCGCACCGCGAACACGCACAATCCCGAGCACGCCCATGATTTCGACGTCGCCCTGCTGGTGCTCGACGGCGAACTCTGCGTGAGCACGGCAGCCGGGATCACCACCTGCCGCGCCGGCGACACCTTCGAACTCGCCGGCGGCATCCCTCACACTGAACAGTACGGGCCGCACGGCGCGCGCGTACTGGTGGGGCGCCGCGCGGCCAGGCCGACGTGAGCGCGGACAGGCTCGGGCGCGCGTCGAATCGCACACGTTTCGGCGAACTGTTCACACGGTTTTGCCGCATTGTCATGTGACGACGGTGCAGCGCAGCATATAATCCGCGCGCAGGGCACGGGCGCCGGTACGAGTCGGCCGAGCCGTGCAGCACCTGGCACCGCCGCCGCTATCTCCAAGACCAAGCGCCTGTAGACCGAACATGTCCAGTTACACCCTCACGCATCTCAAGCAGCTCGAAGCCGAGAGCATCCACATCATCCGCGAGGTCGCGGCCGAGTTCCGCAACCCGGTCATGCTGTACTCGATCGGCAAGGACTCGGCGGTGATGCTGCAACTCGCGATGAAGGCGTTCCACCCGGCACGCCCACCGTTTCCGCTGCTGCACGTGGACACTACGTGGAAGTTCCGCGAGATGATCCGCTTCCGCGAGGAATATGTGCGCAAGGAGCTCGGCCTCGAGGTGCTGGTGCACACCAACGAGGAAGGCCTGAAGCTCGGCATCAGCCCGTTCGAGGACAGTGAGAAGCACACCGAGGTCATGAAGACCGATGCCTTGAAGCAGGCGCTCGACAAGTACGGCTTCGATGCCGCCTTCGGCGGCGCGCGGCGCGACGAGGAGAAGTCGCGCGCCAAGGAGCGCGTCTATTCCTTCCGCGATCGCAACCATCGCTGGGATCCGAAGAACCAGCGTCCGGAGCTGTGGAACCTCTACAACGCTAAGGTCAACAAGGGTGAGAGCATCCGGGTGTTCCCGCTGTCCAACTGGACCGAGCTCGACATCTGGCAGTACATCCACCTCGAAAACATTCCCCTGGTGCCGCTCTACTTCGCCGCGCGGCGCCCGGTGGTGACGCGCAACGGCGTGCTCATCATGGTCGACGACGAGCGCCTCGAACTGCGTCCCGGCGAAACGCCGGAGGAGAAGATGGTCCGATTCCGCACGCTCGGCTGCTACCCGTTGACCGGTGCGGTCGAATCCGAGGCGGTCACGCTGCCGGAGATCATCCAGGAGATGCTGCTGGCCACGACCTCCGAACGCCAGGGGCGCGTCATCGACCAGGACGAAGGCGGCGCCGGCATGGAGGAGAAGAAGCGCCGCGGTTACTTCTGACCCTGACCTCGCGCAGACCACCCTTGTCGCGGCGCCTGCGCCGCGCAGCCTGACGGACCGGCAATATGTCACACCAATCCGAACTCATCGCAACCGATATCGACGCCTACCTGCGCCAGCACGAGGAGAAGGAACTGCTGCGCTTCATTACCTGCGGCAGCGTGGATGACGGCAAGAGCACACTGATCGGCCGGCTGCTGTACGACTCGAAGATGATCTACGAGGATCATCTCAGCGCGATCCGCAAAGACTCGAAGATCCACGGTACGACCGGCGATGACTTCGATCCCGCGCTGCTCACCGACGGACTCAAGGCCGAGCGCGAGCAGGGCATTACCATCGACGTCGCGTATCGCTATTTCTCGACCGCCAAGCGCAAGTTCATCATCGCCGACACGCCCGGACACGAGCAGTACACGCGCAACATGGCGACCGGCGCGTCGACCGCCGACCTCGCCATCATCCTGGTCGATGCACGCCACGGCGTGCAGACGCAGACGCGCCGTCATTCGTTCATCACCTCGCTGCTCGGCATCCGCCATGTGCTGGTCGCCATCAACAAGATGGACCTGGTCGACTACGGCGAAGACGTGTTCAACCGTATTCGCGACGAGTACCGCGATTTCGCCGTGCGCCTGCACATCGCGGATCTCGACTTCATCCCGCTCTCGGCGTTGCGCGGCGACAACGTGGTCGACCCGAGCCCGCACATGCCGTGGTACCAGGGCCCGACGCTGATGGGCTTCCTCGAGACCGTCTACATCGGGTCCGATCGCAACCTCGAAGATCTGCGCTTCCCGGTGCAGTACGTCAATCGGCCCAATCTCGACTTCCGCGGGTACTGCGGCACCATCGCCTCCGGCATCGTGCGCAAGGGCGACGAGGTGGTAGTGTTCCCGTCACGGCGTACCACGCGCGTCAAGCAGATCGTCACCTATGACGGCGAACTCGAAGAGGCCTTCGCGCCGCAGGCCGTGACGCTGACGCTCGAGGACGAAGTCGACATCAGCCGCGGCAACGTGATCTCGCGTCCTGGTAACGTGCCACGCCTCAACGACCGTTTCGACGCCATGGTGGTGTGGATGGCGGAGGAGGCGATGGTGCCGGGCAAGGTCTATCACATCAAGCACGGCACCAACATGGTCACGGGTTCCATCAGCACCCTGCGTTACGCGGTCGACGTCAACACCCTGCACCGGCGCGACCAGCCGACCCTGGCACTGAACGAGATTGGTCGCTGCACGGTGAAGCTCAACGAGCCGATCCCATTCGACGACTACCGTCAGAACCGCGCGATGGGTGCGTTCATCATCATAGACAGGCTGACCAACGCGACCGTCGGCGCCGGCATGGTGCAGGCTCGCGCCGCGCACGATGCCCGCGATCACTGGGACGACGAGCCGGCCAGCGAATCGCTCGAGGAGAGCTTCAGCCAGGTCTCGGTGGAAGAGCGCAGTGCGCGCTTCGGGCAGCGTCCCGCGACGTTGTTGCTGACCGGACTCACCGGGGCGGGCAAGTCGACCATCGCGTACGCCCTGGAGCGGCGCCTGTTCGAGCAGGGCCGCGCGTGCACCGTGCTCGATGGCGAGAACATGCGGCTCGGCATCAGCAAGGATCTCGGCTTCTCCGCCGAGGAGCGTTCCGAGAACCTGCGTCGCGCCGCCGAGGTGGCGAAGCTCATGAACGGCGCCGGCCTCATCTGCATCGCGAGCTTCGTTGCCCCGAGCGAAGCGGTACGCCAGCGTGCCGCGGCCGAAATGGGTGACGGCAACCTCCTCGTCGTGCATGTCGATGCACCCGTGGAGCTCTGTCGTGAGCGCGATCAGCGGGGACAGTATGCAGCCGCCGACAGCGGCGAGATTGCGAACTTTCCCGGCGTGAGCGCTCCTTACGAACCCCCGGCCGCGCCCGACCTCGTGCTCGATACCGCGAAGCACGGCATCGGCGCCTGCGTCGACGCCCTCATCGAGCTGTTGGAGCAGCGTGGCGTGATCTGAGCAGACCGCACCCCGTTCTGCGTTCCGGCGGCGCGCAGCAACCGCAGCGTGCTGAGTCGTACGTGAGGATTGCGAGCGCCGACGGGACGCGGCGGCGTAAACGCAGTAGCTCTCGAGAGGCGCCCGGATGCGTATCGTCGCGCGCAGCGCGTCGCGAGCGCAGCGGGGTGGCGTTCCGGCGGCGCGCAGCAACCGCAGCATACTGAGTCGTACGTGAGGATTGCGAGCACCGACGGGAGACTATCGCGCTGGCGCAGCAGTTCTCGACGGCGCCCGGTTGCTTATCGTCGCGCGCAGCGCGTCGCGAGCGCAGCGGGGTCGCGTTCCGGCGGCGCGCAGCAACCGCAGCGTACTGAGTCGTACGTGAGGATTGCGAGCCCCGACGGGACGTTAGCCCGCGAGCGCAGCAGCGCTCGACGGCGCCCGG
>JAVJVZ010000043.1:0-223595 GCA_040220855.1 Gammaproteobacteria bacterium | reverse complement strand
CGCGCGAGCGGGCTCAGGCCGCGGCGCGGCGCTGGCGCACGGCCGCGGCGAGATCGTGAAGCAGGGGCGCGGTCATCTCCCATGACATGCACGCGTCGGTGATGCTCTGGCCATAGACGAGCGGCGTCGAGTCGCCATGGTTCTGCTTGCCTTCACGCAGGTGGCTCTCGAGCATGACACCGCAGATGCGCTGCGATCCAGCGGCAATCTGGCGACACAGGTCCGCCACCACCTCCGGCTGGCGCGCGTGGTCCTTGCGGCTGTTGCCGTGGCTGCAGTCGACCATCAGGCGCTCGCGCAGACCCGCCTTGGCGAGCAGGGCGCAGGCCGCGGCGACGGCGTCGGCGTCGTAGTTGGGTCCCTGGTTGGAGCCGCGCAGGATAAGATGGCAGGCGTCGTTGCCGCGCGTGGTGACGATGGCGGCGATACTCTGCTTGGTGACAGACAGGAAATGGTGGGCGTGGCGCGCGGCGCCGATGGCGTCGACCGCGATCTGCACGTTGCCGTCGGTCCCGTTCTTGAACCCGATCGGCATCGACGAGCCCGAGGCGAGCTCGCGATGTATCTGCGATTCGGTGGTGCGGGCTCCGATCGCGCCCCAGCAGATGAGATCGGCGATGAACTGCGGCGTGATGACGTCGAGGAACTCGGAGCCGGCCGGAATACCGCGGTTGGCGAGCTCGAGCAGCAGCCCGCGGGCGGCACGCAGGCCGTTGTTGATGTCGAAGGTGCCGTCGAGGTGCGGGTCGTTGATGAGGCCTTTCCAGCCGACAGTGGTGCGTGGCTTCTCGAAGTACACGCGCATCACGATGCGCAGGTCGGCGGCGAGCTCGTGCATCATGCCCTGCAGGTGGTCGGCGTACTCGAGCGCGGCCTTGGTATCGTGAATCGAGCACGGGCCGGTCACCACGAGCAGACGGTCGTCCTCGCCACGCACGATGGCTTCCGCCTCGCGCCTGGCATTGGCGACGGTATTGGAAGCCTGCTCGGTGAGCGGCAGCTCCTCCATCAGGATTACCGGCGGGATCAGCGGGCGGTAGCCGGCAATGCGCTCGTCGTCGGTTACTTGGAACATCACTGCGAGTCTCGGGCTGCGGTCGTGAGGGGCGCGATGATAAAGGGCAAGCCCGGGTCGTGCCACCCGGCGCCAATGACGGCGATCAGCCGGCGAACAGGCGGCCGCCGAGCTGGTAGATGGCAAGGGCGCCGAGGTAACCGAGCCCCGTCATGTAAAGCCAGGCTGCCGCGGGCCAGCGCCAGGTGCCGGTCTCGCGTCGCATCACCGCGATGGTCGAGGCGCACTGCAGGCAGAACGCGTAGAACACCAGCAGTCCGAGCACCATGGGCAGGGTGTAGACGAGTGAACCATCGGGATGGCGCGCAGTGCGGATGCGCGCGGTCAGCGTGCTCGCGCCGGACTCCGCCTCGGTGTCGACGGCATAGATGGTGCCGAGCGCTGCAATCACCACCTCGCGTGCCGGGAACGAGGCGAGCACCGCGGCAGTGACCTTCCAGTCCCAGCCGAGCGGTGCGAATACGGGCGCCACCACCCGGCTCATGCGGCCGAGGTAACTGTCCTCGAGTGATGCCACCGCGGGGGCATCGACGGCGTCCGGCGAGGGCGCACGTGGAAACGAAGCGAGCGCCCATATCACCAGCGTGACGGCGAAGATGATGGTGCCGGCGCGGCGCAGGAAAATCAGCGCGCGGCTGAGCAGCTTGGTCAGCACCGCGCGCAGGTTGGGCGCACGGTACGGGGGCATTTCGAGCAGGAAGCGCGACTTGACCCGCGACCAGTAGAGGCGGCTGATCAGCCATGCGGTCAGCGCGGCGCCGAGGATGCCGAGCACGTAGAGGCCGAACAGCACCAGCCCCTGCAGGTTGATGATGCCGCCAAGGTAGCGCGTGTCCGGCACGAAGGCCGCGATCAGCAACGAGTAGATCGGCAGGCGGGCCGAGCAGGTCATGAACGGCGCCGCCATGATGGTGGCGAGGCGGTCGTGGCGGTTGGCGATGATGCGCGTGCCCATGATCCCTGGCACCGCGCAGGCAAAGCTCGACAGCATCGGAATGAAGGACTGTCCGGAGAGCCCGATGGCGCGCATCGCGCGGTCCATCAGGAAGGCGGCCCGCGCCATGTAGCCGGTATCTTCGAGCACGATGATGAAGGCGAACAGGATCAGGATCTGGGGCAGGAACACGACCACCGCGCCGACGCCCGCGATGACGCCATCGGCGACGAAGCTGCCGACGATGCCACTGCCGAGGAGGTGACGTGCGGCGTCGCTGGCAGCGCCGGTCAGGTAGTCGATGCCGTCGACCAGCGGCGCGGCCCAGGCGAACACGGCCTGGAACACCGCTGCCATGACCAGCGCGAACACGAGCATGCCCCACAACGGGTGGTTGAGAATGCGGTCGGCGGTGTCGCGCGCATGCTGACGGGTCGGTTCGCCGCGCTGCTCGACGCCCTCGAGCAGGCGCTGGATGTAGCTGTAGCGGTCGCGCGCCTCGAGCGTGGCGAGATTGCGCCCGCTGCCCACCGTATCGCGCAGCGTCTCGAGGCGCGCGCGCAACCCCTCGCCGTGGCGCGCGAGCAGGCGCTGCTCGGCGTAGCCACCGGCATCGATGAGCGCGCGGCGCAGCTCGAGCGGCTGCTCCTCGGCACCGCTGGCGCCGAGCTCTGCAGCCAGGGTGTCGACCGCCTCGTCGAGGGCCGGGTTGATCGTGACCGGCACCTGCGGCGGTACCGCCATGACATCACTGACGGCCGCGCCGAGTTGTTCGAGACCCCGCCCTTCGGCGGCGGCGATCGGCACCACCGGCACACTCAGGCGCAGGGCCAGTGCTTCGTGATCGACACTGATTGCGCGCGAGTCGAGGAGATCGGTCATGTTGAGCGCAATGACCGTGGGCACGCCCGCTTCCAGCACCTGCGTGACGAGGAACAGGTTGCGGCGCAGGTTGGTCGCGTCGACCACGACGATGACCGCCTGCGGCCGCGGCATGCCGGGCACCGCGCCACACAGGACGTCGACAGCGATCATCTCGTCCGGTGAGCTCGCTGCCAGTGAGTAGGTGCCGGGCACGTCGACCAGGCGGACCGCCTGCCCGCCGAGCGTCGCGCGGCCCGATACCTGCTCGACGGTGACCCCGGGATAATTGCTGACTTTCTGGCGCAGTCCGGTGAGGGCGTTGAACAGCGTGCTCTTGCCGGTGTTCGGGTTGCCGATGGTGACCACCACCGGCGCCTCGGCGGCAGCGTCCGGCGCGGCCTCGACGCGCACGCTCATGCGTCGCGGATGTCGTCGACGAGCACCCCGGTGGCATCGGCGCGGCGCAGCGACAGGGCATAACCCATGACGCGGATCTCGATCGGGTCGCCGGCCGGGGCGGCGCGCAGGAACTCGACCTCGGCCCCTTCGACGAGGCCCATGGTCATCAGGCGGTTGGCCTCGTCGTCAGCGGTGGCGAAGCCGCAGATGACCGCGGCCTGGCCGGGCCGGAGCGCGGTGAGCGGTGCACTCATGAGCGGCCGAACAGCCGCCGCAGGCCCCGTCGTGGCCGCTCCAGCACGTCGACGTGGATGCTCGCCGCCTCGGTGCCGTTGAGTGCCCAGCGGTCGTCGTCGATGCCGATGAGGCAGGGGTCACCCGCGCGCAGCACACCGACCAGCGTACCGGGCACGATGCCACGTGCGGCGAGCTTGGCCGTGGCACCCGGTTCGACGGTATCGATATGGGTGATGACGGCGCGATCGCCGTGCTTGAGCTCGACCAGGGTCATAGTTGGAGAGTCGGGCATGTCGGGTTGATGGCGTGGCGGATCCGGCAGGGCGGGGGACCGATATCTCAAGCGCAATGGTAATGATTATTAGTTTCCGGAACAACAGATTCCGCGTCCGCGCGCAATGCCGGCGGCGCCTTCTCAGGCGGTCGTGCGGCGCGCGCCGATGCGGTAGTAGGGCGCCACCTCGGGGGCCCGATTCTCGCAGTGGAGCTGCTTGATGTCGCGCCACCAGGCGGCCTCCAGCAGATCGCCATGGGCCGCGAGGAAAGCCTCCCGCAAGGGTGCGTCGATGGCGAGAAAGCGCAGGAATTCCTCGGGAAAGATGTCGTGCGGGCCGACATGAAACCAGCTCTCGGCCCGCATTTCGTCGTCGAAGTCGCGCGCTGGCGGCACGTCGCGGAACTCGCAGTCGGTGACCAGGCACAGCTCGTCGTAGTCGTAGAACATCACGCGGCCGTGCCGCGAGACACCGAAATTCTTCAGCAGCAGGTCGCCGGGGAAGATGTTGGTCAGGGCGAGATCCTTGATCGCCTGGCCATAATCGAGGATGGCCGCACGCGCGAGTTCGAACGGCTGCTCGCGCAGGTAGAGGTTCAGCGGGGTCACGCGACGTTCGGAGTAGAGGTGGTCGATGACGAGCTGTTCGCCATCGACGCGCACGGTCTGCGCGGTGCCGGCGAGCAGCTCCTCGAGCAGAGCCGGATCGAACTTGTCCAGCGGAAACTCGATATTGCGGAATTCCTGGGTGTCGATGAGGCGTCCGGCTCGGTCATGGTTGAACACGAACTGGTATTTGCGCTTGACCTCGTCGTGGCTGACGTTCTTGGGATGGCCGAAGTTGTCACGGATGATCTTGAACACGATGTCATAGGAAGGCAGCGTGAAGACCAGCATGACGAGACCACGGTCGCCCGCCGCGTGAACGAAGCGGTCGCGACAATCGGCGAGGTGGCGATAGAAGGACCGCGCGCGTTCCGTCTTGCCCTGGCGGGCACGGCCGAGGATGGTGAACAGCTCGTCGAGCGGCTTGCGTGGCAGCATCGACTTGATGAAGTACACCGCGCCTTCGACCGGCTCGACGTCCACCATGAAGTAGGAGCGCGTGAAGCCGAACAGCACGCTGACGTCGTCGGCGCTCGACAGCACCGCCTCGACGCGCACGCCGTCCTCGGTGTTCTCGAAGGCGAGCACCAGGGGGCAGCTGGCGTCGGCCCAGAACAGCTTGCCGACGACGAAGGCGCGGCTGGTCTGGTAAAAGACGTCGTGCATGACCTCGATACGGCGGACCGCTTCGTCGGCGGCAACCGCGTCGCGGGCGGCGATGATGGCGCGGATCTCGGTGCACACGAAGTCGATGTCGGCCTCGAGATCGAGGTAGGGCGTGGCAAAACGGTAGTCTTCGAGCAGCCGCGTGACGATGTCGCGCACGCGATGCCAGTTGATGTAGTTGCGCTGGCGCGCGGGGTGGCGCAGCGGCGGATCGGGCGAGACGACGTCGGCGGTATCGGAGACCTGCGTGGGGTCGATCTCGAGGCTGCGCAGGCACTCGCGGTTGACGGAGTTGAAGAAGGTCTTGGCGAACTCGCCGTCGGGAACGTCGTCGATGCGGCTCCAGTAGACCCGGCGCATCAGGCGCCAGGTGTCGAGGTCGTCGATATGTTCGCCGAGCAGCGTGCGCAGCTGTGCCAGGGTGCGCGAGACGGACTTGTCGTAGAGCTCGATGCGCTCGGCGAGGTCCTTGCGGGCGCCGCCCCAGTCGCGCAGCTCGAAGCGGCTGCGCGCGCGCTGGGTGATGCGGCGATAGTTGTTGTTGTAGTTGATGAAGCCGTCGTGGATGCCGGCCGCCGCGAGCCGCACCAGATCCTGCCTGGAGGGCGTGCTCACGGCGGTGGCGGGAGGGCCGGGACGCTCAGAGGTTGCCGATGAGGGCGTCGCCGAAGGCGCTGCACTTGACCTCGGTGGCGCCGTCCATCATGCGCGCGAAGTCGTAGGTCACGACCTTCTGGCCGATGGTCTTGTCCATCGCGGCGATGATCATGTCGGCGGCCTCGATCCAGCCCAGGTAGCGCAGCATCATCTCACCCGACAGCAGCACCGAACCCGGGTTGACCTTGTCCTGGCCGGCGTATTTCGGCGCGGTGCCATGGGTCGCCTCGAAAATCGCGTGGCCGGTGTCGTAGTTGATGTTGCCGCCCGGCGCGATGCCGATGCCGCCGACCTGCGCGGCGAGCGCGTCGGAGAGGTAGTCGCCGTTGAGGTTCATGGTGGCGATGACGTCGAACTCGTTCGGCCGCGTCAGCACCTGCTGCAGGGTGATGTCGGCGATGGCGTCCTTGACCAGGATGCGACCGGCATCGAGCGCCGCCTGCTGCTCGTCGTTGGCGGCCTGGCTGCCCTTGGCGGCGACGGTACGCTCCCACTGGTCCCAGGTGTAGGTATCGTCGGGGAATTCCTTCTCGGCGAGCTGGTAGCCCCAGTTGCGGAACGCGCCCTCGGTGAACTTCATGATGTTGCCCTTGTGCACGAAGGTCACGCTCTTGCGCTGGTTGTCCACCGCGTACTTGATGGCCGCTCGTACGAGGCGGGCCGTGCCCTCCTGCGAGACCGGCTTGATACCGATGCCCGAGCTGCCCGGGAAGCGGATCTTCTTGTAGGCGTCGGGAAAGTTCTTCTCGAACAGTTCGAGGAACTTGCGGTTCTCCTCCGAGCCCGCCTCGAATTCGATGCCGGCATAGATGTCCTCGGTGTTCTCGCGGAAGATCACCATGTCGACATCCTGCGGTTTGCGCACCGGCGAGGGCACACCGGTGAACCAGCGCACCGGCCGCAGGCACACGTAGAGATCGAGAATCTGGCGCAGTGCGACGTTGAGCGAACGGATGCCGCCGCCAATCGGCGTGGTCAGCGGACCCTTGATGGCGACCAGGTACTCACGGCAGGCGTCGAGCGTGTCCTCGGGCAGCCAGGAGCCGGTCAGATTGTTGGCCTTCTCGCCGGCGTAGACTTCCATCCAGTGGATCTTGCGCTTGCCGCCATAGGCCTTGTCGACGGCGGCGTCGAGCACGCGGCTGGCGGCAGCCCACACGTCCGGCCCGATGCCGTCGCCCTCGATGAAAGGAATGACCGGGTTGTCCGGAACGTTGAGTACGCCGTTGCTGATCGTAATCTTGGCGCCGCCGGCCGGCACCTGAATCTTCGCGCTCACTAAACTGCCTCCATCTTTTCGCAATCGCGGCTGTCGATGGTCCTGCTGGAAAAAGCCGGCACGCCCGTTCGGCGGCGCGCGTCACTGCGCTGGCTGGCGCGTGGCGTCCGCGGCGCCGGCGCGCGTCGCGACGTGCCCGGCGCCCGAGCCTGCCGGCGCCGCGCGGCGACGTTCACTACGCGCGACAGCCGCGGAGAGGTCGCGTGAAGGGTGGGAGAGCAGGCTCCGAACGGCCAGGACTGCACCGTTCGGTGTGGCGACGATACTATGTGAATCAACGTTAAAGCTGCAACCGGGCGCCGCTTGCCGGACCCTGGCCGCATGGCGTGCACGACGCGCCGGCGGTTGTCGCGGTCGTGGCGCTCACCTATGCTCGCCGGCACGGCGCCGTGGCGTCGCACGCATGACCCTGATCCACCATCTTTGCTACCCGGTTGCCGTGGCCCTCGCAGCGCTCGTCGTGATCGACTCGATGGAGGCCGAGCGCCTCGCCCGCGCCGCCGCCGAGATGCAATCTCTGAGTGGCTCGACGCGGCTCGCATGGGCATCCCTGCTGGAGCGCTTGAGCCTGTCCTGGTACTCCGGCGCACGTGACTTCGCCGAGGCCTATGCGCGCATCGTCACGGCCGCGGACATGGCGAACCGGCGCGCACTGACCGCCGCGGCCGGGCTCGGCGCGCTCGCCGTGGTGCAGCTGGTGGGCGTCGGCTGGTTCGCCCATGCGCGCCGTGCGGCGCTTGCCTGGCATCTCAACCTGGTCGCCGCGGTCGCGTTCGTGGTCGGCGTGCTGGCGCCGATGATGACGGTCGTGGCGCACGCCGAGGTGCCGGTCCTCGGCGAGGTCATTCTGCGTTACGAGGCGAAGAGCCTGGTGTCGACCACCGTGGATCTCGTGGCCGGGGGAAACCTGTTGCTCGCCGTCCTGATCGTCCTGTTCAGCATGCTGCTGCCGCTGTTCAAGATGGCACTCGTGGCGCTGGCAGTCGGGGCGGCAGGCGCCACGCTCCACCAGCGTTGCATGGTCGTCCTGCACGCGGTCGGCAAATGGTCGATGGCGGATGTCTTCGTGGTCGCGGTGCTGGTCGCTTTCCTCGCCGGCGACAAGGACGCCTACAGCAGTGCACATCTCGGCCCCGGACTCTACAGCTTCGCGACCTACTGCCTGCTGTCGATGTTTGCGGCCCAGCTCGCGCAGGGGGCACGACAGTGAGCGTCCCGACACAGACCGTGGTGCTCGGCGCGGGCTACCTCGCGCATTTCCTGCACGAGGCCATGCCGCGCACGGCGCCGGTCACCTGGGTACGGCGCACGCGGCCGGCAGCCGGCGCGCGCCTTGATCACGTTGCCCTCGACGTGACCCGCGCGGCGGACGTCGCCCGCCTCGGTAGCGTGATCGATGGCGCACTGGCGCGCGTCACGGCCCTCGACGTGGTCTTCATGCTGCCGCCCTCGGGGCTCGGCAGTGCCGTGCCGGCCGTGGCGCTGGCGCCGCTGCTCGCGATGTTGCGCGCTCGCCCGGTGCGCCGTGCCGTGGTGATCTCGAGCAGCGGCATCTACGAAGAGGACGACGGTGCGTGCATCGATGCCACGACACCGGTCGCGCCCCGCTCGCCGCGTGCACAACGGCTGGACGCCATCGAGCAGGCCTGGCGTGCGGCCCTGGACGAGGTCAGCGTGCTGCGTTTTGCCGGCATTTACGGTCCCGGGCGCGTGATCGGACGAGATGCCGTGCTGTCTGGGAAGCCGCTGCCGGGTGCGCCCGAGGCCTGGCTCAACCTCATCCATGCAGCCGACGGCGCGCGTGCCATCGTCGCCGCGTTGCGGTTGGCGCACACGCTACCCCTGGGGCTGATCGCCGACGGCAACCCGGTACGCCGGGGTGACTACTACGCCGCGCTGGCGGCGCTGCTGGGGGCGGCGCCAGCGCAGTTCAGCGGGGCTGCGCAGGCGCGCGGGCGCTCCAAGCGTCTCGACCCGCGGGCGAGCTGGAATGCGCTGGGTTGCGCGCCGCAGTGGCCGGACTACCGCCTGGCCCTCGCCACGCTGGTGGGCGCCGACGACGCCTGCTGAGGGGGTCGCCGGGACGCGCGGCGCGGTGCGCACTCAGGGGAGGATGAAGTCGCCGAAGGCGCGGCTGCCGTCGCCTGTCGCGATCTCGCCGAGCGCCACGAGTTCGTCGGCATCGATGACGCTGACGCTGTTCGAGAACCAGTTGGCGACGTAGACGCGGCGGCGGCGTATGTCGATACCGATGCCTTCCGGGTAGTCGCCGACCGCGATGCGGGTCACTTCGCGGCGTTCGGCGAGGTCGAACACGGTGACGTCGCTATCCTCCTGGTTGGTGACGAAGAGGCGCTCGCGGACCGGATCATGGGCAATCGCGTAGGGCATGTGGCCAACGCCGATCGTCAGGCTCGGCTGCAGCCCGACCATGTCGACGACAGTGACCTCGTGGCTCTGCACGTTGGCGACGAAGGCGCGCTGACCGTCACGGCTCATGGTGACGCCGAAGGGCGCCTTGCCGACCGCGATGCGCGCGACCGTGATGCCGGCGACGGTATTGATCACCTGCACTTCGTTGTCGTCGCGGTTGGCGACCAGCAGCAGCTGGCCGTCAGGCGTCAGCGCGAGACCCGACGGTGAGCGGCCGGCGGCGTACTCGCCGCGCGGAGCGAGCGTGGTGGCATCGTAGGCGCGCACCTTGTTGGCATGCCAGTCAGCCACGTAGACGCGGCCGCGCGTGGCGTCGCTGACGATGCCGAGCGGGCCCTGGCCGGCGGCCGTGCTCGCCTGCACGGCGTGCGAGTCGGCATCGATGGCCGTCAGCTCGCCGCTCTTGGCTGAAGTGACGAAGACGAGTCGCCGGCGCGGGTCGACGCTGACGCCGGCCGGGTCGGCACCGACTTCGATGGTCGCAATCACGGTGCCGGCCTCGATGTCGATCACCGAGACGTCGTCGCTGCCCTGGTTGGTGACGAAGGCGAGCGGGGCGGCACCTGCTGTCGTCACGCCGAGCAGCAGGCACAGCAGGCAGATGCCGGGCAAGAGGCGCATCGTCGTCCCCAGCCGTCGGCAGCTATTTCTCGGCCAGCTCCTTGAGCGCCGCGAGTCCCGCCTGGTAGGTGCCGGTGACGGCCTTGACTGCTGCCTCGTCATTCATTTCGGGCGGCGGATCGTTGTTCGGATAGCCGCGGTAGAAACCGCCGCGCCACTCCACGGTGCTGCTGCCGTCGCCATTGTCCTTGACCGTGAAGAAGCTGGAATACGTGGTAACCGGCAGCACTTCCATCACCGTGTCGGTGATCTTGTACTTGTAGGTCATGCCGTCGGGGTCGTACTTGAGCAGCTCTTCGGTGATCTGCGGGCCGCCTTCCTCGCCGACGGTAAGGATGCGCGTGGCGCCGACGTCGTTACCGCCGGTGCCTTCGCACTTGACCACGCCGGGGTGCCAGTCGGCAATCGAACAGAAATCCGCGACGAGGGCCCAGACCTCGGCGGCCGGTGCCGCGATGGCGATGGTCTCGGTGACCTTCTGGCGGCTCGGGCCATGGGCCTGGACGGTGCCGCAGACGAGCAGCGCGAGGGACAAGGCGAAGAGCTTGCGTGTCATTCGGTATGATCCTCCGTGGATGGGGCGGCGTAATCCGGCGACGCGCCGGCGCGGCGGCATGGTATACGGACGACCGCGAGGGGCCAACCGCAGCCGGTGTGCCGCCGAGCGCCAGAGACCCTTGCCAGAGACCGGTCCCATGACATCGCCGCAACCCTCCGACCCGCTCACCATCGTCTGGTTCCGCCGTGACCTGCGGGTTGCCGATCACGCCGCGCTCCACGCCGCCGCCGCGCGGGGGCGCGTACTGCCGCTATGGATCGACGAGCCGCCGACGCCATGGGCGCTGCGCGCGGCCGCGCGCTACTGGCTGCACCAATCGCTCGCAGCGCATGCCGAGTCACTGGCTCGGCTCGGTGCGCCCCTGGTGATCCGTCGTGGCGATCCGCTCGCGATAATCGAAGAGCTGATGCACAGCCATGGCGCCGACGCCGTCTATTGGATGCGCCGTTACGAGCCGGCCGGCATTGCGGGCGACACCCTCCTCAAGCAGGCGCTCGCGTCCCGGTGCGAGGTGCGCAGCTTTCCCGGACACGTGCTGTTCGAGCCGCACACGGTGGCGACCGGCGGCGGCACGCCGTACCGCGTGTTCACGCCCTTCCACAAGGCCTGTCTCGCACACGGCGAGCCGGCGCCGCCACTGCCCGCGCCGAAGGCACTGCGGCCGCCGCGGGAGATGCCGGGCGGCCTCGCTCTCGAGGCGCTCGGCCTCGAGCCACGCATCGACTGGGCCGACGGGATACGCGCCGCATGGACGTTCGGTGAGCGCGCGGCACAGGCGCGCCTCGAGGGCTTCGTCGATGCCGCCCTCGTCGATTACCCGGCGCAGCGCGATTTTCCCGCCGTCGGCGGCGTTTCCGGCCTGTCGCCGCATCTCGCCTTCGGCGAAATCAGCCCGCGCAGCGCCTGGCACGAGGTGCGCGCGGCGCAGGCCGCGGCGGGTTCCGGCGTATTCGATCGCGCGGCCGCGGGCTGGCTGCGCCAGCTCACCTGGCGCGAGTTCGCCTACCATCTGCTCTACCACTATCCGCACACCGTGGAGACGCCCCTGCGCGAGGAGTTCGCCGAGCTGCCGTGGGTCGACGATGCCCCCGGTTTCGCCGCGTGGACGCGCGGCGAAACCGGCTTCCCTCTCGTCGATGCCGGCATGCGTGAACTGTGGCGGACAGGTTACATGCACAACCGCGTACGCATGGTCACGGCTTCGCTGCTGACCAAGCATCTCGGCGTGCACTGGCTCGACGGCGCGCGCTGGTTCTGGGACACGCTGGTCGATGCCGACCTCGCGAACAACACGCTCGGCTGGCAGTGGGTGGCCGGCTGTGGCGCCGACGCGGCGCCGTATTTCCGCATATTCAATCCGCTCAGCCAGAGTCGCAAGTTCGATCCTGACGGCGCCTACCTGCGTCACTGGTTGCCGCAACTCGCCGCGCTGGCCGGCGATGCGGTGCACGAACCACCTCCGTCCTCCGGCTACCCGCCACCGATCCTCGACCTCAGGCAGGCACGCGAAGCGGCGCTGGCGCGTTACGCGGAGATCCGCAAGTGATGCGCAGGTGTCGCCGGCGAGGCATCGCCGCGGTACTCTCGCTGGCGTTGCTTGCCAGCGCGGCGCCGGGCGTCGCCGCCACGCGCGGCCGGCTGCTGGTACTGCGCGCAGACGGCGTGCAGCTGTGGTTCGATGTCGAGCTCGCGCTCGATGCCGAGTCGCGTCGTGTCGGGCTGATGTGGCGCACACAGCTCGCACCTCGGCACGGCATGTGGTTCGATTTCGAAAGCGCGCTGCCGGTGACGATGTGGATGAAGAACACGCCGGTGCCGCTCGACATGTTCTTCGTGGCTACCGATGGCACCATCGCCGCTATCCACGCGCACGCGGAGCCGTACTCGCTCGACACCATCATGGCACCCCGGCCAGTGCGCTACGTACTCGAGCTGGCCGCCGGCAGCGCCGCCGCCCATGAGCTCGGCGTCGGCGATCGCGCGCTACTCGTCGCCGGCGACACTACCGGCGCGCAGCGCATCGATGGCAGGTCCGAAACCCTCCAATGACAGCGACATGCTGAGCGGCGCACGCGCGCCGTCGTGAAACCCGATCTCGAGTTTGTGCCCGGCGCGCAGCTGCGTCACGGTGCTCTCACGCAGCTTCATCACCGCCTGGCAGCCGTCCGGGTCGCAGCGTTCGACGGGGAAGGTCGCCGCCGCGCCATCGTCGATGCGAAAGCTGACCCCGGGAGGCAGGTAGATGCCCAGTGGCAGCTTGAGCAGCACGGTGGGAATGGCGTCGTCCGGGGCGAGCCCGATGGCGAACTGCAGCACCGGCTGGCCGCCGGCGCGCAGCACCAGGTTCTGATCCATGATGCACTCGGGAGCGGCGTCGCTGTCGACCTGCTCACAGCGTACCGTCCAGTTGCCGTGGACCTGCTCGTCTGGCTGTGCGGGTACGGGTGCGGCACTGCCTGCGGCGAGCAGCGTGCACAGGCAGGCGAACGTACGGCGGCGGAACGGCAGGCGCATGGTGCAATCTTGACGGAGCGCCGCAGCGAACGCCAGCGCGCGTCACGTCTGCCGCAAGGCGCGGCGGCGGAACCAGTCCGGCACGCGTGGGTCGCAGATGCTGTCGTAGTGGTCGTAGGGTTTGATGTCGATGATCGGAGTGCCATCGAAGGCATCGAGTCGGCGCACCGTGAGCCGGTTGTCATTGCGCGCAAGGAGTTCGACGACGGCGAGTCCGATGGGGTTCGGGTGATTGCGGCCGCGTGCAGCGAACACGCCGACCTCGGGCAACGTGGTGTCACCGCGTGGATGGCAGCGCATGCCTGCCGGTGCTGTCGCGCGGTCCATCCAGAACAGCACGATGAGGTGCGAATAGGCCTCGATCCCGGTGAGGCCGTCGGCATACGCCGGCAGGATCTCGACGACGGACACCAGCTCGCGCCGACGCCGCGCGATGTCGTCATCCGGCACGCTGGTATGCACGTGACCGATGATGTCGAAGCGGGCGGCGAGGGGAACGGGCACTGGAGGGAGACCATGCGAGCGCCGGCGGCGCGGGCATGCCAGTGTAACGGACGTCACGTGCTCCCCGTCAGGGCTGCACGTTCCGCGCGGGCGTCGATGGCGGGGCCTGCACGGACGCGTTAATCTCGACCCATGCTGCCTGCCACCTTCGATTCCGCCGTGCGCGCCTGGTTCGAGGCTGCCTTCAGCGCACCGACGCCGTGCCAGCAGCGTGCCTGGGAAGCGCTCGCGCAGGGACGTCACACGCTGGTCGCCGCGCCGACCGGCTCGGGCAAGACGCTCGCCGCGTTCCTGACCGCGATCGACGCGCTGGTCGGCGAGCTGCGCGCCGGTACGCTTGCCAACGAGACCCGCGTGCTCTATGTCTCGCCGCTCAAGGCGCTCAGCAACGACGTCCAGCGCAACCTCGAGCGCCCGCTCGCCGGCATCACCGCGGCGTTGCGCGCCGAGCTCGGCGAGTGCGGCAATATCACCACGGCGGTGCGGACCGGCGACACGCCGCAGGCGGCGCGCACACTGATGCGCAAGCGTCCGCCGCACATCCTGGTGACGACGCCCGAGTCGCTGTACATCCTGCTCACCAGCGAGGGCGGGCGTGCCATGCTCGCCACCGTGCAGAGTGTCATCGTCGACGAGATCCACGCCGTCGTCGGCAACAAGCGTGGCGCCCACCTCGCCCTGAGCCTGGCGCGCCTCGAGCGACTCACTGCGCGCCCCCTGTTGCGCGTGGGGCTGTCGGCGACGCAGCGTCCGATCGAGCGGGTCGCCGAGTTTCTCACCGGCGCAAGTCCGCACGCGTGCGCCATCATCGACGAAGGGCACGTGCGCGACCGCGACGTCGCCATCGAGATGCCGCGCTCGCCGCTCGAGACGGTGCTCTCGGCCGAGGTCGCCGACGAGTTGCGCGAGCGCATGGTCGAGCTGATCCTTGCCCATCGCACGACGCTCGTGTTCGTCAACACGCGGCGCATGGCCGAGCGGCTCGCGCGTGCACTCGCCGATCGCCTCGGCGAAGAGCACGTCTGTGCGCACCACGGCAGCATGTCGCGCGAGCGTCGCTTCGATGCCGAGCGGCGGCTCAAGGAGGGGCGCCTCAAGGCGCTGGTCGCGACCGCTTCACTCGAGCTCGGTATCGATATCGGCGACGTCGACCTGGTGTGCCAGCTCGGCGCCACGCGTACGCTGGCGATGTTCCTTCAGCGCATCGGCCGCGCCGGCCACGCGGTCGGCGGGATCTCCAGGGGGCGGCTCTTCCCGCAGACCCGCGACGAGCTGGTCGAGTGCATCACGTTGCTCGACATGATCCGACGCGACGAGCTGGACAGCGTGATCATTCCCGCCGGTCCGCTCGACGTGCTGGCCCAGCAGATTGTCGCCGAGACCGCCTGTGCCGAATACACGCTCGACGATCTCCTCGCGCTGGTCCGCCGTGCGTGGCCCTACCGCGCGCTGACGGCGGACGATTTCCGTGCCGTCGTGCGCATGCTCGCCGAGGGTTTCAGCTTCGCCCATGGCAGGCAATCGGCCCATCTTCATCTCGATGACGTCAATGGGCGGGTCAGTGCGCGGCGCGGCGCGCGCCTGGTCGCGGTGACCTGCGGTGGCGCCATCCCCGACACCGCCGATTACGACGTCATCGCCGAGCCGGGCGGTGAACTGGTCGGGACGGTAAATGAGGATTTCGCCATCGAGAGCCTGCCGGGCAATATCTTCCAACTCGGCAATACCTCCTGGCGCGTGCTGCGCGTGGAGCCGAGCGCGGTACGTGTCGAGGACGCCGCCGGGCAGCCTCCCAACATGCCGTTCTGGCTCGGCGAGGCACCCTCGCGCTCGGCCGAGTTCTCGGCCGCGGTGGGCCGCCTGCGCGAGACCTGCCGCGAACTCGCCGATCTGCCGGGTGCCGGCAGCGGCAACCTCGCGGCCTGGTTCGGGGAGATCCCCGGTGTCGATGCCAATGCAGCGCGCCAGGCGGCCGAATACCTCCTGGCCGGCTACCGCGCGCTCGGCGCCATGCCGACCCAGGACACCCTCGTCATGGAGCGCTTCTTCGACGAGTCGGGCGGCATGCAGCTCGTCATCCACGCACCGTTCGGCAGCCGCCTCAACAAGGCCTGGGGACTGGCGCTGCGCAAGCGCTTCTGCCGCACTTTCAATTTCGAGCTGCAGGCAGCAGCAATCGAAGATGCCATCGTCATCTCGCTCGGCGCGGTACACAGTTTCGCGCTCGACGAGATCTGGCGCTTCCTCAGTGCGGCCAGCGTGCGCGACGTTCTCACCCAGGCGCTGCTGGATGCCCCGGTGTTCACGGTGCGCTGGCGCTGGGTGGCGAGCTGTGCGCTCGCCATCCAGCGTTTCCGCGGCGGCAAGAAGGTCGCGCCGCGGCTGATCCGCATGAACGCGGAGGATCTCGTCGCGGTGGTATTTCCCGACCAGCTCGCCTGCGCGGAGAACCTGAGCGGGCGGCGCGACATCCCCGAACATCCGCTGGTGCGCCAGGCCATCGACGACTGCCTGCACGAGGCGATGGACGTGGTCGCGCTGGAGTGCCTGCTCGAGGACATCGCCGCCGGGCGCAAGCAGCTGGTGGCGCGCGATCTCACCGAACCCTCGCCGTTCGCGCTCGCGGTGCTCAACGCCAATCCGTATGCCTTTCTCGACGATGCGCCGCTCGAGGAACGCCGCACCCAGGCGGTCAGCGCGCGGCGCTGGCTCGACCCGGCCACCACCGGTGACCTGGGCCAGCTCGACCCGGCCGCGATCGCGCGCGTGCGCGCCGAGGTGTGGCCGGCGCCGCGTAATGCCGACGAAATGCACGAGGCGGTGCTCATGCTGGGCTTCGCCGGCGCCGGCGACGTGTCGCACCTCGGCGACGAGGCGCCGGCACTGCTCGCGAGCCTGCACGAGGCGGGTCGCGTGGTGCAGGTCCGCTCTCCCCTCAGCGGCTGGTGCGCGACCGAGCGCCAGGGCGACGTGTTGGCACTGTGGCCGCAGGCCACGCTGGCGCGCCGCGGGGCTGCGCGCGATTACCCGGTCACGCCACTCGCCGACCCTGGCGAGGCGCTCGCCGCGCTTGCGCGCAGCCGCCTCGAGATGTGCGGGCCGCTCGGTGTCGCCACGCTGGCCGAGGCGCTGGAGCAGGCGCCGGCGGCCGTGCTGGCAGCGCTGACCAGTCTCGAGGCGCGCGGCATCGCGTTGCGCGGCCGCTACGATCCGGATGCCGGCGAAGAGCAGTGGTGCGATCGACGGCTGCTCGCGCGCATCCACCGCTATACGCTGGGCCGGCTGCGCCAGGAAATCGAACCGGTCGCCGGCGCCACTTTCATGCGTTTCCTGTTCGAATGGCAGCATCTCACGGTGGAGACGCGCCTCGCCGGCAGCGACGGGCTCTACGCGGTGATTGCGCAGCTGGCCGGCTTCGAGGCGCCGGCGGCGAGCTGGGAAGGGCAGCTCCTCGCCGGGCGCATGCGCGCCTATCAAGGCGGCCAACTCGATGACCTCGTCCGTGCCGGTCGCATCGCCTGGTTGCGATTGACGCCGAAGCGCTCGCAGGCCGCGCGCCAGTCGGGGACACTGCGTTCGACGCCGCTCGCCCTGCTGCCACGCGGCGAGATGCGCGGATGGCTGGAGGCGGTCGAATTCGCGGCGCCGGCAGTGGCGGGCGCGGCCGCGGCCGTGCTCGGGCACATCGAGAGCCACGGCGCGGCGTTCTTCGACGACATCGTGGCGGCGACCGGGCTGCTGCGCACCCAGGTCGAAGGCGCACTCGATGAACTCGCCGCCGCCGGCCTGGTTACCTGCGACAGCTTCGCCGGTCTGCGAGCGCTGACCCTGCCGGCGGCGCGCCGTAATCCCTATGGGCGGCGTGCCCGACGGAGCACGCAACCCGGCATCGACGAAGCCGGGCGCTGGGATCGCGTGCACCGCGCTGCCGGCGCGTCGACGTCCGGCCAGGGCTGCTCGGACGCGGCACTGGAGACCCTCGCCCGCGCACTCCTGCGTCGCTACGGCGTCGTGTTCCGCGGGCTGCTCGAGCGCGAATCCGGACTACCGCCTTGGCGCTACCTGCTGTGGACGCTGCGCCGACTCGAAGCTGCCGGCGAGATCCGGGGCGGACGGTTCGTCGCCGGTCATTCCGGTGAGCAGTTCGCGTTGCCCGAAGCGGTGAGCACCTTGCGCGAGGTGAGGCGCCGCGCCGAGGACGACAGGCATGGCGAGCGTGTCACGGTGATTGCCGCGGCCGATCCGCTGAACCTGGTCGGTGTCATCGTGCCCGGAGTCCGTATCCCCGCGCTCGAGGGTAATCGCGTGGCCTGGGTCGGCGGGCGCTTCGCCGGGATGCGCAGCGGTAACGACTTCCGCCTCGCGCCGGACCTGCCGGCGCCGCTGGCGATGAAAGTGCGCACCGCGCTGGTCGGTGACGGCACGCCGCGCGCCGGGTCGGCGCGCCGACGCTGGCGCTGACGGGCAGTTCCCGGCTGGGATTGCCTGAAGGCGACGCCAGGACGTCGCGAACTGACGCCGCCATGCGAGCGTCACGGGCACGAAGTCTCTGCTGCCGCATTCAGCCGCCCAGGCCTGCCGGCACGACGGCCTGCCACGACGCGCTCGCGCGCGACCGCGTCGGCACCGGCGAGCGGGGACACACATCGATGCCGGCATCGTCGCGCGACGCCGGCGTGAGCGTGTGCGTGCCGGACCCGCGTGGCGGGCGGGCGCACGCACGGTGAGGGTCATCCGCCGTGCGAGCGGTGGTGTGGCGGCGCATGATGGACCCATCACGCGCCCAAGGGCGCCGCGACGTCCTTGCGGCGCTCGACGCCGCAACCCGAGTGTCGCCCGTCGCGCCGGCGAGTGTACGGCTTCGACCAGGGCAGCCACCCGCCACGTGAGCCGTGCGAGACCCGCGCGACAGCACAAATCACATTAGAAGAATTATTCAATAAATTGAAATAAAAAGATTAATAGCTTTGCTCCGAGAAACCACTCGAAGATTCTCCGACGCTGGCTGACGCCAGGTGTGTTGCATGAGCACCCGTGAGGCCGTTGCCGGCAGCCGCGCCAGGGACAGGCGGCGAACCGGAAGGGCGTCGATGGCGACCGGGGCCCACGCCTGATGCGAGGCGCAGGAATGTCGCTTCAGTCTCGCCCATTTATGTTCATAAAATACCCATATGGGAAATATTTTTCCTTCTTGAGCTATTAAGAATATTTTTCGCCTGATTTGTACATCAACGTCTTTAGTATCCGAGAACCAATAAATTTTTACCGAAAGGGATGTATATGAATACGGTGACCCTTGGCCGGATCGCGCGCGCTGCCCGGCGTCGCCAGCGCTTGCGTCAGGACGAACTCGCTGCCCTGGCTGGTGTGGGGAATCGCTTCGTGTCCGAGCTCGAGCACGGGAAGGCCGGCCTCGAGCTCGGCCGCACACTCCGTGTGCTCGCCACCCTCGGTCTTGCGCTGCATCTCACCCCGCGAAGTTGGGAGGATATCGAGCGTGACGCCGACCAGTGAGCTGGAGGTCTGGCTCGGTGGCCGCCGGGCCGGCCACCTGCTGGAGGAGGCACCCGGGATGTGGTCCTTCGTCTACACGATGGCGCAGCCCGACGGCGGGCCGCCGGTCAGCCTGGCACTCCCGCGTTCTGCGGGGGTGCACAAGGGCGAGCGCGTGGCAGCCGTATTCGGTGGACTGCTGCCGGACGGCAGTCTGCGCGACCGCCTGGCGCGCAGCCTCGGGCTGTCGCACGGTAACGACTTCGCCTTGCTGGCGCGTATCGCGCGGGAATGCCCCGGTGCGTTGTCCCTGCGTGTGCCGGGTGCGTTGCGGCGCCACTCCATTCCCGTGCGCCGACTCGACGCCGAGGAAGTGCGCCATGCGGTCGCCGCGCTGACCGTGCATCCGCTGCTGGCAGAGGTGGACGGTCTCGCGAAGACCCTGCCCGGAGAATTCGACAAGTTGCCGGTGCGCGTCGACGATGACGTCGTCAGCATCGTGCTCGACGACACCCTGAGCACGCACGTACTGAAGCCCGCACGCCCCGGCCTGCGCGAGGCCGTGGCCAACGAAGCCTGGTGCATGGCGCTCGCCGAGGCCTGGGGTCTGCCGGTCACGGGAACGCGATTGCTGCTTGGACCGGCCGGGGTGCTGCTCTCGAGCCGCTGCGATCGGCGCCGCGGCGGTGGTGGGGAGATCGAGGCGATCCACATGGAAGACTGCTGCCAGGCGCTCGGCCGGCATCCGGCGCGACCCTATGAGCGCGAGGGTGGCCCTCGCCTGGCGGAGATTGCAGCACTGTTGCGGCGGGTCGGTGCGCAGCCCGGCATCGATCTGCGCGCGCTCGTCCGCTGGACGATCTTCGGTTTCCTGGTCGGCTGTGGGACTTTGCACGGCCGTCAGCTCGGTGTGCTCCTCGAATCCACGGGCGTGCGACTGGCGCCATTCTTCGGACTGTGGTCGACCCACGTCTATCCCGAGATGAGCCTGCGCATGGGGCTGCGCATCGGGCTGGAGGACCGGCCGGACTGGCTGGGGGCGGAACGCTGGCGCGAGCTGGCTGTTGAACTCGGGGTGCGGCCGGCATGGCTGCTGGATGAACTCGGCGAAGCCGCACGCACGCTGCCGCGGCTGGCGCGCGACGTCGCCGACGACTTCCACCGCCGTTACGGTTTCTTCGAGATCGTCCGCAGCATCCGCGGCCTCATCGACCAGCGGGCGCGCCAGACCCTGGTTTCGCTGGCCAGTGCCGGAGAGTCGCCGACCGCGCGTGCGGCGCGGCCGCCCACCAGCGCCTGAAAGTCGGTGCTCAGGACGCGATGGCCGTCGCGGCGACGAAAGTGCCGCTCGAAGAGAGGTCGGTCAACGCGATGCGATCGGGGCCGAGTGGCTCGGCGAGAAGGTGGGTGCGCGACACGTTGCGCAGGGTATCGTCCACGGGCACGGTATTCTCGCGGCTGCGTCCGACCGAGTTGAGGCCGGGTTGCAGAACGAAACGCTGCCCGTCGGCTGTGACCAGAGTCCAGTCACGCTCGTGCGACAGGGCAAAGCGATGGCGTGCCAGCGCTATCTCGATCTGGCGACCGGCAGCCAGTTCGAGCACCACCGCGCGGCCATGCGGCAGGCGTGACAAGGCCGGGCGCGCGGTCGACGCGGTGGCAGGCGCCGTCGTCACGATCGTTGCGGCGTCCGGACCGGTGGTGCGCGCTCGCTGCGCCGCGCAGGCGCGCTTCTGTGCGAGCACCGCGTCGAGCATCTCGCGACGCTCGGCGAGGAACTCGAGGTAACGCACCAGTACGAGCCGCGCGTACCCCGCGCCCTGGTCTTCATGCTGTTGCAGCTGTCCGAAGATGGCGCGCCATTCGTGGTCCTTGCTGATCATGCCGACCCCGGTGCGCTGCAGTGAGCGCGACACGGCAATCCCGTGTGCATCGAGGTCCTCGAGAATGCCATCGAGCTGCAGGACTAGGGTGCGCAGCTTGATCGAATCCGCCTCGAGCGCGGGTATGTCGCTCGCGTAGAGCTGGCGCAGTCGTTCGGCCGGTACGCTGGTTCTGGCGGCGAGTGCGAAGTCGAGATCGGCCAGCGTCGCGAAACGATAGGTGACATCGCCGAGCGTGAGGTGGAGGAGACCACTGCGCGGTGCCGGATGCGTTCGAGCACGTCCCCGTTCCGACCACGGCAAACGTGGCGCCAGGCGCTTCAGATACCTTGATATCATATAGTTATGGAAAATATATGATGTGGTTTCTAAGAGCATAGACAGGCGCGTGGAAAAGCTCAAGCACGGTGCGCCGACCGAAGCGCCCGCTCGAGCCGCGCCGAGCGGCGGCACGGGCCGGCCAGTGGGCGTGCCGGTGCACCTTGAGGGAAGCGCGACGGTGGGGCCCCTGCAGGGTGGGCGAGCGCTAGTGGCGCCGCCGCGTGCGTGGCCGCCGTCTCAGTCGAACGGTGAGAGTTCGAGTACGCCGAGGAGGAACGGGGTCCACGCGGCGATCATGGCGACGTAGACCAGCGCTTCGACACGGATGACGAAGCGCAGGCGCCGGCGTTCGGCGTCGTCGGCGTCAGCCATGAAGATGCGTGCCATCGTCATGTCGAGCGGGAAGGCGAACACCAGCATCATCATCAGCGAAGGTGCCACCACGCCTGGCAGCAGGCGCCAGTCGTGCGCATGCACCGAGCCATCGGCGAACGGGGCGGCCAGCATGATCACGCCCGCTGCGCTGATCAACATGACACGCAGTGGACCCAGGCGGGCGACGAGCCGCTGGCGCAGGGACAATGGGGCTTGTGTCGTCATGACGCGGCGGATCATACACTAGCGGGCCATGTCCCCTGGTGAACCGGCGCTGCTGCGCGCACTGGTGTGCTCGGCAATGTCGCTTGTGCAGTGCCCGTTGCGCGAGCGGGCAGGAGCGCTGCCCGGCGCACCCGGAACCCGCCCCGTGGGGACGACCGCGCGGGTTCGCCCCGACGATTTACAACGCTCCACGTGGCCGCTGCGCTCAAGCGAAGTCCCACGTCCGAACTGGTCCAGGCAGTATGCAACAGCGCTTTTCCCGCTTCGCCGCGCGTTTCATCGGCGGCGGCGGTACTCGACTCCTGATGGACGACCTCGGCGAGGTCCTCGCCGGCGACGTCGCGTACGACAACCTCGGTGGTGGCAACCCGGCGCGCATTCCGGCCATGCAGGCAGTGTTCCGCGAGCGTCTCGAAGCAGCCGTCGCGTCCGGCGCATTCGATGTCATCAGCGGCAGTTACGACGGGCCGCAGGGCAACCGCGGCTTCCTGCTCGCGGTGCGCGACCTGCTGAGGCGCGAGTACAGCTGGAACATCGACCTCGACAACATCGCCATGACGGCCGGCAGCCAGTCGAGTTTCTTTATCCTCTTCAACCTTTTCACCGGCGACTGCATCGACGGCCGCCGGCGCTTCCTCGACCTGCCGCTGACGCCGGAGTACATCGGCTATGCCGACATCGCCATCGAGGCCGACGCACTGCGCGCGCGGCGACCGCTGATCGAGCATCTCGATGCGCACACCTTCAAGTACCACGTCGATTTTGACGGCTTTGCCCCGCGCGATGACACCGGCGCAGTGTGTGTCAGCCGTCCGACCAACCCGACCGGCAACGTGCTCGATGCCGCCGAGATGAACCGGCTCGTCGAGCTGACGCGCGCCGCCGGTGTGCCGCTCATCATCGACAACGCCTACGGCGTGCCGTTTCCGGGCATCGTCTTTACCGAGGCGCGGCCGGTATGGGACGAACACGTGATCTACTGCATGAGCCTGTCCAAGCTGGGCCTGCCCGGGCTGCGCACCGGCATCGTCGTGGCGAACCCGGCCATCGTGGACGCCATCCGCAGCTTCAATGCCGTGCTGACCCTCGCCACCGGGAGCCTCGGTGCGGTGCTGACCAGCGAGCTGATTGCGTCCGGCGAGGTGCTGCGTCTCGCCCGCGAGGTGGTGCAGCCCTACTATCGCGGGCGCGCCGAGGCCGCGGTGGCGCTGTGTCGCGAGCATCTCGCCGATACCGGTTACCTCGTGCACCGGCCGGAAGGCGCGATCTTTCTGTGGCTGTGGTTTCCCGGGTTGCCGATCAGCGCGCAGACACTCTACGAGCGCCTCAAGGCGCGGCGCGTGCTGGTCATCCCCGGGCATTACTTCTTCCCCGGGCTCGATGAACCGTGGGCGCATCAGTACGAGTGCATCCGGATTTCCTACGCGCAGGCAGCGGAGCAGGTCGAAGCCGGCATCCGGGCTATCGGCGAGGAGGTGCGGCGCGCACGTGCCGAGGGCTGATCGGCGCGGCACGGCATGCACATCTTCCATTCCGATCGCTACGTTCTGCCGCTGCCGCCCGGGCATCGCTTTCCGATGCGCAAGTATCGGGATTTGTCCGCACGCGTCCAGGCGGCGGGCCTGCCTGGTGCCATCCTGCAGGAGGCCCCGGCGGCGCCGCGCGGGGCGCTCACCCGCGTGCACGACGCGGCCTACGTGGCCCGCGTGCTCGACAGCGGACTCGCGCCGGCGGAACAGCGCCGCCTCGGTCTGCCCTGGTCACCGGCGCTGGCGGAACGCTCGCTGCGTTCGGTCGGTGGCACCCTGGCCGCCTGCGCCGCAGCCCGCGCCGGCGGCATCGCGGTCAATCTCGCCGGCGGCACGCACCATGCCGGAGCCGCCAGCGGCGCCGGCTTCTGCGTATTCAACGATGTCGCGATCGCGGCCCGCGAGCTCCTCGCGAGCGGTGCGGCGCGCCGCGTGCTGATCGTCGACTGCGACGTGCACCAGGGGGATGGCACGGCGACGCTGCTTGCGACCTGCCCGGCCGCGTTCACTTTCTCGATCCATGCCGCACGCAATTATCCGCATCGCAAGGCGCGCAGCGATCTCGACATCGCCCTGCCGGACGGCACCGCTGACGATGCCTACCTGGCGCTGCTTGCCGATGGCCTCACGCACGCCGTCAGCGCGGCGCGCGCCGAATTCGCGCTCTATCTCGCCGGCGCCGACGCATGGTCCGGTGACCGTCTCGGGCGGCTTGCGCTGAGCAAGGCGGGACTCCGGGCGCGCGACGAACTGGTGCTGGCTACGCTGGAAGCGGAAGGTTGCGCTGTCGCGGTGGTGATGGGCGGCGGCTATGCCGAGGATATCGCCGACATCGTCGACATCCATTTCCGCACGGTCTGCGCGGCGGCAGCGAGCTGGATGCGGCGGCGCAGGTGAAGTGCCATCGGCGTCACCCGGCGCGCCACGCGCCGGCGCCGCCGAGCAGCCGCTCGGCGAGCGGTCGCTTGCGCCTGGCGCGCACTGCGTAGACTTCGCGCTCGCGCGCGGCGGCGCCGATGATGTCGTCGCTGGTGGCGATGGTATCGACCAGGCCGAGCTCGAGTGCCCGGCTGCCGAACCACCATTCACCGGTCGCCGCGCGGGTGAGATCGAGCGCGGGGCGGTAACGCGCGATGAAATCCTTGAACAGCGCATGTGCCTCCTCGATTTCCTCGCGGAACTTGGCGCGTCCGGCATCCGTGTTCTCGCCGAACAAGGTCAGCGTGCGCTTGAACTCGCCGGCGGTGACCTGTTCGTAATCGATGTCGTGCTTCTGCAGCAGGCGATGGAAGTTGGGAAGCTGCGCGACGACGCCTATCGACCCGATGATGGCGAACGGTGCCGCAATCACCTCATCGCCGACGCAGGCCATCATGTAACCGCCGCTGGCGGCGATGCGGTCCACCACCACGCGCAGGCGTACGCCTTGTTCACGCACACGGGCAAGCTGGGAGGCCGCCAGCCCGTAGCCATGCACGGTGCCGCCACCACTCTCGAGCACTACGATCAATTCGTCCTGCGGGCGCGCCACGGCGAGTACCGCGGTAATCGCTTCGCGCAATTCGACCACTGCGCTGGCACGCAGGTCGCCGTCGAAGTGGCAGACGAAGCTGCGCGGGCGCTCGCCGGACTGCTTGGCGGCAGCCTTGCGTGCGGCACGTTCGGCCTTGCGCCGCAGCCGCATGGCACGCGGTGGCAGCATGGCGCCCTCGATCGTGGCGCGGGCGTCGTCGAGCGCGTCGTTGAGTTTCTCGACCTCGAGCGTGACGGCGCGCTGCGCGCCGCGCGCGCGTGAAGCCCGCATGGTGAGCGCGAGCAGCAGCGGCAGCGCGACGAGCGCGACCACGGTGGCGAGCTTGGCCGCGAACAGCAGGTACTCGATCAGGTATTGCATCGGCAGGCGCACCGAACAGGTAAGTCAAACACGATATCATGCGCGCCCCGCGCGAGCGGCCGGTGCAACAGCGCCTGCCTCGCGTCCGTTTCGCAGACCCTGTCGAGGTGAGTTTCGATGTTGAGCATTGCCATTGGTGAACTGCTGATGATGATTGTGGCCCTGCTGTTGCTCGGCGGGCTCGTCGGTTACCTGCTCGGTGGCGGCCGCCGTGGCGGCGACGACGGTGCGGACGCGAAAGTCGCCGCGCTCGAGGAGGAGGTCGCCAGCTACAAGCAGGGTGTCACCACCCACTTCCAGGAGACCGCCGACCTCATGCAGCAGATGACCGCGCAGTACCGTGCGCTGTATGCGCATATGGCGCAGGGCGCCGTCGCGCTGTGCGATGCCCCGGAGGAACATCCACGGCTGGAAGAATTCAAGCGACTCGGGCACGCACTCGATGAAGCCGCGCGCGCTGCCGCTGCGGACGCAACGGATGACATGGCGGATGCGCAGGATACGTCGGACGAGCGTGTTGACGCCGCGGCCACGGACACCACGCGCGGCGTCGCCGGCGACGAGACGGACCGGGAAGACCGGCCCGCCGAGGACGACCCCGGTCACCAGGAGGATGCGGCGCAACGCCCGCGCGAAGCGTGATCGCAGCGGACCGCCGGGCGGGCGCGCCGGCGCCGTTCGGGCTTACGCCGGACGCCGCGTGCGCAGGTAGCATTCCGTATGACAGATGCGCTCGACGAGGCGAGCACGCGAGGCGTCGGCAGGGTCGGTGAACCACAGGCCGATCTCGTAGCCAGCGGGCTCCTCGCGCACCAGCACGACAGTGCCGAGGAAACGCTGGGTGATCCCGCGCAACGGGATCTCGAGATCGATGCGAGTGCCCGGTGCGAAGTAGCGTGGAGAATGAAAGCTCACGCCGACATCACCCGCCAGTGCGCCGGGTGACGGCTGGCGCCAGGGCAGGCCACCGTGGCGACGATAGCGCAACGGAAAGGTAGCCGGGTGCGGAATGAAATCGTTGTGGATGGCGTCGAGCCGGGCCGGATCGACGAAGGAAGCAGGGGGGCGCGTCGCCCCGTTGCGAGCAGCGGTGGGGAACGTGTGCATGGGCCGGACCTCGCGGCGCGGGAAGGGACGTGGTGACACCGCCCGGGGCGCCTCGCGGGATGTCGCGAGGTCGCGACCGGGCGCTGGCACGGGCAGACTTCCTGCGCATGGAATTAATCACTTACGATTAAAACCTATAGTCAGATCGAGCTTTAAAGTCAATATTTATCCCTGACTATTCAGCCTATTGCCGTACTAATGGAGAAATTACTCGAGGAGCCGCACGCCGCACGGGCGCGTCATCCACCGAGCAGCAGCTTCACGATCAACAGTGCGATGCAGACATTGAACGCAATACGGATGAAGGTCTCGCCGCGTTCGATCGACAAATGGGCCCCGAGCCAGCCGCCACAGGCGTTCCCGAGCGCCAGCGCGAGGCCGGCCAGCCACAGGATGCCGCTCTCCGCCCAGAAGATTGCCAGTGCGGCGAGCGAGTAGGGAATGACGACGAGCATCTTGTGCATGTTCACCCGCACCAGGTCGAGTCCGCCGACCCGATGCAACACGAACATGATGAGGAAGCCGATGCCGATGTGAATGATGCCGCCGTAGAAGCCGATGACGGCGATCAGGAGGTGTGTCACGACTGGGCGCTGCAGACTGCCGTCGCGCTGTACCGCGACGCCGCCACGACGTTTCACGCGCGATTCGAGCCCCATCGTCACCATCACCGCGATCATCACCAGTGCCAGGAGACGATTGAACCACGCGCCCTCGATGTGCGCGCCGTACCATGCGCCGATGGCGGCACCCGGTAGCAACGCCAGCGACAGGCTCAGGCTCAGTCCGGGATCGCGCACGCCACGGCGGAAGAAGGTCAGACTCGCGGTCACCGACTGCGCGATGATCGCGATGCGGTTGGTCCCGTTGGCAACGGGGCCGGGTACGCCCATCAACACCAGCGCCGGTACCGTCAGCATGGAGCCGCCGCCGGCGACGACGTTGATGAAACCGGCCGCGACGCCGACCGCAGCCAGGATGATGTACTCAGTGGCGCCCATGATTGGGGCGGCAGTGTAGAGCGCAGAGCGTCATTGATCGAGCATGTCGGCATTGACGCCGCAGCGGCACGTTGCCGGACAGTTCATCACGCCGCACATGACGGCACCGGCTGCCGCTTACGATCGCCTTTGCGCTACGCGCGGTGAGCTGACACGGGCGATGGGCCTCGGCAGCAGTCGCTCGGGACGCGCTGTGCCGGCCCGCTCACAGGCGCTGCCTGCGCACGCCGCTGCGGGCGGCGGTGCTATCATTCCGCCGCCATGGATCTCTTCTTCAGTTTCGACTTCGCCGCCGCAAGGCGCCTGCCATACCTGCCGGATGCGCATCCATGCAGCCGCCTGCACGGTCACACCTTCATGGTGCGCCTGGTGCTGCAGGGAGAGGTCGATGCGACGACCGGCTGGGTGGTTGATTTCGGTGCCGTGCAGGACCACGTGGAGCGTGTCCGTGGGCGCCTCGATCACCGCTTCCTGAACGATATCGAAGGTCTCGAGAATCCCACCACCGAACGCCTCGCCGAATGGCTGTGGCGCGAGCTGGCAGGCCTGCTGCCGGGGCTCGGCGAGATCAGCGTGCAGGAACACCCGAGCCGCGGCGTCACCTACCGGGGACCGGGCTGAGCACGCGCAGCCCGATGTCGACAGGAGTCTTACACATGAAACGGAACGACACACTGCTGCTGAGCGGGAGTCTGTTCGTCGCGGTACTCATCGCCGTCCCCGTGCAGGCCGACTGGCGCGAGCTGCTCGACAAGGCCGCCGGCAGCGTGCGTGAGAGCGTCGGCAGTGGCGACGCGGCCGCGGTCGCCGGGGCACTGTCACAGAGCGAGATTGCCGATGGTCTGCGTGCCGCGCTTGGCCAGGGCGTGCGCAACGCGGTCGATCAGCTCGGACGCGAAGGTGGCTTTCTCGACAACGCGAAGCTGCGCATTCCGGTGCCCAAGCACCTGCGGCTGGTCGAACAGGGTCTGCGTGGGCTCGGCCGTGACGAACTCGCCGACGACTTCGTCGCCAGCATGAACCACGCGGCAGAGCGCGCGGTGCCGGCGGCAGCCGACGTGTTCGCCGGCGCGGTGTCGCGTATGACAATGGATGACGCCCGCGCCATCCTCGACGGCGGCGACACTGCGGCGACTGATTTTCTGCGTCGCAGCAGCCACGACGATCTGAAGGCGCGCTTCGCACCCATCGTCGACAGCGCCATGCGCGAGGTCGGCGTCACGCGCGCCTACCAGGACATGGTCGAACGCGCCGGGCCCGCCGCGAGCCTGGTCGATACCAGCGCGCTGGACCTGACCGGGCACGTCAGCGAAGGGGCGCTCGAGGGACTCTATGCAGTCATCGGCGCCGAGGAGCGACGTATTCGCGAGAACCCGGCGGCACGTGGCACGGCGCTGTTGAAGAAGGTCTTCGCCCGCTGAGGGGACGCGGAAGTCCTCGCGGCAACCTGCTGCTCAGGTCGGCATCGGGTGCCAGCCGGCATCGGCCCACAACTGGCCGCTCACCGCCGAGTTGCGAATCAGGAAGGCGATCGCGTCGGCGATTTCCTCGGGGCGGATGAGGCGCTTGATCTGCGTTGCGGGCAGCACGTGGTTGTCGATGTAGTCCTCGCCGAGTGCGCGCACCATCGGGGTGTCGGTGAAACCCGGATGCAGCACCGCGCAACGGACCCCGTAGTACATCGCCTCGATCATCAGGGTGGACGCCGCTCCCTCCAGCCCGACCTTGGTCGAGGCGTAGGAGATCTGCCCCTTGTTGCCTTGCGAGGATACCGAGCCGATGAAGACCACCACGCCCTGGGTGCCTTCCTCGGGGCGCCACTGCTTGAGGCCGCGGGTGAAACGGTGTTCGGCCTGCTGGGCGACCATTTCGAGCGCCCAGTAGACCGGCGCGATCAGGTTGACCTCGACCACCTGGCGGAAATTCTCCACCGGGTAGATGTTGGCTTTGCCCTTGTCCTTGTTCAGCTTGACCGCCAGCGCGTCGCGCGTGATACCGGCCGCCGGCACGCAGATATTGACCGGACCGTGTTCGTGGCGCAGTGTCTCGAAGACCTCGTGGCGGAAAGTCGCGTCGGTGGTATCGCCCTGGAAGGCTCGCACGACGCCGTCGCCGGCCTGGGCGCCGATGTCGTTGGCGACATCGTGCACGCCGTTGGCGAGATCGACCAGCGCCAGCGCGGCGACGCCCTGCTTGCGCAGTTCGGCCGCACAGGCGCGGCCGATACCGCTCGCCGCGCCGGTGATGACGGCGACTTTACCCTTGATTTCCATGCAGTGGCTCCGTGGCTCGGAAACGAAGTGCGCGATTATAAGAGAAGCCTTGTGCGCCGCAATATCAGGCGCGGCGTGAGCGCGCAAGGAGGCAGCGGGCGATGAGCACGGCGGAATCTGTCGTGATCGACGCCGGGCGCGCACCGTCGCTCGCTGCTGCCCGCGATTACTCGCTCGAGATCATCGCTCGCGCGCGCGCCGCGCTCGCCTGCTGCGCGTTGCCGGCGCTGGAGACCGTTGCCGTCGGTGGTTCACTGGGTCGCCTCGAAGCCGGTCCCTGTTCGGACTTCGATTGCCTGCTGCTGGCGCGGGCGGACGCTGGCGACGAGGCTGTGCGGCGCGACGTCGCAAGTGTCATGGCAGCCCTGGCGGGACTCGGGCTCGCGCTGCCCAAGGCCGATGGCATCTACCGCGAGGCGGTGACACGCGCGGCGCTGCTCGACCCCACCGCTCGGGGCAGCCTCGACGAGGCGCCTGCGGTGTTCGGCAAACGCATGCAATGCCTGCTCGATGCCCGACCGCTGCTCGGCGACGCCGCCTTTCGCGACCTGCGCGAGGCGATCGTCCACTGGTACGCGGCCGATTTCGTCGCAGCGCGCCCGCGACGGAGCTGGACGGCGCTGATCAACGATCTCGCACGCTACCTGCACAGTTACGCGGCGTGGCAGCAATTCAAGCTGGCCGGCAGCACCGATGACAGCTGGGCCTTGCGCCAGGCCAAGTTTCGCAGCGCGCGCGTAGTCACCTTCGCCGCGTTGCTGTGCCTGCTCGGTACGAGCAACCATCGCGAGGACAAGATCAGCTGGCTGCTCGCCGAACTCGACGCGACGCCGCTCGAGCGCCTCGCACGGGTGATGCACGAATACGACCGCGCAGCGTTCGCGCGCCTGCTCACGGCCTACGATGCCGCGCACGCACTGCTCTGCGACGCGAATGTGCGTGCGGCCCTGGTCGCCGCCTCGCCGGCGCACGCGCTGACCGCCGAGGACGGGCCGGTTGCACAGGTGCGCGACGCCTCCGGCGCCGTGCTCTCGGAATTGACGCGTTTCATTCTCGCGCGCGCAGGCGACTGGGACGAGCGCTTCTTCACCCGGCTCATCCTGTGACGCCGCGGTGCTGCCGCGCCGCGGCCGCAACACGCGCCCAGGGGCTAGTCCCGGTGCACCGCACGGGCAGGGTCGACGGCGGCCGCGCGCAGAGCCGGGTAGACCGTTGCCAGCACGGCCAGTGCGATCGCCGCCGCAATGACCTCGAGCACGTCACGCGCACGCAGCTCGGCCGGCAGGTAGTCGATGAAATACACGTCCGCATTGATCAGATCGATGCCGAGCAGCCCTTCGATGAAACGCGCGGCACGCTCGCTCTCGGCCGCCCCCCAGGCGCCGAGCAGGCCACCGAGCAGGGCGCCGAACAACCCGATGAGCAGGCCTTGCAGCAGGAACAAGCGCACGATGCGCCCCGGCGTGGCGCCGAGGGTACGCAGGATCGCGATGTCGCGCAGCTTCTCGCTGACCATCATCACCATGTTGGCGGCGATGTTGAACGCGGCAACAGCGACGATCAGGATCAGGATGACGAACATGATGCGTTTCTGCGAGGCGAGTGCGAGAAAGAAGTTGCGGTGATACTGGGTCCAGTCGACCACCGCGAGGTCGCGACCGAGCGCGGCGACCAGTGAGCGCGCGCGCGCCGGTGCCTGCGCGGCGTCGGCGAAGCGCAGGCGCAGGCCGGAAACGCCGTCGCCGGCGCCGAGGATGTCCTGCGCGTCGGCCAGGTGAAGCAGCAGCAGGCGGGCGTCGTACTGATGCATGCCGACGCGGAAAATCCCACCGACCTCCAGGCGTACGTAGCGAGGTGTGCGCGGGCGACCCTGTGCATCCCAGTCCGGCAGCATCAAGTTGAACGGATCACCGACCTCGAGACCGAGCTCGGCGGCCAGCACGCCGCCCACGATGGCCCGGCGACTGCCTGGCACGAGGGTGGCGAGCGTGCTCGTACCGACATAGCTCGCCAGCGCCGTCGTCGCGCGCTCGGCAGCGGGTTCGATACCTTCGACCAGCACGCCCCGCACCGCGTCGCGGCGACTCACCATGCCGCTGCCGCGGACGAACGGGGCCGCGCCCGCGACTTCGGCGCGCAGGGTCGGCGCGGCGAGCAGGGCACGCCAGTCCTCGATGTAGCCGGTGCGCGCAAGCGCGACGGCGTGCGCGCTCATGCCGAGCACGTGACGACTGACCTCGCGTTCGAAGCCGTTCATCACCGACAGTACGATGACCAGCGCGGCGACGCCGAGGGCGATGCCGCTGACCGACACCAGCGAGACGAAGCCGGCGAACCGGTTGCGTCGTTTCGAGCGCAGGTAGCGCAGGCCGACGTAGAGGCTGAAGGGCCGGAACACGTCAGGACGCGGGTGGTAGCGGGAAAAAGATGGGGGGCGCAGAGCGCCCCCCGGGTCGCACTTGGAGAGGAGTGACAGCAGAGTCGTTCGGGGTAACCCTGTGTCGGTTATAGCTTTGCAGCAAGCGTGCCAAGTCTCGATTCTTTCTGATTCAGTAGGTTAGCGAACAAGGCCCGACGCGCTTTGCACCATCACCGCGCGTGCCGGGGCGGAGACTGGAGCGTGGTGGTGCAAGCGTGGCGGTTCAGGCGTCGAACACGGCATGCCGTTCGAGCACGTCCAGGGTCACGTGCTCGAGCACCGAGGCGTCCGTCGCGCGCAGGTGAACGCGTCCGACCACCCCGGCTGCGGTGGCTTCCAGCCAGCGCCCGAGGCAGACGCACCAGCGATCACCCGGAAGCAGTCCGGGAAAGCCCAGTTCCAGGCGAGGGGAGAGGAGATCGTTGCCGCGTTCGCGCGAAAAAAGCAGGAACTCCTCGCTCATTTCGACACACACGGTATGCAGGCCGACGTCTTCGGCGCAGGTGCGGCAGCAGCCATCACGAAAGAATCCGGTGAGCGGGTCGCCCGAACAGGTTTCTAGCGGCGCCCCGTAGACATTGCGCGCAGACTGGTCAGAACGAGCGGACATCAACTCGCCGGCGGTTCTACTCCGCCTCCTGGGTCACGCACAGGCCCCACATGACCTTGTAGCGATTTCCGCTGCTGCGCTGTACGGACCACAACGGTTCCCCGGGTTCGCGACTGAGACCGTTACCCCGCCAGGATTCACTGGCAGTGGGAAACATTGCCGGCGTTGCGATGCCGGCATTGATCAGCCGCTCGCGCGTGCTGCAATACCACACCCCGTAGGAGTCGCAGTAGACTTCAATCCTGTCGCGCATGCTGCACCCGGCGCCGAACGATTGCCCAATGGTAGACTCTAACGCCGCATGCCGCCAAGCGAACAGGTGTGAGACGGGAGCCGACATGAGCGCACAGATCAGGCGAGGATTGCGTCGGCACATCGCAATCGTCATCCTCCTGGCGCTGTGGGCGCGCTGCGCCGGCGCCGCCGATGGTACACGTGCACCCGATTGGACGCTCGATGCGGCCGATGGGCGCAGCGTGAGCTTTCATGCCGACAGTGCCGGCCAGCCGGCACTCCTGCTGTTCTGGGCCAGCTGGTGCCCGTATTGTCAGGCGCTGTTTCCCCATCTCGCGGCGTTGCACGCGGAGTACGCACCGCGCGGCGTCCGCTTCTACGCGCTCAATGTGTGGGAAGATGGCGACCCGCAGGCTTACATGGCACGTCACGGGTACACCATGACGCTGCTGGAGGCCGCCGATCTGGTTGCCGAAGAATACGGCGTGGTCGGCACGCCCGCGGTCTTCGTCACCGATCGCGACCAGCGGATTCGCTACCGCCGGCGTAAAGGCGAGCAGCCGGCCGACGTCACTCGGGCGGCGCGCGCGGCGCTCGACGCCGCACTCGACGCGCCCCTCACCACGGAGACTCGAACATGTTCGGATTGCTGAAAGACATCGAGATGCCGCACCGGGAGCAGGCACTGCCCGGGCGTGCGGAAGCCATGCCCGTGCCGGAACGCCATTTCGTGCTCGACACGCCGATGTTGCCCCCCTACCCGCAGGATTGCGCCGTGGCGGTGTTCGGGCTCGGCTGCTTCTGGGGCGCGGAGCGCCGCTTCTGGCAGCTCGACGGCGTGTACACCACCGCCGCGGGCTATGCCGGCGGCTACACGCCCAACCCCACCTATCGCGAGGTCTGCTCCGGACGTACCGGCCACACCGAGGTTGTACAGGTGGTGTTCCGCCCGGCCGAGCTCGGCTACGCGGCGCTGCTGCGCAGTTTCTGGGAAGCCCACGATCCGACCCAGGGCATGCGCCAGGGCAACGACGTCGGCACCCAGTATCGCTCGGCCATCTACTGCACGAGCGACGCGCAGCTCGCCGCCGCGCGCGACTCGGCTGAGGCCTATGGCGCGGCTCTCGCGGCAGCCGGATTCAGCGCCATCACCACCGAAATCGCGCTGGCGCCGACGTTCTACTTTGCCGAGGACTACCATCAGCAGCACCTCGCCAAGAACCCTGGTGGCTATTGCGGGCTGGGTGGCACCGGCGTGCGCTGTACGGCCTGAGCCCCGTGTCGCTGCTCAACTCTCGAGCGCGGCGTTGAGCGGTAACTGGCGCACGCGGCGTCGGAGCAGGCGAGACACCGCGTTGGTTACGGCTGGTGCAATCGGCGGAGTCCCCGGCTCACCGACGCCACCTGGCTCCGCGCCGCTGGCGATGACGTGGGTCTCGATGCGTGGCATCTCCTTCAGCGTCAACATGCGGTAGTCGGGGAAGTTGCCCTGCGTGACCCGGCCGTCGTCGAGCCGGACCTCGCCGTAGAGCGCGGCGGTCAGGCCGAACACGATGCCGCTTTCCATCTGCGCGATGACGATATCGGGATTGACCACCTCACCGCAGTCGATCACGCACACCACCCGATGGACCACGACCCGGCCATCGGCGATGGAGACCTCGGCGACCTGGCCGACGATGGAGTGGAAGGACTCGTGCAGCGCGAGACCGCGCGCGCGGCCCGCGGGCAGGGACTCGTGCCACGCGGAGGCGCTTTCGAGCAGGCGCAGCACGGCGCTCTCGCGCGGCCGCGCGGCGAGATGCGCGAGGCGGAAGGCGAGCGGGTCGGCGCCGGCCGCGGCCGCCAGCTCGTCGATGAAGCACTCGGTGAAGAAGGCATTGTAGGAATGACCTACGCTGCGCCAGAAACCGCACGGCACGGGAATGTCGACCCGGGTGTGTTCGACCCGTCGATCCGGCACGGCGTAGGCGAGATGCGCGGCACCCTCGGCGGAGGTCTTGTCGGGCCCACCGAGCGGCAGGTCGGGGAAAGCGCGACCAATGGTCGCCTGGCTGACCGACGGGCCGGCGATGCGGTTGTGCCACGCCGCGATGCGGCCGTCGCCATCGAGGCGAGCGGCGAAGCGTGACAGGACTGGCGGGCGGTAAGTGTCGTGTTGGAGGTCCTGCTCGCGCGAATACAGGAGCTGCACGGTCTGGTCCGGCACGGCCTGCGCGATCGCGATCGCATAACGCATGAAATCGGGTTCGGCACGACGCCCGAAACCGCCACCGAGGAAGGGCGTGTGCAGTGTGACCTGCTCCGGTTCGAGACCGAGCTGGTCGGCCGCGATCAGGCGCAGGAGATCCGGCGCCTGGTTACCGCACCAGATCTCGGCGGTGCCATCACCGAGGCGCACCGTGCAGTTCATCGGTTCCATGCAGGCATGGGCGAGCAGAGGCGCGCGATACTCGGCGCGCAGAACATCCGCACCAGCCAGTGCGCCGCGCGCGTCACCCTGGTCTTCGTAGGCAAAGCCGTCGTCGGCAGCGAGCGCCTCGGCATAGCGCGCGAAGAGATCTTCGTGCGAAGTGCCCGCACCCGGCCCGGGGGAGAACTCGACCGTGGTTGCCGCCAGCGCATGCTCGGCGTGCCACCACGTGCGTCCGACCACGGCCAGTGCATCGGCGAGCGGGATCACGCCGATCACGCCTGGACTGTTCTCGAGCGCGGTACGGTCGAAGCGCTCGAGTGCGCCACCGAATACCGGTGCGATACGAATCGCCGCGTACACCATGCCGGCATGACGCACGTCGCAGCCGAAGCGGGCGCTGCCGTCCACCTTGGCGGGCACGTCGGTGCGCGGCAGCGGCTTGCCGAGCAGGCGCCGCGCCTGCGGCGGACGGAAGGTGAAACGCTCGGGAGGCGCCAGTGCGGCAGCCTCGCTGGCCAGCGCGCCGAAGGCGAGTGCGCGACCGGAAGCCGCGTGCACGATGCGCCCGTCCACCGCCTCGAGCGCCTCAGGTGGCACTTCGAGCCGGGCAGCGGCGGCGCGCACGAGCATGTCGCGGGCGGCCGCACCGGCGGCGCGCATCGGCAGCCAGGCATCGCGCACGCTGGTGCTGCCGCCGGTGACCTGCACGCCGAGTACGCGGCCGGCACGCGCGAGCGTCCAGCGCACGGCCGTTGCCATGATGCCCTCGTCGTGGGGATCGAGCGGTGCGGCATCGGCCATCACCGTGATGTTGCCGTAGACCTTGTCGATTGGCGCCTGCTCGGCATGCACGTCTGCCCATGCCGCGCCAAGCTCCTCGGCGACCAGCATGGGTAGCGCGGTATACACGCCCTGGCCCATCTCGGCGCGCGGCACCGCCACGGTGACACGGCCGTCGGCGGCGACCTTGAGCCAGGCGTTGAGCGCGATCTCGTCGGCTTCCACCGGCAACAGGTCAGGCGAGCCGAGCAGGTCGCGCTCGCGAAACAGGCCATAACCGATCAACAGGCCGCCGCCGAGCACGCCGGCGGCAACGAGAAAGCGACGCCGGCCCGGGGCGAACCTCATCCGCTCTGCCCGGCGGCGTCGTGTATGGCCCGACGGACGCGCTGGTAGGTGCCGCAGCGGCAGATGTTGGTCATCGCGCGGTCGATGGTCGCGTCATCCGGCTGCGGGTGCTCGGCGAGCAGCGCCGCCGCCGCCATCAACATCCCCGACTGGCAGTATCCACATTGCGGTACCTGGTGACGTATCCAGGCCTGCTGGAGCGCGTGCAGGCGCGCGGCACCGAGCCCTTCGATGGTCGTGATCTCCTTGCCGTCGACAGCCGAGACGGGCAGCGTGCAGCTGCGCATGGCACGTCCATCGACGTGCACGGTACAGGCGCCACAGGCAGCGATGCCGCAACCGAACTTGGTACCGGTCAGGTGCAGCACGTCGCGCAGGATCCACAGCAATGGCACCTGCGGTTCGGTCTCCAGCGTGTGCGCCTGGCCGTTGATACGCAAGCTGACGTTCATGCGTGGCACGCTAGCGCCGTTGCCCGGGGTTGTCCAGCGACGCCACGCGTGCGGCTGCGGTTAAGATGCCGCAGCCACTCTCGCGAGGAAATCCGCATGTCTCCCTGCCCCACGCACGCCTGCTCCGCGCCGACGCCGCCGTCACGCCGCCCCGAACCCGACTGCCCGTGCGGCGGGCGGCCGTGTCAGCGCAGGTGGCCGTCATGAGCGGTGCGGTGCTCGGCGTCACGCTGCGCGATGTCGCCGGTGGACGTGTCGCCGCGGTATCTCTGCACGGTGCCAAGGCGCTCAATCTCGTCGACGGCGATATCCTCACCCAAGCCGCGTCGGACTTCGCGGCGCTGCTGGCTGCCGAACCCGGACTGCGTTGCGTCCTGTTGCGAGGCGCCGATGAGCGGGCCTTCGTCGGTGGCGCGAATCTACACGCGCTCGGTGCGCTGACACCGGCCACCGCGGAGGGCTTCATCCGTTCGGTGCACCGCTTTTGTGCAGCGTTGCGTGCCGCGCCCGTTCCGGTCGTCGCCGTGCTGCGCGGTTACTGCCTCGGCGCCGGGCTCGAAATCGCTGCCGCCTGCGATGTGCGCATTGGCGATACCAGCGTGCGCGTCGGGATGCCGGAAGTGCGCGTGGGCGTGCCATCGGTCGTCGAAGCGGCACTGCTGCCTGGGCTCGTGGGCTGGGGCAAGGCGCGCGAGCTGATGTTGCGCGGGAACATCATCGAGGCGACCGAAGCGCACGCGATCGGACTCCTGCAGCACGTCGTCGCGGTGGAGGCGCTGGATGCACTCGCCGACACTATCGCCGCGGACATGGTCGCCGGGACGCCACGGGCCATGGCCGCGCAGAAGGCCCTGTTCAGCGCCTGGGAGGAGGCGGGAACCCTCTCGGGCGCCATCGAGCGCGGGGTGGAGGCCTTCGTCGCTGCCTATGACAGCGACGAGCCTGCGCGTGCCGTGCACGCGTTCTTCGACGGACGCGGACGCGGTTGAGCGACCGTTGTCGCTCAGCGCTGCGCCGGCGCGCCGAGCAGCCCGGCAAGGTGGGTGGCCACGCACTCACCGAGGCGCTCGAGGTGGTAGCCTCCCTCGAGCACCGACAGTACGCGGCCGTCCGCGTGCAGGTCGGCGGTTTCCAGCACCCGTTCGGTCATCCACGCGTACATCCCAGTCGACAGCTGCACGTCGGCGAGCGGGTCGTCGCGGTGCGCGTCGAAGCCGGCCGACACGATGATGCATTCCGGCTTGTAGCCGTCGAGCTTGGGCAGGACCTGCTCCATGAACGCGCGCTCGTACGCGGTATCGGTGGCGCCGGCGGGCATCGGGCAATTGAGGGTGGCGCCGGCGCCGCGGCCACGGCCGGTCTCCGACCACGCGCCGGTGCCCGGGTAATAGGGGTACTGGTGCAGGCTCACGTAGAGCACGCTCGGGTCTTCCTCGAAAGCGTGCTGAGTGCCGTTGCCGTGATGCACGTCCCAGTCGAGGATGGCGATCTTGTCGAGCCCGTGTTCGTGTTGCAGGTGACGAGCCAGGATGGCGACGTTGTTGAACAGGCAGAAACCCATCGCCGCGTCGTGCTCGGCGTGGTGGCCGGGCGGGCGCAGCAGGGCGAAGCCGTTGTCGATGTGCCCGGCAGCGAGCGCGTCGGCGAGAGCGAGCGGCGCGCCGGCGGCGAGCAGGGCGATGTCGCAGGACGCCGGCGAAATGGTGACGTCGGTGGTGTCGAGGAACGGCGCGCTGGAGCGGCAGGCCGATTCGGCACGACGGATGTAACCGAGCGAATGGATACGCTCGACGACCGCGATGTCGGCCGCGGCAGCCGGCATGTGCAGCAGGCGGTCGTGCCACGGCGCCGCCTCGATGGCGGCCAGCGCGGCGTCCATACGGGCAGGCTGCTCAGGGTGGTGCGCGCCGGTATCGTGGTCGCGGAAACGCGGGTCGTAGACAAAACCGGTCTTCATCGGGCAATCGGGTCGGACGGGGCAGAGTGCCGGCATGCTAGCAGTCTGTCGGACTCGGGAACAATCTACTGCGCTGGGCGGCGAGTCGTGCGCAGGGGAGCGATGGGTCGGCGCACGCAACGACCAGGCGCCGCGCGCTGGACTGCCTCGACAGGCGCGCTCCGGCCATGTGCGCGACGGTTGGCCGGGCTGCATCGGTCAGCGGCGCAGCGGCCGCGCGACGCTTGCTGCGTGCGCCGCGTCGTCGCATGAGCTGGTTCGCGCTCAGCCTGCTCAGCGCGTTTGCTTTCGCCAGCGCCGACGCCGCGACCAAGCGCTGGTTCGCCGACGTCGACGTATGGGATGCCGTGGTCGTGCGCTTCGGCCTCAGCGGACTCCTGCTCGCACCCGCGCTGCCGGTGGTGTGGATGATGCCCGCCGATGCACGCTTCTGGCTGTGGGTCGGCGCCCTGCTGCCGCTCGACATCGCGGCGATCTATCTCTATGCACGGGCCATCGCCCTGGCGCCCCTCAGCCATACGCTGCCCTATCTCGCCTTCACCCCGGTATTCACTGCCTTGACCGGCTGGCTGCTGCTCGGTGAGCGCGTCTCCCCGGCAGGCCTGGTCGGCGTGGCCCTGGTCAGCGGCGGCGCGTATGCGCTCAATCTCGATGCCGCCACCTGGCGTGTCGACAAGCTCGCGCCGCTGCGTTTCGTGCTGCGCGAGCGCGGGCCGCGCCTGATGCTCGGGGTTGCGCTGATCTTCAGTCTCACCTCGACCCTCGGCAAGGGCGCGCTCGCCTACATGCCGCCGCTCGCCTTTGGCCCGTTCTACGGCGTGCTTCTGGGTGCGACGGCTTGCCTGGTGGTTCTCGCACGCCGGCGGCGTCTCGGCGGCGTCGTGGTCGCGCGGCCGGGCGGCGCGGCGATCGTCAGCATTGCGATGGCCGTGATGATGCTTGCACACTTCGCTGCAATCGCGCAGGTCGAGGCGGCGTACATGATCGCAGTCAAGCGTACCAGCATGCTGTTCGGCCTCGTCTATGGTGCGCTGCTGTTCGGCGAACACGGCCTCGTGCGCAACCTGGCTGCCGCCACGGTCATGGTCGTTGGCGTGGCGGCACTCACCGTCCTGCGCTGAACGGACCTCGATGGCAAGGCGTCACGACATCAGCGATACGCTGCCCGACTTCGTGCGCCCCGGCTTGCGCGTGCTCGCCGTCGGCATCAATCCATCGCCACACGCGGTGCGGGCAGGCTACCCGTTCGCCTTCCCGCGCAATCGCTTCTGGCCGGCGCTCAATGCCTCGCGGCTGCTCGACGCGCCGCTCGTGCCGAGCGTGGCGGCAATGAAGGTCCTACGCGATCGCTACGGCATCGGCTTCACCGACGTCGTCAAGCGCCCGACGCCCGGCGTGCGCGACCTCGCTCGACGCGATTTTGCCGCTGCGGTGCCGCTGCTGGGGGAAAAGATCACGCGCCTTGCGCCGCGTGTGCTGTGGTTCCATGGCATGGTGGCGGCCCGTGCGGTATGCCGCGAACTCGCACCAGCGGACGTCGTTGCCGGGTGGGGTGAGCAACCGTATCTGGTCGCCGGTACGCGTAGCTGGGTATCGCCCAATCCGAGCCCGGCCAACGCGCGCTTCTCACTCGCCGAACTGGTTGCGAGCTATGACGGTCTCGCCGATGTGCTGGCGCGGCTCGACGGCGCGTGCGCCTGAATTCGCCGTCGTAGCGCTGCGGGCGCCGCCGCGCTCGCGCAGTCGTCGGGCGTCGTCAAGCGGGGTACGTGCTGCGGGCCAGTCGCGCGCGGTGACGGGATAACGAGCGCGGGCCGGTGCGACTGAACGCGGATCTCGTGCCGCGTGGCGGCTTATCGCCGCGATGTTTGCGGCACGTTGCGAGCGGGCAGGTCCGGGCGGGATGGTGAAGGCAACTCAATGCACCCGCGCGGCATCGCGGCCGTCCGGCGTGTTACCGTCCAGCGGCGTGTTGACGGCCTCACGATCGGCGTCGACCAGGCGCGGGTCCGGACCAGCGCTCTGTGCACTGACCCAATCGCGCAGGATGCGCCCGGCCTCGTCGAGAACGACGTCGAATTCGTCGGCGTCGCCGTCTTCCTCGTCACCGAGCGCATCGGGGTCGCCGTCGAGCAGTGCCGTGGCGTCGTCCTCGCCGTCGTCGGCATCTTCCGCCAGCGGCTCGAGTCCACGCGCGATACGGATGGCGTTCTCACGCCTGCGCTGGTCGCGCTTGGCCTGCTCGTGCTCGGCGCGCCGGGTCTCCTCGACGAGGGAGACCGCGGTCTTCTCACGCGCTTCCTTGATCGCCTTCTCGGTCTCGAGCACGGCCTGGAATGCAGCGTCGTCGAGAATGCGCTCCTCGTGGGTGCGGCGCACGACCGGGAGAGCATCCGCAGCGAAGCTCACCGGCGTGTAGCGTGCCGGCTGAATGGAAGCCCAGGGCAGGGCGTTCTCCAGCGAGCGTTCGCCATGCTCGTCCATGCTGATGACCGTCGGCAGCACGATGTCGGGCAGCACGCCGCGGTGCTGGGTACTGCCGCCGTTGACGCGGAAGAACTGCGCAATGGTGGCCTTGAGCTGTCCGAGCTTGCCCTTCATGGACTGGTCGAAGCGATTCAGGTCGACCAGGTTCTGCACCGTGCCCTTGCCGAAGGTCGGTTCGCCGACTACCAGGCCACGACGGTAATCCTGGATCGCGCCGGCGAAGATCTCCGAGGCGGAGGCGCTGTTGCGGTCGACCAGGACCAGCAGCGGGCCGCTCCAGGCGACGCCGTTGTCGCTGTCGCGCTCGACCTGCACGCGCCCCTGGGAGTCGCGCACCTGTACCACCGGGCCGGTATCGATGAACAGCCCGGTCAGTTCGGTTGCCTCGTTGAGCGAACCGCCGCCGTTGGAACGCAAATCGACGATGAGGCCATCGATGCCGTCGGCGGTCAGTTCCCCGATGATGCGGCGGACATCTCGCGTCGTGCTCGTGTAGTTGCGATCGCCGGCGCTGCGCGCCTCGAAATCCATGTAGAAGGTCGGTACGTCGATGACGCCGACGCGCGCACCATCGACCTCGAGCACCGAGCCCTTGGCGGCCTGCTCCTCGAGCTTGATGGTGTTCCGCGTGATCTCGATGACCTGGGTCGGGCCGTCGACGGCGACGCCCTTCGGCAACACCTCGAGGCGGACGACGGAATTCTTGGGGCCGCGGATGAGGTCGACGACGTCGTCGAGTCGCCAGCCGACCACGTCGACGATGTCGCCGCCGACATCCTGGCCGATGCCGACGATACGATCATCGGCGTGCAGCTTGCCGCTCAGATCGGCCGGACCGCCAGGCACCACCTCGCGCACCAGAGTCATCTCGTTCTCACTCTGCAGTACGGCGCCGATGCCCTCGAGGGACAGGCTCATGCGGATCTTGAAGTTCTCCGAGGTCCGCGGGGAGAAGTAGGCGGTGTGCGGGTCGATGGTGGTGGTGTAGGAGTTGATGATGGTCTGGAAGACGTCGTCGCTGGTCAACTGCGCCGTACGCCGGTACAGGCCGTTGTAGCGGTCGCGCAGGGTCTTGCGGATCTCGTCCGTCTCCTTGCCGGCGAGGCGCAGCGAGAGCACGTCGTTCTTGACCCGCTTGCGCCACAGGTCGTCGAGCGCCGCGCGATCGGCGGGCCACGGCGCATCCTCGCGGTCGAACTCCAGGCTTTCCTCGACGGTGAAGTCGAATTCACCCTCGAGCAGCGCAACGGCATGCTCGACGCGCTCACGCAGGCGCTCGCGGAATACGATGAAGATGTCGTAGAGCGGGTCGAGGCTCGCGCTGCGCAGGTAGTCGTCGATGCGATCGGCATGCTTCATGATGCCGTCGACGTCGCTCGCGAGCAGGTAGCTGCGCGTCGGGTCGAGCGCCTCGAGGTAACGATCGAGAATGGCGCGCGAGAGCGCATCGTCGAGCGCGACGTTGCGGTAGTGGTAATTGGCCACCACGTGCGTGATGAGTCGCGTCGCGCGGCGATGCTCGGCGTGCGGATGCAGGTCCTCGAGCGCCACCACCGGCGCGTTCGCGGCCACCGGCGCAATGACGGACAGGGTCAGCAGCAGCGTCAGGAGGATTCGACGTATCATGGCGGCTCGCAGCGTCTCGCACGCAAGGCGGGGGATCGGTCGGCGCAGTCGGCACAGTGTAGCCTATTTGCTTGGATGCGGCGTGTGATGGCAGGTTCCCGGGCATAATGCGCGCGCCCGCCGCGAACCCCAGTGTGACCCTCTCCGCATGAGCCACCATCCGACCAGCGCCTTCGCCTACCTCGCCGAGCCCGGTGCCATCGCCGCATGGCTGGCGGGCTGCGACCCGCAGGCGCCGCTCGCCATCGATACCGAGTTCGAGCGCCAGCGTACCTACTTTGCACGCTTGTGCCTGGTTCAGATCGCCTGCGCGGAGCGCATTGCCTTGATCGATACCCTTGCCGTGGACGATCTCACTCCGCTCGCCGGGGTCCTGGCGGCACCGGGTCGATGCAAGCTCCTGCATGCTGCACGCCAGGATCTCGAGGTGCTGTATCATGCCGGACTCGTGCTCGGTCCACCGCTCGTCGACACGCAGGTTGCGGCGGCTCTCGCGGGTTTTGACGAGCAGATCGGTTACGCCGAACTGGTGCGGGAACTGCTCGGCGTGACGCTCGACAAATCGCAGACGCGCACCGACTGGCGGCAACGTCCGCTGAGCGAACGCCAGTTGCATTACGCTGCCGACGATGTGCGCCATCTCGCGGCGCTGGACGCGGCGCTGGGCGAACGCCTGGCCGCGCTGGGGCGGGAAGCCTGGTTGGAAGAGGAATGCCGTACGCTGGCGGACCCGGCGCTCTACGACCCCCCGATCATGGATGCGTGGCAACGGGTCAAGGGACTGCCGGCGCTGTCGGGCGAAGCCTTCGCACGCGGGGTCGCGCTGGCGCGCTGGCGCGAAGAGCGCGCACGCGAACGCGACCTGCCGCGAGGATGGGTACTCAAGGATGCCGAACTGCTGGCCGTTGCGCAGGCCGCGCCGGATTCACCCGCGGCCCTCGCCGCGGCGCTGCCTGACAACGCCGCCTTCGTGCGCCGCCACGGCGACCGCGTGCTCGCTGCGCTCGCGGCCGGCATCGCGGCCGAGGACGACGCCTGGCGCGCGATGCAGAGTGGCCCGCCGAGCCCGGCACAGCGCCAGCGCGCGAAGGACTGTGCGGCGCGGGTGCGTGCCTGTGCCGGCGAACTCGGTATCAGCCCGGCGGTGCTGCTGACGCGCCGGGAGATCGAGCGACTGGTCGCCGGTGACGTGCCAGGACGCGCGCTCAGTGGCTGGCGCGCGCCGGTGCTCGCCGCGCTGATCGCGGAGTTCGGCGCCGCTTGAAGCCACCTGCGCGAGCGCCCGCGGCCATGCTGTGCGCCGCGTTCGCAATGCCGGCAGCGGGTGCGTCGTCGTCGTTGCTCCTGCCGCCGTGGATGGCGGCCTTCGAGATCGAGGTCGACGCGCAGGCGAGCGCGATCGAGTGGGCCGGTGCAACCGCACGGGACGTCGCGCTGCGAGCGCACCTGCGCGACGGTGTGCTCGAGCTCGAGGCTCGCTCGCCCGATCTTGCCGGCGGCACGGCACGCGGCACCTTCACGCACTCACCGGCCGCGGAGACGCGCCTCACGTTGATGTTGCGCGACGTCGACGCCGGCGCCTTTGCGCCCCTGCGGCCCTACGTGCGGGCGATGCCGAGCGATGTCGCCGTCGAGCTGCACGCGCAGGGCGCACGCTGGGACACGCTCGTGGCGACCGCCTCGGGCCACGCCTGGCTCGCCCACGCTGGTGGAGGCGTCATCGAGAAGACCTTCGAACGGGCCGGCGCAAGCCTCATCGGCAGCCTGCTCGGCAAGGTCCTTGGTGCCTTCCGGCCGTTTCGCGATGCCAGCGAAACGACGGTGATGGAATGCCTGCGCTTCTCCGCCCCGGTCGCGCGCGGGCGTATCTACGCACCGCGGCTGCTCGAGCTGTGGACACCGCGCATGCGGGTCAGCGGTGGCGGCAGTATCGACCTCGTCGATGGCGTCCTCGACATCGCGCTGACGCCGGCGCCGCGTCAGGGCATCCGTATCGGCGGCCTCGATGCCGTGCACACCATCGACGTTGCGGGCACGCTGGCCGCGCCGCGCGTGCACGTCGACAGCGGCCGATTGCTCGAACGTGCTGCCGACCTCGGCGCCGTCGTTGCCACCGTCGGGGGGCGTGCCGTCATCGATACGCTCAACAGCCGGCGCGCCGCGCAGGGCGAGCCGTGCGGCGCGATCGTGCCGCCGTGAGGCACACGGCGGCACGGTGCTCGCCACCACTACATGTAGTTGCCGAACTCTTTTTCGAAGTTGGCGTAGTAGAGGTGAATGACGTTGATGTCGAAGCTCGGCAGGATGTCGGTCTTTGCTTCGCGCTCGAGCAGGAAGCGGAACGCGGCATCGACGCAGGCAACGTGCGAGATGCGACCGCCCGTGAGGCGCTCGTAGGTCTCGTCGGACAGCGTCACGCGATGCTGTGTGCGTCCGGCCGAATCGGACACCGTGACGTTGAACACGCTGTGGCCGTCTTCGCGGCCCTTGTCTTCGATTTCGATCATCGTGCTGCCGTCTGCTTACCGTCCGGAGTGTAAACGTGCCCGCTGCTGGCGGGCAATCGGCGCATCCTCAGCCGTCGTCGCCGCCGCCGATCTCGAGCAGGTCGATCTCGAAGATCAGCGTCTCGTTGGGACCGATGGCAGCGCCCGCCCCGTTCACGCCGTAGGCGAGATCGGGCGGAATGGTGACCAGCCAGCGCGCGCCCACGCGCATCAGCGGCAGGATCTCCTGCCATCCCTGGATGACGCCGTCGAGCGGGAAGGTGGCCGGTTCGCCGCGCCGCTTGGAGCTGTCGAACTCGCGGCCGTCGACGAGCGTACCCACGTAGTGCACGGTCACGGTGTCGGTCTTCTTCGGTTGTGCGCCCGTGCCCTTGCGCAGTACTTCGTACTGGATGCCGTTGGGCAGCGTGGTGACACCGTCCTTGGTCTTGTTCTGCGCCATGTATTCCTTGCCGCGACGCATGTTCTCCGCTGCCTGGTCGCGCTTGCGCTCGCCGGCGCGCTGAGCCTCCGCACGCAAGGCCTCGCTCATGGTCTCAGCTGAGAGGCGCAGCTCGCTGCCGGCCAGGGCGTCCTGGATGGCCATGTACACGGCATCGGCATCGAGGGGCACCCCCTGGCGCATCAGGCTCTGCGCAAAATTGATGCCGATGGCATAGCTGTACTTCTCGGCATCGCTTTCCAGCGACGTGCCGACGGCGCCCGCCTGGCCGGCCAGCAGGCAGCCGAGCAGGGCAAGATTGCGTATTCTCATTGAGAGCTTCCGGATGTGGCGGTGGGTCGGGTTGCGCGTAGCGCGGCGCCATGTTCCCACATCCGTGTCGCCAAGTGCAGGGGGCTCACAAAGCGCCGTGCGCGGCGAGGGCGGCGCGCACGCGCTCGGCGAGCACCCGGTAGCCGGTGGCGTTGGGATGCACCGGATCCGCCTTCCACTCGGCCGTGCCGAGGATTTCGGCAATGGCCGTGTCCTCGAGCGGCGTGGCGGTCGTCATCGCGACGTCGTGGTAGAGCGCCGCGGTGTCCAGCACGAGCCCCGGCGCCGGTACGCCGAGCAGGAGTACGGCGATGCCGCGCTCGCGCGCGAGCGCAATCATTGCTGCCAGGTTGTCGCGCGTGGCCGCGGGCGGGTGTCGCCGCAGCAGGTCATTGCCGCCGTGGCACAGGATGAGCAGGTCGGGAACGACGCGATCGAGCACGCCGCCAAGGCGCCGGCGGCCGTCCGCGCTGATCTCGCCCGGCACCCCGGCGTTCACGACCTGCCGATCGATCAACCGGGCGAGCACCTCGGGATAGCCCGCACCACGCGGCGCGCCGGTGCCGCGCGTGAGGCTGTCGCCGAAGGCGAGCACCACGGCGTCCGTTGCCAGCCGCGGCAACGTCGGCGCGGAGTCGTCGCAGCCGCCGGAGAGCAAGGCGAACAGCGCGAGCAGCAGCGCACCCGGCGTCTGTCGGGGGTTGCCCGCCCAACGGCGCGATGCCAGCCGTCGCGCTGTCGGACCATCGATCGCCGCCGCGGCGCTGGCGCGGCGGACCGGGACAGACACGCCGGCCGGACGCCGGGTCAGCGCTTCACGCCGTCGAGGCTGGTGACCGCAACGTCTCCGAGTACGCGTGCGGCGTGTACCACACCGGCCGGAATGAACAACAGGTCGCCGCGGGCGAGCACATAGGAAGTGTCGCCGACGACGATCTCGAAGCGACCCTCGAGCACGCTGCTGCACTTGTCCCACGGATGGGAATGCGGTGGGAAATCGGCTCCCGCGGGATAGGTATAGCGGGTTACCGCGTAGCCACGCGCGGCCATCTTGTCGCTTACCCGGGTCGCATCGGGGATGCCGTCGGCAGCCGGCCAGGCGATCAACGAGACTTCTTTCATGCGGCGATTCTAGGGCCTGCGCTTGCCGTGCGCACCGGCGACGTAGTGATTGACGACGAGGTTGAGGGCGCAGGCGGCGACGAACGCGGGCAACAGTTCGTAGACGCCGAAGCCGCCGTGCGGCAGCCAGGGCCAGCCGAGCACCACCAGCGCGCCGGCCGTCATGCCGGCGAGCGCACCGGCGCCAGAGGCATCGTCACGGTACAGCGCCACCAGCAGCGCCGGTCCGAGCGTCGCGCCGAAGCCGGCCCAGGCGCGCGCGACGAGGTCGAACACGCCGGCCCGCGGATCGAGTGCTACCAGTACGGCACAGGCTGCCACCACGGCGACGGCCAGGCGGCCGGCGCGCAGGCGCGCGGCGGCGTCGCGGGGACTGCGGGCGAGGGGCAACAGGTCCTCGGCGAGGGCCGCCGCCGTGACCAGCAATTGCGAATCGGCGGTGCTCATGATGGCGGCGAGAATCGCCGCGAGGCAGCCACCGGCGAGCCACGGAGCGAGCTCGGCTTCCACGGCGAGGATGAAGACGCGCTCGGGATCGGCGGCGACCCCGGCGAGGCCCGCCCCGGCGATGCCGATGGCGACCGCGGTGACCAGGCCGAGCGCGGTCCAGCTCACGGCAATGCGACGCGCAACGACCGCACGGGCCGGGTCGGCGAGGGCCATGAAGCGGGCGAGAATATGCGGCTGCCCGCAGTAGCCGAGTCCCCAGGCAAGGGCGGACAGCGCCGCGAGCGGGCCTGGTGCGGGCGCTGCTGCGGGGAGCGGGGTGGCCGCGCCGTCGCTCGTCCACAGCAGCACGCTCACCGCGAGCAGTGCGGCACTCATCATCAAAGCCTGCAGGGCGTCCGTCCACGCCACAGCGAGAAAGCCCCCGAACAGCGTGTAAATGACAATCACGAGTGCGCCGAGCACCACCGCCGGCGCGTAGGGGATAGCGAACACGCTGTTGAACAGCTTGCCGCCGGCGACGAGGCCGGCGCTCGTGTAGAGCAGGAAGAAGGCGACGATGGTCAGCGCGGTCAATGCCCGCAGCCAGCGCCCGTGTGCCGGAAAGCGCGCCGCGAAGTAGCCCGGCACGGTGAGGGCGCCGAGCGCCGCGCTGGCTTCGCGCAGGGGGCGGGCGACGAAACGCCAGTTGCACCAGGTGCCGGCGAGCAGCCCGGCGGCGGTCCACGCGGCCGTGCCCGGCATGAGCACGGCGAGCCCGGGCAGGCCGAGGAGCAGCCAGCCGCTCATGTCGGAGGCGCCGGCCGAGAGCGCCGCGACGGCGGCGCCGATGCGGCGCCCGCCGAGCAGGTAGTCGGCGATGTCGCGGGTACGCCGCCAGGCGAGCACGCCGATGATGCCGATCAGCCCCAGGTAGAGCGCGAAGCTCGCCGCAATCACCGCCGCGACGGCCTCTCGGCGGCGAGCAGCGGCACTTCGCGCCGCTTGAGAAACAGCACCAGGATGATGCCGCCGAGCGCGCCGCCGACGCACGCCGGCCAGCCGAGACCGGGCCGTGTCGCGGCGCTTCCCGGAGCGGCGAAGACGGCAAAGACGAACCACGTAGCGGCGAGCACGCCGGTCGCGATGCCTGTCCCCGCTGGCAGTGCGATGCGGCGCCGTGGCAGCAGGAGCAGGCTCGCCACGACCACCCCGCTGACGGCACCACCGGCGCCGATGACCGGGAAGCGCCCGCCCGGCGCAGCGAGCACCTCGGCGAGCGCGGCGAGGATGGCGCAACCGAAGTAGAACACGAGGTAGCGCCGCCAGCCGAGCGCACCCTCCACGTGTGGTCCGTACAGGACGAGCATCAGCAGGGCGGCGGTGGCCGGCAACAGGCCCGCCTGCGGGAACACGGCGGTGAGCAGGGTGAGTGGCGCGGGCAACAGGTCGAGTTCGAGTGGCAGGCGTGCGCGCAGGGTCAGCACCGAGGGCACCACGCCGAATGCGTAGGCGGCACGGGCGGCGGCATCGGCGCCACTGACGAACTGCCACAGCGCCGCCCACGTTCCCAGCGCGACGAGTGCCGCTGTCGCGCGCGCCCCGTGCGCAGCGAGCGGGTCTCCCGGGGGCGCAGCCGACGACGACTTCGCGCTCAAGCGCGTGGTGTCGGCACGAAGCCGTAGCGGCCAGGGACGGCGTCGCGCGCGACGCTCTCCAGCACGTGCCGCGTGCCGCCCCAGGTGAGCGCGATGGCGACGTCACCACGAAGTTCGAGCAATGCTTCGCAGGCCGCGAGATCGCGATCGTCGACAATGCCGATACCGAGGCTCGTGGCAACGAGCAGGTTGCCCTCGTCGTCGAGACAGGCGCCGGTGAGCGCCGTGCAGCGTATGCCGGTATGCGTGACGAAACCGGCATGTGTGTCGTAGCGATAGACCCACGGGGTGTAGTCGAGATCGACGAACACCTGCTGGGGGCCGTTCTGCACGTACCAGCGGCCGTTCTCGTCACCGCGATAGTGCCGCCCGAGGAAGGCCACTGCGCGGGCATGCGTGATGGTTTCACCGCGGATGCGCCAGCCGCCGCGACGATCGAGCCCGAGCCAGCCGAAGCATTGCGGCACGTCTGGCCAGCGCGCCATGGCGCGTATGACGTCGTCGTCGAAGCCGGGCAGGCTGTCCTCGTTCATCTCGCGTTCTCCGCATGCAGGGCGACGACCTCGCCGATGGCCGCGGCGAGCTGCGCTGTCTCGGCGTCGCTGATCACGTAGGGCGGCATGACGTAGACGAGACGCCCGAACGGGCGCACCCACACGCCGCGCTCGACGAACGCCGGTGCCGCCATGCGCATGTCGATCGGCGTCTCGAGCTCGACCACGCCGATTGCGCCGAGGGTGCGCACGTCGACAACGCCGGGGAGCGTGCGGCACGGGGCCAGGCCCGCCTCGAGCGCCCGTCCGATGCGCGCAATGTCACCGCGCCAGTCGCCTTCGAGCAGAAGGTCGATGCTCGCCTGCGCGCAGGCGCAGGCGAGCGCATTGCCCATGAACGTCGGACCGTGCATGAACACGCCGGGCTCGTTGCCGCACAAGGTCATGGCGACTTCGGCGTTGGCGAGCGTCGCGGCGAGCGTCATGTAGCCGCCGGTGAGCCCCTTGCCGAGACACAGGATATCGGGCGCGATGCCGGCATGGTTGCAGGCGAACAATTCGCCGCTGCGCGCGAAACCGGTCGCGATCTCGTCGGCAATCAGCAGCAGGCCGTGTTCGTCGCACAGGCGGCGCACGCCGGCGAGGTACTCCGGGTGATAGAACCACATGCCGCCGGCGCCCTGCACCACCGGTTCGAGGATGACGGCGGCGAGTTCGTCGCGGTGCGCTTCGATAGCCGCAGCGAGCGGAACGAGATCGGAGGCATCCCACGGCGCGCCGAAACGCACCGCCGGACGCGGCACGAAGACGTGCTCCGGCAGCACGCCGCGGAACAGGCCGTGCATGCCGGTGACCGGGTCGCACACCGCCATGGCACCGAAAGTGTCGCCGTGGTAGCCGCCGCGCAGGGTCAGCAGACGGGTGCGCCCGCTCTCGCCGCGCGCGGCGCGGTACTGCAACGCCATCTTGATCGCGACTTCGACCGCAACAGAGCCGGAATCGGCGAGGAATACGTAGTCGAGCCCCGGCGGCGTGATCTCGACCAGCGTGCGCGCAAGGGTGGTCGCGGGCTCGTGAGTGAGGCCGCCGAACATGACGTGCGCAAACTGCCCGAGCTGGCTGCTCACCGCCGCGTTGAGGCGCGGATGGTTATAGCCGTGGATGACCGACCACCACGAAGCCATGCCGTCGATGAGCTCGCGGCCGTCGGCGAGACGCAGCCGGCAGCCGGCTGCGGCGGTCACCGGGAACACCGGTGGCGGGTCGATCAGCGTCGAGTAGGGGTGCCAGACGTGCTCGCGGTCATAGGCGAGCCAGGGCGGCGTGTCACTCATGCCGCAACGGGATGCCAGTGCAGTGGCAGCGGCGGTGCGAACACGCACACGTCGCCTTCTCCGGTATGGCGTACGCCGCTCGCCACCGTCGCCTCGGTACGCTCCAGCGTGATCGTCTGCGTGTTGACCGGCTGGCCGTAGAAGGCCGGACCGCTGCGGCAGGCGAAGGCCTCGAAGTGTTCGAGCGCGCCGGCTTCTTCGAACACCGCGAGATACGTCGCGAGTGCAGTGGGACTGTTGTAGATGCCGGCACAGCCACAGGCGGTTTCCTTGTTTGCGACGGTATGCGGCGCCGAATCGGTACCGAGGAAGAAATGCGCGTCCCCGGAACAAGCGGCGGTGACCAGCGCGGCGCGGTGATGCTCGCGCTTGGCGACTGGCAGACAGTACATGTGCGGGCGGAAGCCGCCCTGGAACATCGCGTTACGGTTGATGGCGAGATGATGCGGCGTGATGGTGGCGCCGAGCAGGGCCGCATCGGCCGCGCGCACGTAGTCGACGGCATCGGCGGTGGTGATGTGCTCGAGCACCACGCGCAGAAGCGGGTGCCGCGCGCGCAGCGGCGCGAGCACGCGCTCGATGAACACCGCTTCGCGATCGAAGACATCGATATCGGCATCGACCACCTCGCCGTGCACCAGCAGCGGCATGCCGCCTTCGGCCATCGCGGCCAGCACGTCGTCGATACGCGCGACATCGCTCACGCCGGCGTCGGAGTTGGTGGTGGCGCCGGCCGGATAGAGCTTGGCCGCGGCGAACACGCCGTCGCGGTAGCCCTCGAGCAGGTCGGCGGCATCGGTGAGGTCGGTGAGGTAGGCGGTCATCAGCGGTTCGAAGTCGCATCCGGCCGGCACGGCCGCACGGATTCGCCCGCGGTAGGCGCGCGCAGCGGCGCTGTCGGTGACCGGCGGCTTGAGGTTGGGCATCACGATAGCGCGCGCGAAGTGCCGTGCGGTATCGGCCACCACGGCCTCGAGCAGGGCGCCGTCGCGCAGGTGGACGTGCCAGTCATCGGGTCGCGGCAGGGTGATGCGGGTGATCATGGCCGCGGAGGTTAGCACGCCCCCCTGAGGCGCCGGAACCGGGTGCTGCCGCGCGCGCACGCGGGCCGGTAGAATCCGGCATCCCACACTGCGCCAAACCGACCGGAGCCCCGCCCATGCTCGGACTCATGATGGATACGCCGCTGCTGCTCACGCACATCGCACGGCACGCCGAACGCAACCATGCGACCCGCGAGATCGTGTCGGTCACTGCCGATCATGCGCGGCACCGCTATACATTCGCCGACAGCCTCGCCCGTGCGCGTCGCGTCAGCAACCTCCTCGAGCGCCTCGGCGCTGCACCCGATGCGCGCATCGCGACGCTGGCCTGGAACGATTTCCGTCATCTCGAGCTCTACTACGGCGTGTCCTGCAGTGGGCGCGTACTGCATACCATCAACCCGCGCCTGTTTGCCGAGCAGCTCGCCTACATCATCAACCACGCCGAAGACGAATGGATTTTCTTCGACGTCGCCTTCGCCCCGTTGCTCGAGGCCGTCGCCGCCGAGTGCCCGCGGGTCAAGGGCTACGTGGCGATGACGGCCGAGTCGCACATGCCGGCGTCGAGCCTGCCCAACCTGGCGTGCTACGAAACGCTGCTCGCCGCCGAGTCGGAAGCTTGCGAATGGCCCGAGTTCGACGAGCGCACCGCGAGCAGCCTGTGCTACACGTCCGGCACCACCGGCCACCCCAAGGGCGTGCTCTACAGTCACCGCAGCACGGTGCTGCATACCTATGCCATGGCGCTGCCGGACGCCGCCTGCCTGTCAGCGCTCGACGCGGTGCTGCCGATCGTGCCGATGTTCCATGTCAACGCCTGGGGGTACCCCTACGCGGCGATGATGGTCGGCGCGAAACTGGTCTTCCCGGGGCCGAGCCTGAGCCAGCCGGAAACGCTCGTCGACCTCATCAACGAAGAGGGCGTGACGATCGCCGGTGGCGTGCCGACGGTGTGGCTGCCGGTGCTCGACTACCTGCGTCGCAGCGGACGCAATCTCGCCCCGCTCAACCGTACCGTGATCGGCGGCTCGGCCTGTCCGCTGTCGATGATCGAGGAATTTCGTGACAACTATGACGTCACGGTGCTGCACGGCTGGGGTATGACCGAGATGAGCCCGGTCGGCACCGTCAACCGCCCCAATGCGCGCACCGTCGAGCTCGATGGCGAGGCGCTGCGCGCGCACGTCGTCAAGCAGGGACGGCCGTTGCCCGGGGTGGAACTGCGCATCGTCGACGAGGACGGCGTCGAACAGCCCTGGGACGGCCGCAGCTTCGGCGCCCTGCAGGTGCGCGGGCCGTGGATCTGCAGCGACTACTACCGTCTCGACGAGCCGTCCGCGGCGCACGGTGACGGTTGGTTCGACACCGGCGACGTCGCCATGATCGACCCCGACGGTTACGTCAAGATCACCGATCGCACCAAGGACGTGATCAAGTCCGGCGGTGAATGGATCAGCTCGATCGACCTCGAGAACGTCGCCATGTCACACCCGGCGGTGCGCGAGGCGGCGGTCATCGGCATGCCGCACCCGAAGTGGCAGGAACGCCCGCTGCTGGTCGTCGTCAGTGACAGCGCCGGCGATGCCCTGGCAAGCGAGCTGCTCGCCGCCTTCGAGGGGCGCGTGGCGCGCTGGTGGATTCCCAACGACGTCGTCTTCGTCGACGATCTGCCGCATACGGCGACGGGCAAGGTCAGCAAGCTGACGTTACGCGAACGCTTTGCCGAATACCGCTTTCCGGATGCCTGAGTGCAGCCGCGGCGGCGTGGCTGACGATTGTCAAAGATTGTTGCGGCACCCGGGGGAGGGCGGTTTTGCCGGGGCGGGGGAGGGCGTATAGTACGCGCCCATGTTGGCTTCCTGGTTCCGGCCCGGCCACCCCGCGACCCGTTACCCCGGGTCCCGTGCGCCCCTGCGACACTCTCCGCGATGACCCCGCGATGAACGATCCCCAGCGCAGCCCGGTCGCCGACGACGGCGAGGCGATTCCGAACGGTACCCAGCGCGACATCGATGGCAAGGCCTGCGTCTTCTACGACGGCCACTGGATCCGTCGCTACGACGTGCCGCATGACCAGGCCTCGGCGCGCCGCGAACTCATCGACCAGCTCACCAAGCGCGTCTTCCACCATACCGAACCGGGCATCAATACCCCCGGCTACAACCTGCCCGAGGCGCGGCGCGCCTACGAGTCCGAGAGCGACCCGGAGCGCAAGCGCGTCAATGCCGCGATGCTCGCCGGGGCGCTGCTCAACCGTGGCTCCGACATCTTCACCATGATCTTCGAGCTCAATCGCCGCGGCATCGAGATCACGCCCGCCAACGAACTGATGCTCGAATGCGAGTCCTGTTTCCTCGAAGCGTTCGACCTGGGCAAGCAGGTCAAGCATTACAGCGGCGAGGAAGGGCTCGACGAACTGTGGGGTGAACCGCTCAAGGTCTTCTACATGCCGGTCGCCGATTTCTACGAATCGCGCTACATCAAGATTGCGCTGACCATGTCGGCCATCGACAGCATCAGCGCGCGCATGCTCGAGACTTTCACGGGGCTCGCGGGCTTCGCCGCCGTGCCGGCACTGATCGAGGACTATTCCCGCGCAGCGAAGAACGAGAGCGAGACCATCAAGACCGATCCCGCCATCTTCAAGGTATGGCCGGCCTTCGTCGTTGCCGGCGACCACCTGTCCGGCTTCGTCGCCGAGCGTGGCGCCACCGACGAACTGCGCCGCATGGGCGAGCAGGGCGTGCAACTCGTGCGCGAGGGCAAGCGCCTTATCGAATGGATTGCGTTTGCGCGCGTGCCGATGCCGAAGACCACGGCGAACTATTTCGAGCGCCTCGCCGCGTTCAAGCGCGCCGCGGCCGCCGTTCGTGCCGCTTGAGCCGGCGCTGCGTGCCGCGCTCGCCACGGCATGTGGCGGTGTCCCGCCGTTGGAAGACGCCGAGGCGGTGACGCGCTATGCGGTCGACGAGCGCGCGCTCTATCGTGGCCGTCCGGCGGCGGTGGTGCGCCCGGCCGGTACTGCGGAAGTGGCCGAGGTGGTGCGCGCCTGTCGCGCGCAGGGTGTTGGCGTCGTCCCGCAAGGCGGCAACACCGGTTACTGTGGCGGCGCCACCGCGGATGCGTCCGGGCAACAAGTGGTACTCAGTCTCGAACGCCTCGACCGCATCCGCGAGGTCGACCCCCTCGCGGCGACGATGACGGTGGAAGCCGGCCTGCCGCTGGCCGCTGCCCAGCAGGCAGCCGCGGCGCAGGGGCTGCTGTTCCCGCTCGCCATGGGCTCGCAGGAGAGCTGCCAGGTCGGTGGCAATCTCGCCACCAATGCCGGCGGGCTCGCCGTGCTGCGCTACGGCAATGCACGCGAGCTGACCCTCGGCCTCGAGGTGGTACTGCCCGACGGCCGCGTGCTCGATGCGCTGCGCGGTCTGCGCAAGGACAATACCGGTTATGACCTCAAGCAGCTCTTCATCGGGGCGGAAGGTACGCTCGGCATCATCACCGCGGCCACCTTGCGCCTGTTTCCGCCCAATCCGCACGCAGTAACCGCCTTTGCCGCGGTACCGGATCTCGCCAGCGCGTGCGCCCTGCTACCACGGCTGCGGGCACTCGTGGGGGACTCGGTGACGTCTTTCGAGTACCTCGAACACGACGCCCTCGCGCTGGTGATGCAGGCCTTTCCCGAGCTGCGCGTGCCCTTCGATGGCGACCATCACCATTACGTCCTGATCGAGCTTGGCGCGGCGAACAGCGCCACGCGCGCCGGCCACGAGGAGGCGCTCGCCGGACTTGCCGGGGACAGCACGCTGGGTGATGCCGTCATCGCCCAGGACGAGCGCCAGAGGCGCGCCCTGTGGACGTTGCGCGAGCGGGTACCCGCGGCCGAGCGCCATCTCGGGGGCTCGGTCAAGCACGACGTTTCGGTGCGCCAGGGGCGGGTGCCGCAGCTCGTCGCCGAGGTGCGCGAAGCAATCCTCGCGCGCTGGCCGCGCGCGCGCTTCTCCATCTACGGCCACCTCGGGGACGGCAACGTGCATTGCAATGTCCTCGCGCCGGCAGGTGAGGACGCCGCCGCGTTCCGCACGCGACACGCCGCAGCAATCAGTGACCGGGTGCACGCGACAGCAGTCGCACTCGGTGGCAGCTTCAGCGCCGAACACGGCATTGGCCAGCTCAAGCGCGACCTGCTCGCCCGCTACACCGATCCGGTCGCCCTCGATCTCATGCGCGCACTCAAGCGCGCGCTCGATCCGGAGGGGCTGATGAATCCGGGCAAGCTGTTGTGAGATCGGCCAGAGCGGATTCAGGCGCCGATGATGCCCTGCTGTTCGAGGTAGTCGACCACCTGGCGGGCGAGTGCGGGCACGTCGTCTCGCCCTGAGGCGAGCACGATTTCGGGCGCCTCCGGCGCCTCGTAGGGCGCGTCGATGCCGGTGAAATCGCGAATCTCGCCGGCACGCGCCTTCTTGTAGAGCCCCTTGGGATCGCGCGCCTCGCAGGTCGCGAGCGGGGTGTCGCAGTACACTTCGATGAACTCACCCGGCGCGAGGAGCGCGCGCACGCGGGCGCGATCGGCGCGGTAGGGCGAGATGAAAGCCGTCAGCGTGACGAGGCCGGCATCGACCATCAGCTTGGCCACCTCGCCGAGACGCCGGATGTTCTCCACGCGGTCTTCGGCGGAGAAGCCGAGGTTGGCGTTCAGGCCGTGGCGGACGTTGTCGCCATCGAGCAGGTAGGTGTGGACGCCGCGCGCATTGAGCAGGTTGTCGACGGCGTTGGCGACGGTACTCTTGCCGGCACCGGACAGGCCCGTGAACCACAGCACGGCAGCACCGTGGGCCTTGATGCGGCCGCGCTCGGCGCGCGTCACCTGCTGTTCATGCCAGGTGACGTTGGTGGCACTGGTGGGACGGTCGGCTGGTTCCATGTCGGCGCGTACGGGCGGCACAGCTTGCGCGGGAGGCGCGGATTGTAGCAGCATTCGCCGCCGCGTCCGGCCAGCGGTTCGCAACACCAGCCATGAGCAGCACACGCAGCGAATATCTCGTCATTGGCGCCGGCATCGTCGGTCTTGCCACGGCGTGGCAGCTGCAGCAGGCGCGGCCGCGTGCGCGCGTGGTCGTGGTCGAGAAGGAGGCGACGATCGCGCGCCACCAGAGCAGCCATAACAGCGGCGTCATCCATGCCGGGGTGTATTACCCCCCGGGCAGTCTCAAGGCGGCGTACTGTCGCGCTGGCAACGCGGCGACGGTCGCGTTCTGCCGCGAGCACGACGTGCCATGGCAGCGCTGCGGCAAGCTGATCGTCGCGACCGACGCACGCGAGGCCGCGCGCCTCGACGAACTCGCCGGGCGGGCGCGCGCCAACGGCCTCGCGGTCAGCGCGCTCGATGCCGCCGGCATCGCCGCGCGCGAACCGGCGGTCAATGGCGTGGCGGCGCTCTTCGTGGCGGAAACCGGCATCGTCGACTACCCGGCACTGTGCCGGCGTCTCGCCGCATCGATCACTGCCGCCGGCGGCGAGATTCGCTGCAACGCTGCCGTGCTCGCGATCGACGAACGTGCCGACGCCGTCACGGTGGAAACCACTGACAGCACACTGCGCGCGGACTACCTGGTGGCCTGCGCGGGCGTGCAGGCCGATCGCGTGGCCCGCCTCGCCGGACTCGCCGTCGATTTTCACATGCTGCCGTTCCGAGGCGACTACTACCGCGTGCCCGCAGCCCGGGCCAACCTCGTTTCGACCCTGATCTATCCCGTGCCCGACCCGCGACTGCCGTTCCTCGGCGTGCATCTCACGCTGACCACCGACGGCGGCCTCACCATCGGCCCGACCGCGATGCTCGCGCTCGCCCGCGAGCGCTATGCCAAGTGGGCCTTCGACTGGCGCGATGCCGCGGCGGTGCTCGGCAGCAGCGCGGGCTGGCGCACCCTCGCACGCTATCCACGCGCGGGCGCCATCGAGCTCGCGCACGCGCTGAGTCGCCGCCTCTACCTGCGCGCCGCGCAGCGCTATTGCCCCGAGTTGCGCCTGTCCGATCTCGCCGAGCACGCCTGCGGCATCCGCGCCCAGGCCGTGAGTCCACGCGGCGAGCTGATCAGCGACTTCCTCATCGAGCAGACGCCGCGCAGCGTGCACGTCTGCAACGCGCCCTCGCCGGCGGCGACCTCGGCCTTCCCCATCGCGGAGGCACTCGTCGCGCGCATCGACGCCGCCCGGCGCTGAGCGCGGCTCGGCGCGACCACCGCCAGGCGGTAAGATACGCGCCATCGATACGCCCGCGTATCCCCACCCCTTCCGCAATAGAGAGGAGTTTCACAATGGCAGAGCCAACCGTCATTGCCGGGCTCGCCCGCACCGCCATGGGCGGCATGCAGGGCGAACTGTCCGACGTCGCCGCACCGGTCCTCGGATCGACCGCCATCAGTGGCGCGCTCGCGCGTGCCGGCATCGCCGCCGATGCCATCGACGAGACCATCATGGGCTGCGTGCTGCCGGCCGGCCTCGGCCAGGCGCCCGCACGCCAGGCCTCGCGCGGCGCCGGCATCCCGGACTCGACCCCTTGCACCACCATCAACAAGATGTGCGGCTCGGGCATGAAAGCCATCATGCTCGGCCATGACGCCATCAATGCCGGCTCCGCCGGCGTCGTCGTCGCCGGTGGCATGGAGAGCATGACCAATGCACCCTACATCCTGCCCAAGGTGCGCGGCGGCATGCGCCTCGGCCATGGCGAGGTGCTCGACCACATGTTCTTCGACGGGCTCGAGGACGCCTACGAAAAAGGCCGCCTGATGGGCACCTTCGCCGAGGACTGCGCGCGCAAGTACGAGTTCACCCGCGAAGCGCAGGACGCGTTCGCCATCGAATCGCTCAAACGCGCTCAGAATGCCATCGAGAAGGGCAACTTCAAGGCCGAGATCGAACCCGTCACCGTCAAGGGACGCAAGGGCGAGAGCATCATCGACACCGACGAACAGCCGGGTAAGGCCCAGCTCGACAAGATCCCCCACCTGCGCCCGGCCTTTGCCAAGGACGGCACGGTGACGGCAGCCAATTCGAGTTCAATCTCGGACGGCGGCGCCGCCGTGGTGATGCTGTCACAAGCCCGTGCCGACCAGCTCGGCATCACGCCGGTCGCGCGCATCCTCGCGCACAGCTCGCACGCACAGGCACCCGGCTGGTTCACCACCGCGCCGGTCACTGCGATCGACAAGCTCATGCAACAGGTCGGCTGGTCGGTCGACGACGTCGACCTGTTCGAAGTCAACGAAGCCTTCGCGGTCGTCGCGATGGCGGCGATGCATGACCTCGGCATTCCGCACGCCAAGCTCAACGTGCGCGGCGGTGCCTGCGCGCTGGGACATCCGATCGGCGCCTCGGGCGCGCGCATCGTCGTCACCCTCGTGCACGCCTTGCGCGACATGGGCGGAAAGCGCGGCATCGCGAGCTTGTGCATCGGCGGCGGTGAGGCCACTGCGCTGGCCATCGAACTCGCCTGATGCGGCTGACGGCGGCGCGGCACCTGGCCCGCGCCGCCGCCTCCTTCCCGTGCTCAGGCCGGCGGCGGAGCCGGCGGCAGGCGCGCCACCGATGGCCGTGCCGCGATCGAGCGGTACCAGCGCACCAGGTCGACCTGCTCGGGGCGCGGCTCGACGCGGACGCGCGCCATGAACTCCACCGTCACCCAGGCATTGATGTCGGCCATGGAGAATTCGTCCACGGCAACGAACTCGCGACCGGCGAGCTGTCGATCGAGGTCTTCCAGGAAACCCTGCGCGCGCGCCTTGCCGCGCGCCACCAGCGCGGGGATCTGCGCGTAGTTGCGCGTCCCGGGCACGGCGCGGTCGCGGAAGCGATCGCCCTCGTTGCGCAGGGCGTCGGCAGTCGGCAGGAAGCCTTCGATCTCGGCGCGGCGGTTCCAGGTTTCGATGGCGGCGATCGCGGCTGGCGTTGCGCCGAACAGGCAAGGGGATGGATGAACCGCCTCGAGATATCGGCAGATCGCCATCGTCTCGCTGATCACGCTGCCATCGTCGAGCTGCAGGCACGGCACCGTCGCCTGCGGATTGATGGCAAGGAAATCCGCCTCGAACTGGGCACCATTGCGCAGGTTGACCTCGACGGTCTCGATCTCGAGGCCCTTTTCGTAGATGAAGAGGTCGACGCGGCGAGGGTTCGGCGCGATGGCGAAATCGAAATACTTCATGGAGTGGCTCCGATGCAGGGAGGCGGCATCATAACGGGGACCGCGGCGTCGCTGCAGCGACGCCGCGGGCAGCGCGACAAAATGACATGGGAGGGGATGATATGAACGCCGCTACGCTGCCGCGCTGCCCGTGGCTGGACACGACCAAACCCGATTACGTGGCCTATCACGACGAAGAGTGGGGCGTGCCCGTGCACGACGACGGCCGCCTGTTCGAGCTGCTCGTCTTGGAAGGTGCGCAAGCCGGGCTCAGCTGGTACACCGTGTTACGCAAGCGTGAAGCCTATCGGGCGGCACTGGCGGGTTTCGATCCCGCGCAGGTCGCACGCTTCGGTGCGGCCGACGTCGAGCGGCTGATGCAGAACGCCGGACTGGTGCGTAACCGGCGCAAGCTCGAGTCGCTCGCGGTCAATGCACGTGCCTTTCTCGATGTGCAGGCGGAGTACGACGGCTTCGCCACCTGGCTGTGGTCGCACGTCGACGGGCAGCCGGTCGTCAATGCGCCAAGAACACTCGCCGATTACCCGGCGACGAGCCCGTTGTCGGATGCGCTCAGCCGCGAACTGCGTCGGCGTGGTTTCAAGTTCGTCGGCTCGACCATCGTCTACGCGCTGCTGCAGGCCGCCGGCGTGGTCAACGACCACGCGGTGGACTGCTTTCGCCGCCCCGAGATCATCGCGGCCTGTGCGGTGCCCCGTCGCTGACCGAGGGACCGCGGCCTCGCGCCCACGGTGCCCAACGCGGCGACCGGCCAGGAACGAAGAAGGGGCCCGCGGGCCCCTTCTTCTGCTCAACGTGGCCTGCTGCCGGTCAGAGCGATACCGGCACGCGCTGGAACTCGCCGTCCTTGTAGCGGATCGCGGTGGCGCGACCGCCCATGATCAGCAGGCTGCCATCCGGCATCACGACCGGCGTCTTCAGCCATGACAACAGCTTGAGGCGCGTGCGATCGGCGAGCTGCCACTTACCGTCCTCGAGGAAACCGATGAGGCCGACGGCGCCGGCGATGACGGGTGTCTTGTTCTCCATCAGCGTAATGCCGAAGATGCCTTCGCGACCCGGCTTGGGGTTGTCGATCCAGGTCGCACCGCCATCGGTGCTGCGCTGGCTGACCCCCGCCGCGCCGGTCAGCCACAGGGTTTCGCCTTCCTGTGCACCGGCCAGCCAGTAGGCTGGCTCGGGTTCGCGCGGCACGAAACTGGTGTCGCGGCGCACCCAGGTTTCGCCGTTGTCGGTGCTCTGCAGCACCATGCCGAACTCACCGGCCAGGGTTACGGTGCTGCCTTCGACCATCACGACGTTCCACGATACGTCACCGATACGAAAAGGCGGGCCGGGATTGAACTTGAAAGCGATCGAAGGCGGTGGGTCCATGTCGAGCTGGGTCTGGAACTGCACGAAGCCCTCGTCGGGGAACATGATGTAGTGCTCTTCCTCGACTGCCGGCTCGCCATTGACGAAGGCGGTGAACTCGACCGACTCCAGATCGACGTTACTGACCCCGAAATACCAGTCCGCCGGCTGGGCGCCGGGGAAGGTCGTCATCGGTTGCGTGACGTCGCGAATCTCGACGGTTTCGAAATTCTCGCCATCGGTGCTGCGCGCGACCAGCCCGCGTGCGCCAACCACCCAGATGCCGGCCTGGCCGGCGTCGATGTCGAGGATCGGTTCGTTGTACTCGGACAGGGCGGCAATCTCGGTCGCCTTCTTGCCGTCGAAGCGGTACAGGTGGCCGGTCGACGTGCCGAGCAGGGCGCTGTCGTCGCCGACCTGCGCGAGGGCGGTGAAGTCCTTGTCCGGGCGCCCTTCGACCAGTTCGAGCGTGGCGGTGCCGTCGCCGACCTCGATCAGGCCGACGAGGCCGTGCAGCCCGGCGACCGCGATGCGGTCGAGCCCGGGCAGGTAAGCGGCATCGAGGAAGTCGAAACGCTGGATGGCCGCGGCGGCAGCGGTTTCGGCAGAGGCCGCGCCACCGTCCTCCGCGGTCACGGTCGCGGCCCCCCCGAGCGCGCAGGCCGCCAGCACGGTGGACGTGAAACTCAAGCGCAGATCATTCATTGGCGATTCCATAAGTACAGACGTTCGAAGTTGGTTGTGCGGTTATGGAGTGGCTGCAGGCGGTCCGCGCTTGTCGGCGGCGAAGATGGTGCGCTCCGTAACCCTCCCCGGGAGCGGGGCGCTAACATAGCAATTCCGCCTCACGCGGCACAAGAAGATGCCGCGTCCGTCAGCCGCGTGCGACCGTTGCGTAGCGCCCGGCGTAGTAGAGCAGCGCCTCGACATCGACCGATTCGTTGGTGACGATGTCGCACACTTCGCCGCAGCAGATCTTGTGGTCGCCACCATCGAATACGTCCTGCACGCGGCAGTCGATCGAGATCAGCGTGTCCCCGAGCACGGGTGCACCACTCACGCCCCGCGACCAGGCGACGCCGTCGAACTTGTCCTGCCCCTTCTTGGCGAAGCGGTTGGAGAGGTCCTCCTGTGCGCGGGTCAGCACGTTGACGCAGAAAACACGGCTCTCGAGCATGGGCGCGAGGGTGTCCGAGCCCTTGTCGACACAGACCAGGAACATCGGCGGGTCGAGCGAGAGCGAGGTGACGGCGTTCATGGTCAGGCCGTAGGGCGCACCTGCGCCGTCAGCCGTGGTGACGATGGAAACCCCGGTGGCCCACTGGCCGCAGGCGCGTCGGAAGGCTTCGGCGGTGATCGGTTTGTCGGTCATGGATCTGATGTCGTCCGGCGTTGGGAAAAACCGCGCCAATGTGCAACGAAGGCCGCACCCGTGCAAGCGAGCCACGGGAGTGTCCCAAAACGGGGCAGGCTCGATATCCACTGCCTTGCCCCGCCGTCCGGGTTTCCACCTGCCCCGGGCCGGCCCCCGGCGCGGTCGACACACGACGCCGTGTGCTGCTGCTGCGCACGCAGATCGCGCCCGCCGCGTGGCTTGCGCCACATGCGGCAGCGTAGGGTCGCCGCCCGCCGGTAGCGTGGAACGCACGCAACGCCTTGCAATGTCAGGCCGCGGGCCACTTGTCGAGCAGCCCGAACCCGCTAAAAACGTTGCGCTTGCGCAACATAACGGATGTTTATCTTTTACCACAATCATGCGAGAATCCGCCCGCGTTTAGCCTGTGGCCGCGGTCCACGACCGACACTGCCGATAACCCCGGGGAGGTTGCCTTGCAGCAAGAAAATCTGACTATGGGCCAGCGTCTGGCCAACTGGATGCTGGATCACCGTTTCGTCACGCTGGCACTCATCATCATCCCGACGCTGGCGCTCGCGTACTCCCTGCCGACCATCGAGGTCTATTCGCGCTTCGCCGATCTGCTGCCGGCGAAGCACGAGTACATCAAGAACTACAACCGCATGAAGCAGACCTTCGGCGGCGCCAACGTGGTCACGATGTCCCTGCAGGTGGAAGGGGAAGGCGACATCTTCACGAAGAAGACGCTGGAGAAGGTCAAGCACCTCACCGAGGAGGTCGATCTCATCCAGGGCGTCAACCACTACCAGGTGGCAAGCATCGCCCACCCCAAGATTCGCCGCATCCGCACCACCGCAGGCGGTCTGATCAAGTCGGAGCCGGTGCTCCCGCGCGACATCCCCGAGGATGCCGAAGGCCTCAAGCAGCTGCGCGAGGAATCGTTCAACAACGACATCGTCTACGGCACCTACATCTCCGCCGACGGCACCGCCGCGCTGATCCTCGCCGGGTTCGACGAGGAGCGTCTCGACTACAACACCATCTTCACGCGCCTCAAGGAGCTGAAGGATGAGGTCGAGGCCGACGGTGAGACGACGCTCTACATCGCCGGCGAGCCGATGCTGAAGGGCTGGATCTACTACCACTCCGCCGAGCTCGCGAAAATCTTCGGCATCACCGCATTGGTCATGGTGGTGCTGCTCTACCTGCACTTCCGTTCGATCGCCGGCGTCTTCGTACCGCTCGTCGGCACCGGCATGTCGGCGATCTGGGGCCTCGGCTTCGTCGGCTGGATGGGCTACAACCTCGACCCGCTCATCCTCGTCGTGCCGATTCTCATCTCCGCGCGTACAGCCAGCCACTGCGTGCAGATGATGGAGCGCTACCACGACGAGATTCGCGTCGGCCAGACGCGAGAACAGGCGGTCCGTACCGCCATGGGCGAGCTCATCGTTCCTGCGTCGATTGCCATCTTCACCGATGCCGCCGGCCTGCTCGTGCTGGCGGTGTCGTCCATCCCGATCATCGCCAAGCTGGGTTACTTCTGCAGCTTCTGGTCGATGAGCAACCTCGTCACGGTGACCATCCTCGTGCCAGTGGTGCTGTCCTTCCTGCCGCGCCCGCATGTCAGCCGCGAGGAGGAGCACAAGCACCTCTACTCGCGCATCATGGCGAGCTGGTCGGTATTCCTGACCTCGCCGAAGGCGCCAGTACCGCTGTTCGGTCTCGCCATCCTCATCATTGCCGCGAGCATCTGGTACGGCAAGGACATGGTAGTCGGCGAGGAGAAGCCGGGCTCGCCGATTCTCTTCGGTGATTCCGAGTACAACACCGCCGCTGCGCACATTGCCGGCAAGTTCGCGGGCGCCAACCAGTTCAGCATCTACTTCGAGGCTGACGAGGCGCACAAGATGAAGGACCCGGTGGTGGTCAAGGTGATGGAGGAGTTCGGGCGCCACATGTCGAGCGTGGTCAACTTCGGTGGCACGCGCGACATTCCCAACCTGGTGCGCTCGATCAACCGCCTGTATCACTATGACGACCCGCGCTGGTCGCTGATCCCGTCGACCCAGCGCGATGTCGGCAACACCCTGTTCATGTACGAGGCAGGTGCGGCCATTCCGGGCGTCATCCTCGAGTACATGGATCTCGAGGGGCGCACCGCGAACTTCGTCGTGTTCTTCAAGGACGCTACCGGCCCGACCGTCACGGCGGCGGTTCAGGCGGCCAAGGACTACCTCGCACGTGACGACGTCCAGGCGGCACTCGAAGGTGTCACGCCGCGTTTCGCCGGCGGCATCATCGGCACCACCGCGGCCGGCAACGAGGAGGTCCAGCAATCGGAGCTGAACCAGACCATCCTCATCATGATCGTCGTGATGCTCTCCGTGATGGCGACCTACCGCTCGATCACGGCCGCGTTGCTGGTGTTCGTGGTGCTCGCGATGGCGGTGCTCATCAACCGCGCCTACATGGGCTTCCGCGGTATCGGCCTCAACATCAACACGCTGCCGGTGACGGCGGTCGGTATCGGTCTCGGCGTCGACTACGCCATCTACATGCTCGATCGTATCCGCGAGGAGGTGCGTCATCGCTCTCTCGACGATGCCGTGCGCGTATCACTGGCAACCACCGGCGCGGCGGTGCTGTTCACCGCGGTGACCGTGGTCGCCGGCATCGCCTACTGGATTCCGGGGTCCTCGCTCCGGTTCAACAGCGAGATGGCGATGCTGCTCTCGCTGCTGATGGTCAGCAACATGGTCGGCGCGATCTCGTTGCTGCCGCTGCTGGTAAAGGTCTTCAAGCCGAACTTCGTCATGAAGTCGCACGTCGACGACGCCGAAACCGGCGACGTCTCGAGCCGCGCGGTGGAAGAGGATGCTTATATTCATGAGCATGAGTCGGCCAGGCGCACCTGACGGTGTGCATGGCCATTTTTGAAGGGGGAAACATGGGAGACAAAACCATGAAGCACTTGAAAGGCGCTTTTCAAGGAACCCTCGCTGCTGTGGCACTGGCGTCATTCGCCGTACCGTCACAGGCGCGCATCACGATCGACGCCCTTGGTGGCGAGCTCGAGGTGGAAGGTTTCCTGAAGAGTGAGATTCGCTCCCGGATTGGTTCCGGGCCGGCGTATCTGGGACAGTGGATTCAGCGGCTTCAGGTCGAAGCCGCGTTGCAGTACACCGATGTCGGCATCTTCGACGAGCTGACCTTCGTGACCATCCTGCGTCCCGAATACGACATCGTCCAGGACACCGGCAACTTCAGCTCCAACCGCATCGGCCAGGGCACCACGGAACCCTCGACGCAGGACCGCGGTGTATTCAACTTCGCCAATGACGGCCTCGGCTGGGGTGGCTTCGACTTCGCACTCGGTGACGGTTTCACCTCCACCGGCGGTGTCGGCAAGCTGGTCACCCAGGGCATCGTCAACCCGTCCTACATGGCGGAGAACTTCGAAGTCGCGTTCCGCTACGGCAAGAACCGCCAGAAGATTCGCCAGATCCCGGGCACCGGCCTGCCCCAGGGCGGCGGTCTCGCGCTGACCACCGTGTCGGGCTTCCCGCAGGTCGTGCAGAAGTCTTCCAACCTCAACCTGCGCTGCGATGGCTGTGTCGACCTCAATATCGACAACAGCGACGTCGCCATGGCCAACACCGATTCCAACGGCCGTCTCTACCCGTTCCGCGAACTCTACGCGGACGCGGTCATCGACGACTGGTGGATTCGTGTCGGCAAGCAGCAGATCGTGTGGGGCAAGACGGACTTCTTCCGCCTGCAGGACCTGATCAACCCGGTCGACTTCGGCCAGCACTTCTTCTTCGACTCGTTCGAGGACATCCGCATCCCGCAGTGGATGGCGTCGATCCAGTACAAGGCCGGCTCGTTCGGCCCGCTGACCGACAACGCCATCCAGGTGGTGTGGAACTTCGACCAGTACCAGCAGGTCGGCCTGGGTAACCCCTCGCACTTCTGGGCACACCCGTTCAGCAAGGACACCAGCACCTTTGCCATCTTCAACCACTACTTCTCGACCGAGCCCTGCTTCGGTCCGGCGGCAGTGCAGAATGGCCAGGTCGCGGGCGTCACCATCCAGCAGGACGACGTCTGCGGCTCACGCGGTCCCCTCGACCAGCGTCTGCCGTCGGGCTTCGGCACCCCGCAGGGCCTGAACGTCAACAACCGCCCGGACTGGGACATCGACAACACCGAGGCGGGTTTCCGCTGGGAGTTCCGCCTGTCCGACTTCCGCTTCGCGGTGTCGCACTGGTATGGCTGGAACGACATTCCCGTGTTCAAGTTCCACACCGTCAACCTGAACAGCCGCCTGATCGGGCATAACGTGGCTGCACAGGACCTGGCCAATGCGAACATGAACATCGGCGACCTCGCGGTGGCGCGCTCGATCTACCCGACGGGCAACATCCCGGCCCAGGTTCGTGCGGACATGGCGAACGGCAACGTCGCGCGCCTGAACGCTGCAGCCGCGACCGGTGTCAGCGAGCCTGTGCTGTCGGTCAGCGCGCAGCGTGCAGCGAAGCTGCTGGCGAGCAATCCTGGCCCGTACCAGCAGGCGGCGCGCAATGCCATCGCCAGCGGCAACTATGCCCCGCTGTGGGTTGGTACCGACCCGTCTTTGGGTGCCATTGGTTGTGGGAGCGAACTCGGCGGTCTGTTCTGCAGTCCCCTTTCGGGCGGGCAGACGTCGCAGGAGTACAAGCAGGCCCATACCCTGGGTCTCGCCATGGACTACTTCGAGTCGTGGTCCGGTGTCGTGATGCGTATCGAGTCGTCGTGGACCTTCGACGAGCTGGTCAACAATACCCGCTCGGCCGACTGGACCGATACCTCGGACGTGATGCGCTTCTCGCTCGGTTTCGACCGCCCGACGTTCATCCCGTTCCTGAATAAGGACCGCACGTTCTTCCTGTCCATGCAGATCTTCGATACCTGGTATTGGGATCACGAGGGCGACAAGAATACCGGCTACTTCGTCGACGAGCACAACTGGATCACCACGTTCTTCTTCGTCGGCAACTACATGCGCGACACGCTGAAGCCGACCGGCTTCTACGTGTGGGAGGAGTACTCCAACTCGCATGTCGCCGGTCTGAACCTGGAGTGGCTGATCGACAACCACTGGTCCGTGAAGGGCGGCTTCCACATCATCTGGGAAGGCGACGAGAACACGACCCACGACACGGGGCCGTTCACGAACTTCGCGACCATCGGCACGAACGGTCGCCAGTACCCCTACGTCAACGGCGTGTTCGGGCCGGGTCGTCAGGGCATCGGTGGCCTGCGTAACTACGACGAAGTCTTCTTCGAGCTGAAGTACCAGTTCTAAGACGAAAAGCGCCTGAAATAGGGCGGGGAACGCGCGTTCCCCGCCCTTTTTTTTGTCCGCTCGCAGCCGACCGGTGCCTTCACCTCGCGCTTGCCAAGTGCGATGATTGGCCGATTGAACCAATCCGCCGGGAGAGCAGACTAAACGCCAACCCGCCCGCTCCCGCCCAGCCGCTGAGGTCATGTCATGACGCGATTCCGCCCCGTCGCTCCCCGGTTAGTCCTGTTCCTGCTCCTGTCCCTCATGGTGTCGACCGCGCAGGCGACCGATGAGCGGCGGCTCGTGCGCAAGGCCATCGAGGTAGCGCGCAGCCTGCGCCAGTCGGACAACCTCTACGACCAGTTCGCCGGCGCCGGCATCCTGGTCGAAATCGGCGACAAGAAATCATTGCAGTTCCTCGTCGACAACCTGGCCCACCCCGACTGGAGCCTGATGCGCTCCGCCATCGACACCCTGCTCAACGTGCAGCATCCGGCCGGGCTCGACGTCATCTATCGTTACGCGGCAACCACCGACGACGGCATGTTCATGAAATTCCTGGCCGAATCCTGCGCGATCCGACCCCGCGAGGATATGGGCGAGTTCCTCGCCCGGTCACTCGAGCTCGACGACCTGTGGGTGAAGAAGCACGCCCTGCAGGCGCTTGCGATGACCCCCTTGGATGACAAGGAAGCACGCATGCGCGCCATCGCCGAAGATGAGCACGAGGACAGCGTGAGCCGCGCATATGCCTATTACGCGCTGGTCGACACCGCCGCGCGAGACGAGTCGATAGCGAAGCTGATCGACATCGCCATGCACTGGGGTGCCGAAGCGCAGGAAGCCGCCGCGGTCGCGCTCGGGCGTGTCGATACCACCGCGACGCGTGAAGCCCTCGAGAATCTGCGCGAGGCGCGTACCTACAAGGTCCAGGTGGCAGCGATGGTCAGCGAAGCCGGCTTCGGCGTCCGCGAGGCGGTCGAAGCGCTCGCCGATCTCATCGTCAATGGCAAGGGGCTCGACCCTTCCGTCGCCGCGGCGAGCGTGCGACGCCTGCCGCCCGACATGGCCGAACGCCTGACCGCCTCACTGATCGCCTGCTGCGAACTCAGTTCCGACGTCGGTACACGCCTGGTCGAGGCGTGGGCACTGATCGATGCCGATCCGGCAGCGTTGCTCGACTGGGCGCTGGCACACGCCAATGCCGACATTCGCATGCAGGCGATCTGGTTGGTCGGGCAGCGTGGCGAGCGGGCCTACCTCGACGCCATCGCCCCACATCTCGAGGACGCCGATTCGGGCGCACGCAGCATGGCGGCATGGGCGATCGTCCGCATGATCGGCGATGCCTACGAAGCGGGCGTGGAAACCTGAACGGGGACGACGTCGCGACGGGCAACGGCGCTCGCCGCGCGCCGGTTCCCGCCGCCGCGACGCAGGGTGTCGGGCACCCGGAGGGGCCGGGTGAACGTAACCTGCCTGGGCCAGGAAGTGTGGCGAAACCCAGGGTGGATGCCGTCGGCCACTGGACGGTTCGTCACAGCCACACCCTCTACGACAACGAGTATTTCCGCCTGCGGCGCGACGCCTGCGAACTGCCCGGCGGAAGCGCGCTGCCGCGCTATTACGTGTGGGAGGTGGCCGACTGGGCGAACGTCATTGCGCTGACCGCGCAGCGCGAGTTGGTTCTCGTGCGACAATACCGTCATGGAGCGGGCTGTCATTTCTACGAGTTCCCCGGCGGCGTTATCGAGACCGCCGAGGCCGATACCCCGGCCAGCGCCGCGGCGCGCGAGTTGCGCGAAGAAACCGGGTACGTGCCAGGCAGGCTGGAGGCACTGGGCGCGCTCTATCCCAATCCCGCGCTGCAGAACAACCGCCTCCACGTATTCCTCGCACTCGATTGCGCGCGAGTCGGTCCGCCGGAGCTGGAGCCCGGCGAGGACCTCGTCACCGAACTCGTGGACCTCGATGCCTATCTCCGTGACAACGGCCTCGGCCTGCCGCGGCACGCGTTGATGCTGGCCGCGTTCACGCTGGCCGTGCCCCGGCTGCACGCGATCTATCCGGACCTGACGGCGGGGGACTGAGCGTATCGCGCGGTGCAACGGGCGGCTGGCCGTCACGCACAGCGGCGGCGCCAACAACTTTCCACCTTCACGAAGGAGTTCCGGTGATTAGCAGCTATCGATTCCCCCGTTCGCGGAGCTTGCACGGCAGCCTGGCCGCCGCCTTGTTCATCACTGCCGGCTCGGCCGCAAGCAGTGATTTCGATTTCGACCTGGCCGAGGCGGCCAGCCTGTCGCCGCCGGCCGGCACCGTGATCGAGGCGGCCAATCTGGAGCAGTCCGCGCAATTGCTCGACACCGACTTCGCCGAACTCGTCAGCGCAGGCTGGGTGAGCATCACCGTCGGCGAACCGGTCTCGTTCGACCCGCATCCCAATTACGTCAGCGCAACCGAGCGCAATGCCGGCCAGACCACCCTGGGCAGCGAGCCCGGTGTGCTCGAAGGCTATACCGGGGGGCGGCCTTTCCCGGGCGAACTCGCCACCGACGATCCGCGCGCCGGCGAGAAGCTGGTGTGGAACATGCGCTATGCCTACGGCGGCGACGGCGGCCGCATCCCCGAGATGTACTGGCAGTATCGCGATATGCGCGGTGAGAAGATCGAGCGCGAACTCGAGTTCGAGGCGTCCATGATGCGCTTCATGTACCGCCACGTCATCGATCCCATCCCGGAGATCGACGACAACAAGTACCGCGTCTACAACGCCCTGACGCTGACGGCACTGGAACCCGGCGACGTCGCCAACACCAAGCTTCTCATCTTCTACAACAGCGACGACACTGCCGAAGAGCAGGGCTGGATGTACGTGCCGCTGCTACGCCGCGTGCGGCGGGTGGCCACCACCATGCGCACCGACTCCTTCCTCGGCAGCGACATCATGATCGAGGATTTCCTCGGCTACACCGGGCGCATCATGGACATGAACTGGAGCTATGGCGGCAAGCGGCACATCCTGCTGCCGATGTATCGCCACGACCAGATCCCGCATGCCGATCGGGAAGCACGCAAGCACGATTACCACTTCGTCGACTTCCACGGGCACAGCGGCTGCTTTCCCAACGTGACCTGGCAGGTTCGCGAGGTGCACATCCTCGAAGGCACACCCAAACGCGACGATCACCCACTCTCGCGACGCTTCTTCTACATCGACGCGCAGACCATGTCCCCGGTATTCGGCAAGGTCTACGACCGCGCCGGCGTGCTGTGGAAGTTCCTGATGGGCGGTCTCGCGCACCCTGATTACCACCTGCCGGAGAACGCCGGAACGGGCGTGCCGCTGCTCGACACCTCGACCGTGGTCGACGTGCAGAACAAGCACTGCACGACCTTGCAGATGGTCACGCTCGCCAACGTCGCGAAGATGAAGGCGCGTGATTTCGAGCCTTCGTCGCTGAACGTGGGCGCGCGGTGACGCCACCCGCCGGCCGCTCTCGCGGCGCATGACGCCGGCGCCGGGTCCGGCTGCTAGACTACGCGCGCCGAAGGAGCGACCGTCGCCGCAGCGAACGGCGACGGCGTCAACCGGCGACGACCCGATTGCGTGCCGCGACCGCGCGGCACCGTCTCGCGATACGACATAACGAACGACGACCGAGGAGGTTCTCAATCATGGCAAGCCCACAGGCGAATGCAATCAAGGAACTCTATGACGGCTGGCTCCAGGCCATGGGCGCAAAGCCCGACATGGGCCTCGACGAGATGCGCGACCTGTTCGAGCATTGGGGCGACATCACGGGCGAGCCCGGTGACGTCGATTACGTGGAGGTGGACGCCGGCGGTGTGCCGGCGATGTGGGCCATTCCCAAAGGCTGCAGCGAGAATCGCGTGGCGCTGTGCACGCACGGCGGTGGCTACGTGTGCGGCTCGATGTACACGCATCGCAAGATGTTCGGGCACATCGCCAAGGCGATTGGCTGTCGCGCCCTCATCCTGCATTATCGACGCGCACCCGAGCACACCCATCCGGCTCAGGTCGATGACGCGGTGACGGCCTACCGGTGGCTGCTCGACCAGGGTATCGAACCCGGTCACATCTGCACCACCGGCGATTCCGCAGGCGGTGCGCTGTCGACCAGCGTGCTCCTCGGCATTCGCGAAGCCGGGCTGCCGTTGCCCGCCGCGGCGATGCCGATGTCGCCATGGTACGACCCCGAAGGTACCGGCGAATCGCTGAAGACCAACGAGGAGAAGGATTGCCTGGTCAAGGCCGAGGTCCTCAAGGGCATGGCGTCGACCTTCCTCGGCAGCGCCTCGCCGAAGGATCCCAAGGCCAATCCGCTGCAAGCCGACCTTGCCGGCCTGCCGCCGATCTATATCCAGGTCGGCGGGGACGAGACCTTGCTCGACGACTCCACCCGCTTCGCCGAGAAGGCCAGGGCCGCCGGCCTCGAGGTCAAGCTCGATGTCTTCCCGGAAATGCAGCACGTGTTCCAGTTCATGGCCGGCCGCGCGCCCGAGGCGGACGACGCCGTGCGTCGCATGGCCGAGTGGGTCAAGCCGCGCATCGGTCTCTGAGCGCTCCCCGCAGCGACTCGCCCGACATCCCGGCCGGCGCGTGCCCGCACGCAGCCGGCCGGCACCCGCCTCCCGACCGACCCGGACCACGACTCAACGATGGACAAATACTCGCCTTCCTACGATCCGCGCTCGCTGTTCGACCTCGCCGGCCGGCGTGCCCTCGTCACCGGCGCCTCCACCGGCCTCGGCCGGCGCTTTGCCTGGACGCTCGCCCGCGCCGGCGCCGAGGTCATTCTCGCCGCGCGCAGCGTCGACAAGCTCGAAGCACTCGCCGCGGACATCGCCGCCTTCGGCGGCAGTGCCGTATGCACGGCGCTCGACGTACGCGATCGCGATGCGATCCGCGCCTGTGTCGACGCGGCCGAGCAGGACGGCCCGATCGACGTGCTGGTCAACAATGCCGGCATTGCCATCGTCAAGGCGCCCGAACGCTACGCCGACGACGACTGGGACGCCGTCTACGAAACCAACCTGCGAGCACCCTGGAATCTGGCCCAGGCCGTGATTCGGCATCGACTGGCCGACGGGAAGCCGCTCAGCGTGATCAATATCGCCTCGGTGCTGGGCATCCGCCCGCTCGGGCACATCGCGCCTTATGCCGCGGCCAAGGCCGGCCTGATCAACCTGGGTCGCGAGCTGTGCGTCGACCTCGCCGCCAAGGGCATCCGCGTGAACGCACTCGCGCCTGGCTACTTCGAGACCGAGATGAACCGCGACTGGTTGAAGAGTGACGGTGGGCAGCGCCTGCTGAAGGGCATTCCTGCCGGGCGTTTCGGCCAGCCGGACGACCTCGACGGCGCCATCCTGTTCCTCGCCTCGGATGCCTCGGCATTCATGAACGGCAGCCTGATGGTGATCGACGGCGGGCACACCGCGGGGTTGTAACGCACCGCGACACGGCGGCCGGGTGCCGAACAGGTCCCTGATGGCAGCGCCGTTCCGGCGCCGCGTCGCGCCGGCGTCTCAGTGAGGCGTCACAGGCTCCACAGCACCAGTCGCCAGTCGAGCACGCGCTCGTCCGACCAGCCGACGTCGGCCTGCGCGCGCCGCGCAAAAGTGTCGATGGCGAGAGAGTAGAGCGCACCGCCGGAAGCGACCGGCGTCACCTCGAGCACGCCGAACTCGCTGCGGATGATGTCCTCTTCGAGCACCGGCCCGAGGTGATCACAGCCCTGCCAGCCAACCATCGCGATGAGGTTCGGCATCGCGCGGGTGACCTGGGCGAGGGCCAGCGAAATGGTGTGCCCGCCATAGACCAGGCGCTTGCCGAGATAGCTGCGCGACGCGTCGGTGTGGGCAAACGCCATGTTGCCGGTCATGCGCACGAGTTCGGGGGCGCAGGTGACGGTATCCTGCGCTTCGATGACGACGCGGTCGCCCGCCGCCAGCGGTGGCGCGGGGACCGCGTAGCCGGCCGGGTCGAGCGGCGCGAGATCCCAGCCGCGTGGCAATGCACCCTGCAGGGTGGCGTCGTCGAGGGTCGCCGGGATCCAGTCGAAATCGTCGGCGTGTCCGGTGTCGGCCGTCGCGTCACGGCAGGGAATCATCGGGCAGCGCCAGTATTTCATCACGCAGACGCCGTCCTGGTTGAACGTCTCCATCTCGAGCGCCACCATGCCGGTTGCCGCGCGCCCCGGCTTGATGGTGTTCTGCTTGAGCCCGACCACGCGCGTCGAGGTCGCCAGGGTGTCACCGATGAAGACCGGCTGTTGCAGCAGCAGGCCGCGGTAGAAGAGGTTGCCCTTGACGTGCTGCGAGGCGTAGGTGGTCTGGCCGTTGACGGCGTTCAGCACCACCATCGGGTGGGCGAGGGGACGTGGGTCGCCGGTGACGCGTGCGGCGAGATGACGGTCGAGCGGCAAGCGCATGCGGTCACCGGTCAGCGCCTGGTAGATGGCCGCGTGTCCTTCGGTCAGGGTGACCGCGGGCGCGGTGAAGACCTGGCCGCGGGTGAAATCCTCGAAGTAGGGACCGTCGATGTGATGGGTGGTCATGGTCTGGTTGCGTGAATACCTGGAACGATGTCCGCGGGCCGAGCGGACGGTCGGCCCGCGGACGCTTGCCTGCCGGCTCAGCGGATGGCGATGGGGTTGATGATCATCTGCACGGCCCCGGTGATGCGAGCAGGGCCGAGCACGAACATGAACTCGGTGGCGCCGTCAGCGGCGAGTTCGCGCGTGTCCATGTTCTCGAAGATGTAGATGCCGTTGTAGTTGATGAGGATCTGGTGAACCTTGTACATCACCTTCGGATCCTCGAACGGGATGGCCTCGACGCCCCAGGTGTCGGCACCGACCGCCATCACGTCCTTCTCGACCAGGTACTCCGCGCCGCTGATGCCGAGGCCCGGCTCGCCCTTGCCGAAACGCTTCGGATCGGAGTCGAGGATCTTCATCCAGCCCGAGTTGAACAGCACCACGTCACCCTTCTCGATGGTCACGCCGAGCTGCTTTTCGCAGGCCATGATGTCTTCGCGGGTATAGGCCGTGCCTTCGGGGAGCATGTCCTGACCCTTGCACTTGGCCATGTCGATGAGCACCCCGCGGCTCACGATCGGCGGGTAGTCCTCGACGCCCATGCTCCTGAGGCCATCGACCTTGGCGAAGTCCTTGGCCATGAAGCCGTTGTAGAACACGCCGTCGGTGGCGGCATGGCCGAGGCCGTCGATCTGCGAGCCGACACCCATCCAGCCGTTCATGGTGTCGTCGAAGAAATTGAACTTGTTGTCGCCGTAGGCGGTGCCACTGTACTGGTTGGGCCACAGCACCGTGACCTCGAACGTACGTGGTGGGAAGGCCGGCGTGGCCGCGTTGGTCTCGATGCCGAGGCGGTAGGTTTTGCCGGTCTTGATCAGCTTGGCCGCCTTCAGCGTCTGCTCCGGCCCGAGCATGTTGAAGGAACCGAGGGTGTCCTCGGCACCCCACTTCGATGGCCACCACTTGTCTTCGGCCGTGGCGCTACTGCTACAGGCAATCGTCGCGGCCAGCATCAACGTGCGATACATATTCCCCTCCTCATCAGGATCCCGGGTGCGCCTGTGCGGCGCTGTTATCGTTCCGCCTCGCAGCGCCTGGCGCCACGCGAGGTCGGATTCAGGAGAACTCGGTGCGGATGTCCGCGCCGTGCTCGTCGAGCCCCGGCACCCGCGCCGGGGTATCCGGCGCGGCGACGCGACGCACGAGCGTTGCTCCCTGCCCGGAAGATACCACTTCGCGGCGCTCGAGGGCCGGATGGCGACCGAGATCGCTGACGTCGTTGATGCTGCCGCAGGCGATGCCGGCCGCGAGCAGGCGCTCGGCGACCTCGCTGCGTGAGAGGGGCGTGAACACGCGCTCGATTTCGGCGCGCAGCGCGTCACGGTTCTCCACGCGCAGCACGTTGCTGCGATAGAGCTCGTGGTCGACGAGTTCGGGCCGCCCGAGACCCTCGCGGCACAAGCGCACCCATTCGGCGTGGTTCTGCACGACCAGGAAGATCTGGCCGTCGGCAGTCGCATAGGCGCCGTAGGGACAAATCTGGGCATGGTCCAGGCCGGTGCCCTGGAGCAGCTTGCCGGCGTACTCGTAGTAGGCGAGCGGTACCGCCATCCATTCCGACAGGGTGCCGAACAGCGATACCTCGAGGTGGCTGCCCTGGCCGTCACGACCGCGTGCGATGAGCGCCTTGAGAATCTCGCCGTAGGCGGTCAGGCCGGTCGCGATGTCGCAGATCGAGGCGCCCACCTTGGACGGCTGGCCGGGCGGGCCGGTTACCGAGCAGAGCCCGGTCTCCGCCTGGATGAGAGCGTCGTAAGCCTTCATCTGCGCATACTCGCCGCGCAGGCCATAGCCCGAGATCGAACACATCACCAGTGCCGGGTTGAGCGCGTGCACCGCTTCGTAGCCGAAGCCGAGACGATCGACCGCGCCGGGCTTCAGGTTCTGCACGAAGACGTCGGCACGCGCGAGCATGCGGCGCAGCAAGGCCTTGTCCGCGTCCTGCGCGAGGTCGACGGCAACGGACTCCTTGTCGCCGTTCAGCCAGACGAAGTAGGCACTGTCGCCGTTGATGACGGTGTCGTAGGCGCGCGCAAAGTCGCCCTCCGGGCGCTCGAGCTTGATCACGCGCGCGCCGCCCTCGGCGAGCAGCCGGGAACAGTAGGGCGCGGCAACGGCCTGCTCGAGTGAGACCACGAGGAGCTGGTCGAGCGGTGCTTGCATGGGAAACCTCCGGCGGCTCAGGTGACCACCAGCGACGCGCGCGTGACCTTGCGCGCCGCCGAGTCGGACAACGCCTGCATGACGTCGTCGAGCGCATAGTCGGCGTCGAGCAGTTCGTCGTGTGGATACTTGTCGCGCGTGTCGCGCAGGAAGTTCAGCGCCTTGTTCAGGTAGTGACCGGGGTAGCGCATGATCGGAATGATCGTGGTGCCGCGACGCACCAGGAAGCCGGGGTCATAGGCAACCGTCTGGCCCGGGTTGATGGTGCCGATGGACACCAGCGTGCCGCCGAGCCGCAACAGCTTCGGCGCCTCGGCGAAGGCATCGACGACGCCTGCGACCTCGAGACAGTGGTCAGCACCATTACCGCCGGTGAGCGCCTGCACGGCGGCCACGCGGGACTCGGTGGTGGGGTACTCGTTGATGTCGATGACGTGCGTCGCACCGAAGCGCCTGGCCTCCGCGAGCCGGCTCGCGATGGCGTCGATGACGATCACCGTCGCGCCTTTCTCGCGAGCCACCGCGGCGGCATTCAGGCCAAGGCCGCCGGCACCCTGGATGACGACGCTCTGGCCGTAGGTCACCTTCGCCATGTCGAGGCCGAAGTAGACCTGAGACAACGCGCAGTTGGCGCTCGCTGCGGCCTTGTCCGACACTTCGTCCGGTACGCGGAAGAAGGTCTGTTCGGGATGGATGTACCAGTGACTGGCGAAGGTCGCGTGGAAGTGCGGATCCTCGTCCGGTTGGCGCGCCCAGTACTGGTAGGCATTGGCGCACATCCACGGCTGCTGGTTGGCGCAGGCGACGCAGCGGCGGCAATGGATGAAATAGGTGGCGACGATGCGGTCGCCTTCGCGCAGCGGCTGACCAGCGTGGTCCTGCACGGTGCCGGGGCCGAGCCGGTCGACCACGCCGACCACCTCGTGGCCGAGTCCGCCGGTCTTCTTGTTAGGGTGATGGCCGCACCAGATGTGCAGTTCCGAGCCACAGATGTTGCTGCGCACGACGCGGGCGATGAGACCGCCCGGTTCGGGATCCGGCACGTCGTACTCGCGGAACTCGAGCGCTCCCGGCTCGAGCATGTTGGCCAGGCGACCTTTCATGGTGTACCCCCGTCTCGCGGTTGGTGGCCGGCGCGGGCGCACGCCGGCGAACTCAGGTTGTGTCGTCGTGGTGACGTGTATCAGCGCATCACGAACGGATTCGGCACGTCGTCGGCAGTCGAGATCCACACGCTCTTGGTCTGCAGGTACTCGCGGATGGCCTCGATACCGTTCTCGCGCCCGATACCGCTCTGCTTGTACCCGCCGAAGGGCGACATGTAGCTGACTGCGCGGTACGTGTTGACCCACACGGTACCGGCGCGCACCGCCCTGGACACCTTGATGGCGCGCTTGATCGATTGCGTCCACACGCCGGCGGCGAGGCCGAAGGCGATGTCGTTGGCAATCTCGACCGCCTCTTCGTCGCTCTCGAAGCGGATGATCGAGAGCACCGGGCCGAACACCTCTTCCTGCGCAATGCGCATCTGGTTGGTCACGCCGCCGAAGATGGTCGGTTCGATGAAATACTTGCTCTCACCGGTCTCGGCACGCCCCTGCGCCGGACCACCGCCGAGCAGCACCTCGGCGCCTTCGTCACGCGCGACCTGGATGTAGGAAAGGATCTTCTCGTACTGCGGCGGCGTGGTGACCGGGCCGACCTGGGTGTTGCGGTCCATCGGGTCGCCCATGCGCGCGGTACGCGCGAACTCGACCAGCTTGGCGACGAACTCGTCGTAGATGCCGTCCTGCACCAGCAGGCGCGAGCCGGCAATGCAGGTCTGGCCGGTGGCGGCGAAGATCCCCGAGATGGCTCCCTTCACCGCATCGTCGACGACGGCGTCGTCGAACACGATGTTGGGCGACTTGCCGCCGAGTTCGAGCGTGCAGCGCTTGAGGCCCGCGGCGGCAGCCTGGTAGACGCGGGCGCCGGAGTCCGAACCGCCGGTGAACGCGACCTTCGCGACCTTGGGGTGCTCGACGAGACGTGCGCCGACCTCGGCACCGAAACCGGTGACGACGTTGACCACGCCCGGCGGGAAGCCGGCCTCGGCGATCAGTTCGACGAAGCGCAGCGTCGAAGTGGAGGTGAACTCGGAAGGCTTGATCACGACCGTGCAGCCGGCTGCCAGCGCCGGGGCGAGCTTCCAGGTCAACAGCAGCAGCGGCGAATTCCACGGCGTGATCGCGGCAACCACGCCGACTGGCTCGCGCAGCGTGAAGTTGAAGGTCTCCGGCTTGTCGATCGGTATGACCGCGCCCTCGACCTTGTCGGCGAGCCCACCGAAGTAGTAATACCACTGCGGCAGGTAGTTGCACTGCGCGGCCATTTCGCTGATCAGCTTGCCGTTGTCGCGTACTTCGTATTCCGCCAGTTCGTCGGCATGCACGGCGATGAGGTCGCCGAGGCGGCGCAGCAGGGCGCCCCGCGCGCTCGCCGTCATGCTCGCCCACGGGCCGCGCGTGAGTGCTTCGTAGGCGGCGTCGACCGCGGCATCGGCATCGGCGACGCCGCAACGCGCGACCTCGCCCCAGGCCTTCGAGGTGTAGGGATTGACGGTCTCGAAATACTCGCCCGAGACGGGCGCCACCTTGGCGCCATTGATATAGGCATCGAAACGGGGCAGGGCGTCGGCGGTCATCGGCACCTCCTCGGGGAATCAGTAGGAACGGGGCAGCTCGAGCACGTGCTCGGCGAAATAGGACAGGATGAGGTTGGTCGAGATCGGCGCGATGCGGTACAGGCGTGCCTCGCGCCACTTGCGCTCGATGTCGTATTCCTCGGCCACGGCGAAACCGCCATAGGTCTGCATGCAGGTGTCGCCGGCTTCCCAGGCCGCCTCGGACGTCAGCATCTTCGCCATGTTGGCGTAGGTGCCGGTGCTCGGATCGTCGGCCTCGTACAGGCGGCAGGCCTTCTCGAGAATCGCTTCGGCGGCTTCGACATTGGCGAAGGCGCGTGCGATGGGGAACTGGATGCCCTGGTTCTGACCGATCGGGCGCCCGAAGACGACTCGCTCGCGCGCATAATCGGCCGCCTTCCTGAGGAAGTAGCGACCGTCGCCAAGCGACTCGGAGGCGATCAGGATGCGCTCGGCATTCATGCCGGAGAGGATGTAGCGGAACCCCTTGCCTTCCTCGCCGATCAGGCTGGAGGCAGGAATCGACATGTTGTCGAAGAACACCTCCGTGGTGGAATGATTGATCATGGTGCGAATCGGCTTGATGGTCATGCCGTTCTGCTTCGCCTCGCGCATGTCGACGAGGAACACCGAGAGGCCGTCCGAGCGCTTCTTCACCTGTTCCTTGGGTGTCGTGCGCGCGAGCAGGATCATGAGATCGGAATGCTCGGCGCGCGAGGTCCACACCTTCTGGCCGTTGACGATGTAGCGATCGCCGTCGCGCACCGCCATCGTCGAGATGCTGAGGGTATCCGTACCCGCGGTCGGTTCGGTCACGCCGAAGGCCTGCAATCGCAGCTCGCCGGCGGCGATGCCAGGCAGGTACTGCTGCTTCTGCGCCTCGCTGCCGTGGCGCAACACCGTCCCCATGGTGTACATCTGCGCGTGGCAGGCGCCGGCGTTGCCGCCGAACTCGTGGATCGCGGTCAGGATCGCCGAGCCGATCGAGATCGGCATGCCGCTGCCGCCGTACTCCTCCGGGATCAGCGCGGCGAGCAGGCCGAGTTCGGTCAGGCGATTGACGAACTCGCTCGGATAGGCGCGTTCGCGGTCCTTGGCGCGCCAGTACTCGCCGGAGAATTCCTCGCACACCTTGCGTACGGTGTCGCGAATCTGGGTGATTGTTTCCTGGTGCTCGCTGTTCATCGCCATGCCCCGGGCATCCTGTGTGCCTTGTCAGTGGGTGGTTCGAAGGCGGCATGCGGCTCGACCGCGTGTCACGGGAGCGCCCCGCCGGGAAAGGGGCCGGCGCCGCGCGGGCGCCGGCCGGGATGAGGCCGGCGCCTCGCTCAGTGCTGAGCCAGGATCTTGTCCAGCACCGGCATCAGGTAGCGGTTGAAGACCTCCGGGTTCTCACTCATGGGGAAATGCCCGATCTCCTCCATGATGATGCACTCGGAGTTCTTGGTCTTCCTCGCGGCTTCCTCGGTCATTTCCGGCGTGCAGGCGAAGTCGTAGACGCCGGTCATGTAGTACATGGGAACCTTGCCCGAGAGCTTCTCCGTGCGACCGCGGAAATCATGGTCGACGCTGTAGAAATACAGGTCGCCCTTGAACACCCCGGGACCGCCCTGGGAGTAGTACCACCAGGTCTCCCAACGGTACTTGTCCGGGCTCTGCGGCGCCATCAGGCCGAAGACCGAGGTGGCGCAGGTCTCGCCGCCGTGGATGTGCGAGTGGCGCAGCCAGTCGATGTGCCAGCCTGGCGAGTGCTCGCAGGCCTCGACCGCAATGAGTGCACGCACGTCGTTCTCGTACTGCTCGGCGAGATGCAGGCAGATGTTGCCGCCCATCGAGCTGCCCATGATGACCGGCTTGTCGAGGCCGAGCTCCTTGCAGAAGGCCATCAGGATGCCGGAGTAGAACTTCGCGGTGAGCTTGTACTCCTCGTCTTCCTGGTACCACTCGTAGGGCGGGATCGACTTGCCATGGCGCGGCAGGTCGAGCGCGATGACGCGGAAGTTCTTGTTGATTGCCGGGTCGCACAGCTGGTGGCGCCATTCGCGTGAATCGGTGCCGGCGGTATGCAGGCAGACCAGCGGGATGCCCTCGCCAGCCTCCTCGAAGAAGATGCGGTACTCGGTGCCCTCGTAGGGGACCCAGATGTAGCGTCCGGTTATGGGTTCGATATTTGCCACGATGTCGTCCTCCTGGTCTCGCGCTCAGACTTCACGCATGCGATCGAGCGCCCACATGAGCGCGCGCATGTTCTGCCACAGGACCATCTGGTCCCCCTCGAGCGTGACCCGGCCGTGCAACGGGTGAGCCATGGCCCACAGGTCGTTGTACATCGGCGGCGGCGTCGGCTGGCAGAACTTCTCCCAGGATTCGGCCGGCCCGCGAATGGCGAGCTGGTAGCAGGTCTCGGGACCGAGCTGGTCGGTCACCTCGGCCAGGCGGCCCTTGTCGAAACTGACGACGTATTGATGGTCGCCGAAGCCGAACAGCAGGCTGGCGGTGAAGTGCTTGCCGATCCACTTCATGGGACCGTTCTTGTTCACCGCGTCCTGCCACTTCTTCATCCAGGACATGTCGAACATGTGTTACCTCCCTAACGTGATGACAGTGCCGGACGGAGCGTGCCGCATAGCGGCGCGCGGCCGCTGCCACCCGCGGCAGCGGGCAGGGCGGGCACGAGACGCCCGAGATTAAAGACTGCTTGGGCGATATGTAAACAATATCTTGAATATATAGCGCATAAGTCGCGCTTATACCTCGGCGCTCTCGGCCGTCGGCGTCACGGCCCAGTACTGCCCATCCATCGCCTGCACGCACTCGCGCAGCAGTTCGGTGGTGGCGCGTACGGCATTGGAAGCCGGGCGTCCGACACTGCGCGCGAGATACATGCGCCGCTCGAGACCGGGATGGGTGATGCGCACGGCGATGAGATCGCCGCGCGCGACGTCCTCGGCGACTGCGGCGAACGACAGGATGGTGTGGCCGACGCCGAGCCGCGCCAGCGCCTTCATCTGCGTGAAGGCGTCGATCTCGACGCGCGCATTGAGCACCACGTCATGCTCGTGCGCGATGCGCTCGAGCATGTCGCGCAGGCCGTGGTGGCGCCCTGGCAGGATCAACGGCAGGCCGGCGAGCTCGCCGAAACGTACCGTGCGCTGACCGCTGTCGTGCTCGCGGCCGGTGACGAGGTAGAGATCCTCGGTGAACAGCGGTTCCGCGTGTATGCCGCCGTCCCGTTGCCCGCCGTGCAGTATGCAGATGTCGAGCTGGCCGCTGCGCAGCCAGTCGAGTACGTAGCCGCTGGTGCCCTCGACCACGCGTAGCGAGACTTCCGGCAGCATTTCCTGCATGCGCACGATCAGCGGCACGCTGAGCACCGCGCTGATCGAGGAGGGCAGTCCGAGTACCACGCTGCCACGTGGCACGTCACTACCGCGCTGGATTGCATGGGTGGTCTCGTGGACCTGCTCGAGAATGACGCGAGCGCGGTGCATCAGCTCGCGTCCGGCCTCGGTCGGCTGTACGCCGCGCACCGAGCGCGTGAGCAGTTCGACGCCGAGTTCGTCTTCGAGCTTGCGTACCTGCTGACTGAGCGCCGGCTGCGCCACGAACAGCGACTCCGCCGCGCGCTTCATCGAGCCCTTCTCGCAGATCTCGAGAAAGTAGCGAAGGCTGCGTAGCTCCATGCGGGATGCCGGGCCGGGCCGTCACGCCTCCCGCGCCATGTCGCGCGGACATGGCGCGTGACGACCGCGTCGCTCAGCCCTTGGCCAGCGTCTCGAGCTGCTGCGCCCAGTTCTCGTAGGGGCGCAGCGGCTTCCAGCTGATGCGCGGCACGAGATGGGCGTGACCGAGGCGCCAGATCGGCAGGTTGTGCACGATCTCGTCGATCTGGTCACCGTTGTCGAGATCCATCACCGCGATCACCTGGTACTCGCCGGCGACCTTCCAGATGGCCTTGATCGCGCCGGCCTTGACCGCCTCGATGGCCGCCACCGATTCCTGGCGCCAGACCTCGAAGAAATCCTTGCTGTCCATCGCTTCGGGCTTGGCCAGATCGGCCGTCATCATCACCAACATGGGACATTCCTCCATTGAGCAGCAGTGCACGCCGCGGGGGCGCAAGCATACGCGATCGTATGCCCATTTCACGCAGGCAGGGCAAGCAGCGCGTAGTGTCGCGCCGCCCGCACGCGATCGGCGTCACGGCACGCGGCAGTCGTCCCGATGCGGGACACGTAGGCCGGGGGCAGCCCGTGTGCCCGTGCGCCGGCGACGACCAGTGCATGGTACCAGTCGAACGGTGCCAGCGCCGGATCGCACCAGGCCGGGTCGGCGAGATAGACGAAGCAGCGACCGTGGTCCGGCAGCTCGAACCAGGTGACGTCGTAACCATGTCCGACACCCTCGATGCGGTCGAGCACGGCGCGTGCGCTGGCCGGCATGGTGTAGACCACGCCCCAGGCGCAGGCGCCGGGCACCGCTTCCAGCGTGCACTTGCCCGAGCCGTCGGCGCCGCGCTTGCTGAACGCGAGCAGGCGATCGGGCAGCCGAACCGCGCCGCGCGCCGTGATCGGCCCGATACGCGCGGTAAGGCGCGCTGGCCACAGGTTGGATCCGTAGGCGAGGTAATTGAGCTTGGTCATGGCGTCGACGCTGCGTGCGGCCATCCTGCGCGGCGAGCGAGGCTGTGTAAACTACGCGCGCCACGAAGGGGAGGAACGACAACCGTGAGCACTACCGATCTGCGCCACGCGGACGACATCCGCGAGTGGCGCCGCCGCCATGTGCCGGCATTCAACGACAACCCGCTGAAGCTCGGCATCTTCGGGCAGAACTGCTCGAACGGCTGCACCATCACCCATGCACCGACCAGCTTCGAACCGACCTACGCGCACAACGTGACCCTCAGCCGACTGGCCGATGCCGCCGGCTTCGAACTGCTGGTGCCGGTCGGGCGCTGGAAACACTTCGGCGGCAGCACGCAATTCAACGGGACCAACCTCGAGGTCTTCACCTGGGCCACGGCGATGGCGTGCAATACCGAGAACATCATGGTGTTCGCGACCTCGCACGTGCCGACCGTGCACCCGCTGTTCGCCGCCAAGCAGGCCGCCACCATCGACAACATCTCGGCCGGCCGCTTCGGTCTCAATATCGTGTGCGGCTGGTTCCGCCCCGAGATCGAGATGTTCGGCCTGCCGCAGCGCGAGCACGACGAGCGCTATCGCCAGGCCGACGAATGGCTGACCGTCATGAAGCATGCCTGGACCGAGCAGGACTTCGATTTCGACGGGACGTATTACACGATCCAGGGCGGTTTCCTCAGCCCCAAGCCGGTGCAGCAACCGTTCCCGGTGCTGGTCAACGCCGGCAGCTCGGATGCCGGCCGCGAGTTCTCGGCGCGCCACGTCGACTTCAATTTCATCACCATCACGACAGTCGACGAAGCACGCGACAAGATTGACGATCTCAAGCGGCGCGCGGCAGTGCACCGGCGCGAATGCGGCGTGATGACCTACGGCCTGGTGTGCTGCCGCGATACCGAGCGCGAGGCGCGCGAACTCTACCAGTCCATCGTCCGCGACGGCGACTGGGAGGCAGCCGAGAACATCATGAGCCTGCTCGGCATGGAGTCGAGTTCGTTCGGCAACAAGGACACCGTGCGCCACCTCGCCGAGCGTTTCATCGCCGGCTGGGGCGGTTACCCGCTGGTCGGCACGCCGGAGCAGGTGGTCGACCAGATCAAGGCCATCCACGACATGGGCATCGAGGGCCTCATCCTGACCTGGCTCGACTACGTGCCCGAACTCGCCTATTTCAACGAGCGCGTCATGCCGCTGCTGCGGCAGGCGGGCCTGCGGTGCTGACATGAGTGCCGTATCCACAGTGCCACAGCGGGGAGACACCATGGGCAGATTACAGGACAAGGTCATCGTCATCACCGGCGCGCTCGGCGGCCAGGGCCAGGTCGCGGTGCGGCGCTTTCTCGACGAGGGTGCCCGCGTGGTCGCTTCCGACCGCGCGGCGGATGCCACTGGCGACGTCGCCGCGCTGCTCGCCGAACAGCCCGGGCGCCTCGATTACCTGGGTGGCGACATCTGCGGCGACGATCTGCCGGGACAGCTCGTCGCCACCGCGCTCGATCGGTTCGGGCGTCTCGACGTGCTCTACACCAACCACGGCATGATGGTCGGCAAGCCGTTCCTCGAAACCACCATGGCCGAGTTCGACGCCCTCGTCGCGACCAACCTGCGCGCACCTTTCGCGCTCAGCCTGCACGCCGCGCGCGCGATGGCGGCGCAGGGTGGTGGCGTCATCATTCACAATTCCTCGGTCGGTGGCATCGTCGGCTTCCCGACCATGGCCGCCTATGGCGCCTCCAAGGGCGGTCTCGCCCAGCTCGCGCGCTCGATGGCGACCGACCTCGCCGAGCACAACATCCGTGTCAACGCGATCTGCCCCGGCGTGGTCGACACGCCGATGCCGCGTCGCTACGTGGGCGACGTGCCGGATGCCGAGCGTGCAGCCGCCTTCGCCGCGATGGCGGAGATGCACCTGCTGAAGCGCCTGGCGACGCCGGAGGAAATCGTCAACGTGGTGGTCTTCCTGGCGTCCGACGAGGCCTCATTCATGACCGGCGCGGTGATTCCGGTCGACGGCGGCCTCACCGCCATCTGATCCGTCTGCCACGGACCGTCCGCGTTCTGCGGACGGTCCGTACGGCGGCGCTATCCGGCGTAGGCCACGACCTCGATCTCGACCTTGGCCCCGGGCAGGGCGAGGCCGGAGACGACCGTCGAACGTGCCGGCGGCGCATCGCCGAAGGTCTCGGCGTAGATGCGGTTGTAGGCGGCGAAATCGACGACGTCGGTCAGCCACGCGGTGGCCTTGACGACCTGTGCGACGGTGACTCCCGCCTCGGCGAGGATGGCGGCGACGTTGCGCAGGCAATGGCGGGTCTGCGCCTCGATGCCGTCGGCGAGACGACCGTTCTCGTCGAGGCCGAGCTGGCCGGACAGGAACACGAAGTCGCCGGCGCGCACGGCCTTCGACAGTGGCAGGGGGGTACCGTCCGGCAGCGTCAGCGGGCTGCCGATGATCTCTCGGGGCATGAACTATCTCCCTGGTTTTGGATGAGCAGGATGCCGCGGGTCAGGAGCGGCAGCGTAAAGACGAACAGGAAACCCCATGCGAGCGCACCGTAGCCGCGCGCAACGAGGTCGACGATGCCGAAGCGGGCGAGCACCAGGCTCGCCGCGACCAGCGCCGCGGCGATCAGCGCGTGCGCCGGGCGCGACAGCGGTGGTCGGCCACGGTCTTCGCGCCAGCCGTCGAGGCGCTCGTTGACACCCTGCAGCACGCCAACCGCGGTGAGCACGATGGTGCCGGCAAGGACGATGAAGTAGAGCGGCAGAAACGCCTCGGCGCCCATCGCCTCGAGCAGCCACCAGGTCGGAATGGGCTGCTCGACCACGGCAGGGTAACGCGACATGAAGCACAGGTGGAGCAGGAAGGCCGGCAGCGCACCACCGAGCCCCGCCAGGACGCCCGCCGTGCAGGCTTCGCTGCCACGCTCGAGATGTGCGACGCAGTAGACGAGCACCGGGATCAGCGCGCTGTTGTAGACGGCGAACTGCAGGCCGCTGCGGGCCGCGGCGAGCGGCGCGAAGGGCACTCCGGCGGCGCCCGGGGGGAACGTTGGTGACGTGGTCAGCACGGTGAGGACGAACGCGGCGAGCCCGGTCATCAGCAGCACCGTCCAGGTGCCGAGCGCGCGCTCGACCAGTGTCCGGCCGAAATAGTTCAACACCAGCACCGCGCCGAGCACGCAGGCAACGCCCGGTGCATAGGGCAGGCCGAAGCCGTCGGCGAGCGCGGTACCGGCGGCCGAGCCGACCACCGCGAGCACGATCACCAGCAGTGTCACGAAGAGCAGTTCGTAGATCCACCAGGCGCGCCCCAGCAACAGCTTGAGGAAGTGGCGATAGTCGTGCACGCGGAAGCGCACCGCGAGCATGAAACTGACTGCGAGCACGGCGGAGAACGCCATCGCGATGACCACGCTGGCGACGACTCCCCCGGCCGGCCCGTGCCGCGAAACGTACTCGACCACCTCGCGGCCGGTGCCGTAGCCACCGCCGACGATGACGCCCTGGAACACGGCGGCGGGAAGCAGGTAACGCGCGAGGGAACGGGGCACGGAATCCTTCCTGGGAACAGCGGCGCAGCCCGTCGCGGCGGCGGCCGCCACGGGCGCGCTATAGTAGCGCGGCGAGACCGTCGCGAGCGTCTGCAGACCCCTGAAATGTCCCCGAACCCCCCAGCCGGCCCTGCTGCATCCTGCGTCAACACGCGCCGCGCGCGGCCGTGCGTGACGCAACGGCGCGAGGCGAGTCGAGGCGAGATATGAATCCGCGTATCACCGGCGTCACCGCTCACCCGGTGTCGTTCGCCGTTCCCCCCGAACATCAGGTCAATCTCGGCATCGGGCGCACCGTCAAGCGGGATGCCGTGCTGGTCGAAGTCACGACCGATGCCGGCATCAGCGGGTGGGGCGAAGCACACGCGGCACGCGCGCCGACCGCCATCGCCGAACTCGTCAATTCGACGCTTGCGGCGCTAGTCACCGGCCTCGATGCGACCGATACCGAGGCTGTTTGGGCACGCATCTACCGCATGCAGCTCGCCAGTCACGGCGCCGGCGCGGCGGCCGTGATCGGCCTGTCCGGCATCGACCTGGCATTGTGGGACATCAAGGGCAAACTCGCCGGGCAGCCGGTGTATGCGCTGCTCGGCGCTGCGCCGCGCGAGATCGAAGCCTATGCCGGCGGCATCACGCTCGGCTTTCAGCCGCCGGCGGCGCTCGCTGCGGAGGCTGCGGGCTTCGTCGCGCAGGGCTTTCGCGCCCTCAAACTGCGCCTGGGCGACACCCCGCGCGCTGACCGTGCGCGTGTCGCGGCGGTGCGCGACGCCCTCGGCCCGGACATCGACATACTCACTGACGCCAACACCGCGTACACGCTCGACGACTACCGTGCGGTGGCCGACACTCTCGTCGCCGCGCATGTCGGCTGGCTCGAAGAACCGTTTCCACCGCATGATTTCCGTAGCTATCGCGCGGCGCGACGCGACGACCTCGTGCTCGCCGCGGGCGAGAACCACTACACGCGCTTCGATTTCGACCGCGCTGCCGAGGATGGCGTGTTGCGCGTGTGGCAGCCCGACCTGTCCAAGTGCGGCGGCCTGACCGAGGCACTGCGCATCGCGGCACTGGGCGAAAAGCAGGGTATCCGCATCCATCCGCACACCTCGTTGACCGGCCTCAACATGGCGGCGTCATTGCATTTTCTCGCCGCTATCCCGAATGCCGGCCGGTTCGAGGCCGACTGCACCGCCTGCAACCCGCTGCGCGACGAACTGTGCAGCGGCACGCCGTGGATCGGCGCCACCGGCCGGGTGGCTCCACCGACGGCGCCCGGACTCGGCATCGCGATCGACGCCCGGCGCCTGGGTGAATTCACCGGCGTGCCCGGGCCCGGTTACGTGTGAGCCGGCGACGACGGGCGACCCGGCTCGCGATTGCGGCACTCGAAGTACACCTGGTACTGCCAGGCCAGCGGCCAGCAGGCCAGTGCGAACGCCTGCAGCGCTCGCAGCGGAGCCGCGCGGCGTGGACGGCGCATGATCCACTGCCAGGAGAGCACGTGCAGGTCGCGCCAGCGCGCGACCACCTCGAGGCCGTTGCGATGGAACAGCGCCTCCCACGCCGCCAGGGGCAGCACCTCCTCGCGCGCCTGTACCTGGAACGTCCCGCGGTAGAGGCCGAGACGCCGGGTCAGGAAACCGGCGTTCGGTACCAGGATGAGGAAGCGCGCGTCCCGGCGTGCCACGCGGCGCATCTCGGTCAGCGCAGCATCGGGGTCGAGAAAATGCTCGAGTGAGCCCAGGCAGCTGACCACGCTGAAGCGCGCGGCCGGAAAGGGTAGGGTCTCGGCCGGGCCGACGTGGAACTCGCCCGCCGGTAGCGTGCGGCGACAGCAATCGATCGCGCGCTCGGACAGGTCGATGCCCGCGACCGTGGCGCCACGCGCCGCGCATGCCGCGAGCCAGCCGCCCGCGCCGCACGCGACGTCGAGCACCGCGTCCGCCCAGCCGATGTCGAGACGCCGCGCGAGACGTCGCTGGTGCATGCTCGGACCCGCCTGCGCCGGCAGGTCACGGTAGTACTCGTGATCGTAGAAATCGCGTATCGCGGCGTGACCGTCGCGGCTGTCGTCATCGTGCATGTTCGTTGCCCTCGTCGCTCGCCGCTGCCGGCGGCCGCATCGTCGCCGCTACCGTGGCGAGCATCTCGGCCGTGTAACGCGGCCAGGCGAAGCCCGCCGCAACCCGGCGGCAGCCGGCGGCGCGGCGCGGCAGCGCGCTGTCGATGGCAGCGCGGATGGTAGCGACCAGGGCCGCGTAGTCGCCGCTCGGCACGAGCGCGCCACTCTCGCCCTCGATGACCGCGTCGGCCACTCCGCCCTCGTCGAAGGCCACGGTCCACAGGCCGTGCGCGGCGGCCTCGACGGCCACCATGCCGAAGCCCTCGACGTCGCCGGCAACCGGGATGACCGGGAACACGTGCACGTCCGCGCCACTGTAGGCGGCCGCCAGTTCGGCGTCCGGCAAAGCGCCGAGCAGGCGCACGTGGGATGCGAGCCCGGTGCGCTCGATCGCCGCCTCGATACGGTCGTGCACACCACCTTCACGACGCACCGACTGGCGCGCGGTGTCGCCGATCACGACCAGCACGTAACGCGGATCGGCAGCGACCAGCGCCGGCAGGGCCCGCTCGATGAATTCGGGCAGGCCCTTGCGCGCGGCATAGCGTCCCACCGCCAGGAGCACGCGTGCACCGTCGAGACCGTGACGCCGGCGGAAGCCTGCGGCATCGACAGCGGGCACGTCGGTATCGACACCCGGGTGAACGACGCGCAGCCTGCCTGGCGCTACGCCCACGGCGCCGGCGAGTCGCGCGCTGTTATGACTGTTGGCGACCACGCAATCGGCGCGGCGAATCGCGGGCAGAAACAGGCCGCGGTACAGCGGGTGCCGGGTGACCAGATCGAGCCCGTGCACGCAGACGAGATAGGGCGCCCGCGCGAGCAGCGCGGCCGTGCGCGCGAGCGGCGCGGTGAGCCCGCTGGTGGCCAGCACCAGCGCCGGGCGGCGGCGCAGTGCGCAACGCGGCGCGTGCCAGGCGGCTTCGAGCAGGAATGCGGCGGCCGCGGCCGAGCGGCAGCTGCAAACGCGCACCGCCGCAGGCAGGTAGGGCGCGGCGCCCGGCGGCCCCACCACGTCGACCGCGTACTGCTCGGCAAGCGCCCCGACCAGGTGCTGTCCAAGCCGTTCCATGCCGCCGGTCAACGGCGGCAGGTTGCGCGTGACGACGAGGATGTGCGCCTTGCGTGTGCCGCGGTCGTGCGTCATTACCCCGGCTCGGTGCTGTCCTTCAGCGCCGGCAGCGTCGCCGCGAACGACGAGGCGCCACCGCGATACCGGTCTGTTCGCGCCATCGCTTCGCCCGGGTCGCCGGGGCCACCATGCTCAGCGCCCCTTGAACTCGGGTGTGCGCTTCTCGAAGAACGCGTTGACGGCCTCCATGTGGTCCTCGGTGTGCTGCAAGGTCACCTGCAATGCCGCGGACATCTCCATCACCGCGTCGAAGCTCGCCATGGTGCCGTCGCGCATGAGCTTCTTGGTCATGCGCAGTGCCTGCGGTGGCTGCTCGCAGATGGTCGCTGCCAGCGCCTCGGCGCGCGCCATCAGGGCGTCGTCGTCGACCACCTCGCTGACCAGCCCCCAGGCGCAGGCGGTGTCGGCGTCGATTACCTCGCCGGTGAAGAACAGCTGCGCGGCGCGCGACCAGCCGATGTGCCGCGGCAGCAGCCAGGCGCCCCCGTCACCCGGCAGCAGCCCCAGCTTGAGGAAGGTGGCGCCGAACTTCGCCGAGCGTGCGGCAATACGGATGTCGGCGAGCGAGGCGACGTCGTTGCCGAGACCGATGGCCGGACCGTTGATCGCGCCAATCATCGGCACCTCGATGTTCCACAGCGCGCGGATGATGCCGTGGATGCTCTCGCGGTAGTGATCGCGCAGCTCCAGCGGGGTGCCACCGAAGTGCCCGCTGCGTTCACGCATGGACTTGAGATCGCCGCCGGCGGAGAAGGCCTTGCCGGCGCCGGTCAGGATGACGCAGCGCAGGGCCTTGTCGGCGTTGATCACGGCGGCGGCCGTGGCGAAGCGCTCGCCGTCCCCCGTGTGGCCGAGCGGATTGCGCGAGTCCGGGCGATTGATGGTCAGCCGCGCGAGCGGGCCGTCGATGTCGAGAATGAGCTCGTCGTCGATCATGCGTGTCTCCGGGGTGCGTGCTCAGCCGGTCATCAGCGGCCAGATGCCGTCGCCGCCGGCTTCGCAGGCCAGGCGGCCGAGGTACTCGCCCCACTCGCCGGCGCCACCGAACTCGGCACGCCAGGCCCACAGGCGCCGCGTGGTGAAATGCAAGCCGTACTCGTAGGTGAAGCCGATGGCGCCATGCACCTGGTGCGAGAGGCGGGTGAGCTTCTCCACCGCTTCGCTGGCACGGCACTTGGCAGCCGCGATTTCGAAGCGTGCGTTACGCGCCGCGCCACTCATGCCGCGCACATCGTAGGCTTCGCAGGCGGCCATGGTGATGCTGTCGACCGAGGCGACCACGCCGGCGAGGTCGGCGAGGTAATGCTGGATGGCCTGGAAGGCGGCCAGCGGGCGGCCGAACTGCTCGCGCTCACCGGCGTACTGCACGGCGAGGTCGAGGCAGGTCACGCCACCACCCGCGATCTGGGCACTGCGCACGAGCGCACCAAGCCAGCGCACGCAATCGGCGGGCAGCGACAGGGCATGCCGGGCGACGACGCGGGCGTCGCCACGCAGAGCGTCGCGCGGGTCGCGCCCGATGTTGTCCTCGGCAGCGACGTCCAGATCTGCCGTGTCGGCGATGACCAACTCGGCGCCATCGCCACCATCGGCCACGCCGAGTAGGTAGGCGGCTTCGCGGCCCCACGGCGTGCGCATGCCGGCGAGGCGCAGGCGATCGCCGTCGAGGTCGTCGGCGTCGAGCACTGCGGGCAGCAGGCCGGGTACGCCGTCGGGCAGCGTGCAGCCGGCTTCGCGCGCCAGGTACTCGGCGAGCATGGCCTCGGCGACCGGCAGCGGTACGGCGTGCTTGCCGCATGCGCGTAACACCGGGTAGGCATCGCCCCAGCCACCGCCGAGGCCCCCGGCATCCTCGCTGGCCAGAACCTTGTGAATGCCCTGGTCGACGACCTCATCCCACAGCGCACGCGGAAAACCGCTTTCCTCGATCTTCGTCTGCGCATCCCAGTCGAGGCGATCGCCGAACAGGCGTTCGACGCTGTCCTCGAGCATCTGTCTCGTTTCGTTCATCGCACACCCAGGCCTTTCGCAATGATGCCGCGCATGATTTCCGGCGTGCCGCCGCGCAGCGAGAAGGACGGTGCCACCTGCACCAGGTTACCGAGTACCTGCTGGTACTCGAGGCCGAAGCCGTCGAGGGTCGGTTCGAGGTCGCACAGCTCCTGCGCGAGACCGGGCAGGGCCTGCTCGAACTGGCAGCCGAGGTCCTTGACCACCGAGGCCGCCAGCGCCGGGTCTTCCCCGGCGTTCAGCTTCGCGGTGATGCTGAGCGACATGTTGCGCAGCGTCGTCGCCCACGCCACCTGCGCGCCGAGGCGCGCCATCGTTGCCGGCGACGCCTTGTCGCGCACGGCGTCGACCAGTTTGCGCAACAGGAAGAAGCAGGACAGGTAGCGCTCCGGACCCGAGCGCTCGAAGGCGAGTTCCTCGGTGACCTGGCGCCAGCCCTGCCCCTCGGTGCCGATGAGGGCGTCCTCGGGCAGTTCGACGTCGACGAAGGACACCTCGTTGAAGTTGCGCCCGCCGGCGAGATTCTTGATCGGACGGGGCGTGATGCCACGCGCGTCCTTCATGTCGATGAGGAACTGCGACAGCGCGGCGTGTTTCTTGTTCGGGTCGGGATCGGTGCGGAACAGCGCGATCATGTAATCCGCACGGTGCGCGTTGCTGGTCCAGATCTTGGTGCCGTTGACGAGCCAGCCGTTGCTGGTGCGCTCGGCGCGCGTGCGCAGCGAAGCGAGATCCGAGCCCGAATTGGGCTCGCTCATGCCGATCGCGAAACACGCCTTGCCAGCCGTGATCTGCGGGATGATGCGCCGCTTCTGTTCCTCGTTGCCATAACGCACGAGCAGCGGGCCGCTCTGGCGATCGGCGACCCAGTGGAAAGCGGTCGGTGCGCCCGCGACCAGGCATTCCTCGACCACCACGTAGCGCTCGAAGGCGCTGCGGCCGTGGCCACCGTATTCTTTCGGCAGGGTCATGCCGAGCCAGCCCTGCGCGCCGAGCCTGGCGCTGAACTCGGCGTCGTAGGCTTCCCAGCTGTGCGAGCGTACCGCCGGCGAGTAGTCGGCCAGCGTTTCCTCGAGGAACTCGCGCACCTCGCGCCGGAGCTCGTCCAGCCCGGCGGGCAGCGCACTCGGCTCGAAGCGGATCTTGTCTGCTACTGAACTCATGGGTTCTCCGTCAGCGGTAGTTGCCGTCTCTGCAGCGTGATTCTAGAAGCGCGGTCGGCCCGCGGGCGATGCGCGCGCGGGGGTTGTCCGGAAATGCGACGCGTGCAGCCGGTTCGCATACGCCGCGAGCACCCGCCCGGTTCGCCCGCTGCCCGCACCGATCAGTCCTGCATCGCGTACTGCCACGCGCGCTCCGCGAACTGTTCGACGATGTCGGTGGTGCTTGGCGCGTCGGCGCTCGCCGCGGTGCCGTCCTGCACGCGCTTGATGATGCCCTGGTAGATGGCGGCGAGGCGCCAGACGGTATAAGCCTTGTAGAACGGCAGGTGATCGACCGATTTGCGCCCGGTCAGCTCGCAGTAGCGCGCGATGTACTGCTCCTCGGTGGGGATACCGAGCGCCGGCAGGTCGAGCCCTTCGAGACTGGAGACCCGATCGTCGATGTTCGGGATGATCCATGGCGCCATGTGGTAGACGAAGTCGCCGAGCGGGTGGCCGAGCGTCGACAGCTCCCAGTCGAGCACCGCCAGTACGCGCGGCTCGGTGGGGTGGATGATCATGTTGTCGAGGCGGTAGTCGCCGTGGATGATGCAGGTCTCGTCGGCCTGCGGGATATTCCTGGGCAACCACGCGTTGAGCTCGTCCATGCGCGTGATCTTGCTGGTCTCGGAGGCTTCGTAGATCTTCGTCCAGCGATGAATCTGGCGCGCCATGTAGTCCGAGGTCTTGCCGAAGCCCTCGAGGCCGACCGCGGCGTAGTCGAGCCCTTGCAGGTGCGCGAGCGTCTGCACCACGGCGTCGTAGATGGCGCCACGTTCGCCCGGCGCGACATCGGGCAGGGCGAGATCCCAGTAGATGCGTCCCTCGACCATCTCCATCACGAAGAAAATCGTGCCGATGACGGCCTCGTCCTCGCACAACGCGTAAGCGCGCGGCACCGGGAAGCCGGCGCCGTGCAGGGCGCTGATCACGCGGTATTCGCGGTCGACGGCATGAGCCGACGGCAGCAGGTTGCCCGGCGGCTTGCGCCGCAGCACGTAGCGGGTCGACGGCGTGACCAGCTGGTAGGTGGGATTGGACTGGCCACCCTTGAATTCCTTGACCTCGAGCGGGCCGGCGAAGCCCTCGACGTGTGCCTGCATCCAGCGTTCGAGCGGTGCAGTATCGAATCGCAGGTGGTCCTGGACTTCCTTGGTGCCGGAAAATTTCTCCTGTCGGGTACTCATCGGAATGCTTGCTCCGGAAATGCGCAAAGACGGGTTGGTACGGTTGGTGAGGCGGCTCAGGCCACCACGCCATCGTCGTGGAGGCGGCCGATCGCGCCGCTGTCGAGGCCGAGCACGTCGGCGAGGATCTCGTCGGTGTGCTGGCCGACGCGCGGTGCGGGGCGGGGCGCGCTGCGTTCGACCGCGCCGAAATGCATCGGCTGGCCCGGCACCGGGTAGGTGCCGATGCCAGGTTGTTCGACACGCGCGAAGATCGGGTTGTCTTCCGAGCAATCGGGATCCTCGGTCACGAGTTCGCGCACGCTCTGGTAGCGGTCCCAGCAGATGCCACAGGCATCGAGCACCCCGGCAAGCGTGTCCAGTGGCTGGCTGGCGACCCACGGCTCGAGCAGCGCACAGAGTTCGCGTCGCGCGCGGAAGCGATCGCCCTCGCGTGCAAAATCGAGCCCGAGACGCGCGGCCAGCGCGCCGACCTCGGCTTCGAGCCCACTCGCCTTCAACAGGCCCTGCCACTGCTTGGCGCTGACGGCGATGATCATGATGCGGCGGCCATCGGCGGTGACGAAGTCGCGTCCGAGCGCGCCGAACAGGTAGTTGCCGTGGCGCTGGCGCTCTTCGTCGTTGACCAGGACCTCGCCGACGTAGCCGAGATGGCCGACGTTGGCGAGTGCGACGTCGGCCAGTGCGAGCTTGATCTGCTGCCCCTCGCCGGTGAGCCGGCGGTGACGTTCGGCGGCGAGGATGCCGAGCGCGGCGGTCAGCGCGCAGGCGATATCCCACGCCGGCAGCACGTGGTTGACCGGGCGGTCGTCATCTTCGGGGCCGGTGATGTAGGGAAAGCCGACCTTGGCGTTGACGGTATAGTCGAGCGCCGTACCACCGCGGCGGTTGCCGATGATCTCGTGCTGGATCAGATCGGGCCGCCGCGCCTTGAGCGCGTCGTAGGCGAGAAAACCGCGCGCGGGCAGGTTGGTCGAGAAGATGCCGGCATCCTCGCCCGGCGCGCAGATCAGATCAGCGATCAGCTCGCGGCCGGCCTCCGAGCGCAGATCGACGGCGATCGAACGCTTGCCCTTGTTCATCTCGGCCCAGTAGATGCTGGTGTCGTCGGCGGTGACCGGCCAGCGGTGGTAATCGAGGCCGCCGCCGATCTGGTCGAAGCGGATGACGTCGGCGCCGAGCTGGGCGAGCGTCATTCCGCACATCGGTGCGGCGATGAAGGCCGAGCCCTCGACGACGCGCAGGCCTGTGAGTATCGCTTGCATGGAATCCTCCCCGAGCGCGCGCGGCACTCAGTCGCTGATTTGCGCGTTGCCGTTGCTGAGCACCACGACGGCGCGCTCGACCGACGAGGCACGGAAATGCACCGCGTCGTGCTCGCGCCAGATCTCGGTACGCAGCGTCTCCCCGGGCAGGAACGGCGCGGAGAAGCGCAGCTGCATGCGCTTGAGCCGCGTCGCATCGTAGTCGCAGCAGCTGCGGATGAGCGCGTGCATCGCCACGCCCATGGTGCAGCGGCCGTGCAGGATGGGGCGGTCGAAACCGGCCGCGCGGGCCACCTTGGGATCGGCGTGCAACGGGTTCATGTCGCCGCACAGGCGATAGAGCAGGGCGGCCTGGGGACTGGTCTGCAGGTCGCACACCATGTCGGGATTGCGGTCTGGCGGCGGTGCCATCGGCGCGTGGGGTTTGCCACCGCCACCGAAACCACCGTCACCGCGGGCCAGCGTGTTGGAAATCACCGTGGCGAGATGGGTACTGCCGTCGTCGCCGCCATGGAGTTCCTTGCGCAGGTAGACGAAGCAGCCCTTGTCGGCGCCGCGATCGACGACGTCCTCGACCACCGTGCGGCCGCGCACCTTGCCGGTGGTCGGCAACGGGTGGTGTATCTCGATCGATTCCTCGGCATGCAGCACCTTCTGCCACTCGAAGCCGTACTGCGGCTCGCGCATCCAGAAGCCGGGATAGGCGATGATCATCGCCATGCCCGGCAGCGACGCGAGGTTCTCCTCGTAGACGTAGCGCAGCTGCTGCTCGTCCATCGGGTCGCCGCCGAAGCCGAGCGCGAGGGCGTAGAGAATGGTGTCGTGCAGGGTGACCGTGGTCTCCTGCTCGTTGATCACCTGGCCGATGAGCTGGCTGTGATCGCGCATGGCGTACCTCCCCTTGGTCTGCAGTGGCGGCGCACGCTCAGGCAGCGCCGGCCAGCAGTTCGCGCGCGACGACCTTGAGTGCGAGCGTCTCCTCGGCGCCCTCGAAGATCGACAGCACGCGGGCGTCGACGAAATAGCGGCTGACCGGGGTCTCCTCGGAGTAACCCATGCCGCCGTGGATCTGCATCGCCTCGCGCGCGACGAACTCGGCCGCGCGGCAGGCGTAGAGCTTGACCAGGCTCGCCGCCATCTGGCCCTCGCCCTGGTCCATGAGGCGCGCGACCTCGTAGGTCATTTCCTGACAGGCGCGCAGGTTCGCCGCCATCGAGACCAGCTTGGCGCGCGTCAGCTGGTAGTCGCCGAGCGCCTGGCCGAACACGCGCCGATCGCGGCTGTAGGCGATGGCTTCGGCGAACGCCGCGCGCATCAGGCCGCAGGCCCGCGCGGCGGTCTGCAGGCGGCCGCCGGCAAAACCGGCCATGGTCTGGTAGAAGCCGCGCCCGGCGGCTTCGGGGCCGCCGACGAGGTTCTCGCCCGGCACGAACCAGTTGTCGAAGAACAACGTGAAGGAGTGCATGCCCCGGTAGCCGATGGTCGGGATGGCCTTGCCCGAGAGCACGCCGCCGCCGTCCTGGCGGCACTCGAAGGCCTTGTCGTCGGTAGGCGTCTTCTCGACCAGGAACAGGCTCAGGCCGCGATGGCCGGCGGCCGGGTCGGGGTTGGTGCGTGCGAGGACCAGCAACAGCCCGGCCTTGCCGGCAAAGGTGCACCAGGTCTTGGCACCGTTCAGCACCCAGCCGCCGTCGACCGGGCTCGCCTTCAGGCGCACGGCGGCGACGTCCGAGCCACAGTCGGGCTCGGTCACCGCGATGGCGGCGATGGGGTCGCCGCTCGCGATGCCGGGCAGCCAGCGCCGCTTCTGCGCCTCGTTGCCGCCCGCCATGATGGCGCGCGCCATGATTTCCGGTCGCGTCAACGGTGAACCGGCCGCGGCCAGCGAAGCGCGCGACAGCTCCTCGGTGACCACGCACATGGCGAGATTGTCATGACCGGATTCCGGCGCGGTCCCACCGTAGGCTTCGGGAATGGAGAGCGCGAAGCAGCCCATCTCGACCAGCGCGGCGAGGATGTCGTCGGGGACCGTGAGATCCTCGCGGTGGATACGCTCGGCGAGCGGCGCGACGATGTCATCGGCAATACGCGCGAAGCTCGACGCGATGATCTGCTTGTCCTCGTCCAGCAGCGAGCGCCCGTAGCCGCCGTCACGCAGCACCAGCGCAGCGGTTTCCTCGAGAAAGGCCGGCGCGAGGTAACGCCGCGCGAGCGCCGCGGCGGCGGCGGTGTCGAAAGCCTGGGCGAGCTCGCGCGCCTCGAGATCGCACAGGTAACGCAGCTTCTCGAAGCGCGCGCGCAGCTTGATCATCGTTTCTGCAATGAAAGTGCCCGCCAGTCGCGCCTCCAGCTCGGCACCGTGATTGGCACCGTCGGCGTCGGTCATGCAGGCGCGAGCGTATTCGAGGATGGCGTTCGCCGCGTGCAGTTCGGCGTTGATCATGGCGAACTCGTAGCCCTGCACCTGGCAGGCATCGAGCGCCGCCGCGCCGCCGCCGGCGGCGGCGATCTCCGTGCGGGTGTGGGCGAGGGCGCGCTCGAACAGCGCGCGCAGACCCGTCAGCAGCGCCGGTACGCCGGCGAGATCGGATGGCTGTGGCTGGGTCATGGTCAGACCGGGTCCCAGGGCCAGATGTCCTGGGAGCGATCGAGCGGGTAGAAATTCGGCTTGAAGGCAGGAATGCAGTGTTCGGCGATGGTCTCCGGAGTCCAGCCCTCACCGCGGTGCAGCGAGCGCAGCGGGCGGTGCTGGCTCATCAGGAAGATTTCGTTGTTGCGCACAGCGAAGATCTGCCCGCTGACTTCCTTCGCGGCGTCCGAGCAGAGATAGACGGCCATCGGGGCAATCTTCGCCGGGGTCATCTCCTTGAGCCGCTCGACGCGCTGGCGCTGCACTTCGTCGGTGATCGGGATGGTGCCGATCATGCGCGTCCAGGCAAACGGCGCGATGCAGTTCGAGCGCACGTTGTAACGTCCGAGGTCGAGCGCGATGCTCTTCGAGAGCGCCGCGATGCCGAGCTTGGCGGCGGCGTAGTTGGCCTGCCCGAAGTTGCCGATCAGCCCGGAGGTCGAAGTCATGTGCACGTAGGCGCCGGTCTCACGCTCGCGGAAGTGATCGGCGGCGTAGCGGCTGACATAAAAGCTGCCGTTGAGATGGACATTGATGACGTCGTGCCATTCGTCCAGGCTCATCTTGTGGAACATGCGATCGCGCAGAATGCCGGCATTGTTGACCACGGCATCGAGCTGACCGAAGGTGTCGATGGCCTGCTGCACCATCTCCCTGGCGTGATCGGGGTTCGACACACTGCCGAAATTGGCGACCGCCTGACCGCCCATTGCTTCGATCTCACGCACCACTTCCTGCGCCGGGGTACCCTCGATGTCGGTGCCGTCGGTGGAGGCGCCGAGGTCGTTGACCACCACCTTGGCGCCGGCGTGCGCCATGGCGAGCGAGAAGTCGCGGCCGATGCCGCGGCCGGCGCCGGTGACCAGAACCACTTTGCCGTCGAGTAAGCCCATATCCGTTCCTCCCAAAGGATGTGCGTGAGTATGTTCGGCCGCGCGGCGGGGATCGATTGCAGGCGCAGGACGCGACGCGGGCGATGTGCGAGTGAGTGGCCGGGCCGGCAGCCGGCGCCGGACGGCGGCGGCGAGTACGGACAGCGCACGCCGGCGCAGGGCGCCGCCGGCTCCGCGCGAGCGAGCGGCGCAGCCGCCCGCGATATTACTCGATTCGTCCAGACGCGCGAAATTGCGCGCGAGCGCCGCAGGCGACGAAGGCACAGGTTAGAATGCCGCGCCGCGCATTGCGGCACTGCGTCCACCTCGTGCGCTGCTGACACCATGCCAGAAATCATCACCAGGACCCTCGGCGACATGCCGCTGGTCAAACCCGGCGACGACCTCGCCGCGCTCATCCTCGCCGCGCTGGCGCGCGAAGAGCTCGCGCTCGCCGACGGCGACGTCGTCGTGCTCGCGCAGAAGATCGTCTCCAAGGCCGAGGGGCGCCTGGTCGCGCTTGCCTCGGTCACGCCCGGTGCCGAAGCCGTCGCGCTCGCCGCGCGCACCGACAAGGACCCGCGCCTGGTGCAGCTCATCCTCGATGAGTCGAGCGAAGTGATGCGCGCCAAGCCGGGTGTCATCATCGTGCGCCATCGGCTCGGCCACGTCGGCGCAAACGCGGGCATCGATCAATCGAACATCGAGCACGTCGATGGAGAAACGGCGTTGCTGTTACCGCGCGACCCCGATGCTTCGGCGGCGCGGCTGCGCGCGGCGCTGGAACACGCCAGCGGGCGGACTGTCGGCGTGGTCATCGCGGACAGTCTCAATCGCCCCTGGCGACTGGGCACCATCGGCGGCGCCATCGGCTGCGCCGGTATCACCGTCCTCGACGATCGCCGCGGCGGGCTCGACATGTTCGGGCGCGAACTCAAGGTGACGATGATCAACCGTGCCGACGCCATAGCTGCAATCGGAACGCTCGCCATGGGCGAGACCACCGAGGGCACGCCGGTGGCGCTGGTGCGCGGCCTGCCTCCGGACGGCGCCGATGGCCGCGCCGCCGACATCATGCGTCCGCTGGAGGACGACCTCTTCCGCTGAAAGCGGCACGCGGGTCACAGGGGGAGACCATGCCACGCTATCTCGCCATCACCGGCGGTGTCGGCGGTGCCAAGCTCGCACTTGGCCTGAGTCACGTGCTCGCGCCCGCCGACGTCGCCTTCGTCGTCAATACCGGCGACGACTTCGAACATCTCGGCCTGCACGTCAGTCCCGATCTCGACACCCTGATGTACACGCTGTCCGGGTTGAGCAATCCGGATACCGGCTGGGGACGCGTCAACGAAAGCTGGCATTTCATCGAAACGCTCCGCGAGCTGGGTGGCGAGGGCTGGTTCAATCTCGGCGACCGCGACCTCGCCGTGCACGTGCAGCGCACCCAGTGGCTGCGCGCCGGCGACTCGCTGGCCACCGTCACGGCGCGGCTGTTTGCTGCGGTCGGTATCGCACACACCGCGTGGCCGATGACCAACCATCGTCTCGCCACGCGGGTCCTCTGCGACTCCGGCGAATACGCGTTCCAGCACTACTTCGTGCGTGAGCGTTGCGCGCCGCGCGTGCGGCGCATCGAGTTCGCCGGCGCGGCGAGCGCCGCACCACTTGCCGAGGTACTCGACGCGCTCGCCGACCCGCGTCTCGAAGGTGTCGTGATTTGCCCATCCAATCCCTTCCTCAGCATCGACCCGCTGCTCGCGATGCCGGCACTGCGCACGGCGCTCGTCGCATGCCGCGCGCCGGTAATCGCGATTTCGCCCATTGTCGGCGGTGAAGCGATCAAGGGACCGACCGCCAAGATCATGGCCGAACTCGGCCTGCCGCAGGATGCCGGTGCGGTGGCGGCGCACTACGGCGAGCTGCTCGACGGCTTCATCGTCGATGACTGCGACCGTGCGCTGGTACCGCGCATATCCCATGAAAAACTCGCGGTCATTGACGCGCAAACCGTCATGCGCACGCTGGACGACCGGATCAATCTGGCGCACACTGCGCTGAGTTTCCTGCACACGCTCTAGTCCCATGTGGGCAGTCATCCCGGTCAAGAGATTCTCCAACGCGAAGTCGCGTCTCGCAGCGGTGCTCAGCGAGGCGGAGCGCGAGTCGCTCGCACAGGCGATGCTGCACGACGTGCTGCGCGCGGTGAGCCAGGCGCGCCTGGTCGCCGGCGTGCTGGTGGTGTCGCACGAAGTACGCGCGCGCTACGCCGTCGAGCAGATTGGTGGCCTCTACCTCGAGGAGGCCGCGAGCGGTCTGCGCGCGGCCATTGCGCAGGCCGGCGAATGGCTGGCGAACCATGGCCAGCGCGGATTGCTCATGCTGCCGGGCGACATCCCGCTCGCCACCGCGCTGGAAATCGATCGTCTCGTCGAGGCCCATCGCGGCTGCCCTGCAGTCACCATCGCACCCGATCGTGAGCAGGACGGTACCAACGCGCTCGCAGTGAGTCCCGCCGACGTCATTCCATTCGCCTTCGGCAGTGCCAGCTTCGCGTTGCATCGCGAAGCGGCCAGTAGCGCCGGTATCGCGCCGCGCGTGCTGCACCTGCCTGGCATCGCGCTCGACGTCGACAATCCCATGGACCTGCGTACCCTGGTGACCTATGACGCCGAAACCGAAACGCTCGACTACCTCTCCGACAGCGGCATCGCGCGCCGCGTGCTGACCCGCCACCACGACGAACCCGACGCCAGCGGCATGGCTGCCGCCTCGCGCCTGCTCTGAATCATGGCTGTGTACCTGTCCGACGCCGCCCGCGGCGGCAATCCCAGCGATGCCGAGGCACTCGTGCTCGCCGACTGCGACGAACTCACGGCGCTGATGCAGGCCGCCGCTGCGCTGCGCGACAGCGGCTTCGGCAACGGCATTACCTACTCGCGCAAGATCTTCATCCCGCTCACGCGACTGTGCCGGGACGTCTGCCACTACTGCACCTTCGCCACTGCGCCGAAACGTGTCGAGGCGCCGTACATGAGCATCGACGAGGTCGTCGCGCTGGCCCGCGAAGGGCAGCGGCGCGGCTGCAAGGAAGCGCTGTTCACGCTGGGCGAGAAACCCGAACTGCGTTACGCCGCGGCACGCGAAGCGCTTGCCCGCATGGGTTATGCGACCACCTTGGAATACCTGCGCGATGCCGCCGATGCGGTATTTACGCAGACCGGCCTGCTACCGCACATGAATCCCGGCACCCTGACGCCGGAGGAATGCGCGATGCTGCGCGAAGTCTCGCCGAGCATGGGCATCATGCTGGAGTCGGCGTCGCCGCGCCTGTGCGAGAAAGGCATGCCGCACTACGGTTCACCGGACAAGCAGCCGGCGGTGCGCCTCGAGACCTTGCGTAACGCCGGTATCGCGCGCATCCCGTTCACCACCGGTATCCTCATCGGCATCGGCGAGACACGTCGCGAACGCATCGAGGCGCTGCTCGCGATCCGCGCATTGCATCGCGAGTACGGCCACGTGCAGGAAATCATCGTGCAGAACTTCCGCGCCAAGCCGGATACCAAGATGCACGCCGCGCCGGAGCCCGCGCTCGAGGAGATGCTGTGGACGATTGCGGTCGCACGGCTCGTGTTCGGGGCCGACATGAGCATCCAGGCGCCGCCCAACCTGAGCCCGGGCTGCCTGCCCGAACTGGTCGCCGCCGGCATCAACGACTGGGGCGGCGTGTCGCCGCTGACGCCCGATCACGTCAACCCCGAGGCGCCGTGGCCGCATCTCGAGCAACTCGCGCTCGACACGCACGCTGCCGGCAAACACCTGCACGAAAGACTCACCATCTACCCGGCCTACGTCCGTGAAGCGAGCACCTGGGTCGACCAGCGCTTCGTTACGCCGCTCCTGCAGGCGAGCGACGCCGATGGTTATCCGCGTACCGACGACTGGTCGCCGGGCGAGGACCTGCCACCACCACCCGCGGTGCTTGCCGCCATAACCGCCGCGCCGCGTCACGTGTCGGCCGACGTCGCCGCCATCCTTGCCCGTGTCGAGCAGGGCGCGCTGCTCGAGGACGGCGAAATCGAGCGGCTCTTCCGCGCGCGCGGCGACGATTTCGGTGCCGTGTGCCAGGCCGCCGATCGCCTGCGCGCCGCGACCAATGGCGACGTTGTCAGTTTCGTCGTCAACCGCAATATCAATTACACCAACGTCTGCTATTTCAAGTGCCAGTTCTGTGCCTTCTCAAAAGGCAAGCTGAGCGAGAACCTGCGCGGCAAACCCTACGACCTCGACGACGCCGAAATCACGCGACGCGTGCAGGAAGCCTGGCAGCGTGGCGCGACCGAGGTGTGCATGCAGGGAGGCATACACCCGCAGTACACCGGTGAAACCTACCTCGCCATCCTCGATACCGTGCGCGCGGCCGCGCCCGGCATGCACATCCATGCGTTCTCACCGCTCGAGGTGTGGCAGGGTGCGAAGACCGCCGGCCTCGACCTCGACGACTACCTCGGCAAGCTCAAGGCGCATGGTCTCGGCACGTTGCCCGGCACCGCCGCCGAGGTGCTCGACGACGAAGTGCGCGCCGTGCTGTGCCCCGACAAGCTCAATACCGACGAGTGGCTCGGCGTCATGCGCGCGGCGCACGGCGCCGGCTTCCGCACCACCGCTACCATCATGTACGGCCACGTCGATCGGCCCATCCACTGGGCGCGGCACCTGCGCCGTGTACGTGACCTGCAGCGCGAGACCGGTGGCTTCACCGAGTTCGTGCCGCTGCCCTTCGTGCACATGGAGGCGCCCTTGTACCTGAAGGGACGCGCGCGGCGTGGCCCGACCTTCCGCGAAGCGGTGCTGATGCACGCGGTGGCGCGGCTCGTGCTCCATCCGCATATCACCAACATCCAGACGTCCTGGGTGAAGATGGGCCACACCGGCGTGGTCGCCTGTCTCAATGCGGGCGTCAACGACCTCGGTGGCACCCTCATGAACGAGAGCATCACGCGCGCCGCCGGTGCCGGCCACGGCCAGGAGACCTCGCCGGAACAGATGCTGGCCATGATCGCGGCAGCCGGCCGCACGGCGCGTCAGCGCACCACGGCCTACGGCGAGGTGCCGACGGAGCGCGCCGACGCCGCACGGCACGCGGCGCCGCTCGCCGACATCGTCAACACCCCGGCGACCCGCTACGAGCGCCACGAGCGTCGCCCGCTGGTGCGTTCGCAGGTATCGCGCGCCGAGACCGGCTGAGAGCCTGCGTAGGAGTCAACGACGGCGCATGAATGCCCTGCCCAAACACCTGCTGAACGGTTACCGCGTGCTCGACATGACGCATGTGCTGGCCGGTCCCACCGCGACCCGCCTGATGGCCGAAATGGGCGCGGAAGTCGTCAAGGTCGAATTCCCGCCGCTGGGCGACGTCTCGCGCGGCCTGCCAGGCCATCGCAACGGGCGCAGCGCCTACTACGTGCAGCAGAATCGCGGCAAGTACAGCCTGTGCCTGAACGTCAAGGCACCCGAAGGCCAGGCCGTCGTGCGGGAGCTGATCGCGCGCTCCGACGTTCTCATCGAGAATTTCGCACCGGGCGTCATCGGACGCCTCGGCTTCGCCTGGGAACAGGTGCAGGCGATCAACCCGAACATCGTGATGTGTTCGATCTCCGCGTTCGGCCAGCAGGGTCAGCTGTCGGCACTGCCCGGTTTCGATTACATCGCGCAGGCCTACAGCGGCATCATGGGCATGATCGGCGATCCGGATGGCCCACCGTCCTTCCCCATGGCCGGCATTGGCGACGTCATGACCGGCGTGCACGCGGCGGCCGCGATCGGCTTCGCCCTGTTGCATCGCGAGCGCGGCGGAGCCGGGCAGTATCTCGATATCTCCCTGCTCGATGCCTACACGCACTGCCACGAACTCAATATCCAGTATTACTCGATGACGGACGGCGCCGTGGTGCCGACGCGCTCGGGCCATCACCACTTCGCGGTGTGTCCCCTCGGCCTGTTCAAGGCCCGGCAGGGCTATGTCTGCATCATCGCGTTGCAACCGCAGTGGCCGGCGGTGTGCCGGGCGATCGGACGCCCCGAACTCGCCGAAGACCCGCGTTACGACACCAACGAAAAGCGCGTTGCCGCGGCCGAGGAAGTCATCGCCATCGTGCAGGACTGGGTCGCCGCGCAGCCCACCGACGAAGCCGTGATTGCCGCGCTCGAGCGCGAGCGCGTGCCTTGTGCACCGGTGCTGACCATCGCCGATGTCGCCAACCATCCGCACATGCGCGCGCGCGGCACCGTGCGCACGGTCGAGGATCCCAAGCTCGGCGAAGTGCTGATGCCGGGTATGCCCTTGCATTTCTCCGCCTTCGATCACAACCAGCCGCTCGCGGCCGCCGCGCTCGGCGAACACAACGGCTTCGTGCTGGGCGAGATGCTCGGTTACGACAGCGCACGCATCGACGCGCTGCGCGAGAGCGGCGTGCTGTTCGAGAACCCGGACACGTGAGTGCCCGCGTCCACGTGGTCACGACCTTCGAGGTCGCCGAGGACGCCGCCGCCACCTTCGTCGAAGCTGCCGAGCGCCTGCTGATCGCGCCGGTGCGCCGCGAACCCGGGTGCGAGCGCTGCGAGCTGGTGCGGGAACACGCTTTGCCATCGCGCTACGCGCTGATCGAGACCTGGGCCAGCGTGATTCATCTCGAGACGCACTTTGCCCAGCCGACCCTGCACGACGCGCTCGAGGCGCTGCGGCCACTGGTACTCGCCTCGCCGCAGATCACCCGTTACGTCGACGCCACGCCGGCGTGATCCGTCGGCGGCGGCAGCGGCTGTCCGCGCGACAGCGGCTCAGCCGAGGAAGCGCCGCAGTGGACGAACCAAGGCGACCATGATGGCGCAGGCGATGAGGGCAACCAGCGTCAGCACGGTGAAGATACCGTCGAGCGGCAGGCTCTCGTAGAGCCCGGCCACGCGGCCGCCGGCGTACGAACCGATCGAGCTGGCGAGGAACCAGATGCCCATGGTCAGCCCGGCGATGCGCGCCGGAGCCAGGCGGCTCATCGCGGAGAGCCCGACCGGGCTCAGGCACATCTCGCCGATGGTATGCAGAAAGTACATCGTGGCCAGCCACAGCGGGCTGACCAGGACGCCGTCGCGTGCGTTGACCGCGGCGCCGATCATGACCGCATAACCCAACCCCATGAAGAGCAGCCCGAGGGCGAACTTGGCCGGGCTCGACGGCTCGCGCGGCCCCAGCCGCAGCCACAGCCAGGCAAAGGCGGGAGCCAGCCCGCAGATGATGAAGATCGGGTTGAGCGACTGCATCCAGCTCGCCGGGAAGTCGAAGCCGAGGAAGCGGGTGTCGGTATTGCGCTCGGCAAACAGGTTGAGCGTGGAGCCGCCCTGCTCGTAGAGCGACCAGAACACGGTAGCGCCGAGGAACAGCACCAGGACGAGCACCAGGCGGCGCCGCTCGTCCGGTGTCCACTCGGCCTGGCCGAACACCCAGCCGAAGAAGGCGACGGTGATCACGAGCAGCACGACGCCGAAAGCATTGCCGAGCCAGGCCGCGCTCGGCGTGACGACGCCGAACGCGCTCAACGCGGCGAGTAGTGCGGCGGCAGCGGCCAGCACGAGCACGCCGCGCGCGAGCTGGCGGCGCGCATCGGGACCGGTGCCGGCGGCCGACGGCGCCGCGCCGGCGTCGCCGAGGTGCCGGCGACCGGCGAGGTAGTGCAGCAGGCCGAGTGCCATGCCGACGGCCGCAGCGCCAAAGCCGAAGTGCCACGAGACCCCGGGATCGATACCGAAGCCGTCGAGCAGGCGCCGGAAACCGGCGCCCTGGGCGAGCCACCCGCACACCAGCGGGGCCATGAAGGCACCGGTGTTGATACCCATGTAGTAGAGGGAATAGCCGGCATCGCGTCGACTGTCGTCGTCCGCGTAGAGCTGCCCGACCAGCGTGCTGATGTTCGGCTTCAGCAGACCGGTGCCGACGACCAGCAGGGCGAGCCCGAGATAGAAGCTCGTGAGCGTGGGCACCGCGAGCGCGACGTGCCCGCACATGATGACGACACCGCCGGCGAAGGTCGCGCGTCGCTGCCCGATCAGGCGGTCGGCCAGCCAGCCTCCGGGCAGGCAGGCGAGGTAGACCAGCGCCGTGTAGAGCCCATAGACGGTACCGGCGTGGGCAACGTCGAAACCGAGCCCGCCACGGGCAGCCGGCGCGGTCATGAACAGGATCAGGATCGCGCGCATGCCGTAGAAACTGAAGCGCTCCCACATCTCGGTGAAGAAGAGCGTGGAGAGTCCGCGTGGATGGCCGAAGAAGCCCGCGCGCGTCGCGTGTGCCGTCATGCCTGAAATCCGCCTCGCGATCGATGGCCGCCGCGACGGCCGGGGTTGTACCGTGGCGCCGGCAGCTGGCTCCAGCCGGCCTGCCGACCACCGCAGTTTACCCGTCGCCGGCCAGCGAAGTGCCAATGCGGCACGAGCGAGGACATGCGCTGACAGTCGCCATTGCCGGCGGGCAGGTGCTCCGGCAGGACGCGCAACGACTACTCGGCTGCCGCCACCCCGGTGACGCTGCGATGCGCATGCAGGGCCTGCGCGGCGAGCAGCGCCAGCCCGCCGACAATGAGCACGATGCCCCAGACGTCACCGGGGGCGAGACGTTCGCCGAGCTGCCAGGATGTCGCGATGACCGCGATGACCGGCACCATCAGCGTCATCAGGCTGGCGGTCCCGGCCGGCAGCACGTGGAGCAGGTAGACCCAGAGCAGCCAACCACAGCCGGTGGAAACGATGGCGGTCACGAACAGCACGGCGACGAAGCGCCCGCTCCACGTGACAGGTTCGGCGTCGACGCCGAGCGCGATCGCGCCGAGCACGAGCGCGCCGAGCAGCATCTGCCACGCAGTCAGTGCAAGCAGGTCCATCGGCTCGCGTGCCAGCATGCGCTTGATCATGATGACACTGCCGGCCCAGAACAGCGCGCCCAGCATGGCCACCAGGCTGCTGGCGGTGGTGCCGCCCGGCGCCCACGGCTGCAGCACACAGGTGAGCCCGGCGGCCGCCGCGGCGATCGCCACCCATTGCAGCCCGCGCACGCGCTCGCCGAGCAGCGGGCGCGCCAGCAGCAGGGTCCAGAACGGCATCGTGTACATCAGGATGGAGGTGCGGTTGGCCGCGCCTTCGACCAGCGCCCATTGCGAGCAACCCATGGGACCCGCGGTATTGAGCAGGCCGAGGATGAACAGCTCGCGCCAGCGCCGTGTCGCCAGCGGCCGGCCGGCGAGAGGCAGCACCAACAGCAGGAGACTGGCCGCCAGCAGCGTGCGCAGCGCGGCGAAATCGAACGGCGCGGCGTCGGCAAGGCCAATCTTCAGCAGCACCCAGCTGTAGCCCCACACGAGGCACAGCGCGACGAAAGCGAGCGTGGGCAGCAGCATCCGCTGCCGGCTGCCCGCCGTGAACGCACGTGCACGCGCCGCGGCGCTCACTCGCCGCTGAAGCGCGGTGTGCGCTGGTTCAGGTAGGCTTCGGCTGCCGCGCGGTGATCGGCGGTTGCCAGCGCGAAGAGGTTCTGGTCCGCGTCCATGTGCATGAGGGCGCGGTCGAGCGCGCCGCTGATCTGGTTCACGCTGCGTTTGATCATCTGCGCGGCGATGGGCGACTTGTCGACGTAGGTCTGCGCGAACGCGAAACTGCGCTCGAGCAGTTCGTTCGATGGCACGACCTCCTCGAGCAGCCCCCAGGCCAGCAGGGTGGGGGCGTGGACGCGCTCACCGCCTATGACCAGCCGCTTGGCGCGCGTCGGGCCGACCAGGTGGATGGTCAGCGGCAGGCTCTGCCACATCAGGTTCATGCCGAGATCGATCTCGGGATACTGGATGAAGCAATCCTCGGCCCCGAGACGGAAATCCATGGCGGTTGCGAGGCAGGCGCCGCCGCCGAGTGCGCCACCGTTCCAGGCACCGATGGTGATCTGGTCGATGCCGAGCAGGGCGTGCAGGGCCCGCTCGCCGGCGCGCTGGCGTCGGCGGCGGAGTACCAGCGGCTGCGTCGCCGCCTGTGCCAGCTCGTCGAGATCGGCACCGGCGCAAAAATGTCTGCCTGCGCCGGTGAAGATCACGACGCGGGTCGCGGCATCGTCACGAAAGGCGAAAGCGCACTGTTCGATCTCGACCAGCATGTCGTGGTGCACGGCGTTGCAGCACTGCGGGCGATTGAACGCAACCACGGCGACATGACCATGGTGCTCGACGTTGAGATAGTGGTAGGTGGACATGACTGTGTTTCCCTTGGCAGCGGGCCTGCTCGGGTCCGGTGCGATGGTTCGAGGCGCGTGATTATCGGTTATCGCCGCCAGGGGCTGCAGCCATGCCAGCGGCGCCGCGGCGTTCAGCTCGCCTCGCCGTCGGCGATACCGCCGACATCGAGCACCGGGGCGGCCTCGAGCGCGGTCGCATCCATCAGGTTCGCCAGGCGTTGCACGGCCGCGAGGATGTGCAGTTGCTCCCACGGTTCCAGCGCGGCGAAGCGGTCGGCAAGACGTGCCTGAAGGCTGGTCGGCGCTGCGCTCAGCAGGGTGTCGCCCGCCGCGGTCAGACTGATGATGACGCGGCGTTTGTCCTGCTCGGCGCGGCGACGCGCGATGAGGCCGCGCTTCTCGAGGCGCGTCACCACCGCGGTGACGGTGGCCTGGGTCAGGTTGAGGGCGCGCGCCAGCTCCCCGGCGGTCATCGCTCCAGCGTTGCCGATGGCCTGCAGGGAGACGAACTGTGCGGTGGTCAAGCCGGTATCACGGGCCAGGCGCTTCGACTGCGAAGCGGTGGTGCGCAGGATCTGGCGCAAGGCCACCAGCACTTCCTTGTACACGTCGATGGTGCCGCTCTCGGGCGTCTGCGCGTGGCGCAGCGCGGATTCGGGTTGCGCTCGCATGGCTCGGGGGGTCTGGACAGCTTGACGCGTCATTCTATGCGCCGCGAGGGAGTCCCCGAAGCCCCAATATCATTAGATCTTGAAATTTAATTCATCGGGCCAATATGTGTATCACGCATTAAAATTAGATAGTTACATCGATACGACGCTTGATTGGCCTTGCAATTTGATTCGTTTTTCTAAATACTCCGCAGCCGATCTCGCACTTGGATCGCAACCGTGCCACCTCGCGCGGCACCAGTCCCCATGCCTTCTACAGCAACCAGCACCGACACCGAACCTTCGCTCACCCTAGATACTCCGGTCGCCACCGATGCCAGCGCGGTGCACGCACTCATCGCCCGCTGTCCGCCCCTCGACCACAACTCCCTGTACTGCAATCTCCTGCAGTGCACGGATTTCGCCGACACCTGTGCCATCGCGCGCCTCGATGACGATGTCGCCGGTTTCGTATCGGGCTATCGCCCGCCGAACCGACCCGACGTGCTGTTCATCTGGCAGGTCGCGGTAGACAGCAGGGCACGCGGCCGCGCGCTGGCCCGCCGTCTCATCACGCACATCCTGGCACGCCCCGCCTGTCGCGGCGTGACGATGCTGCACACCACCGTTACCCCGAGCAACACCGCCTCGCGCGCGATGTTCACGCGCCTGGCCGACGAACTCGAAGCCGCCGTCGAGATATCGCCGCGCTTCGACCGCCACCTTCATCTCGCCGATCACGCAGAGTCCGAGGAGCTGTTCTCTATCGGACCATTCGACCGCACGCTCATCGAGCAGGAGCAGGAGAAATCATCATGACCAAAGAAAAAAACCTCGCGCGCGCGCCCGAGCCGCCGCAGACCAGTACCTTCGACGAACTCGAGTCCAACGTGCAGAGCTACGCCCGGTCCTTCCCGGTCGTATTCGACAAGGCCGAGGGTTCTTACCTGTACGACGAGAGCGGGCGCCGCTATATCGATTTCCTCGCCGGTGCCGGCAGCCTGAACTATGGGCACAACAATCCGCACCTGCGCAAGAAGCTCGTCGAATACATCGAGAGCTGTGGCATCACGCACAGTCTCGACATGCACTCGAAGGCGAAGGAGACCTTCCTCAACACCTTCAACGAGCTGATCCTCGCGCCGCGCGGACTCGATTACGTCGCGCAGTTCACCGGTCCGACCGGCACCAACGCGGTCGAGGCGGCGCTCAAGCTCGCCCGTAACATCAAGGGGCGACACAACATCATCGCCTTCACCAATGGTTTCCACGGGGTGTCTCTCGGCGCGATGGCCGCAACCGGCAACTCGCATCACCGTGGCGCGGCGGGGCTGCCGTTGTCCGGCGTCACCCACATGCCGTACTGCTCGTACTTCGGTGACGAGCTCGACACCATCTCCTACATGGAGAAGATGCTCGACGATCCCAGCAGTGGCGTCGACCATCCGGCCGCGGTGATCGTGGAGACAGTACAGGGCGAGGGCGGCCTCAACGTCGCCTCGACACGCTGGCTGCAGGCTCTCGAGCGGGTCTGCCGCGAGCGCGACATGCTGCTCATCGTCGACGACATCCAGGCCGGCTGCGGCCGCACCGGCACTTTCTTCAGCTTCGAGCCGGCCGGCATCAAGCCGGACATCGTGACGCTGTCGAAGTCGCTCAGCGGCTACGGCATCCCGTTCGCCATCACCATCTTCCGCCCAGAGCTCGACGAGTGGAAGCCGGGTGAACACAACGGCACCTTCCGCGGCAACAACCACGCTTTCGTGACCGCCGCCGCGGCGCTGCAGCACTACTGGAAGGATGACAGCTTCGCCGCCGAAGTGCGCGCCAAGGCCGAACTCCTCGGAAGCGAGCTGCGCGACATTGCGTCCGCCTACGATGACGACCTCGTGAGCGTGCGCGGTCGCGGCATCATGCAAGGCCTCAACTGTCACAGCGGCAAGCTCGCCGCGGACATCTGCCGGCGCGCGTTCCGCAATGGCCTCGTCATCGAGACCAGCGGCTCGGAGAGCCAGGTGGTCAAGTGCCTGCCGCCGCTGACCGTCTCCGAAGAGGTCATGCGCGAAGCGCTCGGCATCCTGCGCGAGGCCGTCAAGGAGGCGCTCGCCAACTACCGTCCCGGCGCCTCGCGTGCCGCCTGAACGAAGCATCGAGGAGCAATCGATCCATGATCGTGAGAAACCTGGCCGACGCGCGCCAGACTGACCGCCGCATCGTCTCCAAGACCTGGGAGAGCACGCGCATGCTGCTCAAGGGCGACGAGATGGGCTTCTCCTTCCACATCACCACCATCTACGCCGGCACCGAGACGGAGATGTGGTACAAGAACCATCTCGAGGCGGTTTATTGCATCAGTGGTCGCGGTCGGCTGGTCTGCCTGGCCGACGGCGCCACCTACGACGTCTTCCCGGGCCAGATGTACGCGCTCAACGAGCACGATCACCACGTGCTGCATGCCGAGACCGAGCTCGAACTGGCCTGCGTCTTCAATCCCCCGCTGTACGGCAACGAGGTGCACGACGAGACCGGCGCCTATCCCGAGACTGCCGACGTCGTGGCGGGGTGACAACCAATCACGGAGGTAAGCATGTCCCAAGCAGAAACCGCAGTCGACGTCTATCCATCGCGTGACAGCGCGCAGCCGCGCATGACGCCGCGGCTCGATCCGGTGGTGTGGTCGAGCGATCGCACCAGCGCCCCGATCAGTGAAGCCGAGGTCGCACACTACGACGAGAATGGCTACCTGATCCTGCAGGACGTCTTCGACGCCGACGAACTCGGCCGCCTCGTCGCGGCGGCCGACAGCGCGCTGGCGCGCGAAGGTATCGACGCCGAAACCATTATCGAGGAGCCGGAGAGCAAGGCGGTACGCTCGATCTTCGAGATTCACCGTCAGCACGAGACCTTTGCCGCGCTGATGAAGGACCGCCGCCTCGCCGACGTCGCGCGCTTCCTGCTCGACGACGAGGTCTACATTCACCAGTCGCGGCTCAACTACAAGCCCGGCTTCGAGGGCAAGGACTTCTGGTGGCACTCGGATTTCGAGACCTGGCACATCGAGGACGGCATGCCGCGCATGCGCGCATTGAGCATGTCGCTGATGCTGACCGACAACCTCGTCTCGAACGGTCCCCTGATGCTGATCAACGGATCGCACAAGCACTACGTCGCCTGCATCGGCGAAACGCCGGCCGAGCACTACAAGGCGTCCCTGCGCAAGCAGGAGTACGGCGTGCCCGATCACGACAGCATCCGCCGTCTGGCCGAGGAACGCGGTATCCGCGCGGCCATGGCCCGCGCCGGCAGCGTCGTTGTCTTCGACTGCAACATCCTGCACGGCTCGGCGAGCAATATCTCGCCCTATCCACGCAGCAACGTGTTCTTCGTCTACAACAGCATGCACAACCAGTGCGTGGAACCGTTCAGCGGTCAGCCGCCGCGGCCGCAGCACATCGCCAACCGCGCCTACGTGGAGCCGGTCTGAGTCACGGCTTTGCGCCGAGGCCATGCCGCACGAGCCGACCAGCAGCCTGAAACCACGTGGTACTGACGAGCTTCGTCACGTTCCTCGGGCTGTTCCTGCTGGTCGGCCTGTCCTCGGCACGCCGCTCGCGGCCCACGCGCCGCGACTACTATCTCGCGAGCCAGGACATCTCGCCGCTCGCGGCCGGCCTGTCGGCGGTCGCGACGAACAACAGCGGCTACATGTTCATCGGCGTAATCGGTTACACCTACGTGACCGGTCTCGCCGCCATCTGGCTGATGGTGGGCTGGATCGTCGGCGACATGGTCGCCTCGCTGTTCATCCATCGGCGCCTGCGCGACGCCACCGGTGCGACCCACGAAACCACCTTCCTCGCCGTCCTGTCCGGCTGGTACGGCAATAATTTCGGCCTGTTCCGCCGCGTCGCGGCGCTCGTCACCATCATCTTCCTCGGCGCCTACGCAGCGGCTCAGATGGACGCCGGCGGCAAGGCCCTGCATGCCATGTTCGGCTGGTCGGACGAGGCGGGGGCGGTGGCCGTCGGCGTCATCGTCATCGCCTATTGCCTCGCCGGCGGCATCCGCGCCTCGATCTGGACCGATGTCGCACAGGCGAGCGTGATGCTCATCGCCATGGGCACCCTGCTGTTCACTGCCATCAGTGACATGGGCGGACGCAGTGCGGCCTGGGCCGCGCTCGATGCCATCCCGGGCTACATGGATCTGGCGCCACCGGCCGACAACCTGCTCGCGAGCGGCGCCAGCGGCATCGCCCTGTTTGCGCTCGGCTGGCTCTTCGCCGGCTTCAGCGTGGCCGGGCAGCCCCATGTCATGGTGCGCTTCATGGCGCTCGACAGCGCCGGCCACATGCCGGCCGCACGCTTCGTCTACTACCTGTTCTTTACCTTGTTCTATGCCTGCGCCACCGGCGTCGGCCTGCTCTCGCGCATCTACCTGCCGGAGCTAGGCAGCATCGATCCCGAGCTCGCGCTGCCGCGCATGGCCGACCAGCTGCTTGCCCCGGTATGGGTCGGCCTGATCCTGGCCGGGATTTTCGCCGCCACCATGTCCACCGCGGACTCGCTGGTGCTGAGCTGTTCGTCCGCTCTGACCAACGACCTGCCGGCGCGCCCGGTGCAAAGCATGGTCGCGACCAAGAGCGCGACGGTGCTGTTCACCATCTTCGCGGTCGTCCTCGCGGTGACCGATCAGCAGAGCGTGTTCGACCTCGTCATCCTCGCCTGGTCCTGCCTCGCCTCGGCCTTCGCACCGCTTGCGCTGGTCTACGCGCTGCGCGGCAAGCCCAGCGAATTCCAGGCACTGCTGATGATGGTCGTCGGTGTCGGCACGGCGCTGTGGTGGCGGCACCAGGGCTGGCACGACCTGATCTACGAAGGCATGCCCGGCATCCTCGCCGGTCTCGCCACCTATGGTCTCACCCAGGGCGCCTGGCGCGGCGCCGAGCGCGCCGCGCGCACGCGCCTGTGAGGTCTTGCCGGACGCCTCGAGCGTCCTGACGCCGGTCCGCCCGGCCGCGTGGCGGGCCGGGCCGTGCCGGGCCAGGCCGACGCGCGGCAGGCGCGTTTCCACTCCGCCACGAAACGCTGTGCCAGGGGGTTCCGCCCCGCCGCCTTACGCGCCGTCGCGCGGCGCGCGCTCAGCCAAAGATATCCGCTGCCAGTGCGTCGAGTTCCGCCAGCACGTCGTCCTGCTGTCGCCCCGTGATCCACAGCACCACGTCGTCGGCGCCGGCACGCGCCGCCTCGTCGAGCTCGGCGCGCGTGCGGAATCGCCCCTCCATGCAGAACAGCGTGATACGCAGCGACGCCGGGTCGCGCCCGATCGCCTGCGCGTGGCGCGCGATGGCCGCCCTGCCGTCGGCGAGTTCCTGCGGATCGTTCGATACCGGCATCCAGCCGTCACCCCACTCGGCGACGCGTTTGAACACCAGAGGTGAACCGATCGAACCGAGCAGGATCGGCGGATGCGGCTGCTGCGCCGGTTTCGGCAGGCAGATGACACGGGGGAAGTCGTAGTACTTGCCGTGGTGCTCGACGTATTCGCCGCTCCACAGCTTCTTCATTGCCGCGATGCTTTCCTTCGTCTGCGTCCAGCGATGCGCGAAATCACCCCCCATCACGGTGCACTCGGGCTCGTTCCAGCCGGCGCCGATGCCGAACACGAAGCGGCCATCCGAGTAGTGATCGAGGCTCGCGACCTCCTTCGCGGTGAGCAGGGGGTTGCGCTCCGGGATCAGTGAGATGCCGGTACCGAGGCGGATGGTCGAGGTCACCGCGGCCGCACGTGTCAGCGCGATGAAGGGATCGGGCATGCGGTAGAGATAGGAGGGCGGTTTGCCGCCGGGCGGAATCCCGGGGTAGGCATCGCACGAGCCCTCCGGGATGACGGTGTGTTCGGGCACCCAGTAGGAGTCGAAACCGAGCGCCTCGGCGTGCTTCGCGATCACCGCCGGGTCGCCGGTCGGCTTGTCGACGAGGATTTGGAACACGCCGACGCCCATGCCCTTGTAACGCTTTGCTGCCATCGTGTCGTTCTCCGGAGCGTATCAGTCGAACAGCGCGGCAAGCGTTTCGAGCTCTGCCTCGACCGCATCGTTGTCCTGCGCGGTCAGCCACAACACCGCGCCGTCGGCACCGCTCTTTGCGACTTCGGCGAGTGCAGCGCGATCGCTCATGCCGCCGTCCGGCGTGGCGAAGAGGATGATCTCGAAGCCGGCCGGATCGCGCCCGAATTCCTGCGCGAGGCGCGCGATCTCGGCCTTGCCGCGCGCGATCTCTGCGGGGTCGGAGGTGAAGGGCAGCCAGCCGTCACCCCACTTGGCGACACGCTTGAACACCAGGGGTGAACCAATCGAGCCGAGCAGTACCGGTGGATGTGGCTTGCGTGCCGGCGCCGGCCGGCACAGCACCGGCGGAAAGTCGTAGTACTTGCCATGATGCTCGACGTACTCGCCGGTCCATAGCTTCTTCATCGCCGCCACCGCCTCGGTGGCCTGCGTCCAGCGGTGTGCGAAGTCGCCACCCAGCACCGTGCACTCCGGCTCGTTCCAGCCGGTACCGATGCCATAGAGCACGCGTCCACCCGAGTAGTGATCGACCGATGCAATCTCCTTCGCGCCCATGATCGGGTTGCGCTCGGGCACCAGCGCGACCCCGGTGCCGAGGCGGATGGTCGAGGTGACAGCGGCCGCGCGCGACAGCGCGATGAAGGGATCGGGCATGCGGAACAGGTAGTCGGGCGCCGGAGCGTCGTCGGACTTGCCCGGGTAGACATCCGCCGAGCCCTGCGGGATGACACCGTGTTCGGGCACCCAGTAGGAATCGAAACCGAGGGTCTCGGCCTTGCGCGCAATGCGCGCCGGATCGGCGGTGGTGGCGTCGCACAGCGGCGCAAACACGCCGAGCTTGAGTCCGTGGCACAGTTTGGCAGTCATCGTGTCCTCCCCAGGTTGGCTGCTGTTGGCATGCGGAACGCCCGATTGCACGACGACGGCGCGGCGAATGCAATCACCGCGTGCCCACGAGGGTCAGACACCTGTGGACAAACGTCCCATGCCGCGACAGTTATCCCCAAAAGGGTCATATCCCCAAAAGGGTCAGACACCTGTGGATAGGTGGCGGCTTCAGGTGAGCAGGTCGGCGAGTTCGGTCATCGAGGTGACGACGATGTCCGGCGCATGCTGGGTCTCACCGAACGGGCGCCCCCGGCGATCGATGAAGGCGGCACGCATGCCGGCCGCCTTCGCGCCGATGCAGTCGAAGGCATGGTTGGCGACATGGAGGACTTCGAGCGGGGCAACGCCGAGCAGCCGGCACGCGGTTTCGTAGCTGCGACGGTGCGGCTTGAAGGCACCCGCTTCCTGCACCGAGATACGCGCCTCGAAGGGAAAGTCGATATGGGGTCGCGCCGCCTCGAGCATGTCGCGATCGCCGTTCGAGAGGATTGCCAGGCGGTAGCGCGTAGCCAGGCGTTCGAGCGCAGCCGGCACTTCGGGAAAGGGGCGCAAGCGCTCGATCGCCGCCACCAGGCGCCGCAGGTCGTCGTTGTCGTGCGCAATGCCCGCGCGCGTCAGCGTATAGCTGACTGCACGGTGGCCGATTTCGCGGTACGGCGTATGCCCGCGGTCGCACAGCGCATCGATCATCGAGTTCTCGAAATGGGTGCGCCGCCACCAGGTGACGAAGCGATGCGGATCGCCGGTCCAGCCCTTCTCGCGCAGAAACGGCGTGACGAATTCGACCAGCCCACCCTGCATATCGACGAGGGTGCCGTACTGATCGAAGGTGACGACCTTGATTTCGCGCTGCAGCAAGCGAATCGCATCTGGCATGGGGTGTCTTTACCCGATTGGCGGACGCCAACTGTAGCCGACCGCCGAGACCGCGTCACAGGCGCCGCGGTGCGCCTTGACACCTCCTGCCGTGCCCGATTAGCTTCGAGCGCAGTTCAGCCAGGATGAGGGGACAGGCATGAAGCTCGGCTATTTCATGATGCCGCTGCATCACATCGACAGGGATTATCACCAGACCTTGCAGGAAGACGTGGAAGCGGTCGTCTTCGCCGACGAACTCGGCTTCTCCGAAGCCTGGGTGGGCGAGCACTACTCGTCCGCGGTCGAGCAGATCACCTCGCCGTTGATGTTCCATGCGAATCTCATCAACCGCACGCGCCAGATCAAGCTCGCCACCGGCGTGATGTGCCTGCCGCAGTACCACCCGGCCGTGCAGGCGGGGCAGGCGGCGATGTTCGATCATCTCAGCGAGGGGCGCTTCATCATGGGTGTCGGCCCGGGCGGCCTGTTGTCGGATTTCGAACTGTTCGGCGTGCTCGACAAGGACCGCATGGCGATGATGGAGGAGGCGCTCGACATGATCCTCGCCCTGTGGGCGAACGATCCGCCCTACAAGCTGAGCGGCGCGTACTGGAACATCGACATGAAGGAGTGGACCCACCACGACATCAAGCTGGGCTACGTGCCGAAGCCGCTGCAGCAGCCGCATCCGCCGATCGCCATCTCGGCAATGAGTCCGCACTCCGGCTCGCTGCGCTTCGCCGGGCGCCGTGGCTACATCCCGGTCACCGCCAACTTCATCGCCACCTGGTCCGCGGCGACGCACTGGGGCGCCTACTGCGCCGGTGCGGAGGAGGGCGGACAGACCCCGGATCCGGCCGACTGGCGCGTCGCACGCAGCATCTACGTCGCCGACAGCGACGCCGAAGCCGAAGCATTCGTCAAGCAGCCGGGCGGCGCCTACGACTACTACTACGAGTACCTGTTCCATATTTTCGACCGTTCGAACTTCAAGGCGCCGTTCGTCGCGAATCCCGGCGACGACCCCGCCGCGCTGACCCACCAGGCGGTACGCGACGCCTGCGTGATCCACGGGAGCCCCGATACCGTCGCCGCGAAGATCCTCTCGCTGCGCGAGGAGATCGGTGATTTCGGCACGCTCGTGTACGCGGCGCACGACTGGGTCGACAAGGCGCGCATGAAGAACTCGATGCGCCTGATGGCCGAGGAGGTCATGCCGCGCATCAACCGCGCCATCGACAGCCAGCTGGCCTCGGCCGGCTGAAGCCGCCGGCGTACGACACCGCCACGCTAACGCGACACCAGGGGAGACCAATCGACGTGAACGACAAGAAGCTGCGCTTCGGCCTGTGGTACGACTTCCGTAATCCACCGCAATGGCAGCGCGACAATACCGAGCTCTACCATGCATGCTTCGACCAGATCGAGCGCGCCGAGGAACTCGGCTTCGATGACATCTGGCTCTCCGAGCACCATTTCCTCGAGGACTGCTACTCGCCGTCGATGCTCGCCATCGGCTGCGCCATTGCGGCACGCACGAAGAAGGTCGACATCGGCACCAGCGTGCTGCTGCTGCCGCTGCACGACCCGGTGCGCGTCGCGGAGGACGCCGCCACGCTCGATGTCATCTCAGGTGGCCGGTTGCAACTCGGTCTCGGCGTCGGCTACAAGGTCGAGGAGCTCAAGGCCTGGGGCGTGAGTCCGAAGTCGCGCGGACGACGCATGGACGAGGGCATCGAGATCATCCAGCGCCTGTTTGCCGGTGAGCGTTTCAGCTTCACGGGCAAGTACCACAATTACGAGGACATCCAGCTGCGCCCGCTGCCGGTGCAGAAGAAGCCGAAGCTGTGGATCGCGGGTTTCAGCGAAGTGGCGGTCAAGCGCGCCGCACGTGTCGGCGGCGGCTACATCGCCATCGGCCCGGTCGGCCCGTTCACCAAGATCTATCGCGATACCTTCGCCGAAGCCGGTCACGACCCGGCCGACGCCCAGATTGCCGCCGGGTACGCCTGGCTGCACGTATCGCGGGACCCGGAGAAACGCTGGAAGGAGGCGGTCGAGCATCTCGCCTACCAGCAGAACGAGTACGGCAAGTGGTTCTCCGCGGCGGGCATGGATTTCATCAAGCCGGTCGAGGCGACGCGCAAGTCGATCGAGGGCAACGAGTGCTACATCGTCAGCCCCGAGCAGGCGGTCGAGATGATTCGCAAGTATGTCGAGGCCACCACCTGCGACCGCTTCTACACCTGGGCGGTGCCGCCGGGCCTGCATCCGAGCTGGAGTGACGAGCACATCGAGCTGATGACCAAGGAAGTCATCCCGGCGTTCCGCTGAGGGCCACGCATGGACGCCAAGCTCAGCCTCATGCAGTGGACCGAGGGAACCACCGGAGCCGATCTCGTGGCGAACGCGCGTCGCCTCGAAGCACTCGGCTACCACGAGCTGTGGCTGCCCGAGATCGCCGGTCGCGAGCCGCTCTCGACCGCCGGCTTCCTGCTCGGGCAGACCTCGCGCATCAACGTCTCCAGCGGCATCGCCAATGTCTACGCGCGGGATGCCGACTGCGCCGCGCAGAGTGCCAACGGGCTCGCCGAGCTCTCCGGTGGGCGTTTCCGCCTTGGCCTCGGCGTCTCGCACCCGGTGCTGGTCGAGCCGCGTGGCCATCAGTGGATACCGCCGGTGACCAAGATGCGCAGCTACCTCGAACGGCTGCGCGCAGCACCGATCGAGAGCCCGCGCGCGTCATGCCCGGCGCCGGTCATCGTCGCCGGGCACGGCAAGGGCCTGGTGCGGGTGGCGCGTGAACTCGGCGACGGCTCCTTCCTGTTCCTGCAGCCGCTCGAAGCGGTGCGCATGGCGCGCGAACTGCTCGGACCGGACAAGGAACTCCACGTCGCCGTCCGCTGCGTGCTCGACGAGGACCCGGAACGGGCACGCGACCTGGCGCGGCGCGCGTGCGCCTTCTACGTCTCGCTGCCGGCCTACCACGCGCGCTGGGGCGAACTCGGTTTCCGTGAGGCGGACTGGTCGGATGGCGGCAGCGACCGCCTGATCGATGCCATCTGCGCCTGGGGCGACGCCGCCACCCTGTGTGCAAAGCTGGCCCGCTTTGCCGAGGCCGGCGCCAGCCACATCGTGCTCTATCCGTGCAACCCGGACGAGAACTACCGCGCCGACAGCGCCATGTCGACGCACTGGCACTGGCCGCTCTTCGAGGCGCTCGCGCCGGGTTGAACGGGGCAGTCGGCGGCGGGGCCATCCTCGGCACGCGGATCGGAGCGAGTAGCCGGCATTCCCGGCGCGCCGTGGTTGAACTCCGCGGCGCGGTCGTTATAGTCCGGCTGCATTGCCAACGCCCTGCGGGAGCATCATGTCGAGACCTGTCACTGTCTTCTTCGCCGCTTTGCTGGCGACTTTCCTGGCGCCAGGCGTGCTGCGCGCGCTTGCAGACGATGCCGTTGCCGAGCACGGCACGCTGTTACGCGAGAGCGCCCTGGTCGCGATGCCGGGCGGCGCCGAAATCGCCCGCCTGGCGGCGGGAACGACGCTCGAGGTGCATGGCCGCCAGGGCCTGTGGCTGCTGGTCACCGCCCCCGGCACGGAAGGCGCACGACGTGGCTGGACCCGCCTGACCGCGGTGCGTCTCGGCGGCGCCGCCGGCACCAGCGCGGCCAGTGCGCCGCAGGCCGGCGGCTTCGCACGCTTTTCGCGCTCCATCACCGGTCTGCTCGGCGGACTGCGCGGGCGTGATACGCGTACCGCGCACGCCACCATCGGCATCCGCGGGCTCACCCCGGGTGAGCTGCAGACCGCGCATCACGACGCGCGCGCGCTCGCCATGGTGGCGGCGCTCGGCGCGTCGCGTACGGATGCCGAGCTCTTCGCGCAGGCCGGCGGGCTGACCGCGCGCCCGGTGCCCGAACTTGCCGCGCCGGCAACGGGAGCACGCCAATGAGCACGCCTGTCTCACGCTTCATGGGCCGGGTGTCGCGCTGCCGCGCTGCCGCGCTGCTGGCCGGGCTGCTGGGCATGGCCACGGTCCAGCCGGCCACTGCGTTCGACTTCGGCAACCTGCTCGACAAGGTCAAGCAAGGTGACGTGACGAAGCTCGTCGACGTCGGCAAACGCCTCGTCGACGCCACGCGCGAGATGAGCGAGCCGGAGGAAATCCGGCTCGGTGGCGACCTTGCCGGGCGCCTGCTCGGCGCCATGCCACCGCTGGACGACGCCGCCGCCCAGGCCTACATCAACCGTCTCGGTCGCTGGCTGACCCTGCAGACGTCGCGCCCCGACCTGCCGTGGCATTTCGCCATCGTCGATAACGACAGCCTCGGTGCCTTCGCGACGCCCGGCGGATACGTGTTCGTCACCCGCGGCCTGGTCGCGTTGATGCGCGACGAGAGCGAGCTTGCGGGCGTGCTCGCTCACGAAATCGCGCACGTCGTCGAACGCCACCATGTGCACGCGGTTATGAGCAAGGCGCGGGCGAGCCTCGCGCGCGATGTTGCCGCCGACGTCGTGGCGGATTATGCGGGCGGCAATCCGCTGGTCACCCAGGCCTTGCTCGAAGGCGGCATGAACGTCTACGCGAGCGGTCTCGACCAGGCCGACGAGTTCGACGCCGACCGCGCCGGCGCCGTGATCGCCGCGCGCGCCGGCTACGATCCCTTCGGCCTGCTGATGCTGCTCAACACGCTCGATGCACTCGACCCGGGCGAGCCGCGCGCAGCGCTGCTGTTCGCCACCCACCCGGACACGCGCGAGCGCATCGAGCGGCTGGCGGCGGCGAGCACGCCGCTGGGCGAGGATTTTCCTTCCCTGCTGCGCGACGACACCCGCTTCGGCGCGGTGCAGGCGACCATCAGCGCCGCGAACTGAGCGCCTGCACCCTCACAATACCGCGAGCCGCGTGCCTCCGCGTTCGAGGCGGATGTCCTCGAACGCGGCGCGCGCGCGGCCATGTCGGAAGGTCGCGACGGCAATCAGCCATACCGCGACGATGCGCGCGGGTGGTGCGCCCATGGCGCGCGTGACGTCGGCGTGGACCGCGCGGCGCTCGTCCAGCCAGCGCCCGGCATCGTCCTCGCCGCTGCGCACCACGAGATGCGTCTCGCGCGCGGACCAGGCCCGGATGGGGCAGGCGAAGTGGTGTTCGGGCGGCAGGCAGCTGCTCCAGATCCAGGTGAGATCGCGGCCGTTATCGAATTCGAGTGCGATAGAGACGTAATCGTGGCTGTCGCTGACATCCTCGGCGACACGGCTCGGATGCTCGTCGAGTCGCCAGCGCCAGGTGAGCACGGTGTCATGCGTCAACGGCCAGTCGAGCGGCTTGCGGATGATGCCCTGGTCGTCGTCGGCATCGAGGCAGATGCGCGCCCGTCGCGCGGTGTCGCAGGCGCGCCAGATGTCGCTGGTGCCGGTCTCGACGAGGTACTCCCAGCCGCGTGGCGGGACAATCCCGGCCGCGAGCCGCGCACATTCGGCCGCGAGCAGGGGATGCGCGTGGTCGCGCGCCAGCCGGCTCAACACATCGTGTGCACCGGCGAGGGCCGCTTCGCCGGCGGCGTCCGGGGCGTCGCCCGGCCATGCGATCGCGAACACCTCGAGCCCGCCGGCAAGACGGGCATACGCCGTGGGCGGCGTGTCGAGCGTGCCTTGTGCATCGCGCCACATGCCGAGATAGATGCCGAGTTCGAGCTCGCCGTCGACGTCGGCGACGAAGCTGCCCGAGCTGCGCGTGACGTTGACGATGCGTCCGCCCGGCGCGACCCGCGCCCACAAGTGGAAGCCGGACCCGCCGTGCAGGTGGGGATGGCGCGCCGACCAGCGGACACGGCCATCGCCGAAGAGCGTGTAGGCCTGGCCACGTCGCAGCTGCAGGCCGCAGGGCGTCCAGGGCGGCTGGTCCGCCGGCAGCGGCAGGACGACGCTGGCGGCGCCGAGCCTGCGCAGTTCGACGTTCAGTGCGTCGGCGAGCGCGGGCAGGGCGTGCATCGATGTCCGTTCACGGGGCAATTCTTCAGGCATGGCTCGCATGGGCGCGGACGGCTGACGTAGCATAGCCGATTGACGTCCACGCGCCGCGCGAGCGGCGCTCGCGAAGAGGGGGAGACTGCATGGAATTCATCAGCATCGCGGATGCCATCGAGCGCGACGGCCTGCGCCTGGTCATCGTACGCAACACGCCGAGCCCCTGGGGGCAGGCGGCCAAGGCCATGATGGAATACAAGGGGCTCGATTACGCGCTCGCAGGCCAGGAGCCTGGTGGCGAAAACACCGAGCTGGTCGCCTGGGCCGGCATCAACAGCGGGCCCGTCGTCGCCTGGCAGGACGAGGCACCGATCAACCGCTGGGACGATATTCTCATGCTCCTCGAACGCCTCGCGCCGCAGCGCCCGCTCCTGCCGCGCGACCGCGCGGGGCGGGCACACGCACTCGGTCTCGCCCACGAAATCTGCGGCGAAGGCGGGCTCGGCTGGAACCGCCGGCTCGAGCTGTTCCATCCCGCGATGCAAATGCCGGAGCCGCCGCCGCCGGTGCTCAACATGGCGCGCAAGTATCGCTACGAGGCCGAGGAGGCCGCGCAGGCCGTCGGCCGCCAGGTCGAGACCCTGAACTTCCTCCACGCCGAACTCGAAGCCCAGCGCGCGCGCGGCTGCGCCTACTTCGTCGGCGACATGCTGAGCGCAGTCGATTTCTACTGGGCCGCGTTCTCCACCATCATCAAGCTGCCACCGGCGCACGACGTACCGGTACCCGACGGCTTCCGTCCGATGTTCGAGATTCTCACGGCCGAACTCGACGCCGCCGTCACACCCCTGCTGCTCGAACATCGCGACCGCATGCTGCGCGACCACTTCCGTCTGCCGATGGAGTTCTGAGCGGACCGTCCACGCGGCCAAGGAGCATCAAGCCATGAAAATCCGCATCGGCTTCGGCCTGTTGAACTTCCCCTTCGAAGACGGCAAGGGATTCTTCCGCTGGGTCGAGATGCTCGAGCGCGCCGGCGTCGACTCGGTGTGGCAGTCCGATCGACTGATCTCGACCGACAACTACCTCGAATCGCTGGCCGCGCTGGCGTCACTGGCCGGCTGCACCGAGCGCATCAAGTTCGGCATGAACGCCATCGTGGCACCCTTGCGCGATCCGCTGGTGCTGGCCAAGCAATGCGCCACCATCGACTACCTCAGTGGCGGACGGCTGTTGCCGATGTTCGGCGTCGGTTATCCGAAGGCGGCCGAATGGGCCGCGACCGGCCGCAGCGCCGAGCACCGGGGCTCGCGCGCCAACGAGATGTTCGAACTGTTGACGCGCCTGTGGAGCGAGGAACGCGTCACCTTCGACGGCAGGTTCTACCAGTATCGCGATGCCACCATCGCGCCGCGCCCTGTCCAGCAGCCGCTACCGCTGTGGATCGGTGGCAATTCGGACGCCGCCATCAAGCGCACCGCGCGGCTCGGCACCGGCTGGATCGGCGGCATCGCGACGACTGCCGACGTTGCCCGTGTGATCGCCGGCATCAAGAGCGAGGCGGCGCGACTCGGCCGTCACATCGACGACGACCACTACGGTACTTCGCTCGCCTTCCGCATCGGCTCGAAGGACGACGCCGCGGTCGTCAATTCGCCGTTCGTCAAGCGCACCGGCATCGGCGAGGCGGTCGATCTCGATACCCTGTTCTGCATCGGCGACAGCAATGACGTCATCACCCGCCTGCGTGCCTATGTCGAGGCCGGGGCGTCGAAGTTCGTACTCTTTCCGATTGCCGCCGGCGAACACGACACCTTCGAACAGACCCGTCGCATCATCGAAGAGGTCAAGCCCGTCATCGAGAATTGAACGCTGCAAGGGGTGCCGCGGCGCCTGTTGCGGAACAGCACCGGTGCCGCTGTTCACCGTCGAGTGCCCGCTCGCACGCAACCCGTGACGCTACGCACCCTGGACGGTTTCTGCCCGTGTCGTGCCGGTAACGTCCGGGCGGCAATGCCGCCACGACAGACGCCCCCCGCACCCGTACATCGCGCGCTCGGACGGCGCGACGGCGCACCTGGCGCCGCGCGCCGCGCTCAGCGCCGCGGGCGATCGTTGGCGCGCGGACGGGCTTCGTTAACGCGCGCCGTGCGCCCGCGCAGCATCGCGCCGTTCAGCTCCGCGATCGCCGCTTCGCCCTCGTTCTTGTTCGGCATCTCGACGAAGCCGAAGCCCTTGGAGCGCCCGGTGTCGCGGTCCATGATGATCTTGGCGTTGGAGACTTCGCCGTGCTGTTCGAAAGCTTCGCGGAGTTCCTCCGCGGTCATGTCATACGACAGGTTGCCTACGTAGATATCCATGCGTGATTGCCTCTGGAAACGCGCCGTCGCGATGAACATCCGGGCACCTGCCTGACGGCGGCGACGAGGGCCGGGAGAAAAACATCGGACGCGATCGGGCTGCGCAGCGAGCGCACACGACGCGGAACGAGACAATAACCGGGCCGGCGCGCCCGCAACGCAGATGCGCGCGCATGGATTCGGAGTGGTTGCGCATCGACGCGCGACCAGCGCGCTCGGGCGCTTGACGTGACGGGGAGCGGAATGGTCGGGAACAAGCGCGGGATCTCGGGGGACGGAGCAGGCGAGGACGTGAACGATGCGGGCTGGTATCGACCACGCGGGTCGACGGTGGCGGGGTGCGCGGCGCGAGCCGTCGACTCCCCGGCGGTTTCCCGCTCATCTGGTGCTGCGAAAGTCCTCTTGAAACCGTGCGCCTCGTGCGCTTGGGTTAAATCATAGATCCGGGCACGGTGCGCCCGCAACGCTCACATGCATTGCCATGCTGCATTGCAACGAGCGGCACGCGTTCAACGTTCGATCACGACCTTGCCATAGAGCTCGCGGCTCTCGAGCAGGCGCATGCCGTCGAGCGCTTCGTCGAACGCGAGGGTGCGATAGATGACCGGCTCGATCGCGCCGACCCGTAACAGGTCGTAGAGATGCTGCTGGCACTTCGCGCCGGTGACCGGATCGCGTTCCACGCACATGCCCCAGGCCAGTCCGACTACCGACATGTTCTTCAGCAGCATGCGATTGCACTCGATGGTCGGAATGCGACCGGCGGCGAAACCGATGATGAGGATGCGGCCGTCCCAGGCGATGCAGCGTTTGACCTGGTCGAACAGGTCACCCCCGACCGGATCGTAGATGACATCCGCACCGCGTCCATCGGTCAGCGCCTTGACCTGCTCGACGATGTCGCCGTCACGGTAATTGATGAGTTCGTCGGCACCTTGTGCGCGACACACCGCGAGCTTGTCGGCGCTGCCGGCGGCGGCAATCACGCGTGCGCCGAGCAGCTTACCGAGCTGGATGGCGGCGAGACCGACCCCACCGGCTGCTCCCAGCACCAGCAGCACCTCGCCCGGCACGATGCGTGCACGGTGCACGAGCGCGTAGTAGGAAGTGCCGTAGGTCACGCTGAGCGCCGCCGCCTGGGCATCGCTGACGTGGTCGGGCACTGTCCACGATGTCGCCTTGTCGGCCAGGAAGCAGTCGGCGAGCATGCCGGCCTGGTTGTTGAACGAGACCACCCGCTGGCCGACCGCGAACGGACTGCCGGGTCCCACCGCTTCGACCACGCCCACGCCCTCCACACCGGGCACGGCCGGCAGCGGCGCGCGTACCTGGTAGAGCCCCTGGCAGATCAGCAGATCGGGAAAGTTGAGGGAAACGGCGGCGGTCCGCACGCGCGCCTGTCCAGGGCCGGGTTCGGGCAGCGGCCGTTCGACCCAGGACAGGACTTCGTCGTAACGGCCGTAACGCTCGAATTGCCAGGCTTGCATGGCGGCGGGACTCCTCTCGATCGGCGAAAAACGAATCAGATCAGCGTGGTCGACTCGGGTTCGGCGACGACTTCGTTCTCGATATGCCCGAGCCCGCTGATCGCGATCTTCACGCGGTCACCGGCGACGAGGAAGCGCTTCGGCTCGAAGCCGATGCCGACTCCGCTCGGCGTGCCGGTGACGATGAGGTCGCCGACCTCGAGCGTGAAGGCGGTGCTCAGGTGGGCGACCAGGTCATAGCAGTCGAACACGAGGTTGCGCGTGTTCGAGTCCTGGCGCAGCTCGCCGTTGACCCAGGTCTTGAGATCGAGGGCATGCGGATCGTCGACCTCGTCGGCGGTGACCAGGCACGGCCCGAACGGGCTGTGCGTGTCGAACGACTTGCCCATGGTGAAGGTCTGCGAACGCATCTGCCAGTCACGCACGCTGACGTCGTTACATACCGTGTAACCCGCGATCACTTCGTGCGCGCGCTCACGCGGCACGTGGCGGCAACGCCGCCCGATCACGAAGCCGAGTTCGCCCTCGTAATCGAGCTTGGTCGACACGCGGGGCAGGTGGATCGGCGCATAGGGGCCGTTCGCGGCGGTCGACTGCTTGTTGAAGATCATCGGCACCTTGGGCGTGTCGAGGCCGGTCTCCTCGATATGGTCACGGTAGTTGAGTCCCACAGCGAGGATCTTCGGCGGGCGCAGGATGGGGGCGGCCAGCGTAACCGCGTCGAGTGGGTGGCGAGGACCATCGGCGCTGGCGGCGCGGGCGAGTACGTCGGCGCCGCCGGCGAGCAGGGCGGTCATCTCGCCCGGCAGACCGGCCGTGCCGAGGTCGACCACGCTGTCGCCGTCGAGACGGCCGCAGTGTGCGTTGCCCTGGTGGAGGAAAGTAACGAGTTTCATGGAGCGGTTTCCGTCGTCATTGCGTGGCCGCGGCCGCGCGGTAGTGCAGGATGCGCATGGCATCGAGAAACATCTCGTGGCCCGGCGGGATCACCACGGTAGTCATCGGGTCGCGAATGATGGCCGGGCCGCGCACCACGTTGCCCGAGGTGAGGCCGGCCATTTCGTAGATGGTGAACGGCAGCCAGCGATCCTTGTGATAGACCTCGCGCGTACCGACCAGCGCATCCGGCCCCGGTTCTTCGCCGGCCAGTTCGTGGCGCGCGAGGATCGGCTGTGGCTTGGGTGCGATGGCCTCGAGGTTGACCTCGGTGAGCGAGTAGCCGGCGCCGCTGAACTTGGCGCCTTCGGGGTAGACCTTGGAGTACATCGTCTCGAACGCCTCGATCATCGCGCGAATGTCATCGGGGCCGCGCATGTCGCCGCCCGGCAAGGCGGTATCGAAGCTCTCGATCTGGCCGATGTAGCGCGCGGAGACGCCATAACGGAAGCGGATGCGCGCGGGGTCGATGCCCTCGGCAGCCATCTCCGTGCGCGCCTCTTCTTCGAGTTCACGCCAGGCGGCATCGATCTCGCGCGCAGTGGCCGCCATGTCGTCATCGCTGGCGCCATGCGGGATGAGCACGCGCAGGCCTCGGTCATAGCGGTGCATGTACTCGGCGCAGGCCGCGCCGAAAGCCGAGAACCCGGCCGCCCACGGCAGGGTGATGACGTCCTTGAACGGAATGCCCTCGGCGAAGCCGTACATGTGCACGGGCCCGGCGCCGCCGTAGTAGAGCAGGGTGAAATCACGCGTGTCGTAGCCCTTGGCGGCCACCATCGTGCGCAGCAGATCGTTCATCTCCGAGTTGATGATGCCGAGCACACCGGCGCCGGCCTCGTAGACGTCGAGCCCGAGGGGATCGGCCACGCCTTCCTTCAAGGCGGCGAGCGCGCGCTCGCGGTCGAGCTTGATGTGGCCGCCAAGGAAGTAATCCGGATCGACATAGCCGAGCGCGACGTTGATGTCGGTGACGGTCAGGCGATCGTACTCGTGGCAGATACCGACCTTGGCGCCGGCCGATTCCGGGCCGACGTGCAGGCGCTTGTACTCGTCCACCCACACCACCGAGCCGGCGCCGTTGCCGGCGGAGTCGAGTTCGACCATCGGCAGGGCGAGACGGTGGCCGGCGATGTCGGCGCTCTTGGCGATACCGATGCGACCTTCGACGATGAGACCGACGTCGAAACTGGTGCCGCCCATGTCGGCGGTGACGACGTTGTCGAGGCCGAGTTCACCGGCGACGAACTGGGCCCCGATGAGGCCGCCGATGGGGCCCGAGATCATCGTCTCGTAGAGACGCGGGTACTCCATGTTCACCGCGCCGCCGTAGGACAGCAGCGTCAACAGCCGTCCGCTGAAGCCGAGGCCCCTGGCCTCGGCCTCGACGCCGAGCAGCGAGGCGCGCACCTGCTCGGCGGCGAAGCACTGGAACAGCAGGCTCTTGAGGCGGTTGTTCTCCTTGGCGACCGGCGCGACGTCGGCCGAGCACACCACCGGCACGTCAACGCCCCGCGTCGCGACCACCGCCTGCGCGATGTCGCGCGCCTGGTGCTCGTGCTTCGGATCGACGAAGGAGTAGAGGAACAGGATGCCGATCACCTCGCAGCCGCGATCGAGCAGCGTTTCCACCGCCTTGCGCACCTGCGCCTCGTTGACCGGGATCAGGGTATGCCCGGGCGGCAGGTGGACGTTGCCCTGGTAGCAGCCGCCGCCCATGCGTTCACTGATGCCGATGACGTTCTTCGCCTCCACGAGCGGGCGGGTATGGCGATGGAGCTGCTGGTGCAGGCCCTCGGCCTGACTCTGGCCGAGATAGGTGAGACCGCCTTCCATCACGCTGATGTCCTCGAACCCACGCGTGACGAGCAAGCCGACCTTGCGACCCTCGCCGGTCAGCACACTGTTCAGCATGCCGGTACCGGTGTAGATGTCGGCGGCGCAGCGACGGTGCACCGTCTGCGAATCGAGACCGATCATCTGCGCGGCGTCGGCGACCGATTCGCGGTAGCTGAGGTTGGGTTGTTCGCGACGACTGATCGACTTGCCGACGGTGAAGGTGCCGTCCGGCTTGACCAGGATGGCGTCGGTCATGGTGCCGCCGGCGTCGAGCGCAAGGATGAAATCGCGCTCGCCACTCGCGCTGGACGCGCTCGTGCTCATAAGTATCGTCTCCCCTGACATGATCTTCGTGACGCGGGGCGCTGCACGCGCCGGGGGGCGCGGCGCTGCGCTTACCGCTGCTGACCGTGGACGGTTGACGCGGGCGCGCGCTTGGCGTCCCGCGTGCATGGAGCTCAGGGCGCCTGGCGCGCCCACTCGCGGGTGATCTCGGCCGAGCGATCCTCGAACCAGTCGTCACCCTCGTCCTCGAGCGGGCGCCCGAGGTAGTCGCGGTAGAAGCGGTCGAGGTCCGGCAGCATCTCGAACACCACGGGATAGCCCGGGGCGACGACTTCGACCGCGTGCTGCGTGGCACAGGCAGGGCAGAAGAACTCGCGGATTTCCTGCCAGCCCGGCTCCGGTACCGCCGGTGCCGGGTCGTACACCTGGGCCATCTCGGCCAGCGTACGGCGCGTGCGGATGCGGCAACCGAGCTTCCAGTTGCGGCGGTAATCGCCGAACACGTGCCCGCACTCGCACTTCACCACGCGTTCGCCGGGGGCGGGCGCGACGATGTAGAGCTTGTCGGCGAGCCTGAGCAGGATGCGGTCGTCCCACGGGACGCGCTCCTGCAGCACGGCGAGGTAGGCGAAGAAGCGATCCTGGTCCTTGCGCGGCAGCTTGAGCAGGCGCTCGGTGTTGTCGTCGTCGATGGTGCCGTCGACGAGCTGGCGGATGAGATCGAGACTGATGTGCTGGGCGTCACTCACCGGTGCCGTCCTCCCCGAAATCGATGTGTTCGTCGACCTGCCAGAAACCGCTGAACTCGCGCCGGAACTTGTCGAACGCGAGGCTCTGGGCATACATCTCGCGTACCTCGGGCTCGAAGTCCTGGGCCAGCACGCGCTCGCGCTCGGCAAACCACCAGTTCTCCACCGGCATCGATTCCTCGAGGCGCGCCTCGCGCAGCTCGGCGCGGCGCGCGGCAGTAGCGTCGGCGTCGAGCGTCCAGCTGCCATCGGCGCCCTGGTGGGCGACTATGCCGTGCATGTTGCTGACGAACTCGTAATTCGGGCAGAGGCCGCTCTCGAGATCCGCGATGACCAGCGCCGGATCGCGCTCGAGCGGATCGCCCCAGCCACCGGAGGAACCCGCGGCATCGACGAAGAGGTCGTTGTCCTTCAGCGCAAGTTCGGGGCAGTCGGTCTTCCATACCTCGAGCTTCTTCACCTCGAGGCGGCCGTCGTCGACCATCTCGAGCAGCTCGCGGGCGTCGCGCGGCGTCTCGCCCTGTTCGATGAGACGATCGAGATTGGTGCCACGCGCCGAGATCATGAAGCTGCCCGGGCCGGGGTAGGCGCCGCTCATGCCGATACCGACCGAGGGCGTGCAGGATAGGCCGCCATTGGGCCGCGTCAGGGCGACGTGGCGCCCCGGTTGCACGCACCAGTGCACCGCCGAGTTGCCGGGGCCGCCGCGGTAGCGGCCGTAGCCGAAGTAACCCGGCAGCAGCTTGCGGCCGAGGTAGAACAACGGCGGCACGGTCGATTCGAATTCCTCGGCATCACCGATGGTCGCCATCTGCGACCACGCCGCCCACACCAGCGGCTCGCCGTCCTTGTAGCACCACGCGCCGCGACCGGTACCGCCGAGCCACTCGAAGTTGGTGAAACCGTAGCCGGTGCCGTCCTCGGTGGTGCCGGCGCCCTGGAAGGCACCCCAGTTGCCGTCGACAGTGAATACCTCCTCGAGGTACCCGCGGCTGAACATGGCGCGGTTGACCGCGCCGAAACACAGGCTGTTCAGCGCCACCGTCTGCGCCCACAGGTTGGCGTTGGAGGTGTACTCGTTGTCCGGGTTGTAGATGCTGCCGCGCGGGTAATTGCGCTCGACGGCAAGATCGATCCCCGCGGTGACCTTGGTGTTGTGGGCGAACGAGTTGATCATGCCGAGGAAGACCGCGCAGTCGACTCCGCCCGGCGTCGCGTTGTAGGAGTGGTAGCCCCACTTGGAACTGCCCTCGGCATCGAGCAGTACGCCGTTGTCCTTGGGCTCGAAACTGCTGCGCACGTGGATGAGGGTGTTCTTGTCGGCGTGCGACCAGACGTTCTGCAGGCCCTTGTACTTGACCAGGCGGAAGGCGCAGCCGTTGTAGGTGCCGGGCACCAACGTGGCGCGCATGTTGTCGACCACCATGCGCCGCGACTCCTCGATCACCTCGCGGATGGCACGCTTGTAGTAGTCCATGCCGAACTCTTCGATCAGCGCGTGCGTGGCGGCGTGAATCATGGCGCAGCCGGCCAGGCGCATCTTGTCGTCGAGGATGTTCATCGTCGCCGCGCGCGTGCGGCGCTCCCAGATCGCGCGCCACCAGCTCTCCTGCTTGAGCTTGCGTCCGGTGCGCATGGGCGGGCAGACCAGGCCGTCCATGAAGGTGTCGACCGAGAAGGTCGCCCACGAGCCCGCCACCGGCGCGCCGTTCTCCATCAGGTGATTGATACCGATGGCCCAGGCGACCACCTCGCCGTCGATACAGATCGGCACGAAGGAGTAGAAATCGCCGGGGTGCGGTACGCCACCGGTGAGGCCGTCGGAGACGGCAAAGACGTCGCCATCCTCGATGCCGTCGTTGACGTCGTAATCGTGCTCGGCCATGTAGCGCACGGAGGTGGGGAAGATCACGGTGTGCGAGAGAAATCCGAGCGACACCGCGAGCGTATCGCCCTCGGGCGTCGCGATGCCCCACAGGCATTCGCCCATCTCGCGCGAGCCCGGGCTGGCGGCGACGAAGCGCGCGGATTCGCGTGCAGCGAGTACCGCCGCGTGCAGCTTGGCGTAGAAACGCTCGTACTTGATGGGGTCCGAGTCGCGCAGCGTCAGCTCGGTGACGCCGCAGTAATGTCCGGTCTCGGCGGTGAGGCGATCGCGTTCGGCGATCATCTCCTTGAGGGTCGGGCGGTGCCGCGTGGCGGCAGGCAGGGACTGCTGTTCGCTGAGCGCTTGAGCCATCTGAATCTCCCCTTCGGTTGGCGTGGTCGCGGCGGGTGGTATAGCCGCCCGATTCTCGCACACGCCCGGCGGGCGAAAAAGCGCTCGCGTTGCCGCTGTCGCACGGCACTACCTACAATGCGCCGATGGCCGCGCCGTGGCGGCGCCGGCATGCCGCAGGAGGAGGTCCCATGCGCATCGCATTCATGCCCGACACCCATTTCGGCGTCTACGACCAGCAGCAGGCGCCGACGCCGGACGAGGTTGCCGACGCCATGGAGCACTGCATCGCAGAGGCCGAGCTCGCCGAAAAGGTCGGGTTCGACGGCCTGTGGGTGCCCGAACGCCACCAGCGCCCCGAGACCTGGTGGCCGAATACCACGTCGATGCTCGCGGTGCTCGCCGCCCGCACGCGGCGCGTGCAGCTCGCGAGCACCGTCATCCAGCCGACCTTCCATCACCCCATCCATCTCGCCGAGAGCCTCGCCGCGGTCGACAACCTGTCGCGCGGACGCCTGGTGTTCGGTGCCGGCGTCGGCTACCACGAGGATTACTTCCGCTGTTTCGGCGTGCCGTTCGAGAAGCGCGGCAAGCGCTTCGAGGAGGTGATGGACTGTATCGTCGGCGCGTGGACCGAGGACGAGTTCAACTATCACGGCGAGTTCTTCCAGTACGAGGGAGTGCGGCTGACGCCGCATCCCTACCAGAAGCCGCGACCACCGATCTGGATCGGCGCCTTCGCGCCGAAAGCGATGCAGCGCGCGCTCGACTACGAGGGCTGGTGCCTGTGGTTCCCGCCGGCGCTCGACGAGCTCGCCCCGGCCGCACGCGACATGCGCGAGCGTGCCGCCGCGCGCGGCAAGGACGACTTCCAGATCACGATCGGCTTCGAGGGCTGGCTGTCGGACGACCCGGCCGTGCGCGACAAGCACGGCCACCGCTGGGTGCGCGAGTGGAGCTTCTACGCCGAGAAGGGGCTGTCGCCGGACGCCGAGGCCACCGACATGCTCGACCAGATCGAGAACATGTTCCTGTGTCTCGGCAACCGCCAGAAGTGGATCGATCGCATGGGCGAGATGAAGGAACGCGTGAATCCCGACTGGCTGTGCATCCGCACGCGCAACCCGGTCAATCCCGGCCAGCCCTATCCTTCGCGCACCGAATGCCTCGAAGTCGTCGAGGCGTTCGGCGAGATTCTCGACGCCATCCGTTGAACAGGCGGTGCTGCGGCGCCGCGACAGCTTACCGGTCCCCACGGCGCGGCGAACAACAGGCCGGTGTGTCGCGGGGCGTTTCCCGCGACGACTGGCCCGCGCCGGGGCGAGCACCTGGGTGAGTCGCCAAGCCGTCGCCGCTCGACTATCCTGCCGGGCTCACGCACAGCGTTCACAGCATCAGGAGTGACGATGAAACTCGGCATGGTCTTCGGCTACTCGGGGGCGCGCGTCACGCTGCCCATGGATCTCATCAAGGAAGCAGAGGCGCTCGGCTACGACTCGGCATGGAGCGCCGAGGCCTGGGGTTCGGATGCCGTCACCCCGGTGGCCTGGGTGCTGGCGCAGACGACCAGGCTCAAGGCCGGCACCGCCATCATGCAGATGGCCGCACGCACGCCGTCGATGACGGCGATGACCGCGATGACGCTCGACCAGCTCTCCGGCGGCCGCTTCCTTGCCGGCATCGGCCCGTCCGGCCCGCAGGTGATCGAGGGTTGGTACGGCCAGCCCTACGGCAAGCCGCTGATGCGCACGCGCGAGTACATTTCGATCATGCGCAAGATCTTCCGCCGTGAAGAGCCGCTCACGCACCAGGGCGAGCACTACCAGATTCCCTACACCGGCCCCGGCAGCCTGGGCCTCGGCAAGCCGCTCAAGAGCATCCTGCACGGCAATCCCGCCATTCCCATCTATACCGGCGTCGCCACCGAGAAGGGTATGCAGCTCGCTGCCGAGATCGCGGACGGCGGCTTTCTCGTGTGGGCCAATCCCGATCGCTTCGACCTGTTCCGCCCGGCCATCGAGCGCGGGCTCGCCAAGGCCGGCGGCGGCAAGGCCCTCGCCGATTTCGATTTCGCGCCGTTCGTGCGCGTCGCCATGGGGCCGGACATCGCCAAGTGCCGCGCCCAGCTCAAGCATCATTTCGCGCTCTACGTGGGCGGCATGGGCGCGCGCGAGAAGAACTTCTACAACGACTACACGAAACGTCTCGGCTACGAGGCCGCGGCGGTCAAGATCCAGGATCTCTATCTGGCCGGTAAGAAGGACGAAGCGGCTGCCGAGGTTCCCGACCAGTACATCGACGACTGCTGCCTGGTCGGGCCGCCGGAACACATCCGGGAACAGCTCACGCGCTGGAAGGCGGCCGCCGGCCGCGGCGAACTCGGCACCATGATCGTCTCGGCCAACTCTGCCGAGGAACTGCGCCTGGTGGCGGAGAACATGCTTTGACCAGCTGCGCGATCACGCCACGACGGCAGCGCGCAGGATGACATACACCAAGGGGAGCTAACGCATGAAGAGTCTCAAGTGGAAGGTGGGCGACGTCACCATCACCAAGCTGCAGGAAATCGTCTACCCGGAATTCTCGGACGTGATTCCCGCGGCGACGCCGGAAGTGGTCAAGCAGGTGAAGTGGCTGTTTCCGCATTTCGTCACCGAGGAAGGGCATCTCAGCCTCAGCATCCACTCGCTCATCGTCGACACGCCGAGCGCCAAGCTGGTCGTCGATACCTGTATCGGCAACGATCGCGACCGCGACCCGTTCGAAGTCATGCACATGCTTTCGACCGGCTACCTGGAGGACATGCAGGCCGCCGGCTACCAGCCGGAAGGCATCGACTTCGTGCTGTGCACGCACCTGCATCTCGATCACGTCGGCTGGAACACGCGCAAGGTCAACGGCAAGTGGGTGCCGACCTTCCCCAACGCGTCCTACCTGTGGGGCAAGGCCGACATGGAGTTCTGGGGCAGTATCGACCCCGGCACCGACCTGGACTTCCTGCAGATCCAGCGCCGCGTGTGGGACGATTCCATCCAGCCCATCCTCGACGCCGACCTGGCCAAACCGGTCGACGGCCCCGGGCAGGTCTGCGAGGGTGTACGGCTGGTGCCGACGCCGGGGCACACGCCCGGCCATTGCTCGGTGCTGATCGAATCGAAGGGTGAGAGCGCGCTCATCACCGGCGACTTCATCCATCACCCGATCCAGTTCTGGGATCCGGCGCTGGTGAGCCCGTTCGACATCGACAACGACATGGCGGTGGCGACGCGCCGGCGCGTGTTCGGCGAATACGCGGATACGCCCACGCTCATCATCGGAACCCATTTCGCCGGTCCCACCGCCGGACGCCTGGTTCGCGACGGCGACACCTACCGCCTCGACGTGTAACCCCCACCGGCCCGGCCGTTGCGAACGGCCGGGCCGGTGCCTGCTCACGGCGCGGCGGGTTTGGGCGGGCGCCCGTTCGGCATCACGCCGTCCGCACGTGCCTTGAGGTAGGCGTAGACACCCGCCTTGTTCTTCTGCACACGCGGATTCTTCGCCAGCGACGGCATCACGCCCATCTGCCCCTGGTAGCCGTGCTCCATCACGTAGAGGAAACGGCCGTAATCGACGCCGGCCTCGTTGAAGCGGGTCATCAGGTTGGGGGCGAAGGTGCTGCCCATGCCCCCACCGCCATGGCATTGCTGGCATTCGACCTTGTAGGTCTTCCAACCGTCATAGGTGAGCTGGTCGACGGCGCAGACGCCGGCATCCTGCGCACCCTCGGGACAGCTTACCTGGTAGGCCGGGGGCTCCCCCTCCGGCTCCACGCGCGGCTCGTGCACGGCGAACGTCGCGGCGGCGACGCCGGCCAGTGCCACGGCGACGGCCAGGTTGAGGGTCATATGCTTGGACACGGTGCTTCTCCTCTCGGTTGCCACTCGCGGATCAACGCGCGAGCCTGGCTTCATTGATAGCAAAAGCGGGCTGAACTGCTACTGAACCAGATCAGTTACGGCGCCGACCACGCTGCGACAATTCGTCGCAGGGGGATGCGCAGAGGCGCGAGATCCCCGATCATTGCGCGCTCACCCGAACCTCGCGATGCCAGGGCGTCGCGCCTGCCGATGGACCGCATCCTGCGTTACCTCCTGCTGATCCGGCTGTGCGCCGTGGGCGGACTGTGTCTCGGCCTCGCCGTGATGGACGCGGTCTACGCGGTGGAGGTGCCCTGGTTCGCGGTCAGCATCGTGCTGGTGCTGCTCGGGGTGGTCACGCTGCTCGGCTGGCGTGGCGCCACGCGCCTCGGTGCTGCGCCGCATCACGGCTACCTGGCGCAGCTCATGGCCGACATGGTCGCATTGTCGGCCCTGGTCTATTTCACCGGCGGCGCGTTCAACCCGTTCATCTCATTGTTCCTGCTGCCCATCGTGTTCGCCGCGGCGGCTTTGCCGGCGCCTGCCACCGCGGCGCTGACGGTGCTCGCCATCGGCTGTTACACCGCGCTGATGCTCGCCCCGGTGCGCGGCGCTCCGGTACACCACGAGGCGGGCCTGTTCGGCTTGCACGTGTGGGGCATGTGGTACGGCTTCATTCTCAGCGCGTTGTGCGTGGCGCTGTTCGTCGCGGGCCTGGCTCGCCACGTGCGGGCACGCGATCGCGAGCTCGCAGCGCTGCGTGAAGAGGCGCTGGAGTCCGAGCGCTACCTCGCGCTCGGCACGCTCGCCGCCGGCACGGCGCACGAACTCGGTACGCCCTTGTCGACCATGGCAGTGCTCGCCGGTGAACTCGCTGACACCGCGGAGAGCAGCGAAGCGCGCGCGCAGATTACGCTGCTGCGCGATCAGATCGCACGCTGCAAGGACATCCTCGCGACCATCTCCGCCGATGCGGGCAATCTGCAGGCCGGCGCCGGCGAGGCGATCGGCGTCGACGCCTACCTCGACGGCATCATTGCCGAATGGCGCGCGCGCCGTCCCGAGATAAGGCTCGCTTTTCACGGCGAAGGGCCGCGGCCGGCGCCCGAAATCGTCGCCGATCGCGTCCTCACACAGGCCATCGTCAACGTCATCGACAACGCCGCCCAGGCGGCGGCGACACAGCTCGCGGTCGACGGTCGCTGGTCGCGCAACGAGCTCGTTCTCACCGTGGTCGACGATGGCACCGGCATCGCCCCGGAGATCGGTGCACGCCTCGGTCGCGAAGCCGTCACCACCAAGGAGGACGGTCTTGGCATCGGCCTGCTGCTCGCACGCTCAATTGTCGAGCGCCTTGGCGGCGTGCTCGAGTTCAGCGCACGCGCCGAGCGCGGCACCACCGCGCGTATCGCCATTCCCCTCGCGGGGCTGTCGGTCGCATGAACGAACGACGCCCCGGCTGCCTCGTCATCGACGACGACGCGGCGTTCCGCGATGTGCTCGCCGGCGCCCTGCGCCGGCGCGGTTACGACGTCATCGTCGCCGCTGACGCCGCCACTGCACTGGTTGGCGCGCAGCGCAAACGACCGCGCTATGCAGTGCTCGACCTGCGCCTCGAGCACGATTCGGGACTCCAGCTCATCGCACCGCTGCTCGAGTGTCTTCCCGAACTGCGCATCGTCGTGCTGACCGGCTACGCCAGCATCGCCACCGCCGTGCAGGCCATCAAGCTCGGCGCCGTGCACTACCTGACCAAGCCCGCCGAGACCGATGAAATCATCGAGGCCTTCGCACGCGAACCCGATCCCGACACCGCGCTGGCCAACGAGCCCACGCCCCTGCAGCGGCTGGAGTGGGAGCACATTCAGAAAGCCCTGATCGCGAGTGACGGCAACATCTCCGATGCCGCGCGTCGCCTCGGCCTGCACCGTCGCACGTTGCAACGCAAACTGCAGAAGCGACCTCCCGGACGTTGAGCCGATTACCCGGACAGGCGCCGCGCTTGCACGGCGCGCCGCGCATCGGAGAAGCTGCCGGCGCATACTGCACGGCAACGAAGAGGGGAGGATGGTCATGAACGAGAGCGGCATGCTGCGCGGCATCCGCGTGCTGGATTTCGCGCGCTACATCGCCGGGCCTTACTGCGCGGCCCTGCTCGGTTATCTCGGCGCGGACGTCATTCGCATCGAGAAGCCCGGCGGCAGCGAAGATCGCTACGTCGGCCCGGTCAGCCCGAGCGCCAGCGCGGTATTCCTCGAGACCGGCTGCAACAAGCGCGGCGTTACCCTCGATCTCAAGCATCCGCGGGCGCGCGAGGTGGTCGAGAAGCTGGTCGCCGGGGCCGATGTCGTCATCGCCAACATGCCGCCGGCAGCGCTCGCCCGCGCCGGCCTCGACTACGCGAGCCTCACCGCGATCAAACCGGACATCATCCTCACCACGCAGACCGGTTTCGGCCATGAAGGCCCGTGGCGCGACCGCGGCGGCTTCGACGGTATCGGGCAGGTCATGTCGGGCTCTGCCTTCCTGTCGGGCACGCCCGGCGCGCCGGCGCGCAGCGCAACGCCGTTCGCCGACTTCGGCACCGCCGCGCTCGGCGCTTTCGGTACGCTGGCCGCGCTCTACGAACGCCGGCAGAGCGGCCGCGGCCAGCACGTGCAGGCGGCACTGCTCGGCACCTCGCTGGCGTTCTTCAACGCCGCGCTCATCGAACAGTCGGTGCTCGGCGTCAACCGTGTACCGAGCGGCAACCGCGGCCAGACCAGCGCCCCGACCGACATCTTCGCCACGCGCGACGGGCACGTGCTCACCCACGTGGTCGGCAACGGGCTGTTCAAGCGCCTCGCCCGCGTGGTGGGCGAAGACACCTGGATCGATGACCCCGCCTATGCCAGCGACCAGCTGCGTGGCGACGCCCGCGACGCCATCTGCGCACGCGTCGCAGCGTGGTGCGCGGCGCGTACCACCGACGAAGTGCTCGATGCGCTTGCCGCCGCCGGCGTACCCGCCGGCCCGGTACTCGATCTCGACGCCGCCATGGCCCATCCGCAGGCACAGGCGATGGGCTTCCTGCAGCCACTCGCCTACCCGGACGTGGCGGCTCCAGCCCCGGTCGCGCGCCTGCCGCTCGACTTCTCCGCCTGGCAGCCGGCGCAGCGCCGCGCGCCGACCGTCGGCGAACATACCGACGAGGTCCTCGGCGAACTCGGCTACGACGCCGCGGCAATCGCCGCGCTGCATGCCGACGGCGTGGTCTGAGCGCGCCGCCTGCGGCGCCGCCGGCCGGCCACCGCGTGGTCAAGCACGGGGTGGGGCGATACACTCGCGGGCCTGATCCGGCCAGCACACGCTCACGAGGGAGGTCCATGAGTTACGGCATTCTTTCTTTCGGCGCCTACGTTCCGGCGCTGCGTCTCGACCGCCGCGCGGTGCTCGACGCGGTGGGCTGGGCCGTCCCCGGCGTGCGCGGGCTCGCTGCCGGCGAGCGCAGCGTGGCCAACTGGGACGAGGACGCCATCACCATGGCGGTGGAAGCGGGGCGCGACTGCCTCGCCGGTACCGAAGCCACTGTCAGCCATCTTGCGCTCGCCTCGACCACGCTGCCATTCACCGACCGTTCGAATTCGGGCCTCGCTGCCGATGCGCTGGTGCTCGACAACCAGCTCCACACCGAGGATCTCGCCGGCAGCCGGCGCGCCGCGACCAGCGCGCTGGCACGCGCCGCGCAGGCTCACCAGCCGCTGCTGCTGCTGGCAAGCGATTGCCGCGAGACCCGCCCTGGCAGCACCCAGGAGATGCTCTACGGCCACGGCGCCGCGGGCCTGCTGCTCGGCGAAGGCAAACCCATCGCGGAATTCCTCGCCTGCGCGTCGGTGCACGAGGACCTGGTCGACCAGTACCGCTCGGCCGACACCGACTACGATTACGCACTCGAGGAACGCTGGGTGCGCGAGGAGGGCTATTTCAAGATCGTGCCGAGCGTGATCGAACGCGCGGCAGCCGCCGCCGGCATCGCCGTCGGCGACATCGATCGCGTGGTGCTGCACGGCTCGAGTTCGGTCGCGCGGGCGCTCGCCAAGCGTCTCGAGCTGTCTCCCGGATGTTTCACGAGCGACCTCGCTGCCGAGGTCGGCGATTGTGGCGCCGCGCATGCCCTGCTCATGCTCGCCCGCGCACTCGAAGAGGCGACCCCCGACCAGTACGTCATGGTGGTCGGCTTCGGCCAGGGCGCCGATGCAATCCTGTTGCGCACTACGCCGGCGTTGTCGGTGATGAAAGCGGGGCGCGGCCCGTCGCGCTACCTCGCCCGCCGGCGTGTACTCGACAACTACACCCGTTTCCTTTCGCTGCGCGGGCAGGTTTCGATTGATTTCGGCCTGCGCTCGGAGCGCGACAACCGCACCGCGCTGTCGGCCTTCTACCGCAAGCGCCGCGACATCACCTCGATGCTCGGCGGACGCTGCCGCGAGTGCGACACCCTGCAGTTTCCGCGCTCGCTGGTGTGCGTGAAATGCGGCGCGTCGGATTCGCAGACCCCGGAAAGCCTCTCCGGCCTGGCCGGTCGGGTGAAGTCGTTCACCGAGGACTGGCTCGCCTACACGCCGTCTCCGCCTTACGTCTACGGCAACGTCGAGTTCCCCGACGGCGCCAACATCATGCTCGAATTCACCGACTTCGCCCCGGGCGAGGTCAGGGTCGGCGACGCGGTCCGCATGGTCTTCCGCATCAAGGATTTCGACCCCAAACGCAACTTCCGGCGCTATTTCTGGAAACCTGCGCCGGTGATGGACTGACACGTTCCGAGGAGGGTCACGTCATGGCCACAGGTATCAGAGACAAGGTCGCGATCATCGGCATGGGTTGTACGCGCTTCGGCGAGCGCTGGGACTGCGGCCCCGAGGAACTCATGCTCGAAGCGTTCAACGAGGCGCTCGCCGATGCGCCGGTCAGCCGCGAGGACATCGAGATGGCCTGGCTCGGCCTGTTCTTCCAGGAACAGAGTGCGGGCAAGTCGGCACTGCCGCTGTCGATGGCGCTGCGGCTGCCGAACATCCCGGTCACGCGCGTCGAGAACATGTGCGCGACCGGTACCGAAGCATTGCGCGGGGCCGTCTACGCTGTTGCCGCCGGTGCTTGTGACGTCGCCCTCGCGGTCGGCGTGGAGAAGCTCAAGGACACCGGCTATCCCGGCTTGCCGGAGCGCAGCAAGGGCACGTTCGACGATCTGTGGCTGCCCAATGCCACCGCGCCGGGCGCCTTTGCCCAACTCGCCAGCGCCTACCAGGCGCGCCACCAGTGCAACCCGGCCGATCTCAAGCGCGCCATGGCCCACATCTCGGTCAAGAGCCATGCCAACGGTGCGCTCAACCCGAAGGCCCACCTGCGCCGCGAAATCACCGAGGAGCAGGCCATCAACGCCCCGATGATCGCGGCGCCGCTCGGCCTCTACGACTGCTGCGGCGTCAGTGACGGCGCCGCCTGTGCCATCGTCACCAGCGTCGAGAAGGCGCGCGAACTGGGCATTCGCGACATGGTCACCGTCAAGGCCATGCAGCTCGCCCCGAGCAACGGTCTCGAGATGTCGAACAATGCCTGGGACGGCAGCTACCTGCTGACCACGCGCATCGCCGCCGAACGCGCCTACAAGGAGGCCGGCATTAGCGATCCGCGCAAGGAACTCGACATGACCGAAGTCCACGACTGCTTCTCTGTCACCGAACTCGTGGTGATGGAGGATCTCGGCCTGTGCCCCGAGGGTGGCGCCATCAAGGCGGTGCTCGACGGCGAATTCGACCGCGACGGCGTGGTGCCGTGCCAGGTCGATGGTGGCCTGAAGTGCTTCGGCCACCCGATCGGCGCGAGCGGCCTGCGCATGGCCTACGAGCTCTACCTGCAGCTGCTCGGCCGCGCCGGCGACCGCCAGCTGTCGAACCCGAGCCTGGGACTGACTCACAATCTCGGTGGCCACCCGTTCCGCAACGTCGCCAGCGTATCGGTGCTCGGCCTGCACTCGGCCTGATCCGAAGCGACACGCTCGACGCATCACTGCCGTCCGCCATACCCCACAGAAACCAACGAGCAACGAGATCGCCATGAACCCTTACCGCTCCCCCTGGATGAACGCCGACCACGAACTCTTCCGTGACAACGTACGCAAGTTCGTCGAGTCGGAATTCGTGCCGCACCGCGAGCGCTGGATCGACCAGGGCCATCCCGAGCCCGAGGCCTGGCGCAAGGCCGGCGAGGTCGGCATCCTGTGCCCCGACGTGCCCGCCGAGTATGGCGGCGGCGGCGGCGACTTCGGTTTCGACGCCATCACCTACGAGGAATGCCAGCGCGCCTGCATCTCGAGCTTCGGCAACGGCATCCAGAGCATCGTGGCGCATTACCTGATGCGTTACGGTACCGAGGAGCAACGCCAGCGCTGGCTGCCGGGCATGGCGAGCGGCGAGATCATCACCGCCATCGCGATGACCGAGCCGGGCACCGGTTCCGACCTGCAGGCGGTCAAGACGCGCGCCGTCCGCGACGGCGACGACTATGTCCTGAACGGCTCCAAGACCTTCATCACCAACGGCTACAACGCGAACCTCGTCTGCGTGGTGTGCAAGACCAACCCGGAGGAGCGCGCCAAGGGCATCTCGCTGCTGATGGTCGAGGTCGACGGTCTCGACGGCTTCCGCCGCAACAAGCCGCTGAAGAAGATCGGCATGAAGGGGCAGGACACCAGCGAGCTCTTCTTCGACGACTGCCGCGTGCCGGCCGGCAACATTCTCGGCGGCGAAGAAGGGCAGGGCTTCTACCAGCTGATGGCGCAGCTGCCGCGCGAACGGCTCATCATCGCCGTCGCCGCGGTCGCCGCGATGGAGGCGGCACTCGAGCAGACCGTCGAGTACACCAAGGAGCGCAAGGCCTTCAACCAGCGCCTGCTCGACTTTCAGAACACCAAGTTCACGCTGGCCGAGGTGGCCACCGAGACGCGCATCGCGCGCGTGTTCGTCGACCACTGCATCACCCAGCTCAACGCCGGCACGCTCGACACCGAGACCGCCTCGATGGCCAAGTGGTGGTGCAGCCAGAAGCAGTTCGAGGCCGCCCACGAGTGCCTGCAGCTGCACGGCGGCTACGGCTACATGATGGAGTACCCGGTGGCGCACTATTTCGCCGACAGTCGCGTGCAGATGATCTACGGTGGTTCGAACGAGATCATGAAGGAACTGATCTCCCGCTCCCTGTAAGCCCGCTCCCCGCAACCTGACCTGACGCCCCCGGCGGACCCGTCGGGGCGCCGCCCAGCCCATGAGCGCCAACGCCAACCTCTACGCGCGCTTCGCCGCCACCTTCACGCCCTCCCGCACCCTGCTCGAGCTGCCCGACGGCAGCCGGGTGAGTTATGCCGAGGCCGAGCGGGAGAGCGCGCGTGCGGCCAATGCACTCCATGCCCTCGGCCTCGCACCTGGCGACCGCGTGTCGGTGATCGCGGAGAAATCGCCACGCTACCTGTGGCTCTACCTCGGCTGCCTGCGCGCCGGGCTGGTGTTCCACCCGCTCAACACCGGCTACACCGAGCGCGAACTGGCCTTCTTCATCGGTGATGCCGGCGCGCGCCTCGTCGTGAGCGATCCGGCACTCGCGGAGCGCGTCGGCAAGGCCTGCGCAGCGGCCGGCTGCGCGCCGCGGCAGCTCGCCATGGACGCGGCGGGCGAGGGCAGCTTCGCCGCGGCCTGCACGACGGCCGCCGACGCTTTCGCCACCGTGGTGCGGACTGACGGCGACGACGCTGCGCTGCTCTATTCCTCCGGCACCACCGGGACGCCCAAGGGCATCCGCATCACCCATGGCAACCTGTATGCGAATGCCTGCGCCCTGCGCGAGGCCTGGCACTTCACGGCCGATGACATCCTCGTACACGCGCTGCCGGTGTTCCACGTCCACGGCCTGTTCATCACGCTGGGCCCGGCCCTGCTGGCCGGCGCGACGCTGCGCTTCCTGCCGCGGTTCGATCCACAGGCCGTGGTCGCCGCGCTGCCCGGTGCGACCCTGATGGCCGGGGTGCCGACCTACTACACCCGGCTGCTCGCGGCACCCGGCTTCGGCCGCGCGCAGTGCGCCACCATGCGCTTGTTCATCTCCGGTTCGGCGCCGCTGTCCGAGGCCACGTTCCACGAATTCCACGCGCGCACCGGGCACGTCATCCTCGAACGCTACGGCATGACCGAAACCGGCATCAACACCTCCAACCCGCTGCATGGCGAGCGTAAGCCAGCCTCGGTGGGGCCGGCGCTGCCGGGGGTCGAGGTGCGCGTGGTCGATGGCGCGGGACGGACCTGTGCGAGCGGCGACATCGGTGCCATCCAGGTACGCGGGCCGAACGTCTTCCCGGGCTACTGGCAGCTTCCCGAAGCCACCGCCAGGGCGTTCGACGCCGACGGCTGGTTCGATACCGGCGACCAGGGCCATCTCGACGACGCGGGCTACCTGTTCATCGTCGGGCGCAGCAAGGACATGGTCATCTCGGGCGGGCTGAACGTCTACCCGAAGGAGATCGAGCGCGAGCTCGAGACCCTCGACGGCATCGCCGAAGCCGCGGTGTTCGGCGTCCCCCATGCCGACTTCGGCGAAGCGGTCGTCGCCGCCGTCGTCGCCACGGCGGACTTCGACGAGCAGCGCACCATCGCCGCACTGCGTACGCGGCTGGCGGCCTTCAAGGTGCCCAAACGTGTTCTCGCGCTCGGCGAACTGCCGCGCAACACCATGGGCAAGGTGCAGAAGAACCTGCTGCGCGAGCGTTACGCCGGCTTGCTGGACGCCGACGCGGACGATTGATCAGCCGGCGCGGCGCCACCGCCCGAGGCTGAACGGCAACAGCGCCGAGAGCAGCAGCAGGGCCGGGGCCGGCAACGGCACCGCTTCGACGAAGCTGCCGTAGACGATGCGGAAATCGTCGCGACGCGCGAAGTCGGGGCTGATGGTGATCACCGGGTCGACCCACACCGTGGCGGCGAGACTGGTATCGCGATACAGGCTTGCCGTCGCCACCGCGGTCAGCTGGATGCGGTTGGCAAGGTTCGGCGTGGCGTGGCCCGATACCACTTCGTGGAAGCCCTCCGCACCCGTGCCCGGGGCGCAGATGGGCCGGCAGGGCAATGCGGAGAAAGTCCAACTGGCCTCGTCGGCGATTTCGAAGAACGCCGTCGCGCGCAGGGTGAGACCGAAGTTGAGATCGGTGGCGAGGGTGTACGAGGCCAGCGCCCGGGTATCGAGCTCGACCGGAACGCGATCGCCGTAGGGAATGCCGCCGACCTGTTCGATCGCCCAGTAATAGCGGATCTCCGCACTCGCCACCTGGTTGTATGCCCGCGATGCACCGGGCCCCATGGCGATGTTCATCTGCACCTCGGCGCGCGGGCGCGCGCCGCCGCTGGTCGCGACGAAGCCGTCCGCACTGCCGATGCCGTCGAGCGTACGGTCGATGAGCAGTGTCTCGGGCGTCAGTTCGTCGCCGAGGGCGTCGACGAAATGGCCGTCGAGACGTTCGAAGAAGCGGCTCGGCTGCAACGTCACTGCGCCGGACGCCGGTGCGGCGATGACGGCGCTCAACACGAGCGCGCTCAACAGGCGCAGGTCATAACGCGGTCCTGGTGTTCCGTTCATCGTCGATGTCCCTCGTGCCATGAATCCACGACGCCATCGTCGGCGCCGTTGCGCCGGCAGATGCTGATCCCGGTCAGAAGGTGTGCCTGTGGTGCAAGCGGGGACCGCTCACGAGTCGCCGTCCGGCGCGTTGCGCAACCAGCAAGGAGCAACGGGGCAAGCGCAGGCGTACAACGTAGCGCCACGATGCGGGGACGCCTCGTTGCTCGCTGGATCTCGAGCGTCGCACGCCGCGAGGCCACGCCACGCGTACTCGTCGGGCTCGTCGCCGCGCGGTGAACACGCCGCGTCGCCCGCCACGCTTTGCCTATAATGCCTCCACGCGCATCCGCCGCATCACCAGAGGAGGACCCATGGCAGGCCTGTATTTCGAGGAGTTCAGTGTCGGACAGGTGTTCGAGCACCCCATTCGCCGCACGCTGACCGAAACCGACAACGTGCTGTTCACCGCGATGACCCACAACCCGGCGCGGCTGCACCTCGACGAGGAATACTGCAGGAACGAGACCGAGTTCGGCCAGCGCATCGTCAACAGTGCCTTCACCCTCGCGCTCATGGTCGGCATCAGCGTCCACGAGACCACGCTCGGCACCACCGTCGCCAACCTCGGCTGGGACGAGGTGCGCTTCCCACGCCCGCTGTTTCACGGCGACACCATCCGCGTGGAATCCGAGGTGGTCGAGATCCGCGAGAGCAGGTCACGGCCGAACAACGGTATCGTGGTGTTCGAGCATCGCGCGTTCAACCAGAAGGACGAGCTCGTCGCGGTGTGCAAACGCTCCGGTCTCATGTTGAGGAAGCCTGCCTGATGTTGCGGTCACTCCTGTTCGCCCCCGGCGATAGCGACAAGAAGATGGGCAAGGCCGCCGGCATCGGCGCCGACTGCGTGATCCTCGATCTCGAGGATTCGGTGGCGGCCCAGCGCAAGCCGCTCGCGCGTGACATGGTCGCCGCCTTCCTGCGTGGGGAGCGCACACCGGGCGTGAAATTCTACGTGCGCGTCAACCCGCTCGATTCCGGCCATGCACAGAAGGACATCGCCGGCGTCGCGCCGGCCGCGCCGGACGGCATCGTGCTGCCCAAGGCCAACGGCCCCGACGACCTGCGCGTGGTCGCCCATTACCTCGACGTGCTCGAAGCCGAGCACGACCTGCCGGCCGGCGGCATTGCCATCCTGCCGGTCGCCACCGAGACACCGGCGGCGGTGTTCGGACTCGGCGACTACCGCGGAGGAGTGCCACGGCTGTCCGGCCTCACCTGGGGCGCGGAGGATCTCGGCGCCGCGGTCGGTGCGAGCAGCAACCTCGACGCGCGCAAGGACTGGACCATGCCCTACCAGACCACGCGCTCGTTGTGCCTGTTTGCCGCCCACGCGGCCGGCGTGCAGGCCATCGACACCGTCATGGCCGACTTCCGCGACACCGAGCGCCTCAAGGTGGTCTGCGACGAGGCGCGCCGCGACGGCTTCACGGAGAAGATTGCCATCCACCCGGCGCAGGTGCCCGTGATCAACGACGCATTTTCGCCTTCGGCCGACGAACTTGCTCACGCGCAAGCTGTGATCGACGCCTTCAAGGCCAACACCGACGCCGGCACCCTGCAACTGGACGGCAAGATGATCGACCGCCCGCACCTCGTGCAGGCCGAGCGCATTCTCGCCATCGCCGCGCAGATCGCCGCGCTCGGCAAGCGCGGCTGAGCGTAGCCCACCAGACAGGGGCGACACCCGCCCCGGGAGGAGCAGCATGAACGAGTGGTCCGCACGCAAGCAGTTCGTCGAGGTCGACGGCAGCCGCATGGCCTACGTCGAGATGGGCGAGGGCAGGCCGATCGTGTTCCAGCACGGCAACCCCACCTCGTCCTACCTGTGGCGCAATATCCTGCCGGCGCTCGCCGACTGCGGGCGCTGCATCGCCATCGACCTGATCGGCATGGGCGATTCCGACAAGCTGCCCGACTCGGGTCCGCAGCGCTACACGTTTGCCGAGCAGCGCCATTACTGGCGCGGCGCGCTCGACGCGCTCGGCGTGCACGAGGACGTCGTCTTCGTCATCCACGACTGGGGTAGTGCGCTCGGCTTCGACTGGATTGCCGATCATCCACAGGCGACGGCCGGCGTGGTGCACATGGAAGGCATCGTCAAACCCCTGACCTGGGACGAGTGGCCGGATGCCGCACGCGAGATGTTCCAGACCTTCCGCTCGCCAGCCGGCGAAACGGTGGTGCTGGAAAAGAATGTCTTCGTCGAACGCGTGCTGCCGGCTTCGATCATGCGTCAGCTCGACGACGACGAGATGGCGGCCTACCGCGCGCCGTTCGCCAATCCCGGTGAAGATCGTCGCCCGACGCTCACCTGGCCGCGGCAGATCCCACTCGAGGGCGAACCGGCCGACGTCGTCGCGGTGGTCGAACGCTACGGCCGCTTTCTCGCCGATGCGCCGATCCCCAAGCTCTTCATCAGCGCCAGGCCCGGCATGATCATGAACGGCGCGGCCGCCGACTTCGCGCGCAGCTGGCGCAACACCAGCGAGATCGGCGTGCAGGGACTGCATTTCATCCAGGAGGACTCGCCCGCCGAGATTGCCGCGGCAATCCGCGCCTGGCTGCCGACGATCGCATCGACGAACGCGTGACGGCGCCCGACCTGACGCGCCTGGTGCCGTGCGGCGCGAGCGCCACGCGCGAGCTCGTCGTCACCCCGGAACTCACCGTACAGCACGCCTATCCTGCGCTGCCGGCGGTCTACGCCACGCCGCAGATGATCTTCGCGATGGAGATGGCGGCGGCCGACGCCATCGCGGCGTTGCTGCCCGCGGGCTGGGGGTCGGTCGGCACGCGGGTCGACATCCGCCATCTTGCCGCAACGCCCGTCGGCATGCGCGTGACGGCCACCGCGCGCGTGGTCGAGGTGGGTACGCGCCATGTACGCTTCGCTTGCGAGGCCCACGACGAGCGCGAGATCATCGGCGACGGCTGGCACGAGCGCGCGCCCGTCGAGCTGGCACGTTTCGTCGCCGGCGTCGCGCGCAAGTCCGCTCTGCAGGAGAATTCCCCATGAGTGCCCAGAACGAACAGGCCGACAAGGTCACCGTACGCACGCTGCGACAGATGAAGGAGCGCGGCGAGACGATCACCAGCATGACGGCCTACGATGCCGCCTTCGCCCACGCGCTGGACCGCGTCGGTATCGATTTCATCCTGGTCGGCGATTCGCTCGGCATGGTGGTGCAGGGCCAGGCCACGACCATTCCCGTCACCGTCGAACACATCATCTACCACACCCAGATGGTCGCGCGCGGCACGCAGCGCGCGATGATCATGGCCGACATGCCGTTCATGAGTTACTCGTCGCCGGGCGACTGCCTGCGCAACGCCGCGCGCCTGATGAAGGAGGGCGGCGCGGAGATCGTCAAGCTCGAATGGGGCGAGCTCGAGATCGACATGGTCGCGCGCCTGACGGAGTGCGGCGTGCCGGTGTGCGCGCACCTCGGCCTCACCCCGCAGGCCATCCACAAGTTCGGCGGCTACCGCGTGCAGGGCCGCGAGGAGAAGGCGGCGCAGAAGATGAAGGACGACGCGCGCGCGCTGGAGGAAGCCGGCGCCGACATCCTGCTGCTGGAATGCGTGCCCATCGACCTCGCTGCCGACATCACCCGCGCAGCCGGCGTACCGGTCATCGGTATCGGGGCCGGCCCGTACGTCGACGGCCAGATCCTCGTGCTCTACGACGTGCTCGACATCTTCCCCGGCAAGCGCACGCGCTTTTCCAAGAACTACATGGAACAGGAAGGCTCGATTCACGGTGCCCTCGCGACCTACGTACGCGAGGTGCGCGAGGGCGCCTTTCCGACCGAGCAGTATGCGTTTCGCTGAAAGAAGTCCGACGAGTGCGCATCACCCTGCGCGCGGTGATCACCTCTCCGCATGCGTGCCCGGCGGGCAGCACGAGCGCCCAGGCGCGACCGTCACCCGCTGGCGCGCGCGTTTTTCCGCCGTTTCCTGAAGGAGCATCCTGTTGGACGAAGCCCTGAGCCGGCTGGTCGACGCGCTCGCGCTCGAGCAGCTCGAAGAGAACCTGTTCCGCGGCGCGGTCAGCGATACCCACCTCAAGCGGGTGTACGGCGGCAAGGTGCTGGGCGAGGCGATCAAGGCCGCACAGTCGACCGTGGAGGGGCGCGACGTGCATTCCATCCACGCCTACTTCCTGCGCGAGGCGGAATCGGGCCGCCCGGTCATTTACGAGGTCGATCGCAGCCGCGACGGCGGCAGCTTCTCGGCGCGGCGGGTGGTCGCAGTGCAGCGCGGGCGCCCCATCTTCACGCTCGAGGCCTCGTTCCACAAAACCGAGGCGGGCATCGAGTACCAGGCGGCGATGCCCGACGTCCCGCCGCCCGAGGAGCTGCCGCGCGCAGCCTTCGACCGACTCAATCTCGACGGCGCATCACCCAAGGTGCAACGTATCGCAAGCATCGCCGCACCGTTCGAGCTGCGCCCGATCGAGGCCTACTTCAACGACGTACCCGCCGGCACGCCGCCGCTGCGCCGCACCTGGCTGCGCACCGTCGACGCCCTGCCGGACGAGCCCGACCTGCACCGGGCCGTGCTCGCCTATCTCTCGGACTACGGCCTCATCACCACGCTGCTGATGCCGCAGGGCGTGCGCGCGCTGGCCGAAAACCTGTTCCTTGCCAGCCTCGACCACGCGATGTGGTTCCACCGTCCGTTCAAGATGGACGAATGGCTGCTCTACGTCTGTGAGGGCGTGAGTTCGGCGGGGGCACGCGGACTCGCCCGCGGCAGCTTCTACGATCGCGCCGGGCGTCTCGTCGTGTCGGTCGTGCAGGAAGGCCTCATTCGCGTCGGCGACGGCTGAACGGCCATGGCCCCGCGCTCGGGCCGGCGCGCCCGTCCGGTGTGGCGCGCGCGTGGCGGAAAGCGATGAGCGGACGCACCCTGCACGTCGGTCCGACCGAGTGGGCCGGCCTCGCGACCCTGGTCGCCGTGTGGGGTTCGGCGTTCGCGCTGACCCGCATCGCCCTGACCACCCTCGATCCCTGGTGGCTGACCGCGTTGCGCATCAACATCGGCGCGCTCGCGCTGCTCGCCCTGGTGTACTGGCAGGGGCAGCGCCTGCCACGCGACCCGCGTCCCTGGCTGTGGTTCGCCTGGCTCGGCGCGATTGGCAACGTCGGCCCGTTCGCGCTGATCGCCTGGGGCCAGCAGTACGTCCCGTCGAGCCTCGCCGGCATCCTGATGGCGGCGGTGCCGCTGGTGACCATCGTCATCGCCCATTTCGTGCTGGCCGACGAGCCGCTGACGCGGCGGCGTGCAGCGGCGTTCGTGGTCGGCTTTCTCGGGGTCGCGCTCCTCATCGGGCCGCTCGCACTGGCGAGCCTGTCGCTCGGCGGCCTGCGCCTGCTGGCTGCGCTCGCCATTCTCGCCGCCGCCACCGGCTACGCGCTGAACGGCGTCACCGCGCGCCTGGTCCCGCGCCTGCCCGGCCTCGTGCTGGCCTGTGGCGTGCTGTGCGTGGCGTCCCTGCAGTCCTTGCTGCTCGCCGCATTGCTGGCGCCGCCGCCCGCGTGGCCACCCTGGCAACCGGCGCTGGCCGTGCTCGCCCTCGGACTCTTCCCGACCGCCATCGGCGCCGGCATCGTCTACCCGCTGATCGGGCGCGCCGGCGCCGGCTTCGTCGCGCTGACCAACTACCTGGTGCCGGCGTTCTCGGTCGTGCTCGGTACCTGGCTGCTCGACGAGGTGCTTGCGGCGACCGATTACGCCGGCCTCGCGCTGATCCTGGCCGGGGTGTTGTGGAGTCGGCGCGGGGAGCGCCGGGAGCGGGCGGGCACGCGACCCTGAGGTCGACCGGCGGGGCGGGACGCGCACTGGGGAGATGACTTGCTTGTTGCAAACAAGTAAAAGGGGGCACATAATCGCCGGCCATGGAATCCCATGCCAGTGCCGAACAGGAACGCCGCACCCAGGCCGAGCGCACCGCGCTGTCCGACGCGCGCATGCTCGAGGCGGCCGTCGCGCTCATCTGCGAGCGCGGCACTGCCGGGACCACCCTGAAAGACGTCGGGGAACGCGCCGGCTACAGTCGCGGACTGGCCAGTTATCGGTTCGGCAACAAGGGTGGCCTGTTCGCCTTCATCATCCGCTCGATTGGCGAGTCCTGGTTGCACGAGCTGCGCCGCGCGGTGCGCGAGAAGGTCGGCCTCGAGGCGATCGAGGCGGCGACCGATGCGCATTACCGTTTCATCCTGGAGGCCGCCGAGCCGATCCGCGCCTTCTATATCCTGTGGTTCGACTCGATCGGACCCGATGCCGCCTTGAAACAGGTGGTCGCCAACATCCACGAGCGGCGTCGCCGTGACGTTGCCGCCTGGATCGAGAAGGGCATCGCGGCCGGCGCCATTGCGCCGAGCGTCGATGCGCGTGGCACCGCCGAACAGTTCTGTGCCGCCATCATCGGCATCGTCTACCAGTGGTTGGTGACGCCCGAGGCGAGCGAACACCTGCGTTTCCTGCACGAATCGCTGAAGCGCCAGACGGCACTCGCGCTCGCCCCGTCGGCGGCCCCGCCGCGCCCCGCCCCCGGCGCCGCGGCCGGCATCACGGAGCGCGCGCAATGAATCACGCGTTTTGTCCGTTTACCTATCATGAACGAGACGGCCGCCGCCCACGCTCGCGGCAGCCCGACGACCTCGAGAGGGAGGAGCACCCATGAGCACCCGTGCACAGGACCTGGGCGAGAGCCCGCAAGCATCGACCGAATCCACGCCGCTGCGTTTCGTCACCGCCGCCTCGCTGTTCGACGGCCACGACGCCGCCATCAACGTGATGCGCCGCCTGATCCAGGGCGAGGGCGCCGAAGTCGTCCACCTCGGCCATAACCGCGCGGTCGCCGACGTCGTGCGCGCCGCCATCCAGGAGGATGCCGACGGCATCGCGATCAGCTCCTACCAGGGTGGCCACACCGAGTATTTCCGCTACATGGTCGACATGCTGAACGAGGCCGGTGCCGGCCACGTGCGCGTGTTCGGCGGCGGTGGCGGCACCATCACGCCGGAGGAGATTGCCGACCTCGAGGCCTACGGCGTGGAGCGCATCTATCACCCCAACGACGGCATGAAGATGGGGTTGAAGGGCATGATCGAGGATCTCGTGCAGCGTACCCTGCGGGCTCGCCGTGCGAGTGCGCTGCCCGAGACCTCCAGCGCAGAGCAGCCGCTCGCCATCGCGCAGACGCTGTCGGCAATCGAGGATGGCGTGCTGTCGGAATCGCGCCTCGAGACATTGCGCAAGGAATGGCGCATGGCCGCGCGCAACGTCCCGGTGGTCGGCATCACCGGCACCGGCGGCGCCGGCAAGAGCTCGGTCACCGACGAGATCCTGTCGCGCTTCTGCCAGTACTTCCCCGATCGCCGTATCGCCGTACTCGCGGTAGACCCGACGCGGCGGCGCACCGGTGGGGCGCTGCTCGGCGACCGCATCCGCATGAACAGCCTGCGCCACGAGAACCTCTTCATGCGTTCGATGGCGACGCGCCGCCAGCACCTCGCGACGAGTGCGATGCTCGCCGACGCCATTGCGTTCCTCAAGGCCTCGGGCTTCGATCTCGTCATCGTCGAGACCGCCGGCATCGGCCAGAGCGACTCCGAGATCGTCGATCTCGTCGACGTGCCGCTCTACATCATGACCAGCGAGTACGGGGCACCGACCCAGCTCGAAAAGATCGACATGCTCGACTTCGCTGACCTGATCGTGCTCAACAAGTTCGACAAGCGCGGCGCCGACGACGCCCTGCGCGACGTGCGCAAGCAATGGAAGCGCAACCACCAGCAGTTCGAAATCAAGGACGACGACATCCCGGTCTTCCCGACCATCGCCAGCCAGTTCAACGACCCCGGCCTGACCTGGATGTTCGTCAACCTGTGCCAGCGCATTGCCGACAAGCTCGACCTCGAGCACGGCCACTGGACGCCCGACTGCGACACCGCGCGCAAGGAACCGCGCGGCACCGAGATCATCCCGCCGAGCCGCGTGCGCTACCTCGCCGAGATCGCCGAGGAGGGTCGCGGCGTCAACGCGCGCATCGAGACCCTCGCCGAGGCCGCCAACCGCGCCCAGCACACCTGGGAGACCCTCGGCGAGCTCGACGACGAGGCACACCCGGAGCGGCTAGAGCCCTATGCGCAGGCCGCGCTCACCGAGGGCGGCGACAAGACCCTGCTGACCCTCCGTCAGCGCTACAACGCGGCGCTCGACGACCTCGGCGCAGAGGCACGCCAGCTGCTGCTCGAATGGCCGGCGCGGCTCAAGGGCATCACCGACGACGAGTACTGCTACGCGGTGCGCGGGCGCGAGATCCGCGGCGACAACTACCGCGAGACGCTCAGCCACCAGCGCGTGCCGAAGATCGCGCCGCCGAAGTTCGATGGCTGGGGCGACCTGCTGCGCTTCCTCATGCGCGAGAACCTGCCCGGCAGTTATCCCTATACCGGCGGCGTGTTCCCGTATCGCCGCGCGGGCGAGGACCCGACCCGCATGTTCGCCGGCGAAGGCACGCCCGAGCGAACCAACCGGCGCTTCCACTACCTTTCCCAGGGTCAGCCGGCGGCGCGCCTGTCGACCGCCTTCGACTCGGTCACGCTGTACGGTGAAGACCCCGACGAGCGTCCCGACATCTACGGCAAGGTGGGCAACTCGGGCGTCTCCATCGCCTCCGTCGACGACGCCAAGAAGCTCTACTCGGGCTTCGACCTGTGCTCGCCGACGACTTCGGTGTCGATGACCATCAACGGCCCGGCGCCGATCATCCTCGCCTTCTTCATGAACGCCGCCATCGACCAGCAGGTCGAGAAGCACCTCAAGGAGAGCGGCCAGTGGGCCGAGGCGGAGAAGAAGATCGCGAAGTATTTCGAGGGTCGCCAGCGCCCCACCTACAAGGGTGAGCTGCCGCCCGGCAACGACGGCCTCGGCCTCGGCCTGCTCGGCATCCCCGGTGACCAGGTCGTGGACGCCGAGACCTACGCGCGCATCAAGGCGGAGACGCTGAAGACCGTGCGCGGCACGGTCCAGGCCGACATCCTCAAGGAGGACCAGGCGCAGAACACCTGCATCTTCTCGACCGAGTTCGCGATGAAGATGATGGGCGACGTACAGGCCTTCTTCGTCGACCACCAGGTGCGCAACTTCTACTCGGTGTCGATCTCCGGCTATCACATCGCCGAGGCCGGCGCGAACCCGATCAGCCAGCTCGCCTTCACGCTCGCCAACGGTTTCACCATCGTCGAGTACTACCTCGCGCGCGGCATGCAGGTCGACGATTTCGCGCCCAATCTGTCGTTCTTCTTCTCCAATGGCATGGACCCGGAGTACAGCGTGATCGGCCGCGTTGCGCGGCGCATCTGGGCGCGCGCGATGCGCGAGCGCTACGGCGCAAGCCCGCGCAGCCAGATGCTCAAGTACCACATCCAGACGTCCGGCCGGTCGCTGCACGCGCAGGAGATCAGCTTCAACGACATCCGCACCACGCTGCAGGCGCTGTACGCGCTGTTCGACAACTGCAACAGCCTGCACACCAACGCCTACGACGAGGCCATCACCACGCCGACCGAGCAGTCGGTGCGGCGCGCGGTCGCCATCCAGCTCATCATCAACCGCGAGCTCGGCCTCAATTTCTGCGAAAACCCGTGGCAGGGCTCGTTCATCATCAACGAGCTGACCGACCTCGTGGAGGAGGCCGTGTACAAGGAGTTCGAGAACATCTCCTCGCGCGGCGGCGTACTCGGTGCCATGGATACCATGTACCAACGCTCGAAGATCCAGGAGGAGAGCCTCTACTACGAGCACAAGAAGCACGACGGCTCGCTGCCGCTGATCGGCGTCAATACCTTCCTGCCCAAGGAGGGCCAGGAAGACGAGGTCACCGAGCTCGAACTGATGCGCTCGAGCGAAGCGGAGAAGCACGACCAGATCGCTGCCGTGCGCAACTTCCACGCCATCCACGCCGGCGAGCGGCCAGAGCGCCTGGCTGCGCTGCAGGACGTCGCGCGCCGGCGCGGCAACTGCTTCGCGGAACTGATGGAGACGGTCAAGCACGCTTCCCTCGGCCAGGTCTCGGATGCCCTCTACGACGTCGGCGGCGAATACCGCCGCAACATGTAAGGGCGGTTCGCTGATCGCCGCGAACGAGGAGGGCACTGCCACCCCATGCTGACCGACGCCATTGGCCAGGACCATGCGCGCGCCGGCAACGACGCGCGCATCGTCTCGCTGGTGCCGAGCGTGACGGAACTGCTGTTCGCGCTCGACCTCGGCGCCCAGGTGGTCGGGCGCACCGGCTTCTGCATCCACCCGCGCGAGGCGGTTCGGCGGGTGCGCAAGCTCGGCGGCACCAAGGACGTCGACCTCGAGGGCATCCGTGGCCTCGCGCCGAGTCACGTCATTGTCAACATCGACGAAAACGAGCGGCCCACCTTCGAGGCGCTGTGCGAGTTCGTGCCACACGTGGTCGTCACCCATCCCAATGCGCCGGAGGACAACCTCGCGCTGTATGCGCTGATTGGCGGCATCTTCGGCCGTGAGCCGGCCGCGGCGATGCTCTCCGGGCGGCTGCGAACGCGGCTCGACAAGCTCCGCGCGCGCCGCGCCGGGCGCCCGTCACGGCGCGTCGTCTATCTCATCTGGCGCGAGCCGTGGATGACGGTCAGCCGCGACACCTACATCGCGCGCATGCTCGAGCTGGTCAACTGGCATACCCTGCCGGCGACGAGCGAACGGCGTTACCCCGAACTCACGGCGGCCGATTTCCGTGCGTTCTCACCCGACCTGTGCCTGCTGAGCAGCGAGCCCTACCCCTTCCGTGAGAAGCATCTCGACGAAGTGCGCGGGCTGTGCGGGGAGGGCACGGACGTGCAGCTCATCGACGGCGAAATGCTGTCCTGGTACGGCTCTCGTGCAATCGACGGGCTCGACTACCTCGCGCGCCTTGCCGACGCGCGCACCGGGCAACTCGCTTGACGTGCGCTGTGCCACAGCGCCGCCGTTTCTCACACCTGCCACGGCCGGCCTGGAACAGCGCATGACCAACCCCTCCCGCATCGTCTCGCCCTGTGTCGCCGTGTGTGCGCTGAACGCGGAGGAGGGCATCTGCATCGGCTGCCTGCGCACGAAGGACGAGATTACCTTCTGGTCGCGCTACACCGATGGGCAGCGCGCGGCGATAATGGACGACCTCGCGCGCCGCCGCGCCGCGCGCGCGGCACGTGAACCCGAGCGCGACGACTGAGCGCCGCGGCGCGACTGCATACCCGGTCGGAGCAACCGGCCGCACAACCCCGGGGAGGACACCACCCATGAGCTACGAAACGCTCGACTTCGAGCGCGACGGCGGCGTCGCCGTCATCACCCTGAACCGTCCCGATGCGGCCAACAGTCTCAACGTGCCGATGGCCGAAGAGCTGGTCCGGGTCGCCACCCATTGCGACTCCAACCCCGACATCCGCTGCGTCGTCCTGACCGGTGCCGGCAAGATGTTCTCCGCCGGCGGCGACCTGCATTCCTTCGCTGCGCAGGGCGAGGGCATGGCCGAGTACATGCGCTACGCGACGACCGGCCTGCACGCGGCAATCGCACGCTTCGCGCGCATGAACGCACCCTATCTCGTCGCCGTCAATGGCGTCGCAGCCGGCGCCGGCTTCTCGATGGCCATTTCGGGTGACATGGTGTTCGCCGCCGAGTCGGCCAAGTTCACCATGGCCTACACCCGCGCCGGCGTGTCGCCGGACGGCTCGAGCACCTACTTTCTGCCGCGCCTGGTCGGACACGTGAAGGCGATGCAGCTCATCCTGATGAACGACCTGCTCACGGCCGAGCAGGCGCGCGAGTGGGGGCTCGTCAACGAGGTGGTCGCCGACGACCAGCTGATGACGCGCGTGATGAGCGTGGCGCAGCAGCTCGCGGCGGGCCCGACGCTCGCCTTCGGCGAATCCAAGCGCCTGGTCACCGACAGCCTCTCCAACACGCTGGAGACGCAGATGGAGCTCGAGACGCGCGCGATCGCCGGTCTCGCCCGCGCCTCCACGGACACGGTCAACGCCATCAACGCCTTCACCCGCAAGGAGAAGGCCGAGTTCCAGGGGCGCTGAGCGATGAAGGCGCTGGTACTGCGAGAGCTGGGCGGGCCCGACAAGCTCGCCATCGAAGAGCTGCCGCTGCCCGAACCCGGGCCCGGCGAAGTGCGCGTGAAAATCAAGTGCGCCGCGCTCAATCGCCGTGACGTCTGGATCACCGTCGGTGCCTACCCGCGCATCCAGTTCCCCTCGGTCGCCGGCTCGGACGGCGCGGGCGTGGTCGACGCGGTCGGCAGCGGCGTCGACACCGCGCGCGTGGGGGAGGAAGTCGTCATCTATCCCGCGCTCGAATGGGGCGACGACCCGCGCTGCGGTGGTCCCGACTTCCGCGTGCTCGGCATGCCCGACCAGGGCACCCATGCCGAATACGTGTGCGTGCCCGAGAGCTCCATCCACGCCAAGCCCGCCCATCTCTCGTGGGCCGAAGCGGCCGCCTTTCCGCTCGCCGGGCTCACCGCCTGGCGCGCGACCGTCACCCACGGCGAGGTGGCGGCGGGACAGAAAGTCCTCGTCACCGGCATCGGCGGCGGCTGCGCGACCTTCGCGCTGATGTGGGCAAAGCATCACGGCGCCGAGGTCTACGTGACCTCGAGCAAGCAGGACAAGCTCGATGCAGCGCTCGCACTCGGCGCCAGCCGCGGCTTCAACTACCGCGACGAAGACTGGGGCAAACAGGTGCGCGAAGTGACCGGCGGCGTCGACCTGGTGGTTGATTCGGCCGGCGGCGACGGCCTGCACACCTGCCTCGACACGCTCGGCAACGGCGGACGGTACGTGTTCTTCGGCGCCACCCAGGGCAATGCCGGCAAGGGGCTGAACATGGCCAAGCTGTTCTTCCGCCAGGTGCGCATCCAGGGCACCACCATGGGGAGGCCGGAAGAGTTCCGCGCCATGGTCGAGTTCATCAATGCCAGGCAGCTGCGGCCGGTGGTCGATCATGTCTACCCGTTCGCCGAGGCGGTCGCCGCGCATCACCGCATGCTCGAGTCGGAGCAGATGGGCAAGCTCGTACTGGCGATGGACTGACGCACCGGGCGTGTGCGTCGACGCGGCGCGTCGCGCGCCGTCCCGGCGCACGGCCCGGCCAACGCATCCGCCCTGGACCATGCGACGGCACTTTCTCTCCTGCAAGACTCCCCAGCGATGGAACTGAACGAACTCGAATCCTGCCTGCAACGCCTCGCGGTCGCGCACTACGGCAGCACCGCCGAGGTCCGCGACCTCGGCGGCTTCAGTGGCAGCCACGGCGGACTCACCTTCGGCTTCACGGTGTGGGATGGGCCCGGCGAGCGCTGCCTCGACCAACTCGTCATCCGCCTTGCCCCCGTGGGGGTCAAACGCAGCGGCAACACCGACGTGCTGCGCCAGGTGCCGCTGCTCGAGACGCTGGCCGCGCACGGCTTCCCGGTACCGCCGATCCGTTTCCACGGCGCCGACGACGATTTTCTGCCGACGGCCTACGTGGTGTTCGCGCGCGTGCCGGGTCGCGCCTTCATCGTGTGGGAGCCGAACCCGCGCTTCGACCGCGCGGCGAGCGCCGTCGCACACGTCTGGCGCCAGGCGAGCGCCGCGCTCGCCCGCGTGCACGCCTTCGACTGGCAGCGCCATCTCGCCGACTGGCAGGCGCCAAGTCCGATCGAAGACGAGGTCGCGCGCTGGGACACGGTGCTCGAAAAGGCCGCCGAGCCGGCCTGGGTGACGCTCGGCGAGGAAGTCCGCGCCCTGCTGCTCGCGCACGGGCCGCCGCCGTCGCCTGTCGGCCTGCTGCACGGTGACTGCCAGCCCGGCAACATCCTCTACGACGACGCCGGCAACATGACCGCGCTGCTCGACTGGGAACTCTCCGCCATCGGCGCGCAGCTCTACGATCTCGGCTGGCAGATCATGATCGGCGATCGCGCGTCCTGGCACCCGGACTGGTGCCCGGTCAATTCGCTCGAGCCGGCCGACCTGATCGCCGAGTACGAGCGCCTGACCGGCCGCTCGGCGACGGGCGTCGACTGGTACCGCGCGCTCGCTGGCTACCGCATGGCGGTGGTAACGGGGCTGTTCACCCGCCTGCACCGCGACGGCCGCCGCCACGACCCCGCGTGGGAGCGCATGGCGCGCGGCGTGCCGGCGATGTACGGCCGCGCGCGCGAGCTGCTGCTCGCGCTGTAGCCGCTGACGCCGGGCGCCACACGCCGCTCAGGTGCGCGCCTCGGCCTCGTCTGCGACCTGGACCAGCAGAGTGCCCTGGTTGGCGCCGCTGAACAGGGTGCGGAAGGCCGCCGGCAGGTTCTCGAAGCCGTGGTGCAGGTCTTCGCGGTAGGCAATCCGGCCGGCCGCGGTCCACGCCTGCAGGTCGGCGACCGCCGCATCGAAACGTTCGGCATAGTTGCCGCACAGGAAACCCTGCATGCGAATCGAGCCGTAGATGAGGCGCATCATGTTGCGTGGCCCTTCCGGCTGGCGGCCCTCGTCGTAACTCGCGATCTGGCCGCACAGCACGATGCGCCCGAACGGCGCCATGTTGTTCACCGCCGCCTGCAGGATGTCGCCACCGACGTTGTCGTAGAAGACATCGATGCCGTCCGGGCAGAGCTCGGCGAGACGCGCCTCGACACCACCCTGCTTGTAATCGATGGCAGCGTCGAGACCGCATTCGCCGGTCAGCCACGCGCACTTCTCCGCACCGCCGGCGATGCCGACGACGCGCAGGCCCTTGATCTTGCCGATCTGCGCCGCGGTCGAGCCGGTCGAACCGGCGGCGCCGGAGACGACCAGCGTCTCGCCCGCGCGCGGCTGCCCGACTTCGAGCAGGCCGAAATAGGCCGTCAGCGGATTGAGACCGTAGCGGCCGATGCCTTCGCGGAAGCTCAGCCCCTCCGGCAGCACGTGCAGCGGCAGACCGGCGTCGGTCGGAATGGTCGCGTAATCCTGCCAGCTCGAGATGGTATAGACGCGGCTGCCGACCGGGTAGGCGGGGTCACCGGAGGCGACCACGCGGCCGACCGCCGGCGCCAGCATCACCTCGCCGAGCGGCACCGAGGGATAGAAGCTGTTGCCCGGCGGGTCCATCCAGTTGCGCATCGTCGGTGCGCAGAGGAACACCACGTTGCGGACAAGGAGGGTGTTCGGCGCCGCGTCGCCGCCCGGCGCCGGCACGCTGCGCAACTCGAAATCGTCTTCGCGCATGTGCCCCTGCGGGCGTGCGCGCAGGATCCACTGCCTGTTGGTTTCTGTCATCGGTGCTCGCTCTCCCCGGTCTGTTGGCATGGCGGAAGCCCGGCAGTGTATACGCCCGCAGCCCCCGACCCGTCACTTATCCCCAACAGGGTCAGACACCTGTGGATGCTTCCCGGCCGACCCGCGCCGACACCTCCGGACCGGCTACTTATCCCCAACAGGGTCAGACCCTTGTGGGTAAGTTTGGCGCGGGGCCGCGGGTTTGGCATGACGGGGTCGCGGGCTGCTACCCTGATCGGCGTCATTCACAGCAGGACAGCGAGGGGAGAACGATGTCCGGAATCGCGCGCAAGCATCACAAGGTCATCATCATCGGCGCCGGCGGCGGCGGCATCTGCATGGGCGTGCGCCTGAGGCAGCAGGGCATCGAGGATTTCGTGATGCTCGACAAGGCCGGCGGGGTCGGCGGCACCTGGTACTACAACACCTACCCGGGCGCCGAGTGCGACGTGCAGTCGCACCTCTACTCGTTCTCCTTCGAGCCCAAGCTCGACTGGTCCCGTCCGTTCGCCGGACAGGCCGAGATTCTCGCCTACATGAACCACTGCGTGGACAAGTACGGCCTGCGCCCGCACCTGCGTCTGAACACCGGCGTCGCCCGCGCGGCATGGCACGAGGAGGCCGGCCACTGGGAGGTGACCACGCAGACCGGTGACACACTCACCGCCGATGCCGTGGTCAGCGCCATCGGCATGTTCAACAACATCGTCTGGCCCGATCTGCCCGGCATCGAGGACTTCGAGGGCACCTGGTTCCACTCCGCGCGCTGGAACCACGATTACGACCTCACCGGCAAGCGCGTCGGCGTGGTCGGCATCGCCGCGAGCGCGGTGCAGTTCGTGCCCGAGATCGTCGACAAGGTCGCCCACGTGACGATGTACCAGCGCACTGCCAACTGGGTGGTGCCGAAGCCGAACGCGCCCTACACGCAGGAACAGATCGATTACTTCCGCGCCCACCCGGAGGCGGTGCAGGCGAGCCGCGAGGAGATCTACGAGACCTGGAACACGCTGTGCACGTTCAACGACAAGGACGTGCTGGCCGAGATCGAGCGCCAGGGCCTCGCGCGCATCGCGGAGGTCAACGATCCGGAGACGCAGCGCAAGCTGACGCCGACACATCCGTTCGGCTGCAAGCGGCCGCTCTTCTCCGATAACTACTACTGGATCTTCAACCGCGACAACGTCGATCTCGTCACCACCGACATCGATCACATCGGCCCGCACGGCGCGGTGACCGTCGACGGCGAGTGCCGCGAGGTCGACTGCCTGATCTACTCGACCGGCTTCGAGACCACCACCTATCTCAGCGCCATCGAGGTCACCGGACGCGACGGCCGCAGCCTCGACGAGGCATGGGCGGACGGCGCGCAGGCCTATCTCGGCATCACCACGACCGGCTTCCCCAACCTGTTCATGCTCTACGGGCCGAATACCAACCAGGGCTGCATCCTCTACATGATCGAGCAGCAGGTCGATTACGTGGTGCGACAGCTCGAGCGCATGGATCGCGAAGGCCTCGCCTGGATCGACGTCCGCCCGGAAGTGATGACGCGCTTCAACGACGACTTGCAGGCGGCGCTGAAGGCCGTCGACGTGTGGCAGGCGAGCTGCGGCAACGATTTCTACTACCGCTCGAAATCGGGCCGCATGGTGACCCAGTGGCCGCACTCGATGGATGCCTTCAATGCCGCCACGTCGCAGGCCGATGCCGAGGCCTACGAGGCAGCGCGCCGCGCAAGCGCCGGCTGAGTGTCGCCCGGCGGCGACGGCTTGCGGCCTTCGTACCTGCTCGACGTCGCCGCGCCTACCGCACGGAATCACCCAACGCGGGTAGGTTTACAGGGATTCACTCTCCTGCGTTCGCCACTGCGTCCGCATCCTGAGTAGGCTGCACACGCGTTCTGCGCACCGTGCGGCAATCCTCGTCGCGCGGCGTGTGACGAACGTCACACGTTCGTGGCGATGGGTGTGCGTATGGTTCGAATCGACGGCGCGTTCCGGCGCGTCGGCCGTCGTACCGCGCACTCATATGGCACCCTTCTTGCGACGACGAACGTTCGCAAACGGCAACAGGGCACTTCCACAATGCACAAGAAACTCCTGCTCACACTCGTCCTGGCGAGCACCACGCTCCTCCCGCTGTCGGCCGCGGCCGTCATCATCGATTTCGACAACATCTCGACCGGGTCATTCACGGGACCCGCCAGCGAAGATGGCTTCACCTACAGCCTGCTCTCTGGAGCACTGCGCGGTGATGCCTCCAACGGCAACCCTGGTGGCAACATGCAAGGCGACCAACGCGCCGGCGGCGTGCTCAGCATTGCCCGCATGGGTGGCGGACGCTTTACGTTCGATGGCACCGACATTGCCTCGTTTGAAGCATTTGGCATCGATGTCCTGTTCGAGGGATTGCTGCTTGGCACTGTCGTCGGCAGCGATACGTTTACGACGAGTTTCCCGCCCCCACCCAGTTCCTCACCTCCTTCTTTCGACCGGTGGAGCACCCACTCGAGCAGCGGTCTCGCCGGCATCGCCATCGACGAGCTGCGCGTCGACCTGTTCGGTGACGGGGCGGGTGACCGCTCGGCGTGGGCCGCGGTCGACAACATCGTGCTGACCGCGGTCACCGGCGACCCCGGCAACGACGTTCCCGAGCCGACCTCGCTGGCGCTGCTCGCACTCGGCGTGGCCGGGGCGGCCGCACGGCGTCGCCGGCGCCGCGCCTGAAACGAGCGCGCCTCGCGACGGAAGGACCCGCTGCAGCGGGTCCTTCCACTCCTCCTGCAAGGCGTGCGTGCGCCGGTCAGCGCAGCGCGCGCAGCCCGCGCACCAGCTCGTGCAGCGCCTTGGCGTTGAACGCCGGCAGGAAGTGATCGATGAAGGGCAGGGCGGCCTGCATACCGGCAGCGCGCACGGTGAAGGTGCTGGCGCCGTACATGGGATTGATCCAGACCAGCGTGCGCACGCGCCGCTTCGCCGCGGCAAGTTCTTCGGCAATGCGTTCCACGGGGCCGTTGTCGTAGCCGTCGCTGATCACGACGAGCACGGTCGCGCGCGCCGAGCCTTCGCGCAGCAGGCCGCGGTTGAGTTCGCCGAGCGCTGCGCCGATGTCGGTACCGCCCGACCAGTGGCGGACCTGCTCGCCCACCGCGCGCAGCGTCTCGGCCACGCTGCGCCGGCGCAGCAGGCCCGTGATCTCCGTGCTGTGGGTACTGAACACCACCGTGCGCGACGATTTCAGCACCTGCTGCAGGCCGAGCATGAGCTGCAGCAGGAACGGGTTGAACACGTCCATCGAGCCGGACACGTCGCACAACATCACGATGCGCGTCTTGCGCGTCTTCGGCCTCACGCGCGCGAGTTCCACCAGGTCCAGGCCGTGGCGAACGTTGCGCCGCACGGTGAGCCTCAGGTCGAGCCGCGCACCGCGCCGCGCCGGCGCCACGCGGCGCGAAGGACGCGTGGCGAGGCGCCGCGCCAGTTCGCGGATGAGCTGCTCGATCGGCGGCGCATCGTCGTCCCAGCGCAGCGCCAGGTCGGCGCGTCGCTGCACTTCCTCGGCACCGAAGGCCGCGGCCTCCGAGAGCATCTCGCGGTGTGCTTCGTTCGAGCGCCCGGCCGGCAGGTCGCCACGGATCATCTCGGATTTCGCGAGGATGTAGTCGCCCTCGTAAGCGCCGTCGAGTTCACCCCAGTACGTGCGGAAGACCCGGTCGAACAGCACTTCGTCCTCGCGGCTCGAGACGAGGTTGGTACGCAGGGCGAGGCGGTAATCCTCGGTGTTCTGCCAGTCGATGGTCTCGAGCGCGCGGAACACGTCGATGGCGCGCGCGTGGGTCACCACGAGACCCGCCTCGCGCGCGGCACGGCACAACGCGAAGGTGTGCGCCATCAGGCGTCCTCCAGCGGCCGCGCCTGCGCTCATGACGACACGCTCATGACCGCGGTTCGCGCGTCGCGGGACGCGCGTCGAGCAGGGCCTCGAGGTCGAGCGTGGCCAGGCGCGCGACATCCTCGCGGTACTTGAGCACCACGCCCGCGGTCTCGAGCAGCGTCTCCGGCACCAACTCGTCGATCTCGAGGCCGAGCAGGGCACGCGCCCAATCGAGTGCCTCGGCCACGCCGGGACGCTTGTAGAAATCGATGGCACGCAGACCGTGCATGACGTCGGCGACGCGCGCGGCCAGTGCGGCATCGATACCGCGCACCCGACGGCTCACGATCTCACGCTCCTTGTCCGGCGTCGGGTAGTCGATCCACAGGTACAGGCAGCGGCGCTTGAGCGCATCGTTGAGCTCGCGCGTGCGATTCGAGGTCAGGATGACAACCGGTCGCCGGGCCGCGGTAAACGTGCCGAGCTCGGGCACGGTGACCTGGAAATCGGACAGGATCTCGAGCAGGAAGGCCTCGAACTCCTCGTCGGCACGGTCGACCTCGTCGATCAGCAGCACCGCGGGACGTGGCCCCGAATGCCGGATGGCCTGCAGCAACGGTCGCGCGAACAGGAACTCCTCGCCGAAGATGGCATGCTCGAGGTCGCCGCGACGCGCCTGATCGGCCTCGGCCAGGCGAATCTCGAGGATCTGGCGCGCGTAGTTCCACTCGTAGAGCGTCGCGGCGGCGTCGAGTCCCTCGTAGCACTGCAGGCGGATGAGCGGCGTGTCGAGCACCTGCGCGAGCACCTTGGCCACCTCGGTCTTGCCGACGCCGGCCTCGCCTTCGAGCAAGACCGGCTTCTCCAGATCGAAGGCGAGCTTGGTGGTGAGACAGAGCGGACGATCGGCGACGTAGTCGTGCGCGTCGAAGATGCGCTCGACGTCCTCGATGCGCTGAAAGGGATGCTGCCAGGGGTTCGCTGCGGTCATGCTGAGGCTCGTTCGTGATGGGGCTCGGTGGAGGCGCGGCCGGCGCCGCGCGCGCTGCGCGCGGGACCGTGCGACGGGTGGCCATGCCCCCGTACGCGGCGGTATTCTAACCATGGAGGTCCCTTCTGCTGCGCGCGTGCAGCACGCGCAGGCGCCGGCGACCGGTCACCCCGGCCGGCCCCGGTGGACGGCGTGCGTCCGCCGCGCGCACGGGTACTCCCGATCACACGGACCAATCACCTGGAGATCCCATGAGCGACACTTTCAACGCCATCGTGGCCGAGAAGAGCGGGGACGGCAGCTTTTCCGCCGGCCTCAAGAAACTGAGCCTCGCCGACCTGCCCGACGAGCCGGTGCTGGTCGACGTCGAGTACTCGACGGTCAACTACAAGGACGGCCTGGCGGTCACCAACACGGCCCCGATCTGCCAGAAGTTCCCGATGGTGTGCGGCATCGATCTCGCCGGCACCGTGGCGGAATCGACCACCGAGGCCTGGCAGCTCGGCGACAAGGTCCTCGTCAACGGCTACGGCCTGTCCGAGCGCCACTGGGGCGCCTACAGCCAGAAGCAGCGCGTCAACCCGGATTACCTCCTGCGCATCCCGGCCGCCTTCACCACCGAGGAAGCGATGGCCATCGGCACCGCCGGCTACACCGCCATGCTCGCCGTCAACGCCATCCGCGATCACGGCACCCGACCCGAGGATGGCCCCATTCTGGTCACCGGCAGCGCCGGCGGCGTCGGCTCGGTCGCCATCCTGCTGCTGGCGCGGCTCGGTTACGAGGTCACCGCGAGCACCGGCCGCCCCGAGACCGCCGAGTATTTGAAATCGCTCGGCGCGAGCAACGTCATCGCCCGCGACGACCTCGCGCGCAAGTCCAAGCCGCTCGAAGCCGAGCAGTGGGCGGGCACCGTCGACAGCGTCGGCTCGACCACCCTCGCGACCGCGCTGGCGCAGACCCGCTACAACGGCGTTGTCGCCGCCTGCGGCCTCGCCGGCGGTGCCGATCTGCCCGGTACGGTGATCCCTTTCCTGCTGCGTAACGTGCGCCTGCAGGGTATCGACTCGGTGATGGCGCCGATGGCCGCGCGCGAGCGCGCCTGGCACGACCTCGCCCAGTTGCTCGACGTCAGCCGACTCAAGGACGTCTACCGGGTGGAACCGCTGGCACGCGTACCGGGGCTGTGCGCGTCGATCCTGCGCGGCGAGATCAAGGGCCGTGTGGTCATCGACGTGAACGCCTGAGCAGGGGCTCGCCGAATCTCGATTTAACTTTAGATAAGACGATTAATTTACTGATATATATAAATAGTAGAACCACACTTGAGGGAATACGCGAAGACCCGGTGCGGGTGCCCACCGGTGCCGGGACGCGCGCGGCCGGCACGGCCCCTTGGGCTATAATCCGCCGCCTTGCCTGCACCCACGCAGCGCCCGGGACGCCCGTCGCCCCCTCGACGACACACGCCTAAACCGACAAAGGACACACCCCATGGGAGACGTAGTCAGCTACAGCCGCGAAGGTGAGATCGCTCTCATCACCGTCAATAACCCCCCGGTCAACGCGCTCTCGCTGCCGGTGCGCAAAGGCCTGCAGGACTGCTTCCGCCAGTTCGCCGGCGACGCCGCGGCCAAGGCCGCGGTACTCATCTGCGACGGCCGCACCTTCATCGCCGGCGCCGACATCACCGAGTTCGGCAAGCCGCCGGAGGACCCCTGGCTGCCCAAGGTCATCCACGAGATGGAAGCCATCGACAAGGTGATCGTCGCTGCCATTCACGGCACCGCGCTCGGCGGTGGTCTCGAGACCGCGATGGGCTGCCACTACCGCTGCGCCGTGCCGACCGCGCAGATCGGTCTGCCCGAAGTGACCCTCGGCCTGCTGCCGGGCGCCACCGGTACCCAGCGCCTGCCGCGCCTGATCGGGCCCAAGGCCGCGCTCGACGCGATGGTCAGCGGACGTCCCATCCCGGCCAGGAAGGCCCACGAGCTGGGTGCCATCGACGAGCTCGTCGACGGCGATCTCAAGGACGGCGCCATTGCCTACGCGAAGAAGCTCGTCGCCGCCGGCGCCAAGCCGCGGCGCCTCAGCGAGGAAGCCGTCGACAAGAGCGACATCGACGAACACTTCTTCGCCGAGTACCGCAACTCGGTGGCAAAGTCGGCGCGCGGCTTCTTCGCCCCGGAGCAGATCATCAAGTGCGTCGAGGCGGCGGTCTCGCTGCCCTACGAGGAGGCGGTCAAGCGCGAGAACGAACTCTTCATGGAATGCATGATGTCGCCGCATTCCGCCGCCCAGCGCCACCTCTTCTTCGCCGAGCGCGCCTGCCAGAAGGTGCTCGACGTACCCGCCGATACGCCCCGGCGCGACGTCAGGAAGGTCGCCGTGATCGGCGGCGGCACGATGGGTGGGGGCATCGCGATGAATTTCGCCAATGCCGGCCTGCCGGTGGTGCTGAAGGAGATCAACGAGGAAGCGCTCGAACGCGGCCTCGGCATCATCCGCAACAACTACCAGAACACCGTCACCAAGGGGCGCATGAGCCAGGAGGCGATGGACAAGTGCATGGGGCTCATCTCGGGCACCACCGACTACCAGGGTATCGACGACTGCGACCTCATCATCGAGGCAGTGTTCGAGAACATGGCGCTGAAGAAGGAAATCTTCGGCGAACTCGACAAGGTGGCGAAGAAGGGCGCGATCCTCGCCAGCAACACCTCCACGCTGGACATCGACGAGATCGCGGCCTGCACCAGCCGCCCCGAGGACGTCATCGGCTGGCACTTCTTCGCCCCGGCCAACGTCATGACACTGCTCGAACTCGTTCGCGGCAAGAACACCGCCAAGGACGTCATCGCGACCTCGATGGCGATGGCCAAGACCATCCGCAAGACCGCGGTGCTGGTCGGCGTCTGCTTCGGTTTCGTCGGCAACCGCATGTTCTTCCCCTACCAGCGTGAAGCGGGCCTGATGATGCTCGAGGGCGTACCCGCCGAGCGCATCGACAAGGTCGCCTACGACTGGGGTTGGGCGATGGGCCCCAACGGCGTCGCCGATCTGTCCGGCCTCGACGTGCTGGTCAAGGTCAAGAACGAGTGGCAGGAACGCCCCGACGATCCGGCGCTGTGGGTGGTGATCGAGAAGCTGGTCGAACAGGGCCGCATGGGCCAGAAGACCAAGGCCGGCATCTTCGATTACGCCGGCCGCGCACCGGTACCGTCCGCAGAGACCGCCGCCATCGCCAAGGCCGAGGCCGAGCGCCTCGGCGTCGAGCAGCGCCCGGACATCAGCGACGAGGAGATCATCGAGCGCCTCATGTACTCGATGATCAACGAGGGCGCCCTGATCCTGGAGGAGGGCATCGCGATGCGCCCGAGCGACATCGACGTCGTCTTCGTGCACGGCTACGGCATGCCACGCTACCGCGGCGGCCCGATGCACTACGGCGATGCCGTCGGGCTCGACAAGGTGGTCGCGGCGATGGAAAAGTACCGCGCGCGCTACGGCGATACCTACTGGACGCCGGCGCCCCTGCTGGCGAAGCTCGCCAGGGACGGCAAGTCCTTCGACGACTGGGCGGCGGAAAACACCTGATCCGCCTCGCGGCCGGCCCGGCAGGTGTCGCCTCCTGCCGGGTTGCGCCGCTTTGCGCCTACCCGAGGCCGCAGGTCCGCCGGCCGGTGTTTCCCACCTGCCGAGGTCGCGCGGCACGCCCCAGGGTGTGCGTCTCTCGAACTCGCTCACGCCTTCGCCCGGTGGCGGACAGCAGCCCGGCGAGCGCGCTGACGAGCAGCGGGCCGCCGGCCGGCAGCGGCACCGGGGCCACGGCATGCAGGTTCAGCGTGGCGCCGTCGAGCAGCAGCGGCGTATAGCTGCCGTCACCGAGACCACCCAGGAAGAAATCGAGTTCGGCGCCGTCGGCGAGTACCGCCGACAGCAGCGCGCCGCCCATGCCACCGAAGCTCATCATGTCGCCACGTGCGAGGTCGAGTGGCGTGCCGTCGAGGCTGGCGGCGGTGACGAACAGATTGACCGCCGCGCCACTGCCGATGATAAGAAATCCCGGCGCGAAATCGCCCCCGTGGACGTTCAGCGTGGTGCCCGCCAGGAAGCTCAGCGGCCCGCTCATGCTCGGGTCGCGCGCGGTGTTCCCAATCTGACCGCCGCGGATGGTCACGGTGTTTTCCCGTGCGGCGAGGATGCCGAAGTCCAGCACGCCCCCCGTCACCTCGAGCGTGGTCGCATTGCCGAGCAGGATGCTCGTACCGAACTCGGCCTGCGGATCGCCGAGCACCACGTCGCGAAAGCTCAGGACGCTGCCGCCCCAGTCGAACAGGCGCCCGCTCACACTGCCGCCTTCCATGGTGAAGGCGGTACCGATGGTCTGCAGCTCGCGGATGTCGGTATCCGTCACACTGACCGGATCGGTGCCGATCTGCGCCGCCCCCGAAAGCGTCTGGCCGACAGTGAGCTTATCCACGGCAGAGCCCGTGACCGTGGTGGCCGCGGCCTGCACGAGGTTCATGCTGCCGATGGTGCTGCCGGAGATCGTGACCGTGCCGCCATTGTCGACGTTGACGCTGCCGACCACCGAGGCATCGACCGTGGCCTCGCTGGCGTTGGCGTAGAGCACCGCGACCTCGGCGCCGCCGATGGTGGCCTGTGAGCCGTACAGCTCGAGCTGGTCGAGCGTGCCGCCGCTCACGCCGAGCGTGCTCGCGGCGAGCTCGGCCGTCCCCTGCACGGTGCCCGCGGCAATGGCAATGGTCGCGTACGCCGCGCGCAGGCCGTTGACCGTTGCGCCGTTCACGTTCAGCGTCGCCGCGTTCACGACCGCGTTGTCCATGCGCGCGCTGCCCGCGAGGGTGAGTACTTCGCCGGGGCGCAGCCCCTGCGGTCCGGTGCCCGCGTCCAGGATGCGCGGCGTGCTGTCGACCGCCCCCAGATGGCCGCGCTCGAAGCGCAGGATGTCCGGTGTGATGTCGCTGGTCCTCGAGAACTGGTGCGCGAACTCGCCCGGCACCGCGGACCGCGTGCGGAACACGAATACCGTGCCGTCGGCCATCGTGCCGGACAGGAAGCTCCCGGGTGGCAGGCCGCCGCTGATTGCATCGGCGGTGATTGGCACGCCGTCGAGCATGAAATCGTCGCCCGCCAGCGTCAGCTCGCCGCCCGTCACGGAGAGCGTCGGGTTCGCGAGCCCGGCGCTGATGTAGGCTTCGCTGTCACGCAGCGTGGCGGCCTGCCGGAGCAGACCGGCACTGAACTCGATGGTGCTGTCATTGGCCGACAGCACGTCGAACACGCCGCTGCTCATGTGCAACGTGCTGTCGCGCGTGGCGAGCGTGCCGAACGTGCCACCGCTGATGTCCGCGGTGCTGTTGTTGATCTCGGCCATCGCAAAATACCCGCCGCTCGCTGCCAGCTGGCTGGTGCTAACGCGGAGATGGGCGAAACTGCCGCCGCTGATCGAGGCGGTGGAGAGGCTGTTGACCATGAACTGGCCGTTGGCCTGGATATCCGTCACGGTGACGTCGCTCTGCATGAACTCGAACTGGCTGGCGTCGATCGTGCCGCCTTCGAACAGGCCGCGCCCTTCGATGATTCTTCCGCTGAGCAGGAACGTGCCGCCGCGCATCTCGAGCGAACTGCGCCAGCCGTTGTACAAGGCTTCCAGGCTGCCGCCCTCGAGGCTCACGTGGACCCGCGACGCCAGCAGTCGACCGGCGGTGCCGCCGGTATTGACGGTGACCGCGCTATCCTCGAAATCAAGGAAATCGGTTGCCCACCATGGCAGCATCAAGCCGCCGTCGTCGACGACGAAGGTGGTCTGGGGGCCGAGAACGAAAGGCTGGCCGAGGAACTCGCCGGCGAGGAAGTCATCGGCGGTGAAGGTGTCGCCAGCGCCGATGGAGACGGTCGTCTCGGTCGCGGCTGCGAGGAAGGAAACGGCGCTCAGCAGGCTGGCCAGGGCGAGCCTGCGAGCGGGTCCGAACGAAACGAAGCGAACGGGCCCGGACATCATGGGATTCACCTCCGTGTGCAGACTGCGCTGCGATGCCGATGCGGCACGCGCGCAACATGCCAGACAAGCGCCGACGGGGCAATACGGCCGATCGGCCGGCGCGCACGCTGCGCATGCCGGCGCCAAGAACCGCCACACCCGGGCGGTCGGGGGGTGCCACCAAGAGGCCCGCGGGTGACGGGGTGACGGGGCGGTTGACAGCCCCGGACGACCGGCCTAATTTGTCCGGACAAATTTTCCGGACAGGACTCACGATGCAGGGTTGGAAAGCGGTCGGACCGCAGCGTTATCGCGAAACCTTCGGACGCTACTTCGAGGATTTCACCGTCGGCGACGTCTACGAACACCGCCCCGGCAAGACCGTCACCGAGCCGGACAACCACCTGTTCACCCTGCTCACGCTGAATACCCATCCGATCCACTTCGACCGCGAGTTCGGCGCCGCCAGCGAGTTCGGCCGGAATCTCGTGGTGAGCCCCTATACGCTTGCGCTGCTCATCGGCATGAGCGTGACCGACTGCAGCCAGAAGGCCATCGCCAATCTCGGCATGGAGGCAGTGAAGTTCACCGCCCCGGTCTTCGCCGGCGACACGCTCTATGCTGAGAGCGAGGTACTCGACAAGCGCGAGAGCCGCTCACGACCCGGGCAGGGCATCGTCACCATCCTCACCCGGGGGCACAAGCAGGACGGTGAGCTGGTCTGCTCGTTCGAGCGCCGCATGCTCATCCCGGCGCGCGGCCACGCCGTCGAGGACCGTATCGACACCTACTGAGGCCCGCGGCACGCCCGGGCAGGAGAACCGCGACCGCACATGAATACCGCAAGCACGCACTTCGACGCCGGCGACGAGCAGCTCATCCTCGATGCCATCGAGAAATGGCTCGAACAGAAGGTCAAGCCCGTCGCCATGCAGCTCGAGCACGACGACGAGTATCCCGCGGAGCTCGTCGAGGACATGAAGGAACTCGGCCTGTTCGGCGCGCTCATCGATCCCGCGTGGGGCGGCCTCGGCCTCTCGGCGACCACGTACGCGAAAATCGTCACGCGGATTTCCGAGGAATGGATGAGCCTCACCGGCATCTTCAATTCGCATCTCATGATGGCGCGGATCGTCGAGCGCTACGGCACCGAACAGCAGAAGGCCTACTGGCTGCCGAAATTCGCCAGCGGCGAGCTGCGCGGCGGCCTCGGCCTGACCGAGCCCGATGCCGGCACCGATCTGCAGGGCATCCGCACGCAGGCCAGGCGGGTCGGCGACCGCTACATCGTCAACGGCACCAAGACCTGGATCTCGAACGCCATCGAGGGCCATTGCGTGGCACTGCTGGTCAAGACCGATGCCGAGGCCGAGCCGCGCTACAAGGGCATGACGATGCTCATCGTGCCCAAGATCGATCCCGAAACCCGCCAGCCGCTGCCCGGCGTACGCAACGGCCGCAAGCTCGAGAAGCTCGGCTACAAGGGCATCGACTCGGGCGAGTTCATCTTCGAGGACTACGCCTGCGACGCCGCGCTGTCGCTGGTCGGCGGCGAGGAAGGGCAGGGCTTCTTCATGGCCACCGGCGGACTCGAAATCGGGCGCATCAACATCGCCGCGCGCGGCGTCGGCATCGCGCGCCGCGCGCTGCGTGAATCGGTCGCTTACAGCCAGGTGCGCAGGACCATGGGCAAACCCATCTGCGAGCACCAGGCCATCCAGTTGAAGCTCGGCGAGATGGCGGCCAAGACGCGCGCCGCCGAGCTCCTCGTCGCCGACGCCGCACGTGCCTACGACTCCGGTGAGCGCGTCGACCTCGAGGCCGGCATGGCCAAGTACTTCGCCTCCGAAACCGCCGCCGAGGTGGCGCTCGAGGCGATGCGCATCCACGGCGCTTACGGCTATTCGAAGGAATACCCGATCGAGCGCCTGTATCGCGATGCCCCGCTGCTGTGCATCGGCGAGGGCACCAACGAGATGCAGCGCATCATCATCGCCAAGCAGCTGATCAAGCGAAACCCGGTGTAGCCGGGCACGGACCAGGAGACCCGCACCCGTGAGCAACCTGCGCGTGGCCGTCGACATCGGCGGCACTTTCACCGACATCTGTATCCTCGAGGAGGGCAGTGGCGACCTGCGTATCGCCAAGGTGCCCTCGAGCGCCGATCCCATCGACGCCGCGCTCGAAGGCCTCGTCAACGCCGAGGTCGACCTCGCCGACGTCACGCTGTTCGCCCACGGCACCACGGTCGCGACCAACGCGCTGATCGAACGCAAGCTGCCGCATACCGCGATGGTGACCACCGCCGGCTTCCGCGACGTCATCGAGATCGGGCGTTCGACCAAGGAGGACCTGTGGGACGCCTATCGCGACAATCCGCCGCCTTACATCCGCCGCCGTGACCGCCTGACCATCCGCGAGCGCACCAGTGCAGCGGGCGTCGTCGAGGTGGCCGTCGACGCCGCGGAAGCGCGTGCCCTGGCCGGGAAGTTGCGCAAGCGCGGTTACCAGGCCGTCGCCATCTGCTTCATGAATTCCTTCGCCAATGCCGCCAACGAGCTCGCCCTGAAAGCGATCCTCGAGGAAGCGCTGCCCGGCGTCGCCATTTCGACCTCGGCCGAGGTGCTGCCCGAGATCTTCGAGCACGATCGTTTCTCGACGGCCGTCGTCAACGCCGTTCTGCAACCGGTGGTCGGCGCCTATGCGAAGCGCATGCAGGAGCGACTCGCCGCGGGCGGCTACCGTAACGACCTCCTGCTGCTGCACTCGGGCGGCGGCGTGATGACGCCGCGCACGGTCGACCGCCAGGCCGCGCGGCTCGCGAGTTCCGGCATTGCCGCCGGCGCCATCGCCAACCGCTACATCGGCAAGCTGTGCGGCTATGAAAACGCGATCGGCTTCGACATGGGCGGCACCAGCACCGACGTCTCGCTGGTGTGGGAGGGCGAGTCGACACTGACCCGCGACTGGCACATCGAGTACGGTCACCCGATCTGTTTTCCGAGCATCGACATCAAGACCATCGGTGCCGGCGGCGGCTCGATCGCCTGGATCGATGAAGCCGGCGGCCTGCGCAACGGTCCGCACTCGGCCGGTTCCATCCCGGGCCCCGCCTGCTACGGCCGCGGCGGCGAGCTGCCCACCAATACCGACGCCAACCTCGTGCTCGGGCGTCTCGGCGGCAACCTGGTCGGCGGCGGCCTCGAACTCGACGCCGCACGTGCCCGTACCGCCATCGAGACCCATATCGCGCGCCCGCTCGGCATGGATGTCGAGAGCGCGGCGAAGGCCATCATCAAGGTCGCCAATGCCAACATGGCCGATGCCGTGCGCCTGGTATCGATCATGCGCGGCCTCGACCCGCGCGATTTCGCCCTGGTCGCCTTCGGCGGCGCCGGCGCGCTGCACGCCGCGGCGATGGCACGCGATCTCGCCGTCCCCACCGTCATCGTGCCGCCACACCCTGGCGTCACCTCGGCGCTCGGCTGCCTGCTGGTCGACATCCGCCACGACCTGCTCGCGACCTGCCTGCTCGACGCGGCCACCGCCGACCCGGCCTACATCGAGAGCGAGTTCGCCCGGCTCGAGGCGGAAGCCCGCGAACGCCTGCATCACGAAGGCGTTCACGATGCCGACATCGTTCTCACGCGCAGCATCGACATGCGCTACAGCGGCCAGTGGCGTTCGCTCGCGGTGCCGGCGGCGATACCGTTCGCCGACGTCGGCACCGCCATCCGGGCCTTCGAGGAGGCGCACCAGCGCGAATACAACTACGTCCGTGAAGGCGCCGGCGTCGAGATCTTCCGCCTCAATCTCAGCGCCGTCGGCCTCACGCCCAAGGCGGCCCTCAAGCGCCATGCACCGATCGACGTGGTGCCTGAGCCACGCGCCCGCCGTGGCGTGGTGTTCGACGAGGGCGGCCTCGATACCGCGATCTACTGGCGAGAAGACCTGCCGGCGGGTGCGCGCATCGAGGGTCCCGCGGTACTGCAGCAGTTCGATTCGACGACCCTGGTACCGCCGGGCGCGAGCGCCAGCGTCGACCCCTGGCTCAACCTCGTCATCACGGTCTGAGGAGACGCCCATGGACAAGCCCATCACTGCCGCGAGCGCACTCGATCCGGTCACCTTCGAGGTGCTGCGCAACGCCTTCGTCAATATCGTCGACCAGATGGCCGAGCAGGTGCGGCGCACCTGCTACTCGTTCGTGGTCTACAACCGCGACTTCTCCAACGCCTTGTGCGATGCCGCCGGCAACACCGTCGCCCAGGGCAACCAGGACCTCGCCGCGCACGTCGGCACGCTGCACTACACCTGCAAGGCGGTCATCGAGGAGTTCGGCGACGACATCCACGAGGGCGACGTCTTCCTCGTCAACGATCCCTACATCGGCGGCACCCACTTCAGCGACACCCGCGTGCTGCTGCCGATCTTCTGCGACGGCGAGCTCATCGCGTGGAGCCAGGCCAACGGCCACTGGGCCGACATGGGCGGCAGCGTGCCGGGCTCGTTCGACGTCACCGCGCGCGACATGTTCAAGGAGGGCATCCGCATTCCGCCGGTGCGCATCTGGCGGCGCGGCGAGTACTGTGGCGACGTCGCGCGACTCATCGCGAAGAACACGCGCGACCCCGAGGCCATCATCGGCGACATGGATGCGCAGACGCAGGCGACGCGCATTGCCGCGCGCGAATTGCTGCGGCTGTGCGACAAGTACGGCAAGGACACCATCACGACGGCTTTTGCCGAGGTGCAGGACTACGTCGAACGCGCGGTGCGCCTGCGCCTCGCCGAGCTGCCCGACGGCAGCTGGGAGACGGTCGATTTCGTCGACCAGGACCCGGCCGGCGAGGAGGGCCTGATCCCGGTCCGCGTGCGGCTGACCATTCGCGGCGACAGTGCCGAGTTCGACCTGACCGGCTCCCACGGCACCATCGGCTCGATGTACAACTGCGCTTTCGGCGGCACCTTCGCCGCCATCGTCTCGGGCATGAAGACCTTCTTCCCGGACGTGCCGCTGAACGCCGGGCTCTACCGTGCAGTCAGCGTCATTGCCCCCGAGAACAGCATCGTCGACGCGCGCTGGCCGGTCGCCGTGTCCGGCTTCGTGATGTGCTTCGAGAAGATCATGAACGCCATCTTCGAGCTCTTCTCGCGCGTCATGCCGGAGCGCGCCATGGCCTGCGCGTTCAACATCGAGTACCTGCAGACGGGCGGCTACGACGCCCGCGGCGATGGCCGCCCGTACTTCATGCTCTACGACTGGCTGGCCGGCGGCTGGGGCGGGCGCAACGGCCGCGACGGCCTCGGCGTCACCGCCTCGTGTTTCGGTGTCGGGCTCATGATCCAGCCGGTCGAGGGGCAGGAGCGCTTGTGCCCGGTGCGCACCGACAAGCTCGAAATCGTCACCGACTCGGCCGGTCCGGGTGAATTCCGCGGCGGCGTCGGCCTCGACAAGGCCGGTACCATCCTCGACGTCGACAACTGCGTGTTCTCCTATTTCTGCGACCGCGAGCGCGCCATCGTGTGGGGCATCGAGGGCGGCCTGCCGGCGCGTCCGCACGGCCTGTGGCTCGAGCGACCGGGCGAGGCGGCGCGCTTTCTCGGCGCGGTGTTCTCCGACGTCCCCGTCACCAGTGGCGCGCGCTTCTGGCGCGGCACCTCGGGCGGCGGCGGCTACGGCGATCCGCTGCAGCGCGATCCGCGCCGCGTGCTCGAAGACGTCGTCGACGACTACGTCTCCCTCGAGCGCGCGCGACGTGACTACGGCGTGGTGCTCGAGGTGGTCGATGCGGATCTCGCCGAGTACGCGGTCGACGAGGCCGCTACCCGTGCCGAGCGCGCCGCGATCGCCGCGCACCGCCACGCCTGGCTTGAGGAGGACGCCGAAGCCGTCGCCGCGCGCTACCGCGCGGGGGAGCTCGACATGTACGATGTGATCCGGCGCCACGGCGTCATCTGCGACTGGGGCAGCGGTGAGCTGCTGGCGAACTCGACCCGCGAGTTTCGCGCGCAGATGCGCGCGCGCTGTGTGCCACACTGGCAGTGACTGGCCCGAGGGAGGTCCCGACGATGAGCAAGCCGACGAGCAAGATGAGCAACCTGGGCACGCGCGACCTCGCTGCCGTGTTCCATCCGATGACGCAGATCTCGACCCTCAACGAGCAGGGCCCGATGATGATCGTGCGCGGCGAGGGCATCCACGTCTGGGACGAGGAGGGCAAGCAGTACATCGATGGCCTGGCCGGTCTGTGGTGCGCGTCGCTCGGCTATGCCAACGAAGAGATTGCCGAGGTCGCCTACCAGCAGGTGAGAACGCTCTCGTACGGCCATCTCTTTCTCGACAAGAGTCATACCACCGCCATGGAGCTCGCCGAGAAGCTCAAGACGATGGTGCCCGGCGGCTTCTCCAAGGTGTTCTTCGGCCTCTCCGGATCGGACGCCAACGATACCCAGATCAAGCTCGTGCGCTACTACAACAACGCCATCGGACGCCCGCGCAAGAAGAAGATCATCGCGCGCCAGAAGGCCTACCACGGCATCACCTTCGCCGCCGCCAGCGCCACCGGCCTGCAGCCCTTCCACCAGGGTTTCGACCTGCCGGTCGAGGGCTTCCTGCACACCGACTGCCCGCACTACTACCGCTTCGCCGAGCCGGGGGAGTCCGAGGAGGCCTTCGCCACGCGTCTCGCCGGCAACCTCGAAGCGCTGATCCTGCAGGAGGATCCGGACACCGTAGCCGCTTTCATCGCCGAGCCCATCATGGGCGCGGGGGGCGTGCTGGTGCCGCCGGCGACCTATTTCGACAAGATCCAGCAGGTACTGCGCAAGTACGACGTGCTGTTCATCGCCGACGAGGTGATCACCGGCTTCGGGCGCACCGGCAACCCGTTCGGCGCGCAGACCTTCGACCTCGAGCCGGACACCATGTCGCTGGCGAAGGCGCTCACCTCGGCCTACATGCCGCTCTCCGCGGTGATGATTCCCGAGAAGATTTACCAGGCGATCGCCGAGATCAGCAAGGAATGGGGCATCTTCGGCCACGGCTTCACCTATACCGGCCACCCGGTGTCGACCGCGGTCGGCCTCAAGGTGCTCGAGATCTACGAGCGCGACGACCTGTTCGCGAAGGCGGCGCGCCTCGGCGAGCAGTTCCAGGCCAACATCGCGCGCTTCGCTGATCATCCGCTGGTCGGCGAGGTGCGCGGACGCGGCCTCATCGGCGCCTGCGAGCTGGTCGCCAACAAGACCACCGGGCAAGCCTTCGACCCGGCGTCGGCCGTCGGCAAGTACGCCCTCGCTCGCATGAAGGCCAACGGCCTCATCTGTCGCGCGATTGGTGATTCACTGGCGCTGTGTCCGCCGCTGGTCACTTCGCAGGACGAGCTCGGCGAGATTTTCACGCGCTACGGGCGCGCACTCGACGAGACGCTCGAATGGGTGCGCCGTGAGGGTCTGCTGGCAGCCTGAGCGCACTGTGCGCGCGACGCGCCGACATCCACCAGGGAGGTGAGACATGCCACGCACGCTTCATGTCAACGGCAACGTGCACGAGGTCGACGTCGAGGGTGAAACCCCGCTGCTGTGGGTCCTGCGCGACACCCTCGGCCTGACCGGCACCAAGTACGGCTGCGGCATCATGGCCTGCGGCGCCTGCACGGTGCTGCTGGACGGCGTTGCCACGCGCACCTGTGCCTTGCCGCTCGATGCCGTCGGCGCGGACGCGCGTATCACCACCATCGAAGGCCTGCCCGGTACGGCACGCCATCCGGTGCAGCAGGCCTGGGCCGAACTCAGCGTCGCCCAGTGCGGTTACTGCCAGTCCGGCATGATCATGAGCGCGGTCGCGCTGCTCGCCGCGCACCCCCAGCCGAACGACGATCAGATTGCCGCCGGCATGACCAACCTCTGCCGCTGCGGCACCTACCAGCAGGTGCGGCGCGCCATCCGGCGCGCGGTGGAGCTGCGCGATGCGTAGCGCGCACGCCGCACTGACACGCCGCGCCTTGCTCCGCGGCGCCGCCGTCCTCAGCTTCGGCCTCGCCTGCGCGCCGCGCCTGCTGCGCGCAGGCAGCGAGCCGGCACCGTTCACGCCGCGTGCGCTGCTCACCATCGAGGCCGATGACACCGTGCACATCGTCATGCCCCACGCCGACCTCGGCTCGGGTATCTATACCGGGCTCGCCCAGATTCTTGCCGAAGAGCTCGATGCGGACTGGGACAAGGTCGTCACCGAGCACCTCGAATCGCTGCACGACGACTTCAAGCACCCGCAGTGGGGCGTCATCGCGACCGGCGCCTCGACCTCGGTCGCCAGCCAGTGGCACAACCTGCGCGAGACCGGCGCGATGGCACGCGCCATGCTGGTCGCGAGCGCCGCAGCGCAGTGGGGCGTGCCGGTCGAACGCCTGGTCACGGCCCGCTCCCGCGTGCGCGACCCGGTCAGCGGCCGCGAGGCACGCTACGGCGAGTTGACCGCCGATGCCGCGCGACGCACGCCACCGGACACCGTGACGCTCAAGGATCCGGCTCGCTTCACCCTCGTCGGTCGCAGCCTGCCCCGTCTCGATCGGCACACCAAGAGCGATGGCAGTGCCGTATTCGGTATCGACGTGCACCTGCCCGGGCTGCGTCACGCCGCCATTGCGCATGCGCCGGTATTCGGCGGGCGCGTGGCGCGCTATGACGACGCCGCCGCGCGTGCCATGCCCGGCGTCGAGGCGGTGGTCGAGATTCCCACAGGCGTGGCCGTGGTAGCGCGCAGCTGGTGGCAGGCCAAGCGTGCGCTCGAAGTGCTCGACGTCAGCTGGGATGACGGCGACTTCGCCACGGTCTCCTCGGACGACCTCTGGCACGAGTATGCCGCCCTGGCGGCCACCGACGGGCCCAGCTTCGAGCACCGTGGCGAACTCGCCTTCGACACGGCGACGCGGGTGGTCGAGGGCGAGATGCGCTTCCCCTTCCTCGCCCACGCGCCGATGGAACCACTCAACGCGACGGCACGCTTGCACGATGGCGGCCTCGAACTCTGGGCCGGCACCCAGTTCCAGGGCGTCGATGTCGCCAATCTCGCTGCGGCGACCGGCATCGCCGCAGAACACATCACCATCCATACCCAGTGGCTCGGCGGCAGCTTTGGCCGGCGCGCCGCGCCGCACGCGGATTTTCTCGTCGAAGCCGCCCAGATCGCGCAGGCGGCAGGCCTGCCGCACCCGGTCAAGCTGCTGTGGCAGCGCGAGGACGACGTGCGCGGCGGCCTCTACCGGCCGATGGCGCTGCATCGCTGGAAGATCGGAGTCGACGCGGCAGGCCGACCCGCACACTGGCAGCACCGCGTCGTATGCGCTTCGATCTCGAAGGGGACGCCGTTCGAATCCGCCTTCTATGTCGACGGCTTCGACCGGCTTTCGATCGAGGGCCTGGCGGACACGCTGTACGCCGGCGCCAACGTCGATTTCCAGCTGCACACACCCTCCCACCCCGTCTCGGTGTGCTGGCTGCGTGGCGAAGCCGACACCCACACCGCGCCGGTCGTGGAAGGCATCGTCAATCGTCTGGCGCGCGCGCAGGGGGTCGACCCGTTCACGTACCGGCGCGCACTGCTGCACGGCAAGGAGGGAGCAGCTCGCATGCTCGGTGTGCTCGATGGCCTGGAGCGAGCGGCGGACTGGGCCACGACGCCGCCCGCGGGCGTGTTCCGCGGCATGGCGGTGCACACGTCCTTCGGCTCGGTCTGCGGCTTCGTCGTCGAGCTGGCCGCGCACGACCGGCAGCTTGCCTTCCACAGGGTCACTGCGGCGCTCGACTGCGGCGTCGTGATCAACCCGGACGCCGTACGTGCCCAGGTCGCGAGTTCGGTTGCATTCGCCCTGTCGATGGCGCTCGGCCAGCAGATCACCATCGAGAACGGACGTGCCGTCCAGGGCAATTTCAACGACTTTCCCCTCGCCACGCTGGCCCAGGTGCCGGACGTCGACGTGCACCTGGTCGACAACGGGCTGGATCATCCCACCGGCGTTGGCGAAGTGCCGGTCTCGCCGTTCCTGCCGGCGCTGGCAGCGGCCGTCGAAGCCGCCACGGGCCGCGACATCGAGGCGTGGCCACTCGTGCTCGAGGATTACACCTTCCGCTCGGCGTGAGGGCGCCGCGCGGCGCCACCTTGACTCAACGTTCGCGCACCATGCGCGCCACGTAGGCGAAGCGCCCGGCGGGGTGCAGACTCTCGGAGTGCAGCACGACGCGCGCGTCGGCGTCGCGGTAATGCCGCACGGTACGCAGCGCCGGACTCTCTGCCACCACGCCGAGCCGCTCTGCGACCACCACCTCGAGGGCGACTGCCTCGATACGCTGCTCGACCGTCTCGATGCGGATGCCGTGTTCTCGCTCCAGCCATTCCGACACCGACTCGGCGAGCCGGTGCAGGGTCTCGGCCGGCGGCGCAAGCGTCGCGGCGATCAGGATGGTCGTGTAGGCGATTGGCGGCTGCGCCTCGACCTGGCGTACGCCGCTGAACCAGCGGTAGGCACCGTCGAGGCCGGCTGCGGCGAGGCGCGCCGGATCGGCCGCGCCGCTGGCATCACAGACGAAGCTCGCTTCGCGCGCGTACTGCAGGATGCCGTCGAAGTCGCCGACCGCCTGCACGAAGGCCGGCGTCGGCGTCGCGACGACCACGCTGCCGGCGCCCTGGCGGCGCTCGATGAGGCCATCGTCGGCGAGCAGGCGCAGCGCTTCGCGTGCGGTGTGCCGCGACACGCCGTGGCGCACGCACAATTCCATCTCGGTCGGCAGCTGGTCACCGGGACGCAGCCGCCCGCTCGTGATCGCCGCGCGCAGTGTCGCCGCGAGCCGGCGATAGCGTGGCGGCGCGCGTTCAGCCATGCACGGCGCCCGGCGCCCCGCCGCTCGTGCGTGCGCGCGGCGCCATCACGCGGTCTTCGCGTCCTCGATGCCGAGTTCGGCGGCCATCGCGTCGCGCATGGCGAACTTCTGGATCTTGCCGGTCACCGTCATCGGGAAGTCCTCGACGAAGCGGATGTAGGCCGGCACCTTGTAGTGGGCGATCTGGCCTTTGCAGAATTCGCGGAGCTCGTCTTCGCTGGCCTCGACGCCCTCGCGCAGGCGCACCCAGGCGGCGACGGCCTCGCCGAAGCGCTGGTCGGGCACGCCGAACACGGCCACGTCCTGGATCTTGGGATGCCGGTACAGGTACTCCTCGATCTCGCGCGGGTACACGTTTTCGCCGCCGCGGATGATCATGTCCTTCACGCGCCCGACGATGTTGCAGTAGCCCTCGGCGTCGATGACCGCGAGATCGCCGGTATGCATCCAACCGCCGGCATCGATGGCAGCGGCAGTCTTCTCCGCGTCGTTCCAGTAGCCCTGCATCACGCTGTAGCCGCGTGTGCACAGTTCGCCGCGCTCGCCGCGCGGTACCACGCGGCCATGCTCGTCGACGATCTTGACCTGCACGTGCGGATGGATACGCCCGACCGTCGAGACGCGCTTGTCGAGCGGGTCGTCGGTCGAGGACTGGAAGCTGACCGGGCTGGTTTCGGTCATGCCGTTGGCGCTGGTCACCTCGTCCATGTGCATGTCCTTCTGCACCCGTTTCATCACTGCGACCGGGCACGGCGCGCCGGCCATGATGCCAGTGCGCAGGGTCGAGAGATCGGTGCCTGCGAAATCCGGGTGGTCGAGCTCGGCGATGAACATGGTCGGCACGCCGTGCAATGCCGTGCAGCACTCGGCAGCGACCGCGGCGAGCACGTCGGCCGGCTCGAAGCCCTCGCCCGGGAACACCATGGTGGCACCATGGGTGGTGCAGGTGAGCACGCTCATTACCATGCCGAAGCAATGGTAGAGCGGCACCGGGATGCACAGGCGGTCCTGCGCGGAGAACTTCATCGCGCGGCCGACGAAATAGCCGTTGTTGACGACGTTGAAATGGGTCAGCGTGGCGCCCTTGGGCATACCGGTGGTGCCGCTCGTGAACTGGATGTTGATGGCATCGTCCGGGTCGAGCTGGGCTTCGATGGTGTGCACCTGCGCGCGCTCGGAGTCACCACCGGCCACGGCGACGTCGGCGAAGCGCAGCATGCCGGCCGGCGCCGTCTCGCCCATGCAGACGACGCTCTCGAGGGCTGGCAGGCGTGCCGCGCGCAGGCGCCCCGGCGTGCACGCATCGAGCTCGGGGGCGAGCTCGCGCAGCATGCCGACGTAGTCGCTGGTCTTGAAGCGATCGGCGATGACGATGGCACGGCAACCGACCTGGTTGAGCGCATACTCGAGCTCGGCGATGCGGTAGGCCGGATTGATGTTGACCAGCACCAGGCCCAGTTTTGCGGTAGCGAACTGGGTCAGCACCCACTCGGCGCGGTTGGGAGACCAGATACCGATGCGGTCACCACGCTCGAGGCCGAGCGTGAGCAGCCCGGCGGCGAGTGCATCGACGGCAGCCTGGAACTCGCGCCAGCTGTAGCGGACGCCCTGGTGGCGCACGATCAGCGCATCGCGTTCGCCGTGCAGCGCAACGGCACGATCGAGGGCCTGGCCCACGGTCAGGTAAAGCAGCGGCGCGTCACTCACGCCGCAGACATAGCTCGGGATCGGCTCGCTCACGGATACTCCCCTCCGGTAGTCGTCGTCACTCGGCGTCCAGCTTCCGCCGCACGCTGTCGATCTTGTCCTGCATACTCTGCTCGCGATCGGTGCGCGTGCCGACCTTGAGCGAGGTGAACACGCGTGGCGCGCCGAGCGCATGCACACGCTCGTGGCAGGCACGCACCACCGCGAACACCGCCTCCCAGTCGCCCTCGATGACGGTACCGTAAGGGTGGAGCTGGTGCTCGAGCCCGGCCTTGGCGATGATTCTCTCGCACTCGGCGACGTATGCCGAGACCGAGACGCCGACGCCGACGCCGATCGGGACCACGCAGAGATCGACCATCACCTTCATTCGCGTCCTCCGTTGCACTGCATACGCAGTGCCCGGCATGGTCGCACATCCGATTCCCGAATGGCGCCTGCGTGCGGCCCCGCCCGACGCGCCGCCCGGGGCCGGCGCGGCATCAGAACTCGAGGTGACGCGGCGTGCGCGGGAACGGGATGACGTCACGGATGTTGGTGACGCCGGTGGCGAACATCAGGAAGCGTTCGAAACCGAGGCCGAAGCCGGCATGCGGCACGCTGCCGAAGCGGCGCGTATCCAGGTACCACCAGTAGTCGTCCGGGTCGAAGCCGAGTTCGGTGATGCGTGCGGCGAGCACCTCGCCGCGCTCCTCGCGCGCGCTGCCGCCGACCAGTTCACCGGAATGCGGCACCAGGAGATCCATGGCGGCGACGGTACGGCCGTCGTCGTTGAGGCGCATGTAGAACGCCTTGATGTCCTTCGGCCAGTCGTAGACGAACACCGGCCCCTTGAAGTGCGTCTCGGTGAGAAAGCGCTCGTGCTCGGTCTGCAGGTCCGCACCCCATGTGGGCGGATACTCGAAGTCGCGCCCGGCCTGCTGCAGGATGCCGATGGCATCGGTGTAGGAGATACGCGCGAACTCGCTGGCGGCGACGGCGTCGAGCCGTGCCTCGAGCGCCGCATCGACGAAGCGGGTGAACAGCGCGAGGTCCTCCGCGCACTGCGCGCGCAGGGAGGCGAGCAGGTGGCGTACCAGGTCCTCGGCGAGTTGCATGTCGTCGAAGATGTCGGCGAAGGCGATCTCCGGCTCGATCATCCAGAATTCCGCCATGTGCCGTGCGGTGTTCGAGTTCTCGGCGCGAAAGGTCGGCCCGAAGGTATACACCTTGCTGAGGGCCAGGCAGTAGGTCTCCACCGAGAGCTGCCCGGATACCGTCAGGTGGGCTTCCTTGCCGAAGAAATCCTCGTCCGGACTCGCCTTGCGACCGGCGTAAGGGTCGAGCGTGGTGACGCGGAACATCTCGCCCGCACCCTCGCAGTCCGACCCGGTCACGATCGGGGTGTGGATGTAGTGGAAGCCGCGCGCCTGGAAGAAATCATGGATGGCGAAGGACAGTCGCGAGCGGATACGCGCGAGCGCGCCGTACTTGTTGGTGCGTGCACGCAGGTGCGCGATGGAGCGCAGGAACTCGTCCGTGTGGCGTTTCTTCTGCAGCGGGAAATCGTCGTCGCAGTGCCCGATCACCTCGAGTGAGCTCGCCTTGAGCTCCCAGCGCTGGCCCTTGCCGGGAGATTCGACCAGTGCGCCGCGCACTGCCACCGCGGTACCGGTGCCGACCGCGCCGAGCGCCGCATAACCGGCCGCCTCGGCGCCGATGACGACCTGCAGGTTGCCGAGCGCGCTGCCGTCGTTCAGCTCGAGAAAGGCGAAATCCTTCGCTTCGCGCTTGGTACGCACCCAGCCGCAGGCAAGCACATCTTCGCGGGCAGTATCCGCGTCACGCAGCTCGGCACAGGACGCGCGGCCACGAAAGGACAGGGTCGGCGCGCTCATTCTTCGGGCTCGTAGCTGAGGTTGGGTGCGAGCCAGCGCTCGGCTTCGGCCAGGCTCATGCCCTTGCGTTCGGCGTAGTCGGCGACCTGGTCGCGGGCGATCTTTCCAACCCCGAAGTAGCGCGCGGCGGGATGCGCGAAATACCAGCCGGAGACGGAAGCTGCCGGCCACATGGCATAGCTGTCGGTCAGCGTGATGCCGGCATTGCGCTCGACGTCGAGCAGCTGCCACAGCAGCCGCTTCTCGGTGTGGTCGGGACAGGCCGGGTAGCCCGGCGCTGGACGGATGCCCTGGTAGCGCTCGGCGATGAGGGCGTCGTTGTCGAGGCGCTCGTTGTCTGCGTAGCCCCAGTAGTCGCGCCGCACCAGCTCGTGCAGCCGCTCGGCAAAAGCCTCGGCGAAGCGGTCGGCCAGCGCCTTGGCCATGATCGAGGCATAGTCGTCGTGCTCGGCCTCGTAGGCGGCGACCATCTCGTCGAGCCCGATTCCGGCGGTGACGGCGAAGGCACCGAGATGATCCTCGACGCGGCTCGCCGCCGGTGCGAGGAAATCGGCCAGGGCGAAGTTGGGCTGCCCCTCCGGCTTGCGCGCCTGCTGGCGCAGACTGTGCAGCACGGTCAGCGTCGCGGCGCGGGATTCATCCGTGTAGACCGCGATATCCTCGCCGTCGAGGGCATTGGCCGGGAACAGTCCGAACACCGCGCGTGCGCTGAGACGCTTGTGGTGCACGATGTCGGCCAACATCTTCTGGGCGTCGGCATAGAGCTGGCGCGCCTGCTCGCCGACCACCTCGTCGTCGAGAATGCGCGGGAAACGCCCGGCGAGCTCCCAGGCGACGAAGAAGGGCGTCCAGTCGATGTAGGGGACGAGTTCCTCGAGCGGATAGTCGTCGAGCACGTGGATGCCCGGACGACGCGGCGCACAGGCCTCGTAGGCCGCCCAGTCGAGCGCGGCGCGATTGGCCCGCGCCTCGGCGATGGAGACCAGGTTGGCGCCCTGCTGGCGCTCGGCATGGCGCTGGCGCACGGTAGCATATTCGTCGGCGATCCTGGCCACGAAGCCGGGCTTCATGTCGCTGCTGAGCAGGTTGGTGGCAACGCCGACCGCGCGCGAGGCATCCTTTACATGGATCACCGGGCCGCGATAGGCGGGGGCGATCTTGACTGCAGTGTGCGCGCGCGAAGTCGTCGCACCGCCGATCAGCAGCGGCACGTCCATGCCGCGTCGCTCCATGTCGCGCGCGACCGCGACCATCTCCTCGAGCGAGGGCGTGATGAGACCGCTGAGGCCGACCAGGTCGGCACCCTCGCGCTCGGCGGTATCGAGGATGTCCTTCCCGGGCACCATCACGCCGAGGTCGATGACCTCGAAGTTGTTGCACTGGAGCACCACGCCGACGATGTTCTTGCCGATGTCGTGGACGTCGCCCTTGACCGTCGCCAGCACCACGCGCGCCTGCGCCCGCGTGTCACCGCTGGCCTTCTTCTGCTCCTCGATGAAGGGGATGAGATGCGCCACCGCCTTCTTCATCACGCGGGCACTCTTGACCACCTGCGGCAGGAACATCTTGCCGGCACCGAACAGGTCACCGACCACACCCATGCCGTCCATCAGCGGCCCCTCGATCACGCCGAGCGGGGTAGGGTAGGCGAGGCGCGCCTCCTCGCTATCCTCGACCACGTAATCGGCAATCCCGCGCACGAGCGCATGGCTGAGACGCTGCTCGACCGGGGCGTCGCGCCAGGCGAGGTCGCGCTCGACGACCTTCTCCTCGCCCTGCACGCCGCGCGCGAAATCGATCAGGCGATCGGTGGCGCCCTCGTCGCGATTGAACAGCACGTCCTCGATATGGCGCAGCAGGGCGGGCTCGATCTGTTCATAGATGCCCAGCTGGCCGGCGTTCACGATGGCCATGTCGAGGCCATGCTTGATGCCATGGTAGAGGAACGCCGAGTGCATCGCCTCGCGTACCGGGTTGTTGCCGCGGAACGAGAAGGACACGTTGCTCAGTCCGCCGCTGACCAGCGCATGGGGGAGGTGCTTCTTGATGCGCGCCGTGGCCTCGAAGAATGCGCGCGCGTAGTCGTTGTGCTCCGGGATGCCGGTGGCCACCGTGAGCACATTGGGATCGAAGATGATGTCCTCGGGTGGGAATCCGACTTCGTCGACCAGGATGCGGTAGGACCGTTCGCAGATCGCGAACTTCCGCTCGGTGGTATCGGCCTGGCCGCGCTCGTCGAAGGCCATCACCACCACCGCAGCACCGTATCCGCGAACCAGCCGCGCCTGCTCGATGAATCTTGCCTCGCCTTCCTTGAGGCTGATCGAGTTGACCACGCCCTTGCCCTGCAGGCAGCGCAGGCCGGCCTCGATGACGTCCCAGTTGGAGGAGTCGATCATGACGGGCACGCGGGCGATGTCCGGATCGGAGGCAATGATGTTGAGATAGCGCCGCATCAACGCGACCGAGTCCAGCATGCCCTCGTCCATGTTGACGTCGACGATCTGGGCACCGTTCTCGACCTGCTGGCGCGCAACCTCCACCGCGGTCTCCAGGTCACCGTCCTTGATGAGACGTGCGAAACGCGGCGACCCGGTCACGTTGGTGCGCTCGCCGACGTTGATGAAGCCCTTCTCCGGCGTGATATCGAGCGCTTCGAGTCCACTCAGACGGCAATAGCGTGCCAGCTCGGGCACGCGCCGTGGCGGCAGCCCGGACACCGCCTCGGCGATGGCACGAATGTGCTCCGGCGTGGTGCCGCAGCAGCCGCCGACGATGTTGACCAGGCCGCTGGCGGCGAAATCCCCGATGATGTCGGCCATGTACTCGGCGCTTTCGTCGTACTCGCCGAAGGCGTTGGGCAGGCCCGCGTTCGGATGCACGCTGACGTGGGCGTCGGCGACGCGCGACAGCGCCTCGATGTGCGGGCGGAGATCCTTCGCACCGAGCGCACAGTTGAGTCCTATCGAGACCGGCTCGGCGTGGCGCACCGAGTTCCAGAATGCCTCTGGCGTCTGACCGGTCAGCGTACGTCCACTCCGGTCGGTGATGGTGCCCGAGATCATCAGCGGCAGGTCGAGACCACGCGCCTCGAGGCACTGGCGCACGGCGAAGATGGCCGCCTTGGCATTGAGGGTATCGAACACGGTTTCGATCAACAGCAAGTCGACACCGCCGTCGAGGAGCCCGTCGCAGGCCTCCTGGTAGGCCGCGCGCAGCGTCTCGAAATCGATGTTGCGGAAACCGGGGTCGTTGACGTCGGGCGATACCGAGGCGGTGCGGTTGGTCGGGCCGAGCACCCCGGCGACGAACTTCGGCGTATCCGCCCCGTGGTGGGCGACGTGCTCCTCGATTGCCTCGCGCGCAATCAGTGCGGCCGTGCGGTTGAGTTCGTGGGTCAGCGCCTCGAGCCCGTAATCGGCCTGCGATACGCGCGTCGCGTTGAAAGTATTGGTCTCGATGACGTCAGCGCCGACGTTGAGGAAGGAACGGTGGATGCCCTTGATCAACTTGGGCTGGGTCAGGCAGAGCAGGTCGTTGTTGCCCTTGAGGTCGCGCGCATGGCCGGCGAAGCGCTCACCGCGGAAATGCGACTCCTCGAGCTGGTGCTTCTGGATCACGGTACCCATGGCACCGTCGAGCACCACGATCGTGGGCTCGAACAGTGGCAGGAAAGAGGGCTTGCATTGCATGGTCTCGGTTCTCGGCGGGTCGACCGCGTAGTTTAGCGCGTTAGGCGCCGCTTGTTGCACCGCGCCAAGCGGCGCCGGCGCTGGCGTGCCCGGCGGCTCAGCCCGCCGCGCGTGCGCCGCGGACGCCGCGCCGGCGCGCGAGCAGGCGCCGATGCCAGGCCAGCAGGGTGCCGATGACCGCGACGCAGGCGAAGTGCACCGGCCACAGTCCGAGGGTGGGAGGGACGACCTCCTTGCGCATCATCGCGCGGCCGACGCCGAGCAGGTTGGTGTAGGCGAAGTAGAGCGAAATCGCCACGATGAGCCCGAGGTACCACTGCCCGCGCCGATTCGACATTGCCACCATCAGCGCCAGTGGCGGCCCCAGCAAGGTACACAGGGGCAACGCCAGGCGCCATTGGAACTCGATGGCATAGGTCGCGCCGTCGTGCCGGAACAGCTCGCCCGTATGCAGGAACGCGATGTGGGCGCCGAAGCGGGTCGGCTCGCGGTTCTCGATACGCAGTGCATAGCGGTCGAAGTCGGTTGTCACGTAATCGAGCTGGCCGGCATTGCCCGACCAGCTGGTACCGTCGTCGAACACGGCAAAGCGGTCGCGGGTACGCGGGTCGGTCTCGATATAGGCGCGGCTCGAGCGCAGCACGTCGTCGCGCCTGGGCTTCTCCGAACGGACGAAGGCATCGACCAGGAAACGTTCATCGGGTGAGAGATCTTCGGCGTAGAACACCTGGCTGCCACCACTGAACTCGCGGAAGCGGCCCGCCTTGACCCCGGCAATGGTCGCTTCGTTCTCGGTCTGCTCTCGCAGTTCCTGCAACTCGAGTTCGGCGCGTGGTCCGACGAGAAGCGTGATCAGCGCGACTATCACCGCGGCGACGCCGGCGAGCACCAGCGTCGGCCGCAGGAGCTGCTGGTGGGCAATGCCCGCCGCGCGCATCGCGGTCCACTCGGAACCGAGCTGCAGGCGCGTGGCCGCGGCGAAGACGCCGAGAAACAGCGACATCGGGATCAATTCCTTCAGCGACACCAGCATCTTGAGCATGACGATGCGCGTGATGTGCTGCGGCGCGACCTTGCCCTCGGCGGCCTCACCGAGGTAGGACGCAAAACGTGTGCTGAGATAGATCACGAACAGGCCGGCAACGATCGCGAACGTCAGCTTGAGCGCCTCGCGCAGGAAATAGCGCGGCAGGATCACCGGTGCCGTCCCGCCCGCGGTGCCCGGCGTGGCAAGCGCGCCGGCGGCGACGCTGGCCCTGGCGGGGCGGCGCAGATGCGCTCGTTCGCGCCACCTGTCGCCTGGCTCGGGACGCCTCGCATGCCCGTTCAGACCAGCGGCTCGGCCCGCTTCTCGCGCATCAACAGCACCAGGTTGCGCACGTAGATGACGCTGTTGGCGACATGCCCGAGGATGAATACCGGGTCCATGCGGTACAGCGCGTACGCCAGCAGCGTCAGGCTGCCGGCCACGCTGAAGTACCAGAAGGCGACCGGGATCACGCTGCGGCGGCGTCGCTCGCTCGTAATCCATTGCACCAGCCAGCGCGCGGAGAACAGCAGCTGGCCCGACAGCCCCACCGCCACCCAGATCTGCTCAGTCGTCATCATTTCGATCTCGAACCATGTCTAGCGATGCGCGAAATGCGCGCCGTTGCAACCACATCACCCCGGCGAGGTCGACGATACCGACCCCGAGGCGATTCCACATGCCGTACTTGGAGCGGCCGTGCAGCCGCGGCCGGTGCGCCACCGGCACCGACTCCACCACGCCACCTTCACGCAGCACCAGTGCCGGCAGGAAACGATGCATGTGATCGAAGCGTGGCAGCCTCTGGAAGACCTGACGCCGCATCAGCTTGAGCCCGCACCCGGTATCGGGTGTGGCGTCGCCGAGCAGGCGCGCCCGTACGCCGTTGGCGACCCTCGACGACAGTCGGCGCAGGAAGTCGTCATGGCGCGTCCGGCGGTGACCGCACAACAAGGCCGGTGCGCACGCGGTCTCACCTGCGTATGCGAGCAGGCGCGGGATATCGGCCGGATCGTTCTGGCCGTCACCATCGAGCGTCGCCAGCCACGTTCCACGTGCGGCGTCGGCGCCCGAGCACAGCGCCGCGCTCTGCCCGCGATTGATCGCGTGACGCACCACGTGCAGCTGCGGCAGGCGCGTGGCGAGCGCCTCGAGCCGTGCCAGCGTCGCATCCCGGCTGCAGTCGTCGACGGCGACGATCTCGTAGGCACGCGAGCCCATTGCAGCGACGATCTCGGCGACCAGTGCCTCGACGTTGTCCTCCTCGTCGAAGAACGGCACCACCACGGAAACATCGACGGGTGGCGCGGCGACGGCGCGACCGGATTCGGGATCTGGGCTGCTCACTGATGGTCGGACCGGTGGTGTCGGGAGGCCGCGTGCGTGGAGCGGGCGTCGATGGCCGGGGCGACGGCAGAACGCCGTCGTCCGCCTGGCGGCGCCGGCCGGGCAGGTCGCGGGCGCGCGCAGTTTAGCAGGGACGGGGCTTTTCCACAGGTCGGCACGGGTTGCCGCCACTGCGGGGCCTGATTAGAGTGGCGCCCCCAACATGCACGGGTGACGCGCTCATGGGCCACCGCCTCTCCAAGATCTATACGCGAACCGGCGACGCCGGCACCACCGGCCTCGGCGACGGCTCGCGCATCGACAAGCACGCGCCGCGCATGGAGGCGATCGGCGAAGTCGACGAACTCAACTGCAACCTGGGCCTGCTGCTCACCGAAACCCTGCGCGAGGACATGCACGCGCTGCTCATCGACATCCAGCACGACCTCTTCGACCTCGGCGGCGAGCTGTCCATCCCGGACAGCGCCTTCATCACCGCGGGCGCCGTGACCAAGCTCGAGCAGGGCATCGACCGCTACAACGAAGAACTGCCGCCCCTGAAGGAATTCCTGCTCCCGGGCGGCAGCCGCGCAGCCGCCATCGCGCACCTCTGCCGCGCCGTCTGCCGCCGCGCCGAACGTCGCGTACTCGGCCTCGCCGCAGACAGCCCGGTCAACCCCCACGCGCTGATGTACCTCAACCGCCTCTCCGATCTCCTGTTCGTGTGCGCACGCATCGTCGCCCGTGACTCGGGCGCCGGCGAGGTCATGTGGCAACGCGGCCGCGGCTGAGCCGCGGCGCGAGGGTCAGACACCTGTGGATATCTCCGGCGCCGCCAGGTGCCCGGGCGTCAATGCGGTCTATCCACAAAAGGGTCAGACACCTGTGGATATCTGCGGCGGCCGAGCAGCGCAGCGTATCGGACAATACGTGAGCAGCGCAGGCCGTCGCGCAACGCCGCCAGCGGGCGGCGCAGCCACGCCTGCGGCGATTTTCTCAGCGGGCGCGGAGTTCCATGACCACCCCCGTCCGACTGATATCCAACCGGTTCAACACGGCCTGCCCGAGCAGCGGTTCGCGCGGGGCATCGCCGTCGACCACCACGCCCGGGACATCGGTGAGGCGAATCGCCTGGACCATGACCTCGCCGAAGGTCACGCCATAGGCAGGCGCCGGCCCGGCGGCCGTTTCCACGCTGCCCTTGCGGCCATCCACGCGGTAGGGCACACCAATCCGTCGCGCGGTGTGCTTGTTGACGGCAATGGTGGTGGCGCCGGTATCGACGAGGAAGCGGACCGGGTTGCCTTCGATCTGGCCATCGACGTAGTAGTGGCCGTCGGCGTCCGGCAGCAGGCGCACCACGACCGGTGCCGGCGCCGCGGCAAACTCGCCGCCGATGCGCTCGTCGAGCGCGAGGGCGACCACGCGTCCGCCGAGTTCGATGCGCGCACCGTCGGCGTCGCTCGCGATCAGGCGCACACCTTCCGCGCTGGTTTCGCCGTCACGCAGCATGCGGCGGCGACCGTCGATCTCGAGCATCGCCTTGCCCTTGAACAACGCCAGCGCGCGCACCGTGGGCACCTCCTGCGCGGCAACCCCGTTCGCCGAGGCGCATACGACGCTCAGCAACAGGCATGCGTACGCGGTGCGGGCGAGGTCTGCTAGACTCCGCCCCCCCGATTTCACCCTTGCTCTGCTCACAGGACCCCGCGGCATGAAAGTAGCCTGTATCGATTTCGAAGGCGTGCTGGTTCCGGAAATCTGGATCAGCCTCGCCGAGCGCACCGGCATCGACGACCTCAAGGTCACCACGCGCGACATCCCCGACTACGACGAGCTGATGGGGCATCGTCTCGGCATCATGGACAAGCATGGACTGCGCTTCAAGCAGCTGCTGGACGCGGCGAGCGGACTCGACCCGCTGCCCGGCGCCGGCGATTTCCTCGACTGGCTGCGCAGCGAATTCCAGGTCGCGATCATCTCCGACACCTTCCATGAACTGGCGCGCCCGCTGGTGGCCAAGCTCGGCAAGCCGGTGATTCTCTGTCACCGCCTGGCCATCGATACCGACGATCGCATCGCCGGCTACCACATGCGCCAGCCGGATCCGAAGCGTCACGCGGTCAAGGCGTTCCAGTCGCTGAATTACCAGGTGGTGGCGACGGGCGATTCCTACAACGACATCAGCATGCTCGAGCAGGCCGATGCCGGGATGTTCTTCTGTCCCTCGGAGAAGGTCACGCGGGACTACCCGGCCATCCCGGTCGCGCGCGACTATGCCGAGCTGAAAGCGATGTTCAGCGCGGCGCTCACCTGAGCCCCTGCACAGGCATCACCGTGCCTGCCGCGCGGCTCCGGGAATAGCCCCCGGGCGGCGCTATCCACCGCGCTCGAGCAACGCGCGACGCCTCGCGCGATGCCGTGTCGTTCGCCGCGCCTCGCCCTGGTCACTCGATCGAGGGCGCGCGACTTCGAACGCTCACCGAGCGCGCCCCGAGTGCGCGCAGGTCGGACGATGGCCAGCGCGGCAGCGCCCACCCTAGCAGCGTCGCGACCGGCGCGCCGGCGAGTTCCGCCGGTGGCGGCAACCCGAGGAAGCGCAGCGCTGCGGCCAGCGCCGCGGGCGCCTGCGCCGGCAGCACGCCGGGCGCGCCGCTCTGCTTGCTGAGCTTGACCCCGCGCGCGTCGCACACGACCGGGATGTGGGCGTAGCGCGGCACCGGCAGGCCGAGCAGGTGCTGCAAGTGGATCTGGCGCGGAGTGGAGTCGACCAGGTCGACGCCGCGGACGACATCGCTGATGCCGGCTGCCGCGTCGTCGACGACGACTGCCAGGTGATAGGCGATCAGCCCGTCGGCGCGGCGCACCACGAAGTCGCCGCAGGTATCCGCGAGGCGGTGTTCCAGCCGCCCCTGCACGCGGTCTTCGAACACGATCGCCGCGGCGTCCACGCGTACACGCAGTGCGCGCGCGCGGCGCCCTGCCGGCACGCCGGCGCGGCAGGTACCGGGGTAGGGGCCGCGTCCGACCATGGCACGCGTGCAGGCACAGGGAAACAGCCATCCGGCCGCCTCCAGTGCATCCAGTGCAGCCGCGTAGGCCGCGTCGCGCCGGCTCTGGTAGACAATCTCGCCGTCCCATTCGAGGCCGAGCGCAAGGAGTGTCTCGATGATGAGGTTGGCGGCACCGGCCACCTCGCGCGGTGGATCGAGATCATCGATGCGCAGCAGCCAGCGACCGCCGCCGGCGCGTGCATCGAGCCAGCTCGCCACCGCCGCCACCACCGAGCCCTGGTGCAGCGGCCCGGTCGGCGAGGGCGCGAAGCGGCCGACCATGCTCATGGACAAATCGGCGTTCCGGTGCCCGGCTCGGTGGCGCCCTTCAGTCCTGCGCGATGTGCGCGCAGTAGAGGCTGGTCGCGGCGGCCACGCCGAGCGGCACGGCGACGAAGTTGAGGAGTGGGATGACCGTCACCAGCGTCATGGTGAAGCCGAAGCCGAGCGTCATCGCGCGGCGCGCGCGCATCTCCTCGAGCACGCGCGGGAACACCTTGCCGTGATTGCCGAGCGGGCAGTCGAGGTAATCGAGCCCGAACATCCAGGCGCCGAACAGCAACCACAGCGCCGGCGCAATGATGTTCACGCCGGGGATCACGCTGAGCACGAGCAGCGGCAGTGCACGCAGCGCAATGTAGAGCAGCTTGCGCAACTCGGCGACGACGGTGCGTGCGACGTCGGCCGCAAAGGCCTTCCAGGAGAATTGCATGGGGCCGAGTTCGGGGCGCAGATGGCGCTCGACGGCCTCCGCGAGCAGGCCATTGAAAGGGCTGGCGACGACGTTGGCCACGATGCTGAACGTGAAGAACACGATCACCGCCGAGAGCACCGCGAACAGGAACCAGATGATCGATTGCAGCCATTCGGGCCAGCTCGCGAGGTAGCTCTCGATGAGGTAGTCGAGCGCCTGGCCGAGTCCGACCAGGGCGGCGGCGAAGAGCGCCACGTTGATGAGCAGCGGCAGGATCACGTAGCCACGCACGCCCGGGGCGCGCAGCAGGCGCAGGCCCGCCAGCACATGGCGCGCGCCCGTCAGCGCACCGCCACCCCGGCTGTTCATGCCGGCGGCCATTGGCTCGCCGCCGTCGGCGTCCAGTCCGCCGCGCGGTGCTCGGCGATGATGGTCGGGTAAGTGCCGCCGCGCACGTTGAAGGCAGCCGTCAGGCGCGCTGCACGCGGCTGGCAGGCGGCGACGATGTCGTCGAGGATGCGGTTGGTGATGGCTTCGTGGAAAGCGCCTTCGTCGCGCCACGACCAGATATAGAGCTTGAGCGCCTTGAGCTCGACGCATTTCGCCGCGGGCACGTAGTCGAGCGTCATGTGGGCGAAATCGGGCTGCCCGGTCAACGGACACAGGCAGGTGAACTCGGGCAGGCGGATACTCACGCGGTAGTCGCGCGCGGGCGCCGGGTTGTCGAAGGTCTCGAGGGTCCGGCTCGGCGTCGTCGTCATGCAGGGGCTCACGGCTTGATGCGGCGCACGAATGTACCATAAGCAAGTGGCTATCGAGGCTTCCGCCGGGACCGCGTCGAAGTCGCGAACGGCGCCTGAGCCGCAGCGAATTTCTCCTTTTTGGACATAAAGTTACGCGATCTCCGCGGATCTCGCGCGAGCGTTGTGTGCGCGGATCGCGATGGGGTATGCTTTGCGCCCATGCGCATCACCCGACTCAAGATCTCAGGCTTCAAATCCTTCGTCGATCCCACCACGCTCTCGCTGCCCGGCAACCTCACCGGCGTCGTCGGCCCCAACGGCTGCGGCAAGTCGAACATCATCGATGCGCTGATCTGGGTCATGGGCGAAAGCTCTGCCAAGCACCTGCGCGGCGAGTCGATGGCCGACGTCATCTTCAATGGCTCGAACACGCGCAAGCCGGTCGGCCAGGCCACCGTCGAAATCGTGTTCGACAACACCGACGGCACCCTCGGCGGCCAGTACGCCGGCTTCGGCGAGATCTCGATCAAGCGCACCATCAGCCGTGACGGCGTGTCGTCCTATTTCCTCAACGGCGCGCGCTGCCGGCGCAAGGACATCACCCACGTCTTTCTCGGCACCGGGCTCGGCTCGCGCGGTTACTCGGTAATCGAACAGGGCATGATCTCGCGCGTCATCGAGGCGCGTCCGGAGGAACTGCGCGGTTTCCTCGAGGAGGCCGCCGGTATTTCCAAGTACAAGGAGCGCCGCCGCGAAACCGAGAACCGCATGCGGCACACCGAGGAGAACATCGAGCGCCTCGACGACATCCGCGAGGAACTCGACAAGCAGCTCGGCCACCTGCAGCGCCAGGCGCGCGCGGCCGAGCGCTACCAGGGCTTCAAGGCCGACGAGCGTCGCCTGCAGGCGAGCCTGCTCGCGGCGCGCTGGAGCGCCATCGCGCAGGAGCGCGAGCAATGCCACGCGCTGGCCGAGCAACGCGCCAACGAACTCGAGGCCGCCGTTGCGGGCCTGCGCGAGATCGAAGCCGAGCAGGCCGGCTGCCGCGAGGCACAGGCGGAGGCCAGCGAGACCTTCAACCGCGTACAGCAGGCTTACTATGCACAGGCCGGTGAGATCTCGCGCCTCGAGCAGGCCATCCAGCATGCCGACGAGCGCGAGCAGGGCCTGCGTCGCGATCACGACGATGCCGTCGCCACGCTGGCTGAACTGCAGCGCGTGATGGACAGCGATCGCGCGCAGCTCGAGCAGGTCACCGCCGAGCTCGCGAGCACCGAGCCGAAGCTCGCCACTGCGCGCAGCGAAGAGCAGGCCGCCGCCGAGCGGCTCAAGGAAGCCGAGAGCCGGCGCGAGCAATGGCAACACGACTGGGATGCCTTCAATCGCGAGCACAACAATCTCGCGCAGGCCGAGAATGCCGCGCGCATCCGCCTCGAGCACCTGCTCGCGGGCGTCGCCGAGAACGACAAGCGCCGCGGCACGCTCGACGCCGAGGTGGCGCGCAACGACACCAGCGAGCTCGCCGTGCGCATCGCCGAACTGACCGACGCGCTCGCCGCCAGCGAGCAGACACGCAGTGAACTCGGCAACCGGCGCAGTGCGCTGCGCGCCAACCTGCAGCAGAGCCGCGGCGCCGCGCAGGCGCTCGGCGCAGCCTTGCACGAGCAGCAGATTCGTCTCGAGGAACTGCGCGGGCGGCAGGCTTCGCTGCGCGCCTTGCAGGAAGCCGCCTATGGCGACGACCACGCGGCCATCGAACGCTGGCTGGGCGAGCAGGGCATCGGCGACGTTGCGCGACTGCCGGAATTCATCGACACCGAGCCCGGCTGGGAACAGGCCCTGGAAGCCGCCCTGCGCATTCCGCTCGGCGCGTTGAGCGGCCCGGGCCTGGTCGAGCGCGTCCTGGCGGCCAACCGTGACACGCTGACGTCGTCCGCCGTCACTGTCATCGACAGCGTCGCAGATGGCACCACGCTGGCGACGCCGGACGACGCCGCACTGCTCGCCGCGCGGGTGCGCGGTCGTATCGATCTGCGTCCGCTGTTGCACGACATCTACGCCGCCGAGGATGCTGCGGGCGCCCGCGCGCTGCTGGCACGACTGCCGGCTCACGCCATCGTGGCACTGCGCGACGGCACGCTGCTCGGACGCAACTGGGTCGAACTGCCGGGGAAGAACGATGCGACCGAGAACATCCTCGCACGCGAGCGTGAGCTCGCGCGGCTCTCGGCCGAACTCGACAAGCACGAGGCCGACACCGCCAACCTGCGCACCCAGGTGGAGACGGCACAGGCCCGCCTCAAGGCCATGGAGCAGGAAGAGCACGACCTCGGTGTGACCCTCGAGCGCCATGCGCGCGAAACCGATGGCCGCCGAGCCGAGCTGTCACGACTGAGTGCCGAGCACGACCGTCGCCAGGCTCGCGCTGCCGACATCCTCGCCGAACTCGAACGTCTCGCGCGCGTCAACGCCGAGAACGAGGCGCACATCGCGCGCGTGCGCGGCGAGCAGGAAAACGCCACGGCGGCGCTCACCGGGCATGCCGAGCGCCGCGAGGCACTGAGCGCTGCACGCAACGACATCCAGGGCGAGGTCGATCGATCGCGCAACGCCTGGCGCGAGCTGCGCGAAGCGGCGCATGCACTGGAACTGCGCCTGCAGAGCCTGGGCACGCGTCGCCAGACGCTCAACGACACGATGGCGCGCAATGCCGCCGCCTTCGCCCAGCTCGAACAGCGGCGCGACGAATTTGCCGCAACGATGACGGCGCTCGTCGAACCACGCGACCGCATGCGCGGTGAGCTCGAGCAGGCGCTGGCACGCAAGCTCGAAGCAGAGAGCGCGCTGGCCAGCGCGCGAAGCGAGCTCACGGGTCTCGACGAGTCCCTGCGCGAAGCGGACACACGGCGCAGCGCTGCCGAACAGGCGATCGCCGAAGCGCAGAAGCGGCTCGAGCAGGTGCGTCTCGACGAGCGCGCACTCGAAGTGCGACTGCAGGAGCTGCGCAACCGCTTCGAGAGCACCGGTGAGGACTTCGAACAGACCCGCACGGCACTCACCGACGAAGACTCCGAAGAGGCGCTGGAAGCGCAGCTCACCAAGCTCGGCGAACGCATCGCACGGCTCGGCCCGATCAACCTCGCTGCGATCGACGAATTCAACCAGCTGTCGGAACGCAAGACCTACCTCGACAGTCAGCACGACGATCTGACCGAGGCGCTGAACACCCTGCAGGAAGCGATTCGCAAGATCGATCGCGAAACGCGTACGCGCTTCAAGGAGACGTTCGACAAGGTCAACAACGGCCTGCAGGCGATGTTCCCGGTGCTGTTCGGCGGCGGCCATGCCTACCTCGAGATGACCGGCGACGACCTCCTCGAGACGGGCGTGACGGTGATGGCACGTCCGCCGGGCAAACGCAACAGCACCATCCACCTGTTGTCCGGTGGCGAGAAGGCTCTCACCGCGCTGTCCTTCGTGTTCTCGATCTTCGAGCTCAACCCCGCGCCGTTCTGCCTGCTCGACGAGGTCGATGCGCCCCTCGACGATGCCAACGTGGTGCGCCTGACCAACATGCTCACGTCGATGGCACAGACGGTGCAGTTCGTGTTCATCACGCACAACAAGATCACCATGGAGATCGCCGAGCAGCTCATCGGCGTGACCATGCACGAGCCCGGGGTTTCGCGGCTGGTGTCGGTCAACATGGAGCAGGCGGTCGAACTGGCCGCAACCGCCTGAACGCCGGCCGACCGCGATGTCGCTGCGCCTGCTGCTTATCGTCATCGGCGTCGCCATCGTGGTCGCCGTGTACTTTTTCACCATGCTGCGCAAGCGCCGCGATTCGCACGCCGGTCTCGAGCGCCGGCTCGGACGCCGCGACATGCCCGAGCTCGTCCTCAGTCACGCCGACGATGATGACGATTACGACGAGGCGCCCGAGCTGGAGCGCGAGCGCCATCGCATCTCCGACGTCCACCTCGAGATCGACGACGGCCCGCAGCTCGCCGCGGCGCCGTCGACCGCCGCCCCCGCGGCGAGCATGGTGGTGCCGCCCGACCTGGTGCTGCCACCCGAGCACGAAGTGCTCGACGACCTGCCGCGCGTGCGCAACGACGCCCTCGACGACGACGAGTCCGACAACGCGCGCCGCAGCAGCAGCCAGCTCGACCTGTTCGGTGCCGACGCGCCCGATCCCGAACCGGCGCCGCGCCGCCGCACCCGCCGCGCCGCGACGCCTCCGCCGCAGCCGGTCGATGACGGCCCCGACGACGGACTCATCAAACTCTACGTGCGCGCGCGCGAGCAGCGTCCCTTCGGCGGCCCGGAGCTGGTGCGCGCGCTGAACGCGGTCGGCATGCGTTACGGCGACATGTCGATCTTCCATCACTACGGCGCTGGCGAGCTGAAGAGCGACCAGCCGGTGTTCAGCGCCGCCAACATGTTCGAGCCCGGCACGTTCGATCTCAATCGTATCGAAGCGTTCCGCACCGCGGGTGTGGTGCTGTTCCTGCCGCTACCGGCACCGCTCGATGGCCCGGTGGCTTTCGAACTGCTGCTCGGCGCGGCACAGCGGCTCGCCGAGCTGACCGGTGGTGAGTTGTTCGGCACCCCGCAGCACCCGCTCGATGCCCATGCCATCGCCGCGCTGCGGCGCCGTGCCGCCCGCTACGGCCATGCCGGCGCCTGAAGCGGCGACGCGACGCGCCGCCGAACTGCGCGAGGCCATCGAGCAGCACAATTACCGCTACTACGTCCTCGACGATCCGAGCATCGACGATGCCGAGTTCGACGCGCTGATGCGCGAACTCGAGGCCCTGGAAGCGGCCCACCCGGCACTCGTCACGCCGGAATCGCCGACCCAGCGCGTCGGCGCCGCCCCGGCCGCACAGTTCGCCACGGTCACGCACACGGTACCGATGCTGTCGCTCGGCAACGTGTTCGACGTCGATGGCTTCGGCGAGTTCTACGCACGCATCGCCGGCGAACTCGAGCGCGCGGATCTCGAATTCGCGGTCGAACCCAAGCTCGATGGACTTGCCATCAGCCTGCGCTACGAGGAGGGCGAGCTGGTACGCGCAGCGACGCGGGGCGATGGCAGCCAGGGCGAGGATGTGACGGCCAACGTGCGGACCATCCGCGCGGTGCCGCTGCGCCTGCGCGCCGATGCACCCGCCATGCTCGAAGTGCGTGGGGAAGTCTTCATGGAGAAGGCCGGTTTCGCCGCACTCAACGCACGCCAGGCGGAGCAGGGGCAGAAGACCTTTGCGAATCCGCGCAACGCCGCCGCCGGCAGCCTGCGTCAACTCGATCCGAGAGTCACCGCGAGCCGCCCGCTGACGATGTACTGTTATGGCCTCGGCGAAGTCGACGGCGCCGCGCGGCCGCCGAGCCAGTCCGCCACGCTGGCATGGTTGCGTGAACTCGGCCTGCGGGTGTCACCCGAATCGCGTGTGCTCAGTGGCGCGGATGCCTGCCGCGACTACTACCACGAGCTGGCCGCGCGACGCGCGGCTTTGCCCTACGAGATCGACGGCATCGTGTACAAGGTCAACGCGGTGCGTGACCAGGACCGCCTCGGCCACGTGGCGCGCGCGCCGCGCTGGGCCGTGGCCTGGAAGTTCCCCCCCGACGAGCGCACCACGCGCGTGCTCGCCATCGAGGTGCAGGTCGGGCGTACCGGCGCGCTGACGCCGGTGGCGCGCCTCGACCCGGTGCAGGTCGGTGGCGTCACCGTGACGAATGCGACCTTGCACAATGCCGATGAGATCCGCCGCAAGGACGTGCGCGTCGGCGATACCGTGGTGGTGCGCCGCGCCGGCGACGTCATCCCGGAAGTCGTGCGGGTGGTGCCGGAGCGCCGCCCGGCCGACAGCAAACCCTACGAGATGCCGACTGCCGTGCCCGGGCAGGATCGCGCCCGGCGCATCCAGGAGCTGATCCACTTCGCCTCGCGGCGCGCGCTCGATATCGAAGGACTGGGCGCGAAGATTGTCGAGCAGCTGTTCGACGCCGACCTCGTCAGCACACCTGCCGACCTCTTCGCGCTCGAGGCCGAAACCGTGGCCGGCCTCGAGCGCATGGGCGAGAAATCGGCGGCCAATCTCGTCGCCGCCATCGACCGCGCACGGGACACCACGCTCGCCCGCTTCATCCATGCCCTCGGCATTCCCGAGGTGGGCGAGGCGACCGCCGGCAACCTCGCGCGCGCGTTTGGCACGCTCGAGGCCATCATGGCCGCGGACGCCGACGGACTCGAGCGGGTCGAGGACATCGGGCCGGTGGTCGCAGCGAGCATCCATGACTGGTTCGCCGACGACAACAACCGCGCGCTGGTCCGTCAACTCGTCGAGCTCGGGGTCAGCTGGCCGGAAGAGACGCCTCCGTCAGCGCCGGAGGCGGGCGGGCTGGCCGGCCTCAATTGCGTGCTGACCGGGGCTCTGTCGCGGCCGCGCGACGAGGTCAAGCGCGAGCTGCAGCGCCTCGGCGCCAAGGTCACGGGCGCGGTGTCGAAGAAAACCGATTTCCTGGTCGCCGGCGCGGATGCCGGCAGCAAGCTCGCCAAGGCCGAGTCGCTCGGCGTGCCGGTGCTGGACGAAGCGGCGCTGAACGCCGTGCTGAACGATCCCTCCCTGATCAGCCGCTGGGTGGCAGAAGACGGGGACGAATGACAGTAACCTGGAGTCGGCGCGCCACGCGCGCCTGGCACCGCCGATCAGCGGCCGGCAGGGAGCTGTCCGGCCACCATCACCCGGTTACGCCCGCTGCGCTTGGCCGAGAGCATGACTTCGTCGGCGCGCTGCAGAAAGTCGGTCTCCGTTTCGCCTGCCCCGTAGTGGGCGACGCCGATGCTCGCGGTGACGCGGGTCTGCGCCGGCAGCGCCTCGAAACTCAGGTTCTCGATGCTGGTGCGGATGCGTTCGGCGAGCAGCTCGGCGCCGGCCGAATCGGTGCTCGGCAGCACCACCACGAATTCTTCACCACCGTAGCGGAACACGCCGTCGCTGGTGCGCGTGCAGCCGACGATGCGCTGGGCGACCTGGGTCAGTACGACGTCGCCGACGATGTGGCCGTAGCGGTCGTTGATCGACTTGAAGTGGTCGATATCGATGACCAGCAGGGACAACGGTGTGTGCTGGCGTTGCGCGAGCGACATGTGGTGCGAGAGATGCGCGCCCATGCTCGCGCGGTTGCTGACCCCGGTAAGCGGGTCCTTGAGCGCGATGCGCAGGGCACTTTCGTACTGCAACGCGTTGCGCAGCGGATAGATGAGCGTACACAGCAATACTTCGAGCGTCGCGAGCTCGTTCTCGGACAGCGGCTGGTGGCGCGAGAAGGTCACTTCGCCGAGGTACTTGCCGATCAGGTTGAGCTCGTAGCTGTAGCGGTTCATCTCGCCGGCACCGTCCTCGACGGTGAGGCGCTGACCGTTGTGGTGGTAGCGCACCACGATGCCGCGCACGATGCGGCGCGCCTCGCGCGCGAAGCCGCGTACGATGTCGCGCACGTGCAGGCTCGACTGCAGCGCGGTCGCGATGCGGAGCTTGGTGGAATCGGATACCAGGTGTCGTGTGTCCTCCGCCTCTGCGGAGAACGGCAGGAAATCACGGTTGAAGTCGCTTCCCTGCCACGGCGTCGATTCCGAGATCTGTTTCATCGGTGTGCTCATCGTGTGCGTACCGCCTGCCTCGTGTCGTTGCGCATCGTCGGCTTGCGAAAAGCGTGCCAAGGCATCATCGAGGACGTCGCCCGAGAGCGCGGGGACGTCATCCATGTCCTTGTTTTTTCTCACTTCATCCATTGCCTTGTCGACGCTCGGCAGGTCCCGCCGCGGTGTGCGCGGGCACCTTCTCTGGTCGCCGCGTCAGATATCCGACAGCGTGAACGGGTTCACACCGTCGGTAATCTGCCACGTTGGCGGCAATGGCGGCAAATCCTGCCGTCAGGCGGCAAGCGGCGGTCAGGCGGGAGACCCGCTGGCGGCCACGCGGACGACCTCACCGCGCGGCGCGGCGTCGCCAAGCAGCGCGCAGCAGGCGGCAACGGCGATGTCGGGGGTCGGCAAAGCCGCCGCGTCGATGGCCGGGAAGGCATCCATGCGCAGGCGTGTTCGCATCGGCGGCGGCACGATTGCATTGACGCGCAGGGCGTCATCGGCGGCGCTCTCGTTCGCCCATAGCTCGAACAGGCCGCGCAGGGCGAACTTCGATACCGCGTAGGCGCCCCAATTGGGCCGCGCCTCGTAGGCTTCGTCAGCGAGCACGAACACCACCCGGCCATGGCCGGAGGCGCGCAGCGCCGGGCGCAGCGCCTGCGCCAGCAGCAGGTTGGCATGCAGGTTCACCTGGAAAACGCGGGCCCAGGTGACGGTGTCGTAATGGGACAGGGGGGTGAGGTCGCCGAGCATGGCAGCGGCGAGCACCAGGCCATCGAGCGCACCGAGCCGCTCGGCGACGTGATCGGCGACGAGTGCGTAATCCTCCACACCGGCCGCCTGCAGGTTGATCGGCACCAGGAGCGGCTCGGGACAACCCTCGCCGACGAGCTCGTCGGCAAGTGTCTCGAGCGCGCGCACGTTGCGCGCCGCGGCAAGCACCGTGGCACCGGCTCGCCCACACGCGCGGGCGACAGCCTGGCCGAAGCCACGGCTCGCGCCGGTAACGAAAATGCGGCGGCCGGCCAGCGGCCGTTCGTCAGAGTCACTCATGGGCATGGTTCCGTGTCGTCGCTGATGGCCGGCCGTTCGTCTCCCACGCGGCCACACGTGGTGGCCGCGTGCGCGGCCCGGCCCGCCGGCAGGCTAGCCGAAATCACCCGGTCGGACGATGGTGTCGCGACGGTAGTTGGCGTCGTCCAGTGCGGGATAATCGAGGATGTAGTGCAGCCCGCGGCTCTCGCGGCGCTTCTTCGCCGAGCGGATGATCAGTTCGGCGACCTGGATCAGGTTGCGCAGCTCGATGAGATCGCCGGAGACGCGGAAATTGCTATAGAACTCGCTGATCTCCGCGCGCAGCAGCTCGACCCGGCGCCGCGCGCGCTCGAGCCGCTTGGTCGTGCGCACGATGCCCACGTAGTCCCACATCAGCCGGCGCAACTCGTCCCAATTGTGCGACACCACGACCTCCTCGTCGGCGTCGGTAACCAGCGATTCGTCCCACGAGGGAATGTCGGCGACCAGCGGCAGGCTCTCCAGCCGGCTGCGAATCGATGCCGCGCAGGCATCGGCCATGACCAGGCACTCGAGCAGCGAGTTGCTGGCCATGCGGTTGGCGCCGTGCAGGCCGGTGCAGGCCGCTTCGCCGATGGCATAGAGCCCGGGCAGCGTGGTGCAGCCCTGGATGTCGGTCACGATGCCGCCGCAGAGATAATGCGCGGCCGGCACCACCGGGATCGGGTCGCGCGTGATGTCGATACCGTACTGCAGGCACTGCGCGTAGGCGTTGGGGAAGTGCTCGACGATGAAGTCGCGCGGCTTGTGCGTGATGTCGAGGTAGACGCAGTCGAGCCCGTAGCGCTTCATCTCGTGATCGATGGCGCGGGCGACGACGTCTCGCGGCGCGAGTTCGCCGCGCGCATCGAACTGGTCCATGAAGCGCTCGCCGCTCGGCAGCACGAGGCGGCCACCTTCGCCGCGCAGGGCCTCGGTCAGCAGCAGCGTCTTGGCCTGCGGGTGGTACAGGCAGGTCGGATGGAACTGCACGAATTCCATGTTCGCGATGGCGCAGCCGGCACGCCAGGCCATCGCGATGCCGTCGCCGGTGGCGACGTCCGGATTGCTCGTGTAGAGGTAGACCTTGCCGGCGCCGCCGGTCGCGAGGACCGCCGCGCGGGTGGCGATGGCAGCGACCCGGCGTGCTTCGACATCGAACACGTAGGCGCCGACGCAGCGATCCGGCGTGCGACCGAGTTTGCCGGTGGTGACCAGGTCGAGCGCCATGTGGTGCTCGAGCACGGTGATGTTGGGGTGCTCACGCACGCGCTCCACGAGGGTCTGCTCGATGGCACGCCCGGTGGCGTCGGCAGAATGGACCACCCGGCGATGGCTGTGCCCGCCCTCGCGGGTGAGATGGAACTCGACCACCCCGGAGCGCGACGTGCGCGTATCGAACGGGACGCCCTGCTCGATCAGCCACTCGATACGCGCCCGACCGTGGCGCACGATGTACTCGACGACGTCGGCGCGACACAGGCCGGCGCCGGCGGCGAGGGTGTCCTCGATGTGGGATTCGATGGAATCGGCGTGGTCCATCACGGCCGATACCCCGCCCTGGGCATACCAGGTCGCGCTCTCGGTCAGCGTCGCCTTGCTGAGCACGACCACGCGCAGGTCGCCCGCCAGTGCCAGCGCGAGGCTGAGGCCGGACGCGCCGCTGCCGACGATCATGACGTCACAGGTTTCGATTGCACTCATTGCCTAGGGTAGGGGAGCTGCATGGCCGGGGCCGGGCGGCACCGGCGGGGCGGTCCCCCGCAGCCGCGATCCTGGTTGTTATAATCCGCCCGCGTCCCGAGCCGTCACCTGCCCTGAACTCAAGCCAAGCCCGATGGTCTACCTCGAAACCGCCTGTCAGGGCGACGTCGCCATGATACAGGGATAGTACTGTCATGGGCGACAACATCACCGACACCGAGCTCGTCCGGCGCGTGCAGGATGGCGACCGCAAGGCGTTCGATTTACTGGTCCTCAAGTATCAGCACCGCATCGTGAAACTGGTATCCCGTTACGTTCGCGAACCCAGCGAAGCGCTGGACGTGACCCAGGAGACCTTTCTCAAGGCCTACCGGGCGCTGCCCAACTTCCGCGGTGACAGCGCTTTCTACACGTGGATCTACCGCATCGCGATCAATACCGCGAAGAACCACCTCGTGGCGCTGTCGCGCCGGCCCAACGAAGTCGACATCGAGAACGCCGATGGCGAGCCGATCGGCCTCGACGAGTTGCAGAAGTCGCTGGAGACACCCGAGCACCTGCTGCTCACCGACGAGATCCGGGAGACCATCCTCGAGGCGATGCGGCGCCTGCCCGACGACCTCCGGGAGGCGATCACGCTGCGCGAGGTGGACGGATTGAGCTACGACGAGATCGCGCAGGTGATGGAATGCCCGATTGGCACCGTGCGCTCGCGCATTTTCCGCGCGCGCGAGGCCATCGACGAACGCCTGCGTCCGCTGCTGGAGAACTGACCCGGCACCCGGCCGACCCACCCAATTACCGATTGACCGACGGAACCCGACGCCCATGAACCGAGAAGACCTCTCCGCGCTCGTCGACGGCGAAATCGCCGAAGACGAACTCCCGCGGCTGCTCGATACGCTTGCCGACGATGGCGGCGCGCGACGCAGCTGGTCACGCTACCATCTCATCGGAGATACGTTGCGCGCCGGCGCCGCGGATCAGCCCGGGCAGCCCGCGCGCGCCGCGGTCGTGCCACTGCCACCGCCGCGGCGTCGCCTGCCGCTGAGAGGCCTCGCTGTCGCCGCCTCGGTGGCAACGCTGGCCGTCGTGCTCGCCATCGGCGGGGGGCAGGTCGCCGAGGAGGAGGCGCCGCTCGCGCTCGCGCAAGGCGGGAACGCGGACAGCAGCAGCGCCGCTGGCGGCGTGACCGGCACGCCTCCGGGGACCCTCGATGGCGGCCTCGGCGACAGTCTCAGAACAGCCGGTACCGCGGCGCTCGCTGCGCCGGCGACGGGTACGGTCGCCGACGACCAGCCCGGCGCGCTGACCCCGCTCGGCGCGCACGACGAGCGCCTCAACGGCTACCTGGTCAATTTCAACGAGCAGCGGTCGCGGCTCGGCGTGCCGGGCGTGCACCCCTACGTGCGCATCGTCGGCTTCGAGGCGCCCTAGCTCTTGAACGCGGCCCGCTGCCGACCCGACTCGCCGCGTGGCCACGCCCGCCGGCGCTTCGCGCTGGCGCTCGTGGGGCTGCTCGCACATGTGTCGGCGGCTCGCGCCGAGCCTGCACAGCGCTGGCTCGAGGATATGTACGATGCCACCCGGCACAGCAATTACGAGGGCGTGTTCGTCTACCAGCGTGGTGCCCAGCTCGATGCCATGCGCCTGGTTCATCGCTACGACGGCGAAGTGGAACAGGAGCGCCTGATCTCGCTATCGGGGCCGGCGCGCGAGGTCATCCGTGACGGCACACTGGTAACCTGCCTGTTCGCCGACGACCAGGCCGCGATGGTCGAGAAGAATGCACCGCGCGACCTCATCGGCATCGGCTTCTCAGCCCCCATCGACAGCCTCCACGACAGCTATCACTTCGTACTCGAGGGGAACGATCGCGTCGCGGGCAGGCATGCTGCCGTCGTCGCCATCGTGCCGCACCGCGAAGATCGCTACGGCTACCGCCTGTGGATCGACGCCGAATCGAAGCTGCTGCTGAAATCGGTCATCCTGGCCCGCGGCGGTCGCGTGCTCGAACAGGTGCAGTTCACCCACATCGCGCAACGCGATGCCATCGACCCGGCCCTGCTGCGGCCGGAGATTGCCGGCAGCGGCTTCACCTGGCGCACCGACCTCCAGGACCCGGACGACGCCGCGTCGGCCTCCGGCACGGTGAGCTGGCAAGTCCAGTGGATGCCGGACGGCTTCGAGATGCGCGAGAGCGACACCCAGCACATGGCGACCAGTCACGCCCCGGTCGATCACCTGGTCTACTCCGACGGCCTCGCCATGGTTTCCGTATTCGTCGAGCGCCTCATGCAAGGCGAAACACCGCTGCAGGGCTACTCCGCGCGGGGCGCGGTCAACGCCTTCAGCCGGGTCGAGGACGAACACCAGATCACGGTCGTCGGTGAACTGCCACTGCCGACGGTGCGCCAGATCGCCACTTCGGTGACGCGCATCGAATAATGCGCCGCCGCCGCGAAGCGGCCTGCGACACGCCGCGCGGCCGTGTAAACTGCGCGATCCGACCCCGGCCCGCGCGGCGCCGCCGCCCCGGGGGCCCACCGCAACGGAACCAGGACACCAACGCCATGCTCCGATCCCTGCTCGTCACCGCCTTCCTGGCGACCCTGCTCGCGGGCCCGCTTGCCGCCGCCGACGCGCCCATCACCAGCCTGCCCGATTTCACCGAACTGGCGCGACGCAACAGCCCCGCGGTGGTCAACATCAGCTCGACGGTCAAACCGGACCGCGGCGAGGGGCGCATGCCTCCCGGTTTCTCCATCCCCGACATGCCCGAAGATGGTCCGCTGTCCGAATTCTTTCGGCGCTTCTTCGGTGATGAGGGCCCGGGTGCCCCGGGCGGAATCGATCCGCGCTCGTCGCTGGGCTCCGGCTTCATCATCTCCGAGGACGGTTACGTCATCACCAATTACCATGTCATCCGCGATGCCGACGAAGTGGTCGTACGCATGTCCGATCGCAGCGAGCACGTCGCCGAGGTGATCGGTTCCGACCCGCGCAGTGACATCGCGGTACTCAAGATCACGACCGAAGCGCGCCTGCCGGCGGTGGCGCTGGGCAACTCCGAGACACTCGACGTGGGCGAATGGGTGCTCGCCATCGGCTCGCCGTTCGGGTTCGATTACTCCGTCACGGCCGGCATCGTCAGCGCCAAGGGGCGCAGCCTGCCGAACGAGAACTACGTGCCGTTCATCCAGACCGACGTCGCCATCAACCCGGGCAACTCGGGCGGTCCGCTGTTCAACCTCGACGGCAAGGTGGTCGGCGTCAACTCGCAGATCTACAGCCGTACCGGCGGCTTCATGGGCGTTTCGTTTGCGATTCCGATTCACGTGGTGATGGATGTCTACCAGCAGCTGCGCGACAAGGGCAGCGTCACGCGCGGCTGGCTCGGCGTCCTGATCCAGGACGTCACGTCCGAACTCGCGGAGTCGTTCGGCATGGACAAGCCGCGCGGTGCGCTGGTCTCCAAGGTGCTCGACGGCAGCCCGGCCGGCACCGGCGGCCTCGAGACCGGTGACGTCATCGTGCGATTCAATGGCAAGCCGGTCGACCAGTCCTCCGACCTGCCACCCATGGTCGGCGCAACGCGGGTCGGCCAGGCGATCCCGGTCGAGGTGGTGCGTGCCGGCAAGTCGCGCACCCTGTCCGTCGAGATCGGTGCGCTGCCGGAAGAGGACGGAGCGGAGGTTGCAAGCGGCGGCGAGGGCAGCGGCAAGTCGCGCGTCGATACCCGGCTCGGTCTCGCCGTGACCAACCTCGACGAAGCCGCGCGCGAGCGCCTCGAGGTGGACAAGGGTGGCGCGCTCATCGAGGACATGGACGACGGTCCGGCCCGCCAGGCCGGTCTGCGCGTCGGCGACGTCATCCTGGAATTCGACAGCACCAAGGTGAAGGACGCCAAGCACTTCCGCGAGCTGGTCGCTGCGCTCGCGCCAGGGCGCACCGTGCCCGTGCTGGTGCAGCGCCAGGGTGGCCCGATGTTCCTCGCCCTGAAAACGCCTGCCGAATGAGCGAGGCCTTGCCGCGACCGTCGCTCGCGTTGACGCTGTACACGCGCGAGACCTGCCCGTTGTGCACCGAACTGCGTGCGGAACTCGACGCGTGGAACGCCGGTCGCTACACGCTCCTGGTCGATTACGTCGACGTCGACGACGATCCCGCGCTCACCACCCGGTACGGTGAGCGCGTGCCGGTCCTCGCCACCGACGACGGCGAAGAGCTCTGCGCCGGGCACTTCGACGCCAGCGCGCTGGCCGCCCTGGCCGCGACCGCCTGAGCGCACCAGGCTTGGGCACCGCCCGTCGGGTCTGCCCGCACGCGGGCCACGGACACACGGACTCGCGGTCGCGCCCGGCGGCAAGCAGGCCCCGCGCGTCCCCGATATCCGCCCGTGCGCCGCTGCGCTAGAATCGCGCTCCCCCCGCACCTGCTGCCGAAGCCGACGCCTGCATGCACCGCCCCCTGGACAAGCTCCGCAACTTTTCCATCATTGCGCACATCGATCACGGCAAGTCGACGCTCGCCGACCGCTTCATCCAGATGTGCGGGGGACTCAGCGACCGTGAGATGGCCGCGCAGGTGCTCGATTCGATGGACATCGAGCGCGAGCGCGGCATCACCATCAAGGCGCAGAGCGTGAGCCTCGAGTTCAAGGCCGCCGACGGCGAGACCTACCAGCTCAATTTCATCGACACGCCCGGTCACGTCGACTTCAGCTACGAGGTCTCACGTTCCCTCGCCGCCTGCGAGGGCGCGCTGCTGGTGGTCGATGCCGCGCAGGGCGTGGAAGCGCAGTCGGTCGCCAATTGCCACACCGCGGTCGACCAGGGGCTCGAAGTGATCCCGGTGCTGAACAAGATAGACCTGCCCGCCGCCGAGCCCGAGCGCGTGGCGGCCGAGATCGAGGACATCATCGGAATCGACGCGCAGGACGCGGTGCGGGTCAGCGCCAAGACCGGCATCGGTGTCGGCGACCTGCTCGAGCAGCTGGTGAGCAGGATTCCGCCGCCCAAGGGTGATCCCGACGCGCCGCTCAAGGCGCTGATCATCGATTCCTGGTTCGACAACTACCTCGGCGTGGTTTCGCTCGTGCGCGTATTCGACGGTGAGCTGCGCAAGGGTCAGCGCATCCGCATCATGTCGACCGGACGCGATTTCGACGTCGACCAGGTCGGCATCTTCACGCCCAAGCGGCTCAAGCGTGATTACATCCAGACCGGCGAGGTCGGCTACCTCGTGGCCGGGGTCAAGGACATCGATGGCGCCCCGGTCGGCGATACCGTGACCGAGTCGGCGCGACCCGCGGCACGGGCACTGCCGGGATTCCAGCAGTCGAAGCCCAATGTCTTCGCCGGTCTCTACCCGGTCGACTCGAGCGACTACGAGCAGTTTCGCGAAGCGCTCGGCAAACTGCGCCTGAACGACGCCGCACTCCACTACGAGCCGGAGACATCGGAGGCACTCGGCTTCGGTTTCCGCTGTGGTTTCCTCGGCATGCTGCACATGGAGATCATCCAGGAGCGGCTCGAGCGCGAGTATGACATCGACCTCATCACCACCGCGCCAACGGTGGTCTACGAGGTCGTGCTGCGTGGCGGCGAGGTGCTCGAGATCGACAATCCGGCACGACTCCCGGAGCCCAGTGCCATCGAGGAGATTCGCGAGCCGATCATCGCCATCGACATGCTGGTGCCGCAGGACTATATCGGCAACGTGATGAGCCTGTGCATCGAGAAGCGCGGCGTGCAGACCAAGCTGAACTTCGTCGGCCGCCAGGTCGCCATCAGCTACGAACTGCCGATGGCCGAGATGGTCACCGACTTCTTCGACCGCCTCAAGTCGGCGACGCGTGGCTACGCCTCGATGGACTACAACTTCATTCGCCACCAGCCGGCCGACATGGTGCGCGTGGACATCATGATCAACGGCGAACGCATCGACGCCCTGTCCAACATCGTGCATCGCGAGCAGGCGCAGCGGCGCGGCCGCGAGCTGGCCGAGAAGATGCGCGAGATCATCCCGCGCCAGATGTTCGACATCGCCATCCAGGCTGCGCTCGGCTCGAAGGTCATCGCCCGCGAGACGGTGAAGGCACTGCGCAAGAACGTCACCGCGAAGTGCTACGGGGGTGACATCACGCGTAAGCGCAAACTGCTCGAAAAGCAGAAAGCGGGCAAGAAACGCATGAAACAGTTCGGTTCGGTGGAGATTCCGCAGGAAGCCTTCATGGCCGTGCTCAAGACGGGGAAGAGCTGATGGTCTGGGACTTCGCCGCGGTGCTGACCGCGCTGGTGCTCGTGAGCGGGCTGATCTGGGGCATGGATGCCTGGCTGCTGGCACCGCGCCGGCGTGCGGCGGCGACCGCGCAGGGACTGCCGCCGGACGAGCGGGTGCCGATGCTGGTCGACTACGCGCGGTCTTTCTTCCCAATTTTCCTCGTCGTGCTGCTGCTGCGGTCGTTCCTCGTCGAACCTTTCCGCATTCCGTCCGGTTCGATGATTCCCACGCTGCTGGTCGGCGACTTCATCCTGGTCAACAAGTACACCTACGGCATCCGTCTGCCGGTGCTGAACGAGAAGATCATCGAGCTCGGCGCACCCGAGCGCGGCGACGTGGTGGTGTTCCGTTACCCGCTCGACCCCGCCACGCCCTTCATCAAGCGCGTCGTCGGCCTGCCCGGCGATCACGTCGAGTACCGCGACAAGCGGCTGTTCATCAACGGCGAGGAAGTGCCGCGCGAGGCAGCCGGCACCTATGTCGGCACCGGTGCCTCGGTCCAGCATACCGGTGCGCAGATCTTCGACGAGACCCTCGGAGGCGTCACCCACGAGATTCTTCTCACCCCCGGCGCACGCTCGCTGAATGGCGCCTTCGACGTGCCGGCGGGCCACTACTTCGTGCTCGGTGACAACCGCGACAACAGCCGCGACTCGCGCTTCTGGGGTTTCGTACCGGACGAAAACCTGGTCGGCAAGGCGTTCTTCATCTGGTTCAGCTGGGACGGCGGACCCAACTTCGGGCGCATGGGCGAGTCGATCGATTGAGCACGTCGCCTGCCTCGATGGGGCGTCCCGGTGGGATGCGGCACAGTGGTGTCGCGGCGGCGATCTCCGTACCATTCCCGGGCCGCCGGCGTGCCCTGCGCGCGGCCGCCCGCCCCAACGGCCGGGCGACGTACCTGGCAACAGGCCTGATCATCGACCAGGCTGGCAACGAACATCGACTAGGAGGCAGCTATGAATCCCAGGCGCAAGCAAACCGGCGTGACCCTCACCGGCCTGATCGCCGCCTGTATCGTCATCGGCGGCGCTGCCGTGGTCGCGATGAAACTGTGGCCGCTGTACAACGAGAAGCTCAAGGTCGACATGGCCATGGAGTCACTGACCACGCTGCCCGAAGGCGAGCGCATGGGCCGCGCCGCGATCGCCAGTGCGTTGCAGCGCCAGTTCGACGTGCAGGATGCCGACTCCATCGACGGCCGCAAGCTGCCCAAGATGCTCGAGGTCGAGCGACGCAAGGGCGAGAAGGGCAAGTTCGTGCGGCTCGCCTACGAGATCCGCGCACCGTTCTTCTCCAATCTCGACGTCATCATGAACTACGACAAGACGGTGCAGCTCGGCGTCGGCACCACCGACTGAGTCGCGCCGTCGCGCCCGTCGTGGAGACGCTCACCCGCCAGCTCGGTTACCGCTTCCGCGACGACCAGCTCTGTCGCCAGGCACTCACCCACCGCAGCGCACATGCCAACCACAACGAGCGGCTGGAGTTTCTCGGCGACGCCTTGCTCGGCATGCTGATCGCGGAGTATCTCTACGACACCTATCCGCGCGCCGACGAAGGCCAGCTCACACGGACCCGCGCAACGCTGGTCAACCGCGAGACGCTCGCGGCGATCGCCCGTGAGCTCGCGCTTGGGGAACATCTCGTGCTCGGCGAGGGCGAACTGAAGAGCGGCGGCTGGCGGCGCGACTCGATCCTCGCCAACGCACTCGAGGCATTGATTGGCGCCGTCTTCCTGGATGGCGGTATCGACGCCTGCCGTGCCTGCGTTCGCCGGATCTACGCCGCACGGCTCGCCACCCACGACCCTAGCGAGTCGGTCAAGGATCCGAAGACCGCCCTGCAGGAGTACCTGCAGGCGCGTCAGCAGGCCTTGCCGCGCTATGAAACCACCGGCGTCGACGGGCCGCCCCACGAACAGGTGTTCACGGTGCGCTGCGACGTCGAAGCCCTGGCCGAGCCGGTGTGCGCCTCCGGACGCAGCCGGCGCCGCGCCGAGCAGGCGGCAGCGCGCACCGCGCTGCGCCTGCTGCGGAGCTGAGCGATGACAGAGACTACCGAGCGCTGCGGTCTGGTGGCCATCGTCGGGCGCGCCAACGTCGGCAAATCGACGCTGCTCAACGCAATCCTGGGGCAGAAGCTCAGCATCACCTCGCGCAAGCCGCAGACGACGCGCTACCGCATTCTCGGCGTCCACACCGCTGGCGAGACGCAGCTCGTCTTCGTCGACACGCCGGGCTGGCAGCGTGCGCCGCGCAACCAGATGAACCGCCTGATGAATCGCCAGGTGCGCCAGGCTCTCGGTGACGTCGATCTCGCGGTGATGCTGTGCGACGCGCGCGGCTGGCAGGCCGATGACGAGCTGGTCGCCACGATGCTGACGGAGGCGGCGGTCCCCAGCGCACTCGTGCTCAACAAGCACGACCTGGTGCGTGACAAGCGCCGGCTGCTGCCGGTCATCGATGACATCGCGCGCAGCCACCCGGTGTTCCGCGAGTACTTCCCGCTCTGCGCACGCAGCGGCCAGGGCGTCGATGCGCTGCTCGCCTGGCTGGGCACGCAGCTGCCGGCGCGCGAGCACATGTTTCCGCCCGACCAGCTCACCGATCGCAGTGAACGGTTCCTCAGCGCGGAGATCATCCGCGAGAAGACCATGCGTTACCTCGGTGACGAGCTGCCTTACCGCACCAGCGTGATCATCGAGGAGTTCGTCGACGAAGATCGGCTCACGCGTATCACTGCCACGGTATGGGTCGATCGCGACAGCCAGAAATCGATCGTCATCGGCAAGTCCGGTGCACTGATGAAGAAGATCGCAAGCGATGCGCGGCGCGATCTCGAAACCCTGCTCGGCCGCAAGGTCTTTCTCACCTGTTGGGTCAAGACCAAGCGCGGCTGGGCCGACAGCGCCGAAGCCCTGCACAGCATCGGGCTCGACGACTGAGCGCGGCGCCGCCCCCATCCCGGCCATACGCCGCCGCCCGCGGCGACGATGAATGCCATGGAGAACGCCTACGTCCTGCACCGTCGCCGCTACCGTGAAACCAGTCTCATCGTCGAGCTGCTGTCGCGGGAACGCGGGCGCATCGCCGCGGTGGCGCGTGGGGCGCTCAGGCGCAAGTCGCAGCTCGCCGCCGTGCTGCAACCGCTGGTGCCGCTCGCCATCGAGACGCGCGGGCGCGGCGAGCTGCTCACGCTGACCCACGCCGAGCCACTGGCAGCGGCGACACCGGCGCTGGGCGAACGCCTCTACGCGGTGTTCTACGTCAACGAGCTGATACTGCGCTTGACCGCTGCACACGACCCGCTCGGCGCTTTGTTCGAAACCTACCGTGCGACACTCGCCGCACTCGCTGCCGACACGCCGCTCGAACCGCTGCTGCGCCAGTTCGAGCTGGCCCTGCTCGAGGCCGTTGGCCTCGGTCTGGAACTCAGCAGCGAAGCACACGGCCGCGCGCCGCTCGATCCCGCACGCGAGTATCTCTACGTGGTCGAGGAAGGCGCACTCGCCGATCCACGTGGACGCCATGGCTGCCGCATCACCGGCGCGACGCTGCTGGCGCTGGGCGGCGGCGAGATCCTTGTCGGCGAGCCCGCCCGCGAAGCCAAGCGGCTGATGCGCTACGTGATCAACCATCACCTTGACGGTCGTCCGCTCGCCTCGCGCGAGCTGTTCGCGGCAGCACGCCCGCAAAAACCTTAGAATAGGCGGCCGCGCGCGCCGCCCCGGCCGCACCAGTACAGATCGATATGAGTTCCCGCACACCCCGACTCGGCGTCAACATCGACCACGTCGCGACCCTGCGCCAGGCCCGAGGCACCCACTACCCGGATGTCCTCGCAGCGGCCCACGCGGCAGTGCGTGCCGGTGCCGAAACCATCACCGTGCATCTGCGCGAAGACCGGCGCCACATCCAGGACGCCGATGTCGAGCAGCTGCGCGCGGCCCTCGGTGTGCCGTTGAACCTCGAGATGGCGGCGACCACGGAGATGGTCGATATCGCGACGCGCCTGCGGCCGGCAGCCTGCTGCGTCGTGCCCGAGCGTCGCGAGGAACTCACGACCGAGGGCGGCCTCGACGTCCTGCGCCAGCGCGAGCTGCTGGCCCCGTGCTGCCAGGCACTCGCCCGCGCCGGCATCGAGGTATCGCTGTTCGTCGATCCCGACCGTAACCAGCTCGACGCCGCCGCCGCCCTCGGCGTGCCGACGATCGAGCTGCATACCGGCAGCTACGCGCTCGCCACGGACGCTGTCGCGCAGGCGCGCGAACTTGCCACCATTGTCGACGCCGCCGCCCATGCGCGCCGCCTCGGGCTGCGCGTCAACGCCGGGCACGGGCTGCATTACGAGAACGTCGCTCCGATCGCCGCCATCGCAGGCATGCACGAGCTCAACATCGGCCACGCAATCGTCGCGCGGGCGCTGTTCAGCGGTCTCGAGGCGGCCGTCGCGGCCATGCTGCAGGCCATGCGCGAGGCCACCGCGTGATCTACGGGGTCGGCGTCGACATCGCGGAGATTGCGCGATTTGCCGCCGCGCACGAACGTTTCGGCGTCCGCTTCGCCGAGCGCATCCTCGATCACCAGGAGCTGCGCGGGCTGGCCGACGCGCGCAATCCCGCGCGCTATCTCGCGATGCGTTTCGCCGCCAAGGAAGCCACCTCGAAGGCACTCGGGACCGGCTTCAAACAAGGCATTGCACCGCGCCAGATCGGTGTCGTGCATGCCCCCAGCGGCAAGCCCGGGATCGCCGTCAATGGCAATGCAGCGACCATGTTCGAACGCCTCGGTATCGTCGCCAGCCATGTCAGCCTGTCGGACGACGGCGGCTTCGCCATCGCCTTCGTCGTGCTCGAGACGCAACCGCCTCATACCTGACGGTGCCCCGCCGTCACGCCCCGTAACCCCGATTCGCGCCGCGACGCCGCCGTCACGGCCGTCAACCAGCAACGGATACCACCATGGCCGATGCCTCGACCGAGATTCAGCGCCGCCGTACCTTCGCCATCATCTCCCACCCGGATGCCGGTAAGACCACCGTCACCGAAAAGCTGCTGCTGCTCGGCGGCGCCATCAATGTCGCCGGCACGGTGAAGGCGCGCAAGAGTGCGCGCTACGCGGCATCGGACTGGATGGAGATCGAGAAGCAGCGCGGCATCTCGGTGACCTCGTCGGTGATGCAGTTCGACTATCGTGATTGCGTGGTCAACCTGCTCGATACGCCCGGTCATGCCGACTTCTCGGAGGACACGTATCGCACGCTGACCGCGGTCGATTCGGCCCTAATGGTGATCGACGCCGCACGCGGCGTCGAGGCACGCACCATCAAGCTGCTCGAGGTCTGTCGCCTGCGCAACACCCCGGTCATGACTTTCATCAACAAGCTCGATCGTCACGCCCGCGACCCGCTCGACCTGCTCGACGAGATCGAGCAGGTTCTGCAGATCCGCTGTGCGCCGGTGACCTGGCCGCTCGGCTCGGGGCAGCATTTCGGCGGCGTGTTCGATTTCCGCGACCGCCGGGTCATTCTCTACCCGAAGCCGGGCAGCGAAGAAGGTACGGTGCTGCCACCGCTCGAGCTCGATGCTGCGCGCGTCGATCCGCGCCTGGCCGACCACGTGCGCACGCTGGAGGAGGAGATCGAGCTCATCGAAGGGGCCGGCACCGAGTTCGATGCCGCCGCCTACCGCGCCGGCGAGATCACCCCGGTGTTCTTCGGTACCGCACTGCGCAATTTCGGCGTGCGCGAGCTGCTCGATACTTTTGTCGATATCGCACCACCGCCGCAACCACGCGCGACCACCGGTGCCACCGTCCCCGCCGACGACCCGCGATTCTCGGGTTTCGTATTCAAGATCCAGGCGAACATGGACCCCAACCACCGCGATCGCATCGCCTTCGTACGCATCTGCTCGGGGCGCTACGAGGAGGGCAAGCGCCTCTACAACGTTCGCCTGGGACGCCATGTGCAGATCGCCAACGCGCTGCGCTTCATGGCGCAAGGCCGCGACGCCACCGAGGAGGCATGGGCCGGCGACATCATCGGCTTCCACAACCACGGGACCATCCAGATTGGCGACACCTTCACCGAGGGCGAGGCCTATTCCTTCACCGGCATCCCGAGCTTCGCACCGGAGTTGTTCCGCCGCGTGCGCACCGCCGATCCGCTCAGGAGCAAGGCACTGCTCAAGGGCCTGACCCAGCTATGCGAGGAGGGCGCGGCACAGGTGTTCAATTACCTCGACCGCAACGACATCGTGCTCGGCGCGGTCGGCATGCTGCAGTTCGACGTCGTGGCCTGGCGGCTGCGCCACGAGTACGGCGTCGAGTGCCTGTTCGAACCGGCACAGGTGCAGACCGCACGCTGGCTCTACGCCGACAAGGCAGCCGAGCTCGACAAGCTGAAGGCGAGCGCGGCGAACAACCTGGCGATCGACGGCGCCGGCCACCTGGCCTACCTGGCGCCGACCCAGGTCAACCTGCAGCTCGCCGAGGAGCGCTGGCCGGCTATCGAATTTCGCGCCACGCGCGAGATGCTCGCCTGAGGCGGGCATCCCGCGCGCAAGGGCTCAGCCGCGCTCGCTGCCGGCCGCTTCGCTCGCCGGGTCCGGCGCCCCGCTGGACGGGCGCGGCTCGCGCGAACCCTCGGTACGCGGCGGCTCCGCACGCGGCGTCGAGGGCGCCGGTCCTGCTGCGGATGCTGCAGACGGCGGTGCCGGGGTGGGTGCGGGACGCGGCGCCTCGCGTGGCGCAGCGCCGCTCTCGCCCGACACGACCGGCGCCGGCGGGCGTGGCGGCGCCGTCA
>JAVJVZ010000042.1:0-97592 GCA_040220855.1 Gammaproteobacteria bacterium | reverse complement strand
GAGCGATCGGTTGCGCACCTGCGCATCGGCCAGTTCCCGGCGCGTCGATGCAAGCGTCTGCGCCAGCGCGTCGCGTTCGCCCTCCGTGTCGCGTTGCAGGCGCGCCAGTGCCTTGTACTTCTCCACCGTGTCGAGAAGCTGCTCGCGCGTCGTCTCGAGACTGCCGCGCGTACGCTCGAGGCTTGCGCTGGTGCGCTGCTCGCGCACCTGCACACTGGCCAGCTCGGCCTCGTTGTCCTCGAGCTTGCGAGCGGTGCCCGCGAGCTTGCGCTCGAGACTCGCATTATCGACCCGGAGCTTGGCCAGCTCGGCTTCCAGCGTCGCCTTCTGCTGGGCAACCTGGCGCAGCAGGCCCTGTGCGCGCGCGAGTGCCTGCTGCAACTGCTCGGCACTCATGCCCGCCTGCTGCGACAGCGCTGCATCGGGTACGAGCGACGCAACCATCGCCAAGACGATGACCGCGAGATGCCGCGCCCCCATCGTAGCGAGATCAGAACAGCGCATTGAGGTCGAGCTGGACACGGTCGATACCGACATCGGTGTCGTCCTGTCCCGGCACCAGGTTGTCGTTCCAGCCGTCGATGGTATCGGCGGTGAAGTATCGCAAACGGAGGAACGTACGCGGCGACAGGCCGAGATGACCGACGAAGATGAAGCCCTCGGAGTTGGTGCCGCCGAGCATGAAGTTCGAGTTGGTGAACGCGTCGATCACCGCATCGCGCTGAAGGTGCTGATACGCGAAGGAGAGCCGCCAGTCTCCGAACTTACGCAGCTCCGGGTGCCCGACCTGGACGTGCGCGTAATAGCCGAGTGAGCGCTCGTCGACGGCGAACCCGGTGCGCTGCGCGACGTCGCTCGCATCGAAGCCGATGTTCTTCACCACGTCGGCCATCAGCTGCACTTCGATCGGGTCGAGGAAGGTGAAGTTGACCTCCCCGGTCAGGTTCATGAGGGTGAAATCCGAGGCGAGACCGAACAGAATCGGCGGCGGAAAAGGCCGCGTGCTGTCGAACTTGATCGGGAACAAGGTATTGCCGGTGCCGAGATAGGCCGGCGCCGTCCAGTCGAGCGTGTTGTCCGGCGTCACGACGGGGTTGAACACGAGCGTGTCGCGGTTGAGCTGGCCCGTGATATTGATGAAGTCATAAACCGAGTAGGCCAAACGAAAGTCGACATCGCGATGCAGGTGGTAGTCGAGGCCGAGCTGCCCGCCGAGCATCCACTTGTCGTTGGAAGAGCCGTCGTCCTCGAACGTCTCGTCGAGATCGATGGGAATCACGGAGAGCGTCAGGAACAGGCCGTCGTCGTGGTTGCGTGGCGCACCGAATGGCGCCGCGCCAAGTCGCAGGCGCCCCGTGCCCGAGAACCCGTCAAACGCGAGGTCGTTGTCCCACACCATTTCAGTCGAGTAGAACGGCCGCTCGAAACGCCCACCGATGAGGCTCAGCCGTGCGAACTCGTGCTCGCTGGCGAGATCCCAACGCATGAACATGCGATCGACGCCGAACTGATAGCGCCCGAAACCATTGCCGAGGGTCTCATTGAGGCTGGTCGGCTCGTTGAGATTGCCCGTGGCCAGGCGCACGCCGACGTCGAGCGACTCGAGCACCTCGGCTTCGAGACCGAGGCGCAGGCGTGCACGCACGCGCTGGTAGTTCTCGGAGTAGTTGAGGAACGCGTCGGGATTGTTGAGCAGCTGCTGATCGTCGTTAATGGCGGTGAAGTTGAGCGGCGCGTTCGGATCGCCGGGCTGCGGATTGTCGTCGTCGAACATGGTCGACTCGAGGCGCAGGCGGAAGTCGCCCGACCAGCTCAGGCGATTCACCCAGTCGGGTAGCGCATCCGGTGTGCCCCAGCGTTCCTGCCGGGCCTTGGTCTCAACGTCCTGCATGACCTCGGCGCGCAGTTCCTTGCGCACGTCGGCGCGGATCTCATCCTTGACGAACTCGGGTACGTAGGGCACGCGCACCACTTTGGACGGTGCATCGGCCGGCGCCGTGGGTGCGGTGTCCTTCTCGATGGCACCTTCGCTCGCGGCCTGGCTGGCTGCCTTCGCGCGGGCCTCGCGCTTGATCGCCTCGGCCTTCTCGGCGGGCAGCACGCCCTGCTCGACCAGCGCATCGACCAGGTTGACGATCGTGTTCTTGAGCTCGAGCAGCTCCGCACGTTCGCTGCCAGCCGCTGCGACATCCAGCGACAGCAACAGCACCAGCATGCCGATCATGCTCGCAATGCGCATCTTCTATCGAACCTCGAAAATCAAGTCGGGGGGGAGGGCCGCGTCAGGAGCGCGACATGATTCGCAGCGTGATCGGCTGCATATCGACCGGGGGCACCTCGCGCACGCGCGCCTGTGTGCGCAGCGCGAGTTCGATGGCCTGGTCGAGGTCGGCGTTACCGGTGCCCCGCACCAGCTCGCTCTCCGTCACCGCGCCGGTGGCCGCGATCCACAGGCGGATGGTCACCGAGAACTCACTCTTGCGCAGGCCGGCATCGCGCGCGAGCGCCGCTTCGATGTCCTTCTCCAGGCGCTGCGCATACCACGCTTCGCGATCGCCGCCGCCGCCGATAAGGCCGCGCCCGCCTTTTTTCGCCTTGAGTCCGAAGCCGTCGCTGCCGGCGACGCCCTCGGCGTCGAGGCCGAGGTCTTCACTCGGCGGTGGCTCGTCGCTCTCCGCGATGTCATCGACCGGCTCGGGCTCCGGCTCGGGCACGTCGACCTCTTCGATCTCGGGTTCCGGCGGTTTCTCCATTTCCGGCGGCGGCGGTGGTGGTGGCGGCGGAACCACTACCGATATCTCCTGAATCTCCGGCTGCCTGGGCGGCTGCCCTCCGCCGAGACTCTTGCCGAACAGGTAGACGCCACCGCCGACCAACGCGATCAGCGCGACGCCGCCGACGTACGGCAGGTAGCGCTGCAGCTTCTTCTTGTCGCGTGCCACCGGTGCCCGCCTACTTCACCAGCTTCTGCGTGACCAGGCCGATCTGCGTGATGCCGATCCGTCCCGCCATGTCCAGAACGTCGACGACGAGCTGATACTGGACCGTTGAGTCTCCCTTGATCACGATGGGCAGATTTGGGTCCGCAGCGTAAAGACTCGCGAGGCGCGACTCGAGCTCCTGCATCGTCACCGGGTAGGTATCGAGGAAGATGGTGCCGTCGGCGGTGATCGTGACCGCCTTGGTCTTGGGTTCTTCCAGCGCTGGCGCGTTGCTCGCCTGCGGCAGGTTGACCTGGATACCTTGTACCGCGGCCGTCGTCATGATGATGAAGATGATCAACAAGACGAAGGTCAGGTCGACCATCGGCGTGATGTTGATATCGTCGTAGGGTTCGTTATCGCCCTTGACGTCACCTGCCATGCGCTACGGCCCCGCTGCGTCGGAACCGGCCTCAGAGGCCGTAGTTCTCGTTGATCTTGGCCAGCAGCTCGTCAGCGAACACGTGCATGTCGGCGGCGACTTCCTTCGCCATCGCGCTGAGGTAGTTGTAGCCGAACAGGGCCGGGATGGCGACGCCGAGACCGGCCACGGTGGCGAGCAGCGCGGCGGCCATGCCAGGCGCGATGGCAGCGATATTGACGTCGCCGGTAGCGGCGATCGCCGCGAAGGTGACCATCACGCCGACCACGGTACCGAGCAGGCCGATGAAGGGTCCACCGGAGATCGCGATGGTGAGTAGCACGAGCAGGCCGTTGAGCTTCTGACTCTGGCGCACCATCACCGCGTCGAGCGAAGCGCGCACGCTGTTGAGTGCCTTGGCATCGAGACCCGCGGTGGCGGCGCCGGCCGCCGGCGACAGGCGCGCCCGGATCTGGTCGATGCCCGACTTGTAGACGATGAACAGCGGCGAATCGCCGTATTCGTCTTCAGCGTCGTAGAGCGTCTGCAGACCACCGTCGCGCGACTCGCCCGCGGCGGATTGCTCGAAAGCAGCGAGGAAGCGCCGCGTGGTGCGGCGGCAGCGGCCGAGGTAGAGCGCCTTGAGGAACATCACCATGATGGCGATCGCGGCCATCACGCCGCACACGCCGATCACGAGCTGCTCGACGATGGCTTCCTCGCGGCCGAACACGTTCTGGATGATGATGCCGAAGTGGCCGGCATGACCGCCGCCCTCTTCGCCCGCGGGCGTGCCCTCGTTACCGGCCGCTTCCGCCTCTAGATAGCCGATCACGGCATCGTTGCGCTCGCCGCCGGTGGCGGCGGTGAGCGCGACGAAGTCGGCGCTGCGTGCAGCGCTCGCGATGTGCAGTTCGTCGATCGCCATAGCCGCGAGGCCGCTGCCGTCGCTGCTGCCACCGATGTACACGTCGCCGCCCATTGGCGCCAGAGCAACCGGTGCCAGGCCGGTCTGCTCGCCGTCGACATGCAGGCGCAATCCGTCGCTGTCGAGTACCACGGCGAGTTGATGCCAGCGACCGGCAGTGAGCGGGGTCGCACTCGTCACGGTGGCGTCGGCATAACGCGCAATGGCCTGGCCACCTTCGACCACCAGCGACAGGCGCTGCCCGCCCTCGGCGCGGTCGAGAACGTAGGCCGGAGTCGCCGGCAACTCGTCGAAGCGCACCCACAGGCTGGCCGACCAGCCCTTCTCGGGTGTCATGGCGAGCTGCGGTCCGTCGGCGATGGTCAGCGCCCCTGTGCCGCCGAGCATCGCACCCGCACCGATAATCGACGCCGGGTTCGGAAACCATTCGCCGCTCACCACCGTGCCGTACGCGGTGCTGTCCTGCGGCGCGCCGGCGCTCTCGTCAAAATGGAAGACGGCACCGGTATCGGCGTCGTAAGTAGCACCGGCATCCTCGCCGCGCACGGCGCTCTGGTTACCGAAGTACAAGTGAATCTTCTGCGTCTTGTCGGCCGGCTGCACGATCGGTACTCGAACCCAGGCCAGCGCTATCTGCGCTATCGGGTCGAACCGTTCGACGTGATACTTGAGCGGCGTCTGGTCGTCCGCGGCGACGAAGCGGAAATCGATACCACCTTCGCGCACGTTGAGGAACTGCGGAAAGTTGCCCGCATGCAGGCGCACCAGAACCGGCGCGTCAGTGACGGCACTCTGCAGGGCGACCCCGCTAGGCGTGGTATCGAGCAGGAGCTGCATGCGCTGGCTCCAGGCTTCGTTCCACCATGCCGAAGCGGCAGCCGCGACCGCCATGAGCGCGACGGCGAAGAGGAGTTTGAACTTCATGCCCGTGGGAGCGGTGGGAGAGGCGCGCACTCTAGCGCGACGATGTTATGGTTTTGTTACAAACCGTCATGATCCGCGCGCAGCGGCGCGCATGGAATCAGCCGCCGAAGCCGAGCACGTCGACGCTGATGCGTCGAGCCGTAGCGACGCTCTCCTGTGCAGCCGCCGCCGATTCGGCGGCTGCGGCCGCCGCGGCGGCCTGCGTCGCCTCGGTGACCGAGGCGGTAGCCGCGGCAGAGACGTCGCCGAGGTTACCGAGCGATGCACCGACGGACGTCGGCACCTGCACGGTCGAGAAAGTCGGTCCGCCGGCGGAGATGAAGTCGGCATTCGCAACTTCCTGCGCGGCGAGCACCAGGCCGGCATCCGATTCGATGCCGGCGTCACCGGCGTCGATCACGCCTTCCGGCGCGGCGAGGTAGATGCTGCCGCCCGCGACGCCCGGTGGCGCAAGCGTACGGATGCCGCTGCCCGAAACCGAGATCGGCGGGTCGTCGAGGAAATTCAGGAACTCGTCGTAGACCGCCGCGGTGCTCGCAAGCGTCACCGCGTCGCGTTGGCCGCGGCCAGCATCGATGTTGCCGCGATCCGCCCACAGCGTGATATCACCCCCTTTCTGGGTGAAGATGCGCGTGCTGTTCACGTTGATGCTGTCGCCGGTGAACATGCTGATGGCGCCCTCGCGGAAAGCCACGTAGCCGAGGTTGAGAGGCTCCTTGCCACCCGCCACGAAGCTGACCGCGCCGGTGTCGGGATCGACCACGCGTACCTGGGTCGGTGCTGTGGTGCCTGCGTCGACCGTACCGCCCGGCGCCACCACCTGGATGTCGCCGCCATCGAGCGTCTGCACTGCGCTCAGTGCGCTGACGACGTCGCCTTCGTAGGCGCTCTCGGGAAACAGCGTGGCGATGGCGTGACGGCCACGGATGAAGTCATTGAGACGGCCCGAGGTTGGATCGGCGGCTTCGAGACTCGATGCCTGCAGTTCGCCGAAGAAGACATCGAGAACGAAATCGAGCTGACGCGTCTCGTCGAGCGTGCGGAACTGTTCGACCGCGGCCAGCGCGGGATCGCGCGTGAGTTCGCCCGCGGCCACCAGCGCATCGAGCCAGGCGTCGAGATCGGCCGCGATGGCGGCGCGCGTGCGCGCATCGATGGCGAGGTCTTCGGCGTCGACATCGGCATCGCCGTAGACCTCGCGGATGCGCGCCAGCGTGGCCTCGCCGATCGCCGTCGCATCCGGTTGGCCGGGTGGCACGTGGGCGGAATCGGCATCGAGGAAGCGGGTAACGAAGGCATCGAGCGCCGGCCGCCCGCCGGTACCGGCGAGGAGCAGCAGGTCGGCGCCACGGTCGGGCAACACCGCATTCTCTTCGTCGCCGAAGCTGCGGATGCCGCTGCGCACGCCGAGGTCGATGTCCCGACCGGCGAGGACCTGGAGCATGCCGGGCCCACCCACCGCGATCTTCGCTCCGTCGGTCGCCACCGAGGTGTCCTGGTCAAGGAAGATCACACCTGTCGTGAGGCGACGCTCCACCGCGAAACGGATGTCACGCCCAGCCTCGACCCGCGACAGGTCTCCGGCATTGGGATGCTGGATGACGAGATCGATGCTGTCGATGTCGCGGCCGGCGCCCACGATGCTGCGCTTGGCAAGGCGGAACGAGAGGTCGACGAGGTCGCCACCACGGGCGACGACGGCATTCGGCACGCGGTCGCCGGTATGCACTGGCGTTCGCGCGTGGCCGGGCTCGCCGAACGTGCCGTCGGCGTCGTTCTCGAACGCAGTGAGAAAGAACAGGTTGGCCGTTCCCACTGGTGCCGAGCGCGAGGGCAGCAACGCGGCGTCGAAATCCGATTGGAGGAAACGCGGATTCTGGTCGGGGTCGGACGACACGATATCCTCGGCCGCCAGCAGGCGCAGCGTGCCGCTGCTGCTGGGGAAGGTCACGGCGAGACGCTCGGCGGTGATCGACCCGGCGGTCGCCACGAGACGCACATCGCCCGGGAGCACGTTACCGGTGAGCGCAGTAGTGACGTTGGCGAGCGCGTTGCTCTCGTTGGCCGCGGTGGTCTTCGGCACGGTCGTCGTGAGATTCCGCAGCGCCAGCGAACCCGCTGCCGTCGAGAGGTCGAGCGCGGCATCGGGTCCGTAGCTGAAAAATGTCGTCTGCAGGTTCTCGGTCGTGGTGCCGATGACGAGTGCCGGCGAATTCTGGGCGACGCCCCGGCTGTCGCGCCGCATCAGCATCGGGTCGATGTACTCGCCGAGGGAAAGGCCACTGGCGGCGCTTGCCCGCACGCGGGCATTGCCGGCCGCAACCCGGTTGAGCGCGATGGAGTCGTGGCCGAGCAGCGAGGCCTCGCCGCGGAACAGCACCACGTCCACCCCGCTCATCGCACCACCCGCACGCACGCGCAACTGACCACCACCGATCTCGTCGACGACGTCAGTGAAATCGTCCGGGTCGGCGGTGAAGTCCAGAAAGCGGTTGCGCCGGATGTTGCCCGGCAGCACCTGCTGTGAGAATTCGTTGTTGCCGACCTGGCGCCCGCTGGTCGGCAGGCTGAACGACACGTCATCGAGCTGCTCGGCGACGTCGACGAAGATGCTGCCACCACCGAACGCGCCGACCCCCTGGTTGAAACCGCGGTCGTCCCCGTCGTTCACCGCGGCCCCGCTGGTGCTGCGCGTGCGGTCGATGAACACGCCCCAGCTGCTCGGCATGACCTCGAGCGCGTCGACATCACTGGCGGGGCGACCGTCGGGGTAGCCGGTGCGTGTCATCCACTGCGCCACGAACTGCGCGGTGGGCTCGGCACTCAGGTTACCGCCGGCGCGCAGGTGCACGTCACCGCCGCGATCGGGAAGCGATACGCCGGGCAGGACGAGCTCAGCGGCGGTAATCGAACCCTGGAAGACGAACTCCTGGAAGGGCACGCTGTCGGTGGCGGAGATGGTGCCGGTGTAATCGGCGAGGCTGTCGTGCCGCCCGGCTACCAGCACGTTGGCGTTGTCACCGAGCGTGATGTCGCCGCTCGCGACGAGCTTGAGGTCGCCGGACCCGGTGATGACGTCGACACCGTTGGCAAGCGCGAGGTGCGCAGGTGTCGCCGCAGTCGCGAGGCGGTCGGGGCTCGTCGTATCGGCACCGGCGACGAGCTGAATGGTCCACGATGCCGCGTCATCGGCAACGAGGTAGCCGGTGCGCGGGGCAGGACTGACGTTGCAGAAGAACGGGCTGCCGGTACAGGTGAGATCGGCCGGCGTGAAGACTTCGACGAGCCCGTCGCGGATGTCGAGGTCGACGGTGAGATCGCCGCCGCTGCGCACGGTGAGGACGCCGGCGTTGATCGTGCCCGCGTCGAACAGGTTGCCGAGCAGGGTCGCATTGATGCCGTTGGCGCCGAGGGTCGCCGCGCCCGTGTCGAGCGTGACCCCGGGTGCGACGCGGAAGCGCGCATCGCCGGCTACGCCGAGACGCGCCAGCACGGTGCTGGCGGCAGCGCTCAGCGCTGCGCCGTCGGCGACTGCGGAGGCAATCGTGCCCGGCGTATAGATGCGCTCGGCGATCAGCTCGATGCTGTCGGCGCCCGCACCGACGATGGTGGTCGCCAGCGGCGCACTGATGGCGAGGTCGTTGCCATCACGCGCAGCGATCAGGCGCACGCGACCGCTGTCGGCAGAGCCTACGTCGTCGAAGCTGGCATTGGGCCGGGTGCCGGCGACGTCGATGAGCGAACCGGCGGCGAGCGTCAGCGTCGCCTCCGGTGCAGCGAGCGTGACGATGCCGCCGGGCAGGCCGTCTTCGACCGCCTGCGTACGTCCGCTGAACCAGCCGTTGGCCGAGGCGTCGAGCCGTGCGCCAGCGGCGAGCACCACACCGGTGCCACCGTTCAACACGATCTCCCCGCCCCACCATCCGCTGGCGTCGAGCAGGGCGTCGCCGACCCGCACGACACCGTTGTCGGCGGTGAAGACGAGGCGGCTGGCACGCACGACCTCTCCATCATCGAACGTGATATCGCCGCTGCGAATTCGTACCGCACGCGTGCCGCTGAAGCTGCCGCCATCGGGCGGGGCAGCAGCCATCAGCCCGGCCACGCCACCGACCACTTCGCCGGCATCAACGTACAGCTCTGCACCGGGTGCGCGACCTTGGCTGCGACCACGCAGCGCGGCAGCGGGATCGACGGCCAGCGCGCCGGAGAGCGCCGCGAACTCGAGGCGGCCGCCAGCCTGCGGGTCGCGCCCGCCACCACCCGAGACATCGATGGTCGCGCCATCGAGCAGCGCGATCGTGGCGCCGGCGGCGCCCGTCCCGCTGCCGGCGGCCGTCAACGTCACGCGGCCGCCGGCCGAAGAAGCTTCGGTAGTGCCGAAGGCCACGCGGTCGAGACCACTGGCATCGAGCAGGCCGCGCACGAGCAGGCGATCAACCGGGCCGGCGCCGCTGCTCGCGAGGGCGATGGTGCCGCTGCGGGCGATGACGTCGGCTGCGCTGTCGACATGCGTCGCGACCAGGTTGACGCGTCCGCCGAGCGTGGAAAAGGCGTCGGGGGCGGCCACGCCGGCGCGCGCACGGGTAATCAGGGTGCCATCGCGCACGGTGATGTCGAGCAGGCCGCCCGCGTCGGGAGCGAGGTAGCCGCTCTCGATCACGAGCTCACCGCGAACCTCGAGCGAGCCGCGCCCGACGCTGCGCACCGCGTCGACGGCAACGTCGACCGCGCCGAAGCCGAACAGGTCGAAATCACCATCGTCGGCGCCACCGCCGCCGGCGTCGACGGTATCGGCCAGCAGCAGCCGCGACGGCACGCCATCCGCGCCGCGTAGGCTGAGCCGCCCGGTACCGGCGCCGGCGAAATCGGCCACGGTCGCGCCACTGCCGTTGGCGAGCTCGATCGTGCTCGCCGAGAGGGTAACGCGGTCCCCGGCGCCACCCATGCCGCGCAGGCCAGCGGCATCGAGGCGCAGCCGCTCTGCGCTCAGGGTGAGCGGGCCGAATATGCTGACGAGGCCGCTGCTGGCAAGCTCGAGCGTCCCGAGCGCGGTGACGCCACTCAGCCCGGGGACGGCCCCGACGAAGCCGCCGGGCACGACGCCGAGCCCGATGGAGGGCGCACCGACGCGCAGATCGGCACCGGCGGCGGGCGCGAGACGACCGTCCAGAACGACCGCGGCAGAGGCATCGACGAGCACGCTGCCACTGGCGGCAAGACGCGCGCCCGGCGCGAGATCGATGCGGGAGTTGCCGGCGGGCGCGCCGTCGCGCACGAACACGGGCAAGGGCTGGTCGGATACGCGCACGATCGCGGCATCGACCGTCGCCGCATCGCCGGAGAGGACCAGTGAATCCACCACGGCAGCACCGTCGCCGGCGGCACGCGCGCCGAGGCGGCTACCGGCGGCGAGGTCGATGCGCTCGCGTGCGGCCAGGGTGAGCCCGCCCGGTAGCGTAAGATTGACCGCGCCGTCGACGCTCACCCGCTCGGCGCTGACGTCCTCGACGACGACTCGCGAACCCTCCGCCCGGCGAGTGCCGCCAATCAACAGGGAACCGGCGCCGAGCCCGCGCAGGCCATCGGCAAGCAGCACCACCGCGCCATCCGGATTGGCGACGCGCGTTGAATCGGCAAGGAGGACCTTCTCGGCCGAGATGTCGACCCGGCTGCTGGCGCCGCCAGCTGCGCCGCCCTGGGCAACCTCGGCACCCAGGTTGAGGCGGAAGTTGGGCAGGATCTGCACGGCGCCGGCATCGCGCGGCAGCAGCGGCGCCACGCGGTCGGCATCGGCCGCCTGGCGGGGGAAGAAATCGTTCGCGGTGGTTACTCGATACTCTGCGCGCCGCTGGATGTCGGCGGCGGTCTCCACGCGATACTGCCGCGCGTCGAGCGCCGCTACCGAGTCCTGCCCGAAGCGCGTCAGCGCCGCGCTCACGAGTGGCACGCCGTCACTGCTCGTGGCACTGGTGGCAGCCCCGAGGATACTGCCGCTGTCAGCGCTTTCCGGGGTCAGCAGGAAAGCGCCCGGCAACAGCGCGTAGCGTCGCGGCAACACGGCGTAACGACCCGCCTCGATGCCGCTCGCCGCGCCATCGAGCACGGCAACCTGGGTGGTGGCATCGAAACCGAAGGCACGGGTCTCGAGCGGGTCGAACAGCGCGATGGTGTCGCCGAGCATCGGCATGAGCGCGAACGATCCGTCATCGAGCCCGGCCTGCAGGAGGTCGATCTTTCCGGTCGGGCCGATCACGAACTCGCTGGCAACGAGCTCGCCGCCACCGCGCACGTCGAGCACGGCGCCGCGACGCAGGTCGACGAAACCCGCCGCGTTGCCGCCATCGGTACCGTCGGCGATCAGACGGATGGACTTGGCGGGCAGGTCGATCGCGAACGGATCGTCGGCGCCGGGTTCGACCACCAGAGTGAAGTCCTGGAAGCCGCTGCCTGAGAACGAGAAGATCCACTCGCCGAGCGACGTCTCGCCGAACAGCGTGCTGGTGTCGAATCCGCTCACCGAGGTGAGGCTGCCGCTGTCCAGCAGCAGGTGTCTCTCTGCATCGAGCGTGAGCGCACCGAACGGCGCATAGAGGCGGCCCGCCTGGTTGATGACGTCGCTGCGTACGGTGAGGCTGCCGCCGCCGGCGTTCGGAATCGCCTCGTTGCCGGCAGGCGCAGCGAGGCGCGATGCGAGGAGCGCATCGACCGCCGCCGGTAGCGGCGCATGCCGCTCGTGCAGGAAAGCGGCGCCACGGCTGCCGTCGACGAAGCTCGTGATGGCACCGGCGCCAGTGTTGTCGATGGTGAAGTCCGTCAGCGTCGACACGTAGAGGCGATCGGCACGGAACAGGAGGTCGCCGGCAGCTGCGACGCGTCCGCCGACGCTGCGCAGCGCGGTGCCGCTGCGTGGCAGCAACATGCCGTTGAAGCGGATGTCGCTGTCGCTCAGGAAGGCGACGATGCCGCTCGCCGCGCTGCCGTCCACATTGCTGCCGCCGAACCCGCGTAGGCCGACGACGCCGGTGAAGTCGATGTAACCGGCATCGACTACCAGCGAACCGCTGCCGCCGGCGGCGCTGAACCCGGTACCGCTGGCGACGTCGCTCGGGCGCAAGGTATTCGACTCGTCGGCATGACCGAGACGGACATAATCGGCCATCAACAGCGCGCGGCTACCGTCCGACTGCAGCACGGGGGCATCGAGCACGAGCCGGTCGCCGGCATCGAAAGTGACCGTGCCGAGCAGGTCGATGCGTGGCACTAGCACGCCGAGCGGCGCTGCGGTGCCGGGTTCGATGCGTTCGATGTCGGGTTGCGCGCGCAGCTCGAGCGCATCGAAGCCGGCGGCGCGATACGCGGCAAGGTCGAAACGGGCGACGCCAAAGCGCGCCGTGTCGAGTGGTTCCAGGCTTGCGCCCGCGGCAATCCGTGCGTCGGCGGCGATCTCGATTCGCGCCGCATCGATTACCGGGAAGGGCACCAGGCCGGCGTCGAGCAGTTCGTTCTCCTGGTAGCGATCCGAATCGAGCGTGAGGGCCAGTGTGCCACCGACCGCGCCGAGGTCACGGCGCGCGCCTGCGTCGACGCGGGCAAAGAACTCGATGCCGTGCGAGGCCTCGAGCGTGATGCGGCCGGCATCGCTCGCGATCGGTTCGGCGGCGAGACGGGGAACCGCGCCACCGCTCGCGCGCAGGACGTCGGTCACACCGTCGGCACCGGCGACGTCGAGGATGGCGCGCGGATAGGCGACGATGAAGCCACCACCGGTCTTGGCAGCCGCGCCGCTCGCGGCGACGCCGGTACGCAGCACGATGTCGCCGCCGTCCAGCGCCTGGCGCGTCACCTGCCCGGTCAGCGGGTCGCGCGCGGTGTCGAGCACGATGCCGGAGACGTCGATGAGCGAGTCATCGAGCAGCCAGATGGCGCGCGCGCGATCGAAGCCCGGCGAGTCACCGAACGCGTCGGCGAGCAGTTCGACACGCACCTCGCCGCCACGGGCAGAGAGCGTGCCGGCATGGGCGATGGCGCCCGAGGCGGCGAAGCGCAGGCTGCCGCCGACGTCGACCGCGATGCGGGCGCCAGCCTCGATACGCAGGCTCGGCGCGATCGGCGTGGTGTCACCGATGCGGCTGCTGATCTGCGCGACCGGACGCACGGACTCGAGACTCAGCGAGGTCGGCACGCGCAGCAGCGGGTCGTCGACCACACTGACGATGCTGAGATCGTCGAGCGAAGCACCGCTCGGCGCCGCCGCACCACTCGCCGCCGCAGCGAGATTGGCGCGGGCGACGTCAGGGGTCAGCACACGGTAGCGCGGTACCAGGTCGAGGTCGAAACCGGCGGCAACCGCGGTGCCGGTCTGGGTGCTGCGCACGCTGAATTCGGTGAAGCCACCATTCGTGAAGAAACCCGGCCCGAGAACGAGGCCAGCGGCGTCACTGCGTATCGCGGCACCGGGCGCGAGCGTCGCGCTGCGTACCGCGAGGTCGTAACGTGCACCAGCGGTGGCGCCGGCGAACACGTAGCCCGTGATGGTACCGTCGAGCACGATGTCGGCTGCGGTGGCGAGGGCGCTGACACCGTCGACGAGCTCGAAACGGCCGCCGTCGCCGGGCACGAGATCGCCCCCCTCACCGAGCCGCGCACCGCCGCCGACGTCGACACGGCTGCCGGCAGCAATGTGCAGCGCGCCGCCGTCGACGCCACGCAGCGCGACCGTGCCGCCGTCGACGAACGCGGGCATCGGCGCATTGCTGTCGTCGCTGTCGGCAACGGCATCGTTGACCCATACGCCGGCCACATCGAGCACGGCACCGGCCGACAGTTCGAGGTCGGCCTGCGGTGTCGCGACTTCGACCGATACGACACCGCCGGGAGCGCTGATGGCGCCGGCAATGGCGGCACCGCCGGTATGCGTGGTGACGGTCAGGACGCCGCCGCCGCCAAGGGTGACGGCGTCACCGGTGGCCACGCCGAAACTGCCCACGTCGAACGCCAGGCTGCGCAGTCCCTCGAGCGTGAGACGCCGTCCGTCACCATCGACCAATGCCCCCTCACCGAGACGATAATCACCGGCGCGCAGTGCCAGCGACAACGCGCCACCGAGTGGAACCTCGTCAAAGTCGCGCGCGAAGCCGCGTGCGCCGGGCGACGGTGTCTCGACCTGGTAGCGACCACGTCGCGCCGTCGCCACGATGCGCCCCTCGAGCTCGGCATCGAGCTGCAGCTGGGCGAGGCTCGCCTCGGTGGCCTGGCGCACGGCGTTAAGCGCAGCGATCTCGATGGTGCCGGCATCCTTGCCTTCGAAGTAGGCCGGCAGGTCGACCGCGCCGAGCAGCGCCGACGACGCCAGCACGCTGGTGTAACCCCAGCGTGGATGCACCGCCTCACGCGCGCCGAGCACGGCATCGATGCGCGTACTCGCACCGACCTCGCCGAGATCGAGGATGCGGTTGCCGACCAGTACACGCGTGATCACGGCCGATGCCGCGGTGTAGTCGATGCCGCCACCCGACGCATCGAGCAATGCCCCGGGAGCGAGGCGTAGCGCATCGGCGCTGTAGAGCCTGATGCTGCCGCCCGGCGTGCTGCGCTCGAGAATGCCGCGCCCGATGGCGTCGACCGCGCCGGAGACATCGACGAAGGCAGGCGGGTCGCGCAGGTCGAAAGACAGCGTGGTACCCAGCAAGGGGCCGTCGCGATTGATGGGCGAGGCGGCGAGTTCGCCGCGGCGAAGCTGCAGCTGCAACACGTTCCGGCTGGCTGGAATCTCGACACCGTCGACACCGGAAACGTCGATAGTGGCGCCGCGCTCGAGCACGATGGAGCCCGTCTCCACCGGATCGACGCCGATGAGTGTCGCGTTGCCGAGCTCGGGGCGCTCGGAAGCGATGAACTCGACGTCACCGGCCGGCACCGTGATCCGCGCGTTGCGTTCCATCACGATGTCCTGGCCGCGCACCTCGACCCGAGCCGGCAGGAACGCCTGCTCGTCGACGACGACATCAGTGGAATCCGCGTCCGGCAGGATCTCCGTGACGCTGTCAGCACCGAATCGAACCGTGCCCGAGCGCGTTGCGATCTGTTCGTTGTCGATGCGCAGCGCGAGCGCGTCGACGTCATCCGGGCGCAGGGTCGGATCGGCGAACGCACGATCGCGTGCCTGCAGCCTGATCGTGCCATTGGCGCTGACCGCATTGGTCGCGCGCACCACCCCCTGCTGGTTGACGGTGAGACCGGCAAGGGTCACGTTGCCGTTACCGGCAATGATCTGGCCGAGGTTGGCGACCGTGCCGCCGTCGCCGCCGATCTCGACACCGAGCCCCCGCGCGCCACTGTCGTCGAAGAAGTACACGCGGTCCGATCCGGCCACCAGCAAGGCCTGGCCGCCGGGGCCGGACAGGCGCAGCACGCCGCTGTTCTCGACGTTGGCGCCGACCAGTACGATGCGGCCGTTGCGCCCGGCTTCGATCACGGCGCCCTGCTCGACCACCACGTTGCCGGGCAGGCCAGCGGCCTCGTCGACGAGTGCGGCGAACTGCCCCTGCGTGATGCGCTCGCTCAGCACGTTGCCGATGCCGACTTCCTCGAACAAGTTATCGACGTCCTGGTTGAGATCGAGCGTGGAAGCGAGCAGCGTGTTGACGTCGACACTCGCGCCGCGCTTGAAAAGCACGCCGTTACGGTTGATCAGGTAGACTTGGCCGTTGGCGCGCAGCGTGCCCTCGATGACCGAAGCGAGCCCGCTGCCCTGCGTGTCGAGTACGCGGTTGAGCGCCGCCGAGCGGCTGTTCGGCTGGCGGAACTCGACGCTGCGTCCGGCGCCGATGTCGAAGCTCTCCCAGGAGTACACCTGGCGCTCGCGCCCCTGGTAGATGACCATGTCACGCCCGCCGTTGCCAGTCTGCGGCGCGAGTTGGCGCGCGCTGAGGCCGGCCGGATTCGTCCACGGCACACTGGCGCCACCGAGGTTGCAGGGGCTGCACGGTACCGGCAGGCCGGTCGGCCCGGCCGCGCTAGCGGGAAGTGCAGGCAGCGCGGCGAGCAGGGCGACGAGGCCGCGCCGGGCGACACGACTGGTGCGGGACGGCGTCGCCATCAGAAGTCGTAACTCATCTGCCAGTGGAAGCGCGGGTCGTAGGCGTCGACACCCTCCGCATCGATCAGCGGCCACGCCCAGATCAGTTCCGAGCCGAAGCCGCGGCCGCCCGTCTGCATGCCGAATCCGAGGCTCGCGAGGCCCCAACCGGCGTCGCTGCCGGGCAGCGGGTCGATCAGCATCGCGCGCGCACCTTCGGAGAAGGCGAACAGGCGCACGTCCTGGAACAGGTCGCCGGGCAGATGCTGGTGCAGCGAAGGCGAAGTCCACTTGACGGAGATCACCGCGGCATTGTCCGCGAGCGTCTGTGATTCGAAGTAGCCGTGCACGGTGTCGACGCCACCGACCGAGAGCTGCTCGTTGCTGATCAATGCGACCGACGCGAGCTGACCGAGGAACCCGAAGCGCAGCGCGCTCTCCCAAGGCATCGCGTGGGTGAGGCTGAACTCGCTGCGCAGGTAGACGAAGTTGGACCGCGCGAAGGCGCGCTTGTTGGAGAACTCGGAGACCTCGATCCCGCTGATCTCGACCCGATCACTGTTACCCAGCTCGCGCGTACTGAAGTGCAAATCGAGGTTGTAACGCAGGTCGAAACGGTCGAAAGCGCGCATGCCGCCCCAGCCGGCCACGAACTTGTAGTAGCTGACCGGGTTGAAGATGCTCTCGCTGCTGCCGGCGACGGAAATCTCGTCGTCGAAGTCCTTGTAGTCAAATCCGAAGGTGATGTTGCTGATCAGTCCGTGCAACGCCGGTAACGGGCGGATTGCGCGCGCGCCGACGACGAAGCCGCGGCCGAGCACGCCGATACCACCGGCGGCGTCGCCGCTGAAGGCGGTGACGTCGCTGTCCGACTTGACGCCGTAAGCGGCGAGCAGCCAGTTACTATCCTCGGGCCGCAACAGGTAGGTTCCGGAGAACACCCGTACCTCGTTCGGGTCCTCGGGCGTGAGCTGGAAGGAGAAGCCGATGCTGTGTTCGCGCTGCCACAGGTTCTCGTAGCGGAGGTCGCCGGAAAGCCGCGTTTCGCTGGTGTCGCGCACGTACTGGTTGGTGAATTCGAGTCCGCCATGCAACGGAAAGCGATCCTCGACTTCGAGGTCGACGTCGACCATGCCGACACTACGCGCTGGGCGCAGCACCGGGGTCACGCGCCGGTTGGCGCTCGCCGCGTTCAACGCGGTGAGCTGTTCCTGCATGCTCGGCAGGTGCGGCGCCTCGCCGGGGGCGAGCGCGGGCACCTTGGCCTTGATGCGATCGAGATCGAAGTAGCGCGAGCCGGTCACACGCAGGCGCTCGACCGTCCCCTCGGTGACGTCGAGCACGACGAGCCCTTCGGCGACGTCCTGCTCGGGAATGTTGACGAAAATCGTGGCACCGTAGCCGGCGTCCTTGTAGACAGTCTCGACCGCGAGCGCCGCGGCTTCGACGTCTTCGATGGTGCGATCCGGGCCGAGATGCGCGTACACGGCCTTTTCGATGGCGCGTGCCTCCACTAGCGTCACGCCGGTGACGCGGTATTCCCAGATGTCGAAACGCAGCGTGTCGGCGGTGGCCGCGTCTTCTTCGGCCGACGCGTCGGCAGTCTCGGTGGTGGCGGCGGGCGCCATCGCGACGCTGCCGCAGACCGCCAGGACGAGGGTCACGAGGAGACGGCGGAGCAGGCGGGAAAGTGAAAGTGCCATGCGATGATCGGGAAACGTCTCGACGCGGCTCCTGTGGGCGTGGCTGCGGAGGGCCATGTCCGGGATTCAGATAAACCGCGGGCCGACCCCCCATGCGGGAGGCCGGCCCGTGGTATGGCGGTCACGTCACCACCCGGTGACGCAACCGAATCGCCTGTGCTTACTCGGAGTCTTCCTCGTCAGCACGCGCGGTCACCGTACCGCCGACCGAGCGCAGGACCGGGCCGAAACACATGTCCTGACGACCGGTATCCGGGTTGGTGTGGGTCAGGGCGGTGAGCGGCGGGTCACCCGCGACCGGGTCGGGATTGAACGGGAAGCCCGGCAGGGTATCCACGCCAGCGATGTTGGTGCCGGCGAAACCGCCCACGCCGAACGGGTGCTGCAGGCCCGCGTTCAGGTCGACCAGGTTGGCGGGATCGCTGATTTCGGCGACGACGCGCTCGAACATCAGGTCCACCGCCGGGAAGAAGCCGACCGGGTTGAAGTAATCGCTCGCACCGCGACGGTTCATCGTGGTAGGACCGAAAATCCAGTAATCACCCTCGACGAAGTTCTTCAGGTCCGGCGACTGGCCGTCGATCTTGAGGAAGCGGAACGCCTCCTCGAGATCGGGGTTCTTCTCGGTCGACTGGTAGCCGACACCCCATGCCTTGACACCGAGGCCCTGCTCGTTGGTGCGCTTGGTCTCGAGGTCGTCGAGGCACTCGCCCATGTTCGACGAGCCCTGGTTGTCGAGCACGATACGCGGGAAGTCGAAGCCGGCCTCGACCATCACGCTGCCGCCCGAGCTGCAGTTGGTCGCGAGGATCTGCGAAGAGATCGTGGCATGGGTGCCCGAGCCCTGCACACGGCGGCACAGCACGAAGTTGTTCACGCCCGGGTCAGGCGCCCACGGCTTGCCGGCAGCGCTGGCGAAGAGGTTGCTCGAACCGACCTTGTACTCTTCCCAGGTCTTCATGTCACCGCGCAGCATGGCACGCGCCTCGGTGAGGCTGACGGTCGGCATGCAGGCACGGGTGTCACCCATGCGGTGCGGCTGGTCGGCATAGCCCTTGGAGTCCGGGGTCTCCGGAATGTGCAGGCCGGTGACTGCGTCGAAGTTCACCGGCTGCGCACCGTCGGTGGCATAGGCCTGGTACTGGTCGCGGATGCCGTCACCGGCAATCGAGCCGAGCACGGAGCCGTCGTCGGTGCCGCCGAGAGCGGCATCGGGGTTGCAGTCGCTGTCGGCCGGGAATTGCACCGCCTGCAGCGCTTGGTAGAGGCTGGTGGTGGCGACGAGGCCGAAGGTCAGCGCGGCGGTCGAGCGGCTGTCGATGGACGCGCCTTCCGGGAACGGCTCGCCGGCGATGCCGAGCGGGCCCTTGAAGAGCTCGGGTTCGACGTCGGCAAGGCCCCAATCGGGGTTCAGGTTCTCGAGCACCTGGGTGCTGCCGCCCGAACCGTCGCATACCCACGCGTCATAGCTGGTGCCCTTCGGCGTCGACTGCACCGGCACGGAAGCGACGACACAGGTCGAGGACGGCGACAGCACTTCGACCGCGACTGGCACGACCAGCGAGGTCGCGCCCTGGGCCGAACCGCCGCTGTTCTTGCTGAACAGCACCGTGGTGCCGGCCGGCGCGAAGCTCGAATCGACCTCGCAAGCGACGTTGGTGTGGTCGGCGCCGCGGAAGACGTCGATGTCGGAGCCTGCCGCGCAGAGGTTGTCGACGATGGCGTTGACCAGGCTGACCTCGGTGGCGGTGGCGCCGCCGATGACGACGCGGGTCGTAGTGCCGCTCTGCGGCACAGCGTAGGCGGCCTGGCTGCACAGGGCAGCGACCGCGAGGGAAATCGTAGTGCGTTTCATGATGATGACACTCTCGGAATGTGGATGGTTCTCGGGTTCAGTGAAAGCCGGTCCCGCGGCGCCAGGCGCGCGCGCGGGACCGTGGCGCGATCAGCCGCGGCGGCGCAGGCCGGCGAGGCCGGCGATGGCGCTACCAAACAGCCAGGCGGCGGCGGGCACCGGAACGGGCTGGTAGGTGAGCGCGTCGGCGGTCAGCGTGAACGCGCCGAGGCGCGTCGCAACCGGATCGACCGTGGTCTGGGTACCAACCGCGGCGAGCGGGTCCTGCTGCACGTACCAGAACTCGAGCAGGTCGCCGATACCACCGGTAGCGCCCATGCCGAACATCGCATCGCCGTGCGCGCCGGCGCCGTAGAAGGCGAGGCTGCTCGGCACATCGACCACCAGCACGCCGTTGTCGGCGAGGCCAGCGTTGTTCACGCTAGACATGTACTGCTGCAGCGAGTTGACCTGGTCGGTGACCTGGCCGCCGTTGTCCTGCAGCGTGACGTCGCCGGAGACGGTCAGCACACCACCCACGTTGGGGTTCGGCGGTGCCGGCAGGAAGGGATTCGTGACGATGGCACGAATCTCCGACAGGCCGAAGATGTTGTAGCTGACGTTCCCGCCGTTGGCGTTGATCCAATCGGTTACCGTGGCGTTGCTGATCGAAAACGCCGGCACTGCGAAGTTGTAGAACTCGGACGAGGTGAGGTCGAGCGAGCCGAACGAAAGATCCCAGATCAGGGTTTCCGTGTTGGCTGCGTTCTTCATCACCAGGATGGTGTCGCCGGAGCCGTTGCGGGTGGCGTCGTCGGTGTTCGCGGCGTAGGCCTGCGGACCGCCGATCGCCGCCATCAAGCCCAGCGCTAGCAGGTGTTTCTTCATTTGAGGGGTATCTCCCGTGTCCTGAATGTGTTGCGCGCCCGGGACCGAGGCGAATCCTTGCCAGATGTCCCGTTACCTGGAGCAGTGCGGAGTCTGCGGCGCGTTTGTTACCCGAGAATGAATCCAGAGCGCCGAATCGTCACAGATCGTGAAGCCGCTCAAGAAAGATTCATCTGATTCCGATATCTAACCGATCCGGTGTTACGAATCCATGACAGTCCGGTTAAAACGGAAAAATTCCTGAAAAATTACCGTTCGGCCTGGACCATTCGCCCTGGGGCCGCCCACACGGCCGGTCGCGGCGCCCAGGACGTCAGCCGAGCCGGTTCATGTCGAAAATCGGCAGCAGGATGGCGATGACGATGACCAGCACGACCGCCCCCATCACCAGGATCAGCAGCGGCTCGGCAAGCCCCATGGCGACAGACAAGCGCGCCTGCATCCCGCGTTCGTGGGCCTCGGCAGCGGAATCGAGCATGCGCGGCAGCTCGCCCGATTGCTCGCCGTTGGCAACCAGGTGGGCGAGCAGCGGCGGAAAGCCGCCGACGCGCCCCAGGCCCTGGCTGAGCGAAGCGCCTTCGCGCACGCGTTCGATGGCGCCGTCGACCTCGCCGCGGGTCGCTCGGTTACCCACCGCGGCGGCGGCGATCATGAGGGCATCCATCATGGGCAGCCCGCTCTCGAGCAGGATGGAGAGCGTGCGGGCGAACCGCGCCGCGTCGGCATCGCGGATCATCGACCCCGCCAGCGGCAGGCGCTGCAGCAGCCGATCGGCGCCGAGACGGACACGCGGGCGGCGCAACAGCAGGCGCGTGGCGTAGCCGGCAGCAAAGAGCCCGAGCAAGGCGAACAATCCCCACGCGCGAACGAAATCGGCGGTCGCGATCAGCGCCCGCGTGATCGGCGGCAGCGCGCGCTCCATCTGCTCGAAGACCTTGACCACTTCGGGCACGACGAACGCGAGCAGCCCGCTGACCACCGCAATAGCGACCACCGTCAGCACCGCCGGGTAGATGAGCGCGAGGCGCAGGCGCTGGCGCATGGCCTGGCGCTCCTCCATGAAATCAGCGAGCCGGGCAAGGACCTGGGGCAGATGGCGCGTTTGCGCGCCGGCGGCGATGGTCGCGCGGTAGACCGGCGGGAAGGTGCGCGGGAACTGCTCGAGACCGGCGGCAAGGCCCTGGCCTTCCAACACGCGTGCGCGCACTTCCAGCGCGACACGCTTGAAATCGGTGTCGGTGGCCTGGCGCGCGAGGCCGGTAAGAGCGTCGTCGAGCGGCAGCCCCGATTTCAGCAGCGTACCGAGCAGGCGCGTGAAGAGCACGAGCTGGTCACCGCCGAGCCGTGGCCCGCGTGCACCGAGCAGCCCACCGCTGGCGCCGCTCGCACCGCGCCGGGTGGCGCGGATCTCGAGTGGGACCAGGCCACGTTCGCGCAGCCGCTGGCGCGCCTGGGCCTCGGTCTCCGCCTCGGTGACCCCACGGGTGCGGGTGCCGCCAGGGTCGAGCGCGAGGTAATCGTAGGCCGGCATCGTACTCAGCGCCGTGGCGGCGCCTGCTCCGGGTGCGTGGGAAAGTCCCGTTGTCGCAGTGTCATCGCGCGCGCCCTCAGCCCGCAGTGGTGACGCGAATGAGTTCTTCGGCGCTGGTCACGCCGGCAAGCACCAGCTCGCGCCCGTTGTGGAACAGGCTCGGCGAGGTCCGGCGCGCCGCGGCCTCGATGGCGGGCTCGCCGGCATCGTCGTGGATGAGCCGGCGCAGCGCGTTGTCGACGCTGACTAGCTCGTAGATCGCGGTGCGACCGCGGTAACCGATCTGCATGCACTGTGCGCAACCGACCGCCTCGTAGACGGTGCGCCCGACCAGCGTGTCAGGTGCCATGTCGAGGCGCAGCGCGAGCGCGTCGTCGGGCTCGACCGGTCGCCGGCAGGCCGTGCACAGGCGCCGCACGAGACGCTGAGCCAGCACGCCGACCAGGCTCGAGGCTAGCAGGAACGGTTCGGTACCCATGTCGCGCAGGCGCGCGATGGCGCCTACCGCCGAGTTGGTGTGCAGGGTCGACAGCACCAAGTGCCCGGTGAGGCTCGCCTGAATGGCAATCCCGGCCGTCTCCAGGTCACGAATCTCGCCGACCATCACCACGTCCGGATCCTGCCGCAGAATGGCGCGCAGCCCGCGGGCGAAGGTCATGTCGACGCGCGTGTTGACCTGCGTCTGCGCGATACCGTCGATGTAGTACTCGATCGGGTCTTCCACCGTCATGATGTTGCGACTGCGATCGTTGACGCGCGATAGCGCTGCGTAGAGCGTGGTGGTCTTGCCCGAGCCGGTCGGCCCGGTGACCAGGAAGATGCCGTGCGGCAGGTGCACGATCCGATCGATGGCGCTGGTCGTCGCCGCGTCCATGCCGATCTGCTCGAGCTCGAGACGGCCGGCCTGCTTGTCGAGCAGGCGCAGCACCACGCGCTCACCGCTACCGGACGGGATAGTGGATACGCGCACGTCGACCGGGCGATTGGCGATGCGCAGCGAAATGCGGCCGTCCTGCGGGACGCGCTTCTCGGCGATGTCGAGCTTGGCCATGATCTTGATGCGCGAGACCAGCAGTGCCGCGATCGCTGCCGGCGGCTCCATGACCTGGCGTAACACGCCATCGACGCGCAGACGGATCGAGAGCCGCGACTCGAACGGCTCGATGTGGATGTCGGAAGCGTTCTCGCGAATCGCCTCGCTGATGATGCCGTTGATGAGGCGGATGATGGGCGCGTCGTCCGCACTCTCGAGGAGATCGGCCGGCTCGCGCAGCCCCTCCGCGATCTCCGCGAGATCGAGCGCCTCGTCGAACACCGCCATCGCTGCCCCGCTCTCCTGCGAGCCGCGCTCGTACGTGCTCTGCAACTGTTGCTCGAACTCGTCGTCGCGCAGCGCACGCAGCGCGGCGCCGTGCCCGAGCAGGCGCTGCGCTTCGGCGACCGCCGTGACCGGGGCACCCGGGCGGAACACGATGGTCTCGGCGCCCTCCTCGCCGGCAGTGATGAACACGCCGTGTCGTCGCGCGAAAGCGAACGGCACGTTGATCATTCGTAGAGTCCGTCGAAAGCCGGCAGCCTCGGTGCCTCGCGTCTGAGCAGCCCGTTGCGCTGCGGCTCCGCCGCCTCCTGCTTCTCGCGCAGCGCGTCGTAACGCACCCGCGCGGCGTCGCGGCTGGCGATCGGATCGCGCATGATGGAGGGGCGCAGGAATACCATGAGATTGGTCTTCGTATAATCGCTGCGCGAATTCTTGAACAGCTGGCCGAGCAGCGGAATGTCGCCGAGCAGTGGGATCTTCTGCTCGTTCTCGCGCAGCGAGTTCTCGATCAGGCCGCCCAACACCACGATGTCCTGGTCGTCGACCAGCACGGTGGTCTTGATCGAACGCTTGTTGGTGATGAGGTCGGCACCGGAGGTCGAGGAATCGACGCTGGAGACCTCCTGCTCGAGTTCGAGCGTGACCGTGTCGCCATAATTAATCTGCGGCTTGACCCGCAGCACCACGCCGACATCCTGGCGGTTGATGGTCTGGAACGGATTCTCCGGCGTGGTCGCCTGGTTGGTGAACTGCCCAGTCACGAACGGCACGTTCTGACCGACCACGATCTCGGCCTCGGCATTATCGAGCGTCATCAGTGTCGGGGTAGAAAGCACGTTGGTGTAGCGGTCGTTGCTGAGCGCACGCAGCAGTACGCGGATGTCGCCGGCCCCGCGCAGATAACCGAAGCTCAGTCCCTGGGCCAGGTTGATGCCACCATCTTCGCCAGCGACGCCGCTGATGCCGCCGGCTTCGGTCCCCGGGAACAGTGCGCCACCGACCCAGCCGTTGGTGTCCTGCTGGGTTTGCCACTGCACGCCGAGCTCGTCGGCGCGATCGGTGGAGAGTTCCGCAATGATGCCCTCGACGAGCACCTGCGCGCGGCGCACATCGAGCCGCGCGATGACTTCCTTCAGGCGGCGCAGGTCGGCGGCCGGAGCCTGGAGAATAAGGGTGTTGGTCGCTTCGTCCGCGTGGATCGCGCTGCCGGCCGCGGCGCCCGCCGTGCGCGCCTTGCCCGCGGCCGGTGCGGCGGTCGCACCCTGGCTCCCGAGCATGCCCTGCAGCACCGGCACGAGATCGACGGCGGACGCGAACTTCAGCGTGATGACTTCGATGTCGTCGGGCCCCTGGTCGGGCACGTCGAGCGCGGCGACGAGGCGCCGGATGCGCGGCATCTCCGCCGCCGGCAGGCGCACCACGAGCGTGTTGGTACGCGGGTAGGCGACGAACGGCGTACCGGGCGCCTGGCCGCTGCGGGCGAGATCGGGGCCCTGCACCGCGCTCAGGATCTGTACGAGTTCCTCTGCATCGGCGTGCTGGAGCGCGATCAGTTCGATGCCGACGTCGGACTGGGTGTCGAGTTCCTCGACGAGTTCCATCAGCCGTCGCACGTTAGCCGAGGTATCGGCGACCACCAGCGTATTGCTCGCGGCAAAGCCGGCGAGGTGGGCCTCCTGCGGTAGCAGCGGGCGCAGTACCGCGACCAGCTCGGCGGCGTTGACGTTGTTGATGGGAATCACCGCGGTGACCAGGGCATCGTTGCGCAACAGTGGTGTGCCACTTGCCTGCCCCTCCTGCTTGCCCACCGCGTCCGGCATGATCTTGACCACATCACCGCTGGGAATGGCAGTGAAACCATGTACCTTGAGTATCGAGAGAAAGATGTCGTAGAGGCCATCGGCGTCGGTCGGCGAGGCCGAGATCACCGTCACATTGCCCTTTACCCGCGGATCGACGACAAAATTGCGCCCCGTCATCTCGGCGACGCTGGCGATGAAGGCACGAATGTCGGCTTCGCGAAGGTTGAGCGTGATCTCGCCGTCGCCCTGCGTGACGATGCCCTGGGTATCACCGGCAGGTGCGGCGGCGGCCGCGTACGCGCACAGCAGCGCGGCGCACAACGCGACCATGCGCAATGTATGGCCACGGGGGGTACGCCAGGCCCGGGCACAGGCAGTGAGCACGGGGTGGAGTGCTGAGGGAGCGCGCATCGATTCTCCGCGGGGTTGTCCAGGTCGGGGCCGGCGGCATGCCGCCGGACAGAGCGTCAGTCGAGGGTCACGCCGTTACGGGCCGCGATGTCGCGCAGGCGCATCACCGCCGCCGACGGTGGCGATGCCGGCGTCGCCGGTCGCTCGCCGCGTGGCGGCGCGGCGGCTGCGGCGCGCGAGAGCCTGGCGCCGCCGCGCGGGTCGAGCGCCTCGAGCGGGAGCTCCTCGAGCTTGCCGTCACGCTCGATGACGACGCGCTCGGCCTCTACCGCGCGTATCGTCACGCCGCTGCGGACCTCGTCACCCGCGGTGTAGATGCGTGGCTCGCGTGCCGCACCATCGAGTAACGCGTGCGAGGCACGGCCGCCCGGGTCGAATACGATACCCTGCACGGTAACGCCAAGAGCGGCTACCGGCAGGTCGTCGGGCACACGCTCCTCCGGCGCCGTCGTCGGGGCCTCTTCCGGCTCCGTGGCCGGCGGGGCGGCCGGTTCAGCGATGATGCCGAACAACGCGCTCGTGGCCAGCCGCGACGGGGCCTGCGCTCTTGCCGCAGCAGCGTCGGCCGTTGCCTGCTCCGCCGGCGCCGCGGCGACCGGAGCCGGCGCAACCGCGGCCCCGGGCGGCACAGCGAGTTCGCGCAGCGTGAACCAGGCGATACCGCTCGCCAGCACCAGCAGTACGATCGCGGGCGGTGCCAGCATGCGCAGCGCGAGCGGAACGGTGCTGGGAACAAGGAATCGGCTGGCGCTGGTGGTCATTGGTTCGGGGCGAGGAGGAGCTGATGCGCGGCCGTTCCGCCGCCTTCTGACCCGCTACGTATAGCACAACCGCCGCGACGAATTCATGACAGATGCCGCGGCCGCGCATGGCAGGTCGCAGCGCGTCACCCGAGGACGCGGGTTAGCGCGCGACGGTCCCCGCGGCCGATGCATCCGAGGCATGCACGAACCACCCCCGCGTCCGATTCGCCACCGCCACCAGCGAGAGCATCACCGGCACCTCGACCAGCACGCCGACCACGGTCACCAGCGCAGCGCCGGAATCGAGGCCGAACAGGCCGATGGCGACGGCGACGGCGAGTTCGAAGAAGTTCGAAGTGCCGATGAGCGCGCAGGGCGCGGCCACCGCGTGCGGTACGCGCCAGGCCCAGGCCGCCGCGTAGGCGAGTGCGAAGATGCCGTAGGACTGCACCAGCAGCGGTGCGGCGATGAGCGCGATGAGCAGTGGCCGCGCCAGGATGACCTCGCCCTGGAAGCCGAACAGCAGCACCACGGTGGCGAGCAGGCCGAGGATCGAGAACGGCTTGACGCGGCCGGTGAAGCGGGCGACCGCGTCCTCGCCACCGCGACGCACGAGGCGCGCGCGCGTCCACGCGCCGGCCGCGAGCGGAATCACCACGTAGAGACCGACCGACAGCAGCAGCGTCTCCCACGGCACCACGAGATCCGTCACCCCGAGGAGGAAGCCGACGATGGGCGCGAAAGCGATCACCATGATGAGGTCGTTGACCGACACCTGCACGAGCGTGTAGTTCGGGTCGCCGCGGGTCAGCTGAGACCACACGAAGACCATCGCCGTGCACGGCGCGGCACCGAGGAGGATGAGGCCGGCGATGTACTGGCCGGCCTGGGCCGGGTCGATCAGTCCGGCGAAGAGGTGCTCGAAGAAGAGCACGCCGAGGGCCGCCATGGTGAACGGCTTGATCAGCCAGTTGACCGTCAACGTGATGACGAGACCGCGTGGCCGCCGTCCCACCTCGCGCAGGCTGGCGAAATCGACCGCGACCATCATCGGGTAGACCATGGCCCAGATGAGCACCGCGACGAGCAGGTTGACCGAGGCCACCTCCAACCCGGCGAGCAGCGCGAAGAGCGCCGGGAACAGATGGCCGAGAGCGAGACCGGCGAGGATGCACAGCAGCACCCACACCGAGAGATAGCGTTCGAACAGCGACATCGCTCAGACCTCCAGCGCCGGCCACACGCCGGCGGCATCCTGTGCGAGCACCGACGTGAGCAAACCGGCCAGCGGCGCGAGTGCCGACGGCACCAGCGAATAGCAGATGCGCGGGTGCGTGATGGCCCCAGTGATCACGCCGGCCTCCTTGAGGATGCGCAGGTGCTCGGACACGGTCGATTGCGCGAGGCCGACCTCGTCGACGAGATCGCAGCCGATGCAGCTCCGGCGTTCGAGCAGCACGCGTATGATGTGCACGCGCGCCGGGTGGGCGAGCGCCTTGGCGAGCTGCGCGAGGCGGGCGTCATCGAGGCTCGGCGAGGCGGCGGCGCCGTGCGGGGGAGGACAGCATGCGGCCATGGTGTTCGATCCGTTAATCGTCAATCGTCGATGCACGATATGTTCGGCGAGCGACAGCCGTGTGACAAGCTGCCGGCGCGACGACGCCAGCCGGTCGACGGGGCACGCGTGCGCGACGCACTCAGGCGACGGCGCGAAGGGCGTCGCGCAGGGCTTCGATCATGGCCTCGATCTCGCCCGGCTTGGCGACACAGGCGGGACCGAGCGCGATGGTGTCGCCCGTGCATCGCAACATGACACCGTGCTCGTAGCAGTGCTGGAATACGGCCATGCCGCGTGCGCCGGGGGCGCCGGCGCGTGGTGCGAGCTCGACCGCCGCGGCGAGACCGAAATTGCGGATATCGATGACGTTGGGCTCGCCGGCGAGCGAGTGTACGGTGCGCTCGAGCACGGCCTCGAGCCCCTGGGCGCGCGCGAACAGGGCTTCGTCCTCATAGACATCGAGCGTGGCGAGGCCCGCTGCGCAGGCCAGCGGGTGGCCGGAATAGGTGTAGCCGTGGAACAGCTCCAGCAGCTCCTCCGGCCCCTGCATGAAGGCGTCGTGCACGCTATCGGAGACGATCACGCCACCGAGCGGCACGAGGCCGTTGGTGACACCCTTGGCGAAGGTCATGATGTCCGGCGTGACGCCGAGACGCCCGGCCCCGAACCACTCGCCGAGGCGACCGAACGCCGTGATGACCTCGTCGAAGACGAGCAGGATGCCGTGCGCAGTGCAGATCTCGCGCAGCCGTTCGAGATAGCCCAGCGGTGGCACGATGACGCCGGCCGAGCCCTGCATCGGCTCGACGATGACCGCGGCGATGGTGGAGGCGTCGTGCAACGCGACGAGGCGCTCGAGGTCGTCGGCAAGGTGCGCACCCCACGCCGGCTGGCCGCGCGAGAACGCCATGTGCGCATGGTCGATGGTGTGCCGCAGGTGATCGACGCCCGGCAGCAGCGCGCCCGCGAAGGCCTTGCGGTTGGGCGCGATACCACCGACCGAGATGCCACCGAAACCGACGCCGTGGTAACCCTTCTCGCGCCCGATCAGGCGATAGCGCCCACCCTCGCCGCGCGCCTTGTGCCAGGCGAGTGCGATCTTGAGCGCGGTGTCGCATGCCTCCGAGCCGGAATTGGCGAAGAACACGTGGTTGAGCGGGCCGGGCGCCACGGCGGCGAGGCGGCTCGCCAGCGCGAAGGCCTTGGGATGGCCGACCTGGAAGGCGACCGCGTAGTCGAGCTCGTCGAGCTGTGCCCGGACTGCTTCGACGATGGCGGGATGGCGGTGCCCCGCATTGCAGCACCACAGTCCCGAGAGGCCGTCGAGCAGGCGTCGTCCGTGCGGCGTGTGGTAGTACATGCCCTCGGCACGCTCGACCAGCCGTGGCTGTTTCCTGAACAGCCGGTTGTGGGTGAACGGCAGCCACAGGGCGTCGAGATCGAGTTCGTCGGGGTCGACACTGATCGGGTGGGCCGGCTGCTGCATGGCGACTCCTGCGCGGGACGTGTGTACGAGTATGGTTCACGTTTCCGCTTGCGCCCTCAAGCCCGCCTTGCCGGCAGCCGCGCGGCCCGTGTAACTTCGCCGGTTCCCGGGCGCGGCCGGCCGGCAGCGCCCACCCATGTCGCGAGGAGGAGGAACCGATGAACCTACGCTTTGGCCTGCTGTGGCCGTTTCGCAACCCCGAGTTCAACCGTGTCGAGTGGAGCGACCTCTACCGCACCCACCTGGACCTCATCGCCGAGTCCGAAGCGATGGGCTACGACAATGCCTGGCTGACCGAGCACCACTTCGTCGACGACGGCTACTCGCCATCCCTGTGCACCATCGGCGGCGCGGTCGCGGCGCGCACCTCGCGTATCCGCATCGGCACCTTCCTCATCCTGCTGCCGCTGCAGAATCCCATCCGCATCGCCGAGGATTCCGCGACCATCGATCAGATTTCGGGCGGCCGCTGGGATCTTGGTGTCGGTCTCGGCTACCGCCGCAAGGAATTCGAGGACCAGGGCATCGAGCACACCACCCGCGGCGCGCGCCTGCGCGAAGGCATCGAAGTCATGCAGCGCCTGCTGTCCGGTGAGACAGTCTCCTACGAGGGCAAGTACAACTACCTGAAGGACATCCGCATCGTACCGCCCGGCCTGCAGAAACCGCACGTGCCGATCTGGGTCGGCGCGCTGGCGCCGAAGGCGATCGAGCGCGCAGCCAAGATGGGCTGTCACTTCCAGGTCGTCGGCCCGCCGAGCCTGGTCGAGATGTACGACGGCTACCTCGAGGCGGCCGGGCGCAACCCGCAGGAATACTTCACCGCGCAGCTGCGCTGGGTACACGTGGCGCCGAGCCGCGAACAGGCGTGGGAGACCGCCGCGAAGTCGCTGCACTACACGGCGACGAAGTACGCCGAGTGGTTCGCCGAGGCCAACGACAAGCCCGGCGACGACAAGGCCATCGAGGGTATTCCGTCGGTCGACGAGATCATCCGCAAGCAGGAATTCAACGTGTTCGGCGAGGAGGCCATGGTCGGCACGCCAGCGGACGTGCGCGAGATGATTGCCGACTACCGCAAGCGCGGTCGCGTCACCCACCTCGTCATGGGCATGGCCTTGTCCGGCCTCGCCCCGCATCACATCCGCAACAGCATGGAAATGTTCGCCAAGGACGTGATGCCGCACTTCCGCAAGTAACAGGCAGCGCAGCGGCCGGCCGCCCGCAGTGCGCGCCGGCCTGCGGCAGGTCTTCACCAGCCACGGTGACGGGGGTCCGACACCCTCGGCACCGGTGCCGTGCTGGAGCCAGGCCCGCCTGCAGCCGACGGTGTCAGACCCCTGGCCGCGCGCCGTCCCCGCCTGTCTGCCGCACCCGCCCGGGTGTCTGACACCCGCGGCACCGGTGCCGTGCAGGCGCCAGGCCGCACTGCCGCCGACGGTGTCAGCCCCCTGGCCGCGCGCCGTCCCCGCCCGTCTGCCGCACCCGCCCGGGTGTCTGACACCCGCGGCGCTACGGCTCGCAGCAACCGGCACGACACCCCGCCGCGGGTGTCGGACACCGTCGACTTCGAATCATGCGCCGTCGCCGCACCGCCGCCGCGCCGGCATTCGCGGCACCGCCCCGCCGTTCTGCTTTGCCGCACCGCGCGGGCGGACGTAGGATGCTCGCACGTCGCTACGGGGGACCCTGTCCATGGACGCCAGCAACACCACCTCGCCTGCCAAGCTGCCGCTGCCTCCGGGCCCGCCGTGGTACCGCTTCTACGAGGCCTTTCGCGCAAGCCCGCCGGAGTACATTAACGGCATCCTCCGCGAGTACGGCGACATCGCCCGCTTCCGTGGCTTCTTCCCGGTCTACTGCATCAACCATCCCGACCACGTGCGCCAGGTACTGACGCGCGCCTGGCCGCAATACACCAAAAACACCATCGACTACCGCGTCATCTCGCGCACGCTCGGGCGCGGCCTGGTGACCAACGACGGTCCCGACTGGGCGCGCCAGCGCCGCCTCATGCAGCCGGTCTTCGCCAATCGCCACATCGATACCTTCGACGGTGTCATCAACGACATGACCGCCGAGCTCGCCGCCGACTGGCGCACGCGCAGCGCCGACGAGACCGTCTGGCTCGAACGCGACATGAGTCGCGTGACCTTCAAAGTGGTCAGCCGCACCTTGTTCGGGGCCGACATCGACGAGGCCGCCGACGAGATGGTCGGCATCCTCGAGGTGCTCAACCAGAACCCGTGGAAACTGTCGGCGCTGCTCACCCTGTTCCCGTGGCTGCCGACGCCGGGCAACCGCCGCCACGCACGCATCCTCGGCCGCCTCGGCGACGTCGTCGATGGCCTGGTCGCGTTGCACCGCGAAGGTGGCGGCACCCCGGGCGACATCGTGCACCGCCTGCTTGCCGCGCGCGACGAGGAAACCGGCGAGGGGATGGACGAAGCGCAGATGCGCGACGAGATCATCACCCTCATGCTGGCCGGCCACGAGACTTCGGCCACTGCGCTGGTGTGGACCTTCTGGCAACTCGCGCAGCACCCCGACATAGAGCAACGCCTCGTCGACGAGCTCGGGAGCGTGCTCGGCGGGCGCGCCGCGACGAGCGCCGATCTGGCGCAGCTCCCCTACCTCAAGCAGGTGGTGCAGGAATCCATGCGTCTCTACCCGCCGGTATGGGGCATCGCGCGGCGCGCCACCGAGGAGGTCGCTTTCGGCGGCTACCGCATCCCGGCCGGCGCCTATCTCTCGATCACGATGTACAACCTGCATCGCCACCCCGACTACTGGCCCGATCCGGAGCGCTTCGATCCCGAGCGCTTTGCGCCCAATCGCGCACAGTCGCGCCATTCCTATGCCTACCTGCCGTTCGCCGCCGGTCCGCGCGCGTGCATCGGCGCCGGCATGGCGATGCTCGAAATTCAGCTCGTGCTGGCGCAGCTGCTGCAGCAGTTCCGCGTGCGGCCACTGCCCGGGCACCCGGTGGAGCCGGTGCCGGTGGTGACCTTCAAACCACGCTACGGTCTGCCGGTGACGATCGCACCACGCTGACACCGGCGCCGCGTTGTCGCCGCCCGCGCGTCGTCGTCGCCAGCACGCGGCGCGCGCATTACCATCGGACGCTGCGCCGCACGGCGCGCTGTAACGGGGAGAACGACGATGCAGAAGATCACCCGCGGGCAGGTGACCCGCTACGCTTTCGATTACCACGACGAGCCGGTACTCGAGGTCGCGCTCGGCGAAGCCTTCCAGGTCGAGACCGACGATGCCCTGACCGGCCTCATCGCCGACGACAGCGACACGCCCACCGTGCATCGCATGGTCGGCGACCCGCACATGGACGAACTGCTGAAAGGCTCGCCACCGTTCTTCAACCCGGTGGTCGGTCCGATCTACGTCAAGGGCGTCAGCGCCGGCGACGTGCTCGCCGTGCACATCGATTTCGTCGAGCCCTGGCGATACGGCTTCACCGGCATCATTCCCGGCGTCGGCCCGCTCGCCGACTCGCGCAAGTGGGCCGACTGCGCCGAGGCGCACGTCCAGGTCATCGAACACCTGCCGGGACCGTCCGGCACCACACGCGACGGCAAGGGTCGCTACTCGGACAAGCTGACCTGGGACCTGCAGCCCTTCATCGGCACGCTCGCCACCTGCGCCGAGCGCGAGGTGCACACCTCGCTGCTCGGCCAGGGCGCCTTCGGCGGCAACATCGACTGCCGTGACATCCGCGCCGGGCACACGGTCTACCTGAACAGCTACCACGACGGCGCCCTGCTCTACGTCGGTGACGTGCACGGCGGCCAGGGCGATACCGAGTTCACCGCGCTCGCCGACGAGACCCGCGCCACCGTGCAGCTCACCTGCGACGTGGTGAAGAACAAGCGCCTGCTCTGTGTGCGCATCGACAAGCCGGACTCCATCGTTGCCGTTGGCATCAACCTGCCGCTCGAACACGCCGTCTACGACGCCTGCGACAACATGATGGACTGGCTGAAGGAGGACTACGGCATCAGCGGCAAGGACAGCTACCTGCGCTTCTCCGCCGATCCGGCGTTCCGCATCCGTGTCTACCAGATGGTGCGCGCGATGACGGCGCGTCACGTGGCCGGCGCGGAGTATCCCAAGGACCGCCTGTTTCCGGCCTTCTGACCGCCCACCGTGCGCCGCGGGTGGCGCTGGCAGGCTGGTGAAAACGTCGCGAGGCGTGCGGGCTGCAAGGCGCGTGCGAATCGAGGACCGGCGTTTATGTGGAGCAATGAGGACCGCAGGCGAGTGCGCAACGCCGCAAATCGTGCCCGCAGTAGTTTCTCACCGGCCTGCTAGCGCGTCGCCCGCGCACCGTGCCGACTGCGGCGACAGGTGGCGAGCTCGCGTCCCTGCCGCTGGCGCTCGACGCGGGCGAGACTGCTGAGCAACAGCCAGCGCGGGAAAGCCTGCTTGAGCGCCGCCGGCCCGGCGAGGCGGATGCGCCCGCGCGCGATCTCGTCGGCGAGCGGGCGGAAGCCGCGCCACGTCTCGACGAAGCGCACGAGTTCCGCGCTGACCACGAGATCGACCTCGAAACCTGGATCCTGCAGGCACATCTCGACGCGATCGGTCTCGTTGACGAGCCAGAACACGCAGCCGCCGTCCGGGCCACCACTGAAGCGCAGCTCGACCACCGTGCGACCGGCCGGCATTGCCCGCGGATCGACGCGCGTGTGCATGCTCCAGGCGAGAAAGCGCACATCCAGATCGTCGAGCGCCATGTCGCGCGCCCAGCGTTGCCCCCATACGGCGAGGCTCTCGAGGACCGGCTCGAGCTCGCGACCCGCAGGGGTCAGCAGGTACTCGCAGGCGCGGCTGCCCGGCAGCGGGCGACGCTCGACGATGGCGGCCTGCTCGAGCGCCTTGAGACGCTGCGACAGCAGGCTCGCCGAGATGCGCGGCACGCCGCGATGAATCTCGTTGAAACGCGTGCAGCCGTCGAGCAGGCGGCTCAACACGAGCAGCGTCCAGCGCTCGCTGAAGATCTCCGCGGCGAGTGCCAGCGGACAGTATTGGCCGTATCCATTGCCCATGACGTGATCCTCCTTGCCGCGCCGCCGCGCGGCTACTCCAGAAACTGTAGTAGTCAGCACCGGCCACGCGCGGCACGCTGTCACGAAATCCATCAGGCGACAAGTGCCGGGAGGACTGCCATGAACCTCTCCCTCGATGCTTCGCGCGCGGCCAGGCACAACGAGTTGCCCGACCTCGCCGCCCTGGCGCCACCGCTGGCGCGGGCCGCCGCCGCTGCCGAGCAGCACGGCGTGCTGTCAGCGCAGGCCGTTGCGTTGCTGCGCGACGCCGGGCTGTTCGGCCTGTGGCGCCCACGCGCGCTCGGCGGTCTCGAGGTCGACCCGCTCGCCTTCGCACGCATCGCAGAAACCGTGGCGCGCATCGACAGCGCCTGTGCCTGGCTGCTGATGAGCGTCGCGGTGACGAGTTTCGACCTGCGTCTCGCCTCGCGCGCGCTGCTCGACGAGATCTTCGCCGACGGCAAGGAGCCGGTACTGTGCGAGAGCTTCAACCGCCCGCTCGAGGCACGTGCCGTCGACGGCGGCTGGCAGGTCAGCGGCGCGGTACCGTTCATGAGCAACTGCCGCGTGGCCGACTGGATCGGGCATACCGCGCTCGACGGCGAACGCTTCCTGCTGATGTTCCATCCCGCCGCCGCACTCGACGTCAAGGACGACTGGGACACCCTCGGCATGCGCGGCACGGCGAGCAACACGGTGAGTGCGAGCGACGTGTTCGTGCCCGCGCACCGCGCGATCGATCTCGGGGCCCCGCGCACCGCCAACGGCTGTTTCGAGGGCCCCCTCTACCGGCTGCCCGAAGCGCTCATCACGGCGACCTTCCCGCCCGTCGCGCTCGGCGTGCTCGAGACTGCGCTTGCCGCTGCCGAGGAACTTGCCGCCACGCACCGCCCGTTCGCCGCGGACGGCGCGAGCGCGACGCGACCACTGACCCAGCTCGCGCTGGGGCAGGCCCGCGCCACCGCTGCCGCCGGTCGCGCCTACCTCGAATCGGTGCTGGCGACGGCATGGGCGCGTGCCGAGTCCGGCGCGCCGTTTGCGCTGACGGACAAGGCGGCCTTCTTTCTCGCCACCACGCACGTGCTGCAGACCTGCGCTGCGGCCTGTGCCAGGCTCGCGCGCGCGCTCGGCACTGCCAGTATCCGTCGCGGCAACCCGCTCGAGCGGGCCTTGCGCGACAGCGAGGTCATTGCGCGCCACGCCTTCGGCGCGGAGGCGCGCTACGCGAGCGTCGCACAGGCCCATCTCGGCCTGCCGGTTGATTTCCCGCTGATGGCGATGGACTGAGAGCCCGCCCGTTCACGCGGCCTGGGCGCGATCAGCAGTCGGGCGCGTCGCTTTCGCGTGGTGGATCGAACGGAATCACGAACCCGAACGTCGCCCCACCCTGCGCATTGTTGCGCGCATCGATGGTCCCGCCGTGGAGACTGATCAGCTCGCGCGCGATGGCGAGCCCGAGTCCACTGCCGCCGGGCACGTCGACGGAGTCGCGCCCACGCGCGAAGCTGCCGAAGATGTGCTCGAGCTCGTCCTCGGCCAGTCCACAACCGCTATCGCTGAGCTCGAAGCGCAGTCCCGGCCGCGACGCGTCCGCGACGGCGTCGAGTTCGCAGGGCGTCACGCGAATGTCGATGCGCCCGCCCTCCGGCGTGTAACGCAAGGCATTGCCGAGCAGGTTGATCACGACCTGGCCGAGACGCACGCGGTCGCAGGTCACCAGGGGCAGCGGCTGCCCGGGCCATGCCGACCGCACGCGCAGGCGCTGCGCATCGAGCGCAGGGCGCTGCTCGGCGAGACAGGCCTCGACGATGGCACGGAAATCGTGCGGTGCGAAGCACAGGGTCAGGCGGCCAACCTCGAGCTTGGCGACGTCGAGCAGATCGGCGAGCAGTACCTCGAGACGGCGGCCGCTGGCGAGGATCTGCTCGAAGTAGCCGGTGATGCGTGCCATCGATGCGATGCCTACGCGGCGCCGTCCGAGCTGGGCAAAGCTCAGGATGCCGTGCAGCGGCGTGCGCAGTTCGTGCGACAGGCGCGCGAGGAATTCGGTCTTCATCGCGTTGGCACGTTCGGCCCGGCTGCGCGCGGCGACCAGCGCGCGCTCCTGCTCGACCCGCGCCGTGACGTCCTGGCACAGTGAGGTCACACCGATGACCTCGCCCGAAGCATCGACGAGCGGCGTGTTGTGCCATTCACAGACGATGGTCGCACCGGACTTCGTGCGGTTTTCGTTGGTACTCTTCTGGTCCCGTGCGCCGGCGAGCAACGCCGTCCACACTTCGTCGACCGGCAAACTGCTGTCGCAATCGAGGATGATCTCGGTCGGATGGCGGCCGCGCGCCTCTTCCGCCGTGTAGCCGAAGATGCGCTCGGCGCCGGGGTTCCACTCGGTGATGCGGAAGTCGCGATCGAAACCAATCACGGCGAACGGCGTCTGCGCCACGTGCATCGCGAGCTTCTGCGCGGACTGCCTGAGCTCCTCTTCTTGCAGTCGCCGCGCGGTGACGTCGCGCGCGATGCCACGCAGACCGCCGTCGCGCGTGCCGAGCGCCGCTATCTCGAGGCAGCAGCGACTGCCATCGGCGCGCTCACACCAGGTCTCGATGACGCGCCGGAGCGCGGGTTCCCGTGGTGCATCGCGTGACGCCGCGCCGCTGGCACGATGCTCCGCGGCGCGTGCGAGGCCGGGCAGACTGCGCCCGAGCAGCGCGCCTGGCTCGTGGCCCAGCACATGCTCCGCGCCACAGGCGTCAATCCGCGAGATCACGCCGGCGGCGTCGGTCTCGAACACGAAATCCGCAACGAGTTCGAGCAGCCCTTCGCGCGGCGCGGTCTCCGCGCGTGCGGCCGTGCAGGCCAGGGCACCTACCAGGTGCATGGTCAGACGTGCCGCGACGCGCCGCGGCGTTCAGCGCACGCGACGTGACACGACGGAATGGAAGAGGCGCAGGCAGGCACGCGATGGATTGCAATATCGGAGGCGAATGCCAATCATGTCGGCGCGAGTGGAGGAATCTTGACCATGACCGAGGGGGAGCGCGCACGGCTGCTCGTCGCCGACGACGAGGCGACCAACCGCGCCATCTACGTCGAACTGTTCGAGGATCGCTACGTGCTCGACCTGGTCTGCGACGGCGATGCCTGTCTCGCACGGCTCGATGCCGTCACGCCCGATCTGCTGCTGCTCGACGTTGCCATGCCCGGCCCGGACGGCATCGAGATCTGCCGGCGCGTGCGCGCCGATCCCGCCACTGCCACCCTGCCGGTGGTGCTGGTCTCCGGGTACGCTTCAGACGCCGACCGGGCGCGCGGTCTCGCCGCCGGCGCCGATGGCTACATCGCCAAGCCGTTCGACCTCGACGCGTTCGACGATCTCATTGCGAGCCTGCTCGCGGCTCGCCAGCGCTGAGCACGGCGGCGCGCGACCGCGTCAGCCGACCTCAGTCCTCGCTGCCATCGAGTGCCGCGCGGGCCGCGACGAGACAGTCGTCGCAGATGCGCACCTCGGGGCCGCCGACGATGTGACGGTACTCGTTGCGGCCACGCCCGCAGAACGAACAGTACGGTGGTTCTCCGCGTACCATCGGCGCCGGCCGGCGCGCGTTCAGCGCGAGCAGCCGGCCGAGCGCCGGCGGCAGCTTGTCGTCGCCGTCACGCTTCGTCATCGCACTCACCACGCGTCTCGCGCTCGGCCAGTGCCACCGCCGCCGCGATTGCCGCGCGCGCCTGCGGGCTCGCTTTCCAGCAGCTCGAGCCGCTCAGTGCCGCACCGCCGGCGAGTATGGTCTCGACGTCGGCCCCGGCCAGCGCGCAGAAGCTGCCGAAGCCGAGCTGCTCGAGGCGCGCGACGACTGTCGGACCGACCCCGCGCAGGGCCAGCAGGCGCGCCCGCTCCGTCTCGTCGAATGCCATCGTCACCGCCTCTCCCGCGTACGTCGACCGTGAACTCGTCACAGCGCCAGTGGCGGGTGCCGCAGACCGTGGCCAGTGGCCTGTTCGAAGGCGTGGGCTAGCTGCAGGACCGCGAAATCGCCATGCCGGCGTCCGACCAGCTGAACGCCGACCGGCAAACCATCGGCGGTGAAGCCGGCCGGTACCGCGATCGCGGGCAGACCGGTCACCGTGATGGCACAGCATACGCCCATCCAGTCGAGGTAGGTCGCGAGGCGTTCCCCTTCAATTTCCCGTACCCACTCCTGTTCGACCGGAAACGGCGGCACCTGGGTGGCCGGGCAGAGCAGGAAATCGTAGCTCTCGAAGAACGCCGCGACCCGTCCGAGCAGCGCACTGCGCGCGAGCTCGGCGCGACTGACGTCGTCGGCACTGAGCGCAAGCCCCTGCTCGATGTTCCAGCGCAGGGTGTCCTTCATCTGGTCAGGGTGCCGCTCGTAATCGGCGCGGCCGCGGGCAAGGAACATGAACGCACGCAGCGTGCGGAAGATCTCGTCGGCATCGCTGAGATCGGGCGCGGCTTCGACCACCTCGCACCCGAGCGCCTCGAACACCGGCAGCGTGCTCTCGAGCACCGTGCGCACGCGGCGGTCCACCGGGTAGCCGAGATCGGGGCTCCAGGCGATGCGCGTACCGCGGAACGTACGCCCGAGCGGACGGCGAAACACGTCCCCGGGTTCGTCGAGCGCGATCGGCACACGCGCATCCGGCCCCGCCATCACCGAGAGGAGCAGCGCACAGTCGGCGACGCTGCGTGCCATCGGGCCGTGCACGGCGAGCGGGTCGCTCGAGAACTGCTTGGGCCATGACGGCACCCGGCCCGGCGAGGGCCTGAACCCGACCACGTTGCAGAACGCGGCCGGATTGCGCAGCGACCCGCCGAGGTCGCTGCCATCGGCGAGCGGCAGCATGCCGCAGGCCAGCGCGACCGCCGCCCCGCCGCTCGAGCCGCCGCAGGTCAGGGCGGTGTCGTAGGGATTGCGCGTCACCCCGAACACCGGGTTGAAGGTCTGCGAGCCGGCACCGAACTCGGGCGTGTTGGTCTTGCCGATGATGTTGGCGCCCGCTGCGCGCAGGCGGCTGACGAACAGTTCGTCGAAGTCGGGCACGTGATTGGCGTAGATCGGCGACCCGACGGTGGTGCGCATGCCGCGCACGGGGGCGAGATCCTTGACGGCGATCGGCAGGCCGCGCAGCGGGCGCCGTGCCGGATCCGGCGCCTCGGCATCGAGCGCGGCGGCGCGCTCGCGTGCACCCGTCTCGTCGAGCGTGACGATCGCATTCACCGCCGGGTTGACCCGCGCAATCTGAGCGAGGAAATCCTCGAGCAGCGCGCTCGGCGAAGTCTCCGCGCGCGCGACACGCGCGGCGAGCTCCGTCGCCGGGAGGAAACAGCTCGCCGGGGCGGCCCCGGCCGCACCGCCGGCCGTGCTCACGGCGCCCCGGGCTTGCGCTCGCCGCGCGCGTACGAGCGGATCTCGTCGGCAATCACCGCGTGGATCTTCTGCCCTGCGTTCGGCGTGACGTTATCGGCAAGGAACTTCGCGTAGGCCCGCGCGCGCGGGTTGCCCTGCTCGTAGGCATGCAGGAACCAGCCGTAGGCGCGCTGGTTGTCCTGCGCCACGCCGAGGCCATTCATGTACATGAGGCCGAGATTACGTTGTGCATCGGCGTGATTGGCGAGCGCCGCCTGCTGGAAATTGCGCACGGCCAGCTCGTAGTCGCGCGCGACGCCGAGGCCGAGGTAGTAATGGATGCCGACCACGTTGGCGGCATCGACGTCGCCGGCGGCGGCGCGTTCGCGGTACAGCGCGAGGGAACGCGCAAAGTCGCCGGCGCGATAGGCGGCTGCGGCATCGGTGGTGTCGCCGCAGCCGGTGGCGAGTGCGCCGAGGACAAGCGCGCCGAGGCAGCATAGCGAGAAGCGAATCGTTCGGCGCATGGCGGGCACGGGTGATCGGGGTGCGGCGATGATAGCACCGCGGACACTCGCCACCGGCCGCTTCGTGCATCATGTACCACATGTGCCACGCCCCCTCGCCAGGAATCACCGCATGAGCAGAATCACCATTCGTCGCCTCGAGGCCCGTGGCGTGCTGGTGCCGATGCGCCGCGCGCCGGTCACCGGCAGCGGCGGCATCGACGGCGCGCCATTGGTTCTGGTCGATCTCCATACCGACGCCGGCATCACCGGCCGCGCCTACCTGTTCGCCTTCACCCGCACCATGCTGGCCCCGACCGTGGCCACGCTCGCGGCGCTCGACGATCTCGTCGTCGAACACGATGCCGCCCCGCTCGCGCTCGATGCGTCGCTGCGCCGGCGGCTCACGCTGCAGGACACCCATGGCGCGCTCGGCCAGGCGCTCGCCGCCATCGACATGGCTGCCTGGGACGCGCACGCGCAGGTTGCCGGCATGCCGCTCGCGCGGCTCCTCGGCGCCGCCACCGCACGTGTACCGGCCTACAACTCCTGCGGCCTGTGGGTGGGCGATCCTGCACGACTCGGCGACGAGGCCGAGGCCCTCGTCGACGAGGGCGGTTACAGCGCCGTGAAGCTGCGCCTCGGGCGCCCCGGGTTCGCCGGCGATCTTGCCGCGGTACGCGCCGTGCGCGGACGACTGCCGGACACGCTGCGGGTGATGAGCGACTTCAACCAGGCGCTCGACGCCCACGAAGCGCTGGCGCGCTGCCGTGCGCTCGACGATGAAGGCCTGTACTGGTTCGAAGAGCCGGTGCGCCATGACGACTGGCGGAGTGCCGCGCGCATCCGCGCGGCCGTGCGCACACCGGTCCAGCTCGGCGAGAACCTGCGTGGCCCGAGCGAAATGGATCTCGCGGTCGCCGCCGGCGCCGCGGATCTCTACATGCCCGACGTGCAGCGCATCGGCGGCGTCAGTGGCTGGCTGCGCGCAGCGTCGCTCGCCGCATTGCACGACCTGCCCTTGTCCAGTCACCTGTTTCCCGAGTTCAGCGTCCATCTGCTGGCCGCCTCGCCCACCGCGCACTACCTCGAGTTCATGGATTGGGCGGCGCCGATACTGCAGCAACCGCTGCTTGTCCGCGACGGCCACGCCGAGGTGCCCGACCGTCCCGGCGCCGGGCTCGCCTGGGACGAAGCGGCGGTGTCGCGCTACCGGGTGTGTTGAGCGCGCGCCGCGCGTAGCGCCGTCGCGCGTGCGTAATCGAACGCGAGCGGCGCCGCCGCGCCGCCGCGCAATGCCGCTACCCGCTCGCGCGACAAGGGATAGCCGAACTGCGCGTTGCGCATCTCGATGCGTAACGCGAGTTGCGCCGTGGTGAGCTCGCCGAGCAACGCCCAGCCGGCGCCGTCGAGGCTGTCGTCGTCGAGGTCGACGACACCGAGCAGCATGTGCTCGAACTCGTCGTCGTGGATCGCCGCGCACACCGCGGCAATGGCATCGTCGTCACCACCGCGACCGGCGAGGCGCATACCCTCGCTGAACAGGGTGCAGTAACCGCCCTCGGTGAAACGGTAGGCGCGCACCCCGAGGGCGCCGTGCTGCTCGCGGTGGCGTGCGCGTAATGCCATCAGGGCATCGTTCTCCGCCCACGCGCCGCGCGCGCGCAGCGCCTCCGGCGCCGGCGCAGCGCCGCCGAGCCGCTCGTAGAGGTCGGCGAAAAGGGCATAGTGACGCACCTCCTCGGCGAGCACGTCGGCAGCGGCGACGAGTTCGGCACGCGCCACGCCTTGCTCGAGTGCCGGCACCAGGCGACCGAGCGCCGCCAGCGGCGGCACGATGCCATCCCAGTATTCCTTGTACAGCTGCCGCAGCACCCATTCACGATCCCGTTCCCGGCTGCGCGTGGGACCGTCGAAGTAGCTGCGCACGACCTCGGCCTCACCCGCCCAGAGCGGCGCATTGCGCGCGACCAGCCGGCGCAGTTCGGCGCTCGGTGCAATGGCACGCTCAGGCACGTCTGAACCTCACCACGGCACGGGGACGATGGGCCGCGAGCACGGTCGTCGCGGCCGCCGCGCCACGACCTGCGCGTAGGCGCCGGCGCCCGGCACCGATGGTGCGCTGTCGCCGGCGGCGGGCGCCGGCCCCGCGATCACCGCGAAGGTGTCGAGCACGAAGCCCGCGCGCGTGAAGGCGGCGGCGAGATGCGCCGCGTCACCCGCCGGGTGGCTCGCGAAGCGCGCGGCGAAGCCCGCGGCAGCGGTGGCCACGGTGGCGTCGTCGATGTCCGGCAGTGCCGCGCGAGCGGCCGGCCCCAGCGCTGCCCACGCGGCACGCGCGCGAGCAACGAAGTCGGCACGCTGGGCGGCGTCGAAACCCACCAGGCGGCCGTCGCCGATGGCGCGCAGCCGCTGCGTGGTGACGACCACGCCACCGGGGCGCAACAGGGCGTACCAACGTGCCAGCAGCTGCGCGCGCGCTGCCGGGTCGAAGTAGCCGAGAAAGGCATGCGTGCAGACGAGGTCGAAGGCCGCGCGATGCTCGAACTCGAGAATGTCGGCGTGGCAGGTCTCGAGCGCGATGCCGTGATGCGCTGCGTACTGCGCGCCGAGCCGCAGCGGCGTGCGACATCGATCGAGCATGCTGAGTGCGGGTTCAACGCCGGCCGCGGCGAAGGCCGCAACCACGAGCGCAGGCAGGGCCTCGTCGGCACTGCCGCACACCAGCACCCGCTGCGCCCCGGCACGCGCGGCGGCAGCCAGCGATACTCCCAGCGCGTGCTGGTGCAGGGCCGCGCTCGAGACCAGGCCGAGCGCGCGGAACAACGGCCACGGCCGGTGGTACCAGGCGCAGCACTCACCCGGTCGTGCCGGGTCGGCTGCGCACAACGCGCCGGCTTCGGACCACGCGAGCATGGCGCTCGGCGTGGGCAGGTCGCCGCCGGTCGTGGTCCGGGTGCCGGCGGCGTCCGTGTGCGCGGCCGCGGCGTCGGCCGCGACAGGCGGCGACGCCGGGTGGGTGCTCAGGGGATGACCTTGCCGTCGCGCAGCTTCGCGATCGCGGCGGCTTCGAAGCCCCAGTCGCCGAGCACTGCCTCGGTGTCGACGCCGTCGGCCGAGGGACCTTTCTGGATCTTCGACGGTGTGCGGCTGAAACGCGGCGCCGGCGCCGGCTGCATCACGCCGTCGAACTCGACGAAGGTGCCGCGGGCGACGTTGTGCGGGTGCGAGGGCGCCTCGGAGAGCGACAGGATGGGCGCGAAGCAGACGTCGGTGCCTTCGAGCAGCTCGCACCATTCGTCGCGCGTACGGGTCTTGAACAGCGCGGCCATCTTGTCGCGATTGGGTGCCCATTGCGCACGGTCGCGGTGCGCCGCGTGCTCCGGGTCCTCGAAGCCGGTGCGCTCGAGGAATTCCTGGTAGAACTTCGATTCGATGGAGGCAATCGAGATGAACTTGCCGTCCTTGGTCTCGTAGGCGTTGTAGAAGTGCGCACCGCCGTCGAGCACGTTGGCCTGGCGCTGGTCGGTCCAGTAGCCGGAGGCGTGCAGGCCGTAGAGGGCCGCCATCAGGGCCGCGGCGCCGTCGGTCATGGCCGCATCGACGACCTGCCCCTGCCCCGACTTCTGCGCCTCGAGCAGGGCCGCGACCACGCCGAGGGCAAGCAGCATGCCGCCACCACCGAAATCGCCGACGAGGTTGAGCGGCGGTGACGGAGGCTGATCGGCGCGGCCGATCGCGTAGGCGGCGCCGGTCAGCGAGATGTAGTTGATGTCGTGGCCTGCAGCCTTGGCCAGCGGGCCGTCCTGGCCCCAGCCGGTAACGCGCCCGTAGACGAGCTTCGGGTTGCGCGCGAGGCATTCCTCCGGGCCGAGACCGAGGCGCTCGGTGACGCCGGGACGGAAGCCCTCGATGAGCACGTCGGCCTTGGCGACCAGGTCGAGCACCAGTGCGACACCCTCGGGCGACTTCAGGTCGACCGCGATCGAGCGGCGCCCGCGGTTCAGCAGGCCGAACTTCGGATCGACCTTGATGCCGAGCCCGGCATCGCTCAGGCGATCGACGCGCACCACCTCGGCGCCCATGTCGGCGAGCATCATCGCGCACATCGGGTTGGGCCCGATGCCGGCGAGCTCGATTACCTTGTAGCCTACCAGTGGTCCGCTTGCAGCCATGTATCCCCCTCTCGGAACGTCGTCGACCTGGTTCGATGCCGCGCAAGTGCACGCGGGCGGGTCGGCAATCTAGCTCATGTTCGGTTGCGAATCATCCGCGCCGCACGGCCCGAGTGCCGCGGCGATGGCAGCGTCGTCGAGGCCGGCCTCGCGCAACACGGCCGCGCCGTCCGCACCCAGCGTCGGCTGCGCGTGGCGCAGCGGCAGCGCGGCGCGATCGAAGCGCACCCCCGGATCGGGCACCTCGAGCGCCCCTTCGCTCGGGTGTGTGAGCGGGCGGAAGAAGCCGATGGCGTCGAGGTGGGCATCGGCACGCAGGTCGGCGAAGGTATTGATGCGCCCGCACGGGATCTCGGCGGCGGAAAGCAGCGCCAGCCATTCCTCGGTACCGCGCGTGGCGAGCGCGGCGCCAGCGGCTGCATAGAGCGCATCGACGTTGCGGGTGCGCTCTGACATCGTCGCGAAGCGCGCGTCCTCGGCACGCGCCGGATCACCGGCGAGTTCCCAGAAGGCGCGCCACTGGCGATCGGTATAGGCGAGCATGCACAGGTAGCCGTCGCGGGTCCGGTAGGGTCGTCGCTCGGGCGAGATCACGCGCGAGTAACCGGCCGGGCCTTCCGCGGGTACGAAGCTCGCGCCGAACTGGTGCTCGACCAGGGTATAGGCCGCCATCGCCTCGAACATGCCGACCTCGACGTAGACACCACGGCCGCGGCGCCAGCGCTTGACCAGCGCCGCGGTCAGCGCGGTGGCGGCGACCAGCCCGGCACTCTTGTCGGCGATCACGGTCGGCGCCAGCGCCGGCACGCCGTCGCGCAGCGCGAAGGTGTGCGCGACACCGCACTCGCCCTGGATGACGTCGTCGTAGGCGGGGCGACCGGCATACGGCCCCTCCTCGAGGTAACCGTGCAGCGCGCCGTAGACGATGTCCGGCTTGCGCGCCAGCACGGCGCCCGGCGTGAAGCCGAGCGCGGCCACCTTGTGCGGGCGGATGTTGTGCACGAAGACGTCGGCGCCGTCGACCAGCCGCCACAGCGCTTCGCGCGCCGGCGCGCGCTTCAAGTCGAGCACCACGCTGCGCTTGTTGCGATTGCAACCGAGAAAGGCCGCGGCCATGCCGGGGTGGCGCGCCGGCCCGATGGCGCGGGTGACGTCCCCCTCGGGCGCTTCGACCTTGATCACGTCGGCGCCGAGATCGCCGAGCATCTGGGTGGTGTAGGGACCGAACAACACGCTGGTGAGATCGAGGACGCGGATGCCGGCAAGGGGAAGGTCGTTGGCGGTCGGGTCGTGCATGGCGCGAAATTGTCACATGCGCCGTTCGCCGCGGCCATGCGCGAGTACCGCGTTGCGGTGGCGCAACAACAACGACATCGAACGTGGAATATTTGTCGAAATGTAATTGCGCCGCGTTCTCATTACGACTAACATCGCGTCCGCTTTGCGGCCCTGCGCCGCCCCCTCGCACTGGAGCTTTCTCGATGCAGTCGCCTACCTCCCATCGCCCGCTCGCCAGCGCGCTGCTGCTGGCCTGCGCGTTTCCACTCGACGCAGCCGCCGCCAGCGACGACTCCGCCACCGGCAGCCGCGGCGTGCTCGACCAGGTGCTGGTCATCGGCCAGCGCGAAAAGGTCTACGACATTCCGGGCTCGGCGCACGTCGTCGACACGCGCGACATCCGCGAGCTCGCCTACGACGACGTCAACCGCGCGCTGCGCCGCGTACCCGGCGTGTACGTGCGCGAGGAGGACGGCTACGGCCTGTTCCCGAACATCTCGCTGCGCGGCGTCGATACCTCGCGCAGCGCCAAGGTCACGCTGATGGAGGACGGCATCCTCGCCGCACCGGCCCCCTACGCCGCGCCGTCCGCCTACTACTCGCCGACCACCGGCCGCATGGCCGGTATCGAGGTGCTGAAGGGTTCGAGCCAGATCAAGTACGGTCCGCACACCACCGGCGGCACCATCAATTACCTGTCGACGCCCATTCCGGAAACGCGCCAGACCTACCTGCGCGCACAGTACGGCGACGACGACGAGTACCGTACCCACGCCTATCACGGCGGCACGGTCGACCTCGCCGGCGGCCGCGTCGGCTACCTCGCCGAGTTCTACCTGCGCGACACCGACGGCTTCAAGACCATCGACAGTGCACCCGGCTTCAACCGCACCGGCGAGACCGGCTTCGAGAACATCGAGCCGATGGTGAAACTGTTCTGGGAGCCCGCCTCACCGGTCTACCAGCGCATCGAATTCAAGTACGGCTTCACCGAGCGCAACGCCGACGAGACGTATCTCGGCCTCGCCACGCGCGACTTCCGCGACGATCCCAATCGTCGCTACAGCGCCTCGCGCTTCGACAACATCACCACCGAGCACCATCGCAGCTACCTGCGCCACTTCATCTCGCCAAGCGACAACTTCGACCTCGTCACCACCGCCTACTACAACAAGTTCGCGCGCAACTGGTACAAGTTGAACGACATCCGCGACATCGGTGGCAGCGGCCAGAACCTCGACCTCTCGGCCGCGCTCGCCGGCGCCGCCGCGGTGATGCCGGGCGACGGCCTCGCCTGCCTGCGCGGCAACCTCGCCTGCGACCTGCGCGTGCGTGCCAACGACCGCGAGTACTACTCCTACGGTGTCCAGTCCGAGGGCGTGCTGCGCTTCGCTACCGCTGAACTCGCGCATGCGCTGACCTTCGGCGTGCGCTACCACACCGACCTCGAGGACCGCTTCCAGAAGCAGGACGTCTACGCGCAGACCAACAGCGGCGCCATCAGCGGCGTGACGCGCGGCGCACCCGGCAGCCAGGACAATCGCGAGGCCGAAGTCGAGGCGGTAGCGCTGTGGCTGCAGGATCGCATCGAACTCGGGCGCTGGTGGTTCACCCCGGGCATCCGTTTCGAAACGCTCGACCTCGAACTGCGCGACAAACGGCCGGGGCGCACCAACGCCGACGAATCGATGGACCTCCTCTCCGGCGGCCTCGGCGCGGGCTACCAGCTGAGCGACGCCTGGCAGGCCTTCGCCGGCATTCATTTCGGCGTTTCGCCGCCGTCGCCGGGTGGCGCCGTGGCCGGACTCGAGGAAGAGACCAGCATCGGCTACGAACTGGGCATACGCTACGCCGACACCCGCGGCATCCTCAGCGCCGAGGCGGTCGGCTTCTACACCGAGTTCGAGGATCTCATCGTGGTCAGCAACATCGGCGGCACCGGCACCGGCCAGGACGAGAACTTCGGCGAAGTGGAGTCCTACGGCCTCGAGCTCTCCGGCGCCTTCGATCTCGGTCGCGCCCAGGGCTGGTCCTTCTCCAACACCTACCATGTCGCCTTCACCTGGACCGACGCCACCCAGCAGAACGATGCGGTGTCGACCGATCCGGAATCGATCTTCAGCTTCGGCCGCGACGGCAACGAAGTCCCCTACATCCCGGAGTACCAGCTGAACATCGGCTCGCGGCTCGACTTCGCGCGCTGGGGCCTGTCGGTCAACGCAATGATCGTCGACGACACCTACACCAGTGCCAACAACGTCGACGTCGAGCTGAACGGCCTGGGCCAGCCGGACGCACGCTTCGGCGAGACCGATGCCTACGAGGTGGTCGATCTCGGTGGCTGGGTCATGCTCGAAGAGCGCCTCAAGGCCTATGCCGGTATCCAGAACGTGTTCGACGCCGAGTACATCGTCTCGCGCCAGCCGCACGGCGCCCGGCCGGGGCTCGACCGCACCTGGTTCGTCGGGCTCGAATTCCAGATGTAGCGCCACTGACGCTACCCGCCGCGGTAGCGGTTAGACTGAGGTCTTCGACTCGCCGTGCCGGCCCTGCCGGCGCGGCGCTGCGCGGTCACCCAGCGATGTACGCACGCCCGTTAGCCACCCTACTCATCCTGCTCGCCCTGCCGGCCGGCGCCGCCACCGACGATTCGCTGGCCGCGCTCGGCCGTGCCCTCTTCTTCGATACCAATCTCTCGGCGCGGCGCACGCAGTCGTGCGCCAGCTGCCACGACCCCGCGCATGCGTTTGCCGATCCGCGCGACAACGGCGTCGGCGGCGCGGTTTCGCCGGGCGATGACGGTGTGTCCCGCGGCACTCGCAACGCACCCTCGATCGCCTACGCCGCCGCCGTCCCGGCTTTCGCGCGCGACGCCACCGGCACGCCGCGCGGCGGTTTCTTCCACGACGGGCGCGCCCAGACGCTCGCCGCGCAGGCCGCCGAGCCGCTCACCAACCCGCGCGAGATGGCGCTGCCGGACACCGCCGCGGTGCTCGCCCGCGTTCGCGAGAACCCCGCCTACGTCAGCGCATTCGAGGAGGCCTTCGGCGCCGGCGTGCTCGACGACGCCGGCCGCGGCATGGACGCAATCACGCGCGCACTGGCCGCCTTCGAGCACGGCGCGCCCTTCGTCGCCTTCGACTCGCGCTACGATCGCTTTCTCGCCGGCGAACTCGAGCTGACCATCGAGGAAGAGCTCGGTCGCCGCCTGTTCTTCTCGGATCTGACCAACTGCATGGCCTGCCACCTCGAAGAGCCCGGTCGCGTCAAGCAGCGCGAAGCCTTCACCGATCACCGCTACCACAACATCGGCGTGCCGGCACATCCGCTTCTGCGCGCGACAGAACCCGATCGCGGGCTCGCGGCCAATCCCGCCGTCGACGACGCGGATGCCGTGGGCCGCTTCCGCACACCGACCCTGCGCAACGTCGCGGTGACGGCACCCTACATGCACAACGGTGTCTTCGCCCATCTGGCCACCGCGCTCGCCTTCTACAACCAGTACGTGGTGAGGAACGACCAGGTCGGCATCAACCCGGAGACGGGGCAGGCGTGGGGTGAACGCCCCTATGCACATACCATCGAGCGCGACCGTCTCGGCCAGGGTCAGCCGCTCGACGCTACCCGCATCCGGCACCTGACGGCCTTTCTGCGCGCCTTGACGGATCGCCGCTATGAACATCTACTCCCAGCCTGGGAGACGCACGATGCGCCGGGTCACGGCGCCGAGGAGGAGGAACCCCGCCATGAGTGACATCCGCCCGTTCCGTTTCGAGATCCCGCAGGGCGCCATCGACGACCTGCAGCAGCGCCTCGCCGGCGCCCGCTGGCCCGACCGCGAGACGCCGGACGACTGGAGCCAGGGCGCGCCGCTCGCCTACGTACAGGAGATCTGCGAATACTGGCGCACCGAGTACGACTGGCGCCGCTGCGAAGCGCGTCTCAACGCGCTGCCGCAGTTCATCACCGCTATCGATGGCCTCGACATCCAGTTCCTGCACGTCCAGTCACCCCACGCCGATGCGCTGCCGATGGTGATGACGCACGGCTGGCCGGGCTCGGTGATCGAATTCCTCGACGTCGTCGGTCCGCTCACCGATCCCACCGCACACGGCGGCGATGCGGCAGACGCCTTCCACGTGGTGTGCCCGACGCTGCCGGGGTTCGGCTTCTCCGGCAAGCCGAATGCGCCCGGCTGGGGCATCGAGCGCATCGGCCGCGCCTGGGGCCAGCTCATGGCGCGCCTCGGCTACGACCGCTATGTTGCCCAGGGCGGCGACTGGGGCTCGGCGGTGACGCACGCGATGGCCCTGTCCGAGACCGCGCATTGCGCGGCCTTCCACACCAACATGCCGCTGCTCTCGCCGAGCGAAGCGATGATGAAGGATCTCACCGAGCAGGAGCAGTCGGCACTCGCCGGGTTCCAGCACTACTGGGACTGGGACTCGGGCTACTCGAAGGAACAGAGCACGCGCCCGCAGACGGTCGGCTACGGCCTGGTCGATTCGCCGGTCGCGCAGGCCGCCTGGATTCTCGAGAAATTCTGGGCCTGGACCGACTGCGACGGTCATCCCGAGAACGCACTCAGCCGCGACCAGATGCTCGACGACATCATGATGTACTGGCTGCCGGGCGCCGGTGCTTCCTCGGCGCGCCTGTACTGGGAAAGCTTCAGCGTGTTGATGCAGCCGAAGCCGCCGATTGCCATGCCGGCCGGCGCGAGCATCTTCCCGCACGAGATTTTCCGCGCTTCGCGCCGCTGGTGCGAGGAGCGCTACGAGAATCTCATCCACTACAACGCGCTCGACAAGGGCGGCCACTTCGCCGCCTTCGAGCAGCCGGCGAGCTTCGTCGACGAATTGCGCACCTGTTTCCGCCAGGTGCGCTGAAGCGCGGGTACGGCGAGCAAGTGCCCGCCGTCGAACGGACCACGCGACGTGCGCACCGCGCGGCGCGTCAGCCAGGCCGTTGGCCCGCCCTGGCGCACGTGGGCGTCGGTGCGCGCATCTCGCGCCTTCGTCAGTCGCAGACCTGGCGGGCTCAGAGGTCCCGCGCGCCGGCACCAACACCGAGGCCGTAGCGGCGCCCCCAGCCGAGGCCGTCCGCGAGCGTCGAATTCGGCGTGTACTCGCAACCTACCCAGCCGGCGTAGCCGAGCGTGTCGAGCAGTTCGAACAAGGCCTGCATGTCGACCTCGCCGTACTGCGGCTCGTGACGCCCGGGCACGCTAGAGAACTGCACATGACCGATGAGATCGAGGTTCTCGCGCAGCGCACCAGCAAGGTCGCCCTGGGTGATCTGAAGGTGGTAGCAGTCGAACTGCAGCAGCACGCCCGCCTCGCCCACGCGCTCGATGATGGCACGCGTCTCCGCCACCGTCGCGTGCAGGTAGCCCGGCACGTCGTGGCGGTTGAGCGGCTCGAGCAGCAGGCGCACGCCGCGGGCGCGGGCGCGCGGCGCGACCGCGCGCAGGTTGGCGACGAAAGTATCGACGCAGCGTTCGCGCGGCACGCCGGCCGGCACACGGCCAGCCATCACGTGCAGCTGCGCGCAGCCGAGCGCGCAGGCATAGTCGAGCGCGCGGGAAAAATCGCTTTCGAAAAGGGCTTCACGTCCAGGCAGGGCGGCACGTCCGAGTTCCCCTGCCTCGCGATCGCCGGGCGGCGTATTCATCAGCACGGGAACCAGCGCCGCGCCGTCGAGCGCGGCGCGGAATGACGCGGCCGGCACCGCGTACGGCCACAGGCACTCGGCAGCGACGAAGCCGAGCGCGCCCACCTCCGCGCAGGCTTCGGTCAGCGGCAGGTGCGCGTACAGCGTGGACAGATTGGCGGCGAAGCGCGGCATCGATGTGGCGTGAAGGCTGCAACCGGCCGAGCGTAACGCGGCACGCCTGTCGCGGCGAGTCCGCCGACTGCCTTGCCCACGGCGGTGCCCGGTGCGACCGCTCGCGCTCGGACCGCGCTTAGAATGGCACCCTGGCCACGTGCCGCCCACACAGGAGACGATGCCCATGCCCCGCACCCGCTTCGGCGCCTTCCTCGCGCCCCATCATCCGATCGGCGAGCACCCGACGCTGCAGCTGAAGCGCGACCTCGACTTCGTCGAACATCTCGACCGTCTCGGCTTGGACGAATTCTGGTGCGGGGAGCACCACTCGACCGGCTGGGAGGTGATCGCCTCGCCCGAGATGTTCCTCGCCGCGGCCGGCCAGCGCACGCACACCATTCGACTCGGCACCGGCGTCATTTCACTGCCCTATCACCATCCCTTCAACGTCGCCCAGCGCCTGGTCCAGCTCGACCACATGACCAACGGTCGCCTCATTTTCGGCTCCGGCCCCGGCGCCCTGCCCTCCGATGCCTATATGCTCGGCATCGATCCGATGACCCAGCGCGACCGCCAGGACGAGGCGATGGGTGTGATCAGCCGCCTGCTCGCAGGCGAGGATCGCTTCAGCTACGAATGCGACTGGTTCACCCTGAAGGATGCGCGCCTGCAGCTCCTGCCGGTGCAGGAGCGGGTGCCGATGGCGGTGGCCTCGATGATCAGCCCCTCCGGCATGACCCTCGCCGGCAAGCATGGCTGCGGCGTGCTCTCGCTCGGCTCGATGTCGACCACCGGCCTCGCCGCACTGCCGACGCAGTGGAGCTTCGCCGAGGACTCCGCCGCACGACATGGCCGACAGGTCGACCGCAGCCAGTGGCGCGTGGTGATGTCGTGGCACATCGCGGAGACGCGCGAGCAGGCCCGCGAAGAAGCCAAGCACGGCCTCATGCGCTGGCACAACGAGTACATCGTCGGCACGCTGATGCGTCCCGGTGACACCGCCTACGAGTCGCCCGATGCCGCGGTCGAAGCGATCGCCGAGCAGGGTGCTGCCGGCGCCTCGCTGATCGGCACACCCGACGACCTCGTCGCCGCGATTCGCAACCTGCAGCAGGTTACCGGAGGCTTCGGCACCGTGGTCGGCTTCGCCCACGACTGGGCGAGCCCCGCCAACACCTTCAAGAGCTGGGACCTCGTCGCGCGCTACGTGGTGCCCGAGGTCAATGGCATGCTCGACGCCTACCGCGAATCCCAGCGCCACGTGATCGAGCACCGCGACGCGTTCGACCGCGCCGGTGCGGCCGTGATGCAGAAAATCATGGAAAACGAACGCGCCGCGCAGGCGCTCAAGGAGCCGCAGGGCAAGGCCGCGATGGCGTCGCACAACGCGCCGGACCTGGCGCAGGCGGCCGGGAGCCGCAAGCGCGCGAAGAAATCCGCCGGTTGAGGCGCAGGAGTCTGCCGCGGGCGCCGCTCAGGCGGCGTCCGAGTAGGGCGTGCGCAGCCAGTGGATGACGACGCTCTCGGTGATGCCCTTGAGGTTTGCCTCGCCGCACTGCACGTGACCCGACAGCACGGTAGCGAGGCGCTCGCGCGGCACCGCGGTCAGGAAGGCGCGTGAGCACAGGATGCGATCGCGGCGCGGTAGCGACGATACCGTGCCGGTGAAGGCATCCGGCTGCACGCCCTCGATGCGGAAAGCGATATTGACGTCGTTGCCGTGGATGTCGGCGGTGTTGGTATTGAGCATCCAGACCTCGCCGAAATGGAGCGCGACGCGGTAGTGGATGTGCTCGTTGCGGGTCCGCTGGTTGCGCTGCTGGATGCGCTGCTCGAGAGCGACGGCGGCATCGAGCGCTGCAGCGGGATTGGCGAAGGTGGTGAGGAAGCCGTCGCCGGTGCTCTTGAAGAAGCCGCGCGAGAACTGTTCGAGCACGGGCTCGGCGATCTGCATCAAGCGCTGCTTGAGATGGTAGGCCATGTGGTCGTCCTGGCTCGCGATGAGCGAGGACTCGCACAGGTCGAATACCATGATCGCCTCGCGCGTGCTCGCCACATGCCCCGGCGGCAGCATGATCGACTGTTCCCAGTCGCCGCAGACGTCACCGGCCATGGTGGTCTCGCTCGGTGTGACCGGCGCCGCCGGGGGGACCGCGGGCACCGCCTCGACGTCGAACGTCCAGTCGCTCGCGCGCAGTCGCGCGGGCAGCGCGAGTTCGGCCGCGCCCTCGAGCCGCGTCCAGCGCCGCCCGTGGCGCACGAAGGTACCGTTGCGGCTCGAATCCGCGACCCGCACGCGCTCGCCCGCCACGCTCAGCGTGAAATGCACGCGCGAGACGTCGGCATTGGCCAGCCGGATCTCGACGTCCTCGGCGCGGCCGACGCGCACGGCGGGCTGCCCGAAGCAGTATTCGCGTCGCTCAGGCTCGCGGTCGGACTGTACGTTGATGCGCCACTGCATGGATTCGAACGGGGCTACCAGGTGCACCGCGCGGGGCGGCGGTGCCTACGCCGTCGGTAGCGGCAGCTCCCGGGATTCCTTCAGTGCGGCAGCCCATTGGCGCCCCCATGCGTCCTGGCGGCGCACCGCCACGCTCAGCCGTCGCGCAGTGCCGGCATCACCTCGCGTGCCATCAATTCGAGGTTGGTCGCCACGTAGTCGTCCGGGCAGGCGCTCGCAACGAAGATGAAGCGCGCCCCGGCGTCGACGTATTCACGCAGGCGCGCCGCGCAGCGTGCCGGGTCACCGGCCAGCGCGTACTTGTGCACCAGCGTGGAGAAATCCTGCGAGTACTGCCGGCCGAGCTTCTCCGCCGCCATCGACACCGCGGTGTCGTGATCCTCGTGAACGGCGAAGAAGATATACAGGCCGAACGTGAAATCATCGAGATCGCGGCCGATATCCTCACCGTGACGCCGGATCGCGGTGACCGAATCAGCCAGCATCTCCGGGGTGTACATGTAGGGCAGCCACCCGTCGCCGTATTTCGCGGCGCGGCGCATGGCGACGTCCTTGCGCCCCGAGACCCAGATGGGCGGCCGTGGCTTCTGCAGCGGCAATGGCTTGAGGCTGAAGTTCTCGAGCGTGGTGTAGCGGCCGCGATACGTGACGTCGGTCGCCGCCCAGGTGCGGCTGACCACTTCGAGCGCCTCGTCGGTGCGCGATCCGCGTTGGCTGACCGGCACGCCACAGGCGGCGAACTCGTTCGGGTACTCGCCGCCGACCCCCACCCCGAGCATGAAGCGCCCGGCGGAAGCGACGTCGAGCGCGGCGCCGAGCTTGGCCAGCAGCGCCGCCGGGTACAACGGCACCAGCGTAATGGTGCTCATCAGGCGAATCCGGCTGGTCACGCCGGCCGCCACCGACAACGAGATGAAGGCATTGGCAGTATCGCCGTAGAAGCTGACGTGCTCACCGCAACCGAGCACGTCGAATCCGAGATCCTCGATGTGGCGCGCCGACGCGGCGATGTCGTGGGGCGCAGGCAGTGTCGTGCCGAAGGTGACCGGTGTTCCGCTCATGGGTTTGTCTGTTCTCCTCGTACGGGCGCTGCCAGGCGCACGGGGCGTGGCAGCATGGTTGGCGACAGGTGTCGCTGTCGAGACGATGCGCACTCGCAAACTGCCCCGACCGCGGTTCTATTATGGCGGCTCCCCGACGATCACCATCACCCGGAGCAAGCGACCATGCAAGGCCTACTCGTCCGTGACTGGACCACTTTCGATCAGCTCCGTCTCGAAGAGGTCCCCGAGCCCGCACTCGACGGCGACCGCGTGCGCATCCGTGTGCAGGCCGCCGGCGTCAGCTTCGCCACCAGCCTCGTCGTGCAGGGCAAGTACCAGCGCAAACCACCGCTGCCCTTCGTGCCCGGCACCGAGATCGCCGGCGTCGTCGAGGCAGTGGGCCCGGCCGCGCGGCGTTTCGCCGTCGGCGACCGGGTCTGCGCGGTGCTCGACTGGGGTGGGCTCGCCGAGATTGCCTGCCCGCGCGAAGTCAACGTGTTCGCCATTCCCGACTCGCTCGAATTCCACCGCGCGATCGGCTTCACCAACTCGTATGCGACCTCCGCCGCCGCGCTCACCTGGCCACACCTGCTGAACGTCGCACCGGGCGAATGGCTGCTCGTGCATGGCGCCGCCGGCGGCGTTGGCATCGCCGCGGTCGAGATCGGCAGGATCCTCGGCGCCACCGTCATCGCGACAGCCGGCTCGCCGGCCAAGCTCGAGACCGCGCGCCGCCACGGCGCCGACCATGTCATCGACTACCGCGCGGAAGACTTCCGCGAGCACGTGCTGGCGCTGACCGGCGGACGCGGCGTCGACGCGGTCTACGATCCCGTCGGCGGAAACGTCTTCATGCAGTCGCTGCGCTGCATGGCGCCGGAGGCGCGCATCATGCCGGTCGGCTTCGCGGGCGGCGAGATTCCGCAGATCCCGGCCAACCTGCTGCTGGTGAAGAACCTCGTGGTCTGCGGGCTCAACATGGGACTCTACTTCGGCTGGAGCCCGACCGACCTGCGTGATCACTACGAGGACCGCGTGCGCGCGCTGATGGAACAGCTCTTCGCCTGGTTCGAAGCCGGTCGAATCAATCCGGTCGTGGAGCGCACCTACCCGCTCACACAGGTATTCGAGGCCATGGAGGATGTCCTCGCGCGACGCGCCGTCGGCCGTATCGCGGTCGTCATGGCCGACGAAGCGCAGCGCCTGCACGGGCACTGAGCGGCGTGCGATCTGATCGCGATCAGGCGATGACGACGACAGGCGGCTTGCAATCCGTCGCGGCCCGGGGCGAGGATGGTGCGCGGGCCGCCGCCGCGCTGCGCGGCGGCCAATCCAACGCGCCGCCGCGAGCGGCCGAGGGAGGATGCGATGGCCGATGCGCTGCATTCACGCGGGCGCGGACTTGCTCCGCTGTCCGGCCCCACCCAGCGGCACCGCCGCTCCAGGCCACCCGCGCGGATCAGCTGGCCCGCGAGGTTCTACCATCGCCTGCTCGCCGAAGCCGGCGTGCGCGTCAACGGACAACGTCCATGGGACATGCAGGTGCACGACGAGCGCCTGTGGTGGCGTATCCTGCGCCACGGCACGCTCGGACTCGGCGAGGCCTACGTGGACGGTTGGTGGGATGCCCCGCGCCTCGACGAATTCATCGCGCGCGTGGTGCGCGCCCGCCTCGATCGCCGTCTGCCCAACCTGCCCAAGCGCATCGGCGGCGTCATCGCCGCGCTGAGCAACCTGCAGGATCTCACCCGCGCCCGCCAGGTCGGCGAGCAACATTACGACCTCGACCACGAGATGTACCGCGCCATGCTGGGCGAGCGCATGATTTACACCTGCGCCTACTGGCCCGCGGCCACCGACCTCGATGCCGCCCAGGAGCACAAGCTCGATCTCGTATGCCGCAAGCTCGGCCTGGCACCCGGCATGCGCGTGCTCGACATCGGCTGCGGCTGGGGTGGCTTCGCGCGTTTCGCCGCCGAGCGCTACGGCGTCGCGGTGACCGGGGTGACCATTTCTCGCACGCAGGCGGAGCTCGCCCGGCATACCTGCGCGGGCCTGCCGGTCGACATCCGTCTCGAGGACTACCGCGACGTCGGCGGGCGCTATGACCGCATCGTCTCGCTCGGCATGTTCGAGCACGTGGGGCGCAAGAACTACCGGCACTTCATGGATATCGTGCGTGCGCGCCTGGCGCCCGACGGCCTCGCCCTGCTGCATACCATCGGACGCAACGACGATGGCCCCGGCGTCGACCCCTGGGTCACGCGGCACGTCTTCCCCAACAGCGAGATTCCCACCCTCACGCGCCTCGCCACCGCGCTCGACGGTGTGCTCACGATGGAGGACTGGCACAACTTCGGCGCCGATTACGACCGCACCCTGATGGCCTGGCATGCCAACTTCCATGCCAGCTGGCCACGCTTCGAACGGCAACTCGGTGTGCGCTTCTACCGCGCCTGGCGCTATTACCTGCTGACCTTCGCCGGCGTGTTCCGCGCGCGCGACCTGCAGCTCTGGCAGCTGGTGCTGAGCGTCGACGGCCTCCGCGGCGGTTACCGCCGCCCCTGAACCCGGCCTCCCCAAGCGCCACTTGGGGCCGGCGCGCAAGGCGGTTAGCATTGCGCGCGGATTCACACGGGAGGTCGTCATGGACTGGTATCGCAAACGCACGCTGGGCGCGCTCCTCAGCGAGGCTGCCGCGCGCCACGGCGCGCGCGAGGCGCTGGTGTTCGAGGATCGGCGCTGGACCTACGCGGAGCTCGAAGCGGAGACCGACCGCGTTGCCAAGGCGCTCATTGCCCTCGGCGTCGAACCCGGCGAGCGTGTCGCGCTGTGGATGACGAACCGTCCCGAGTGGCTGTTCCTGATGTTCGCCATCGCGCGCGTCGGTGCCTGCATCGTGCCGCTCAACACGCGCTACCGCACCGATGACGTCGCCTACACGGTCACGCAGTCGCGCTCGGCGACACTCATCACGCTCGATCGCTCCGGGCCGGTCGACTACCAGGGGATGCTGCTGGAATCGATGAGCGCGGTACGTACCAACGGCGACGGCACGCTCGACATCGACGGTTACCCGGATCTCGCCCGCGTGGTCGTACTTGGCACCCCGCGCGCGGAAGGCTTCCGTGCCTGGGACGCTTTCCTTGCCGCTGGCGCCGACGTCAGCGACGCCGAGTTGCGCGCGCGCGCGAACGACGTCGATCCCGATGGCATGATGATGATCTGCTACACCTCCGGCACCACCGGCCATCCCAAGGGCGTCATGCACAGCCATCGGCCGATTCGCAACACCGCCGAGCGCGCGCAGATCTGCGGCCTCACCTGCACCGACGTGCACATGAACTACCTGCCGCTGTTCCACATCTACGCCTTCAGCGAGATCAGCATGGCCTGCGTGATGACCGGCGCCTGCCAGGTACTGATGGACGTGTTCGATGCCCACCACGCGCTCGATCTCGCCGAACGGGAAGGCGCGACCCTGCTGCATGGCTTCGAGGCTCACTGGCTCGACCTGCTCAACGCGCAGGCCGAGCGCCCGCGCAAGCTCGCCATCCGCCTCGGCACGCTGCCCTCGGGCGTCGAGAGCACGGTACCGATCGCCGAGAAGGTGCAGGACGTCTTCTGCCCCACCGTGTCCGGCTTCGGCATGAGCGAGACCTGGGCCTTCATCGCCGTGTCCAACCCCGCGCACACGCGCGAACAGCGCACCGCGAGTTCCGGCTATCTCATGAATGACTACGAGGCGCGCATCGTCGATGTCGAGAGCGGCCGCGAGCAGCCGGTGGGAACGCCCGGCGAGCTGTGGATTCGCGGCTACGCGGTCATGGATGGCTACTGGGACAAGCCCGAGGCGACCGCCGACACGCTCGATGCCGACGGCTGGCTGCATACCGGCGACATGGCGATGCAGCGCCCGGACGGCATGCTGGTCTTCATGGGGCGCTACAAGGACATGCTCAAGGTCGGCGGCGAGAACGTCTCGCCGGCCGAGATCGAGGTCTACCTGCGCGACATGGACGAAATCCTCGATGCCGCGGTGGTGGCCTATCCCGATGCGCGCCTGGCCGAGGTGCCGGTCGCCTTCGTCATCCTCAAACCCGCCGCCGCGCTCGACCAGGACACGCTGCTCGCGCGCATGAAGGGGCGCGTGGCAAGTTTCAAGATCCCGCGCCACGTGGTCTTCGTGGAAGCCTTTCCCATGACTTCCAGCGGCAAGATCCGCAAGGTCGAGCTGCGCCAGCAGGCGCGCGAACTGCTCGACTAGCGTGCGCCTGCGCGCCGGGGCAGGTGGCCCGGTGCGCAGGCCGGGCGGCCTCCCGCGGCGCACGATTGGCATCGTGGCCCGAGTGCGCAAGAATCGCCGGACGGTTCGAACAGCGAGGGGAGAGAGCTGATGGCCTGGGATCTCGTGATCAGGAACGGTACCGTCGTCGACGGCACGGGCGCACCGCGCTTCCACGGCGACATCGCGGTCAAGGACGGCGTCATTGCCGAGGTGGGCGAGGTCAGCGGCAGCGCCACGCGCACCATCGATGCCAGCGACCTCGTCGTCGCACCCGGCTTCGTCGACCCGCACACCCACTACGATGCCCAGATCTGCTGGGACGATCTCACCACGCCGTCGTGCTGGCATGGCGTGACGACGGTGATGCTCGGCAACTGCGGCGTCGGCATCGCACCGTGCCGGCCGGAGACGCGCGAGGTCGCGGCCTGGGACCTCGTCAACGTCGAGGCGATTCCCTTCGACGTCCTCGAGCGCGGCGTGACCTGGGACTGGGAGACCTTCCCCGAGTACATGCAGGCCGCGGCGCGGCGCGGCTCCGGTCTGAACCTCGGCTTCCTGTGCGCACTCACACCCTTCCGCCACTACGTGATGGGCGAGGAATCGATGGCACGCGCGGCGACGGCCGACGAGACCGGCGCTATCCGCGGCCTGCTGCACGAGGCGATGGAAGCCGGCGCGTTCGGCTTCACCACCACCAACGCCGGCCAGCACGTCGGCTACCACGGCCGGCCGCTGGCCTGCCGCCTCGCCTCCAACGACGAACTCACCGCCTACGCCGGCGTGCTCAAGGAGCTCGGCCGTGGCGCCATCGAGGTCGCGCTGACCAACGAAGTCTCGCGCGTCGACGCCAGCGAGCGCGCACTGCTCGACCTGCTGCTGCGCGAGAGCGGCCGGCCGGTCACCTGGCTCGCCCTGCTCAACCGCGACGACGACCCGGACGCGGTACAGAACACCCTCAGCGAGATCGGCGATCTCATCGAGCGCGGCTCGGTACCCCAGTGCACCTGCCGCCCGTTCATCGTCCAGATCGATCTGTCAAAGCCGTTCATCTTCGCCAACATGGCATGCTGGAACCCGGTCCTGAACCGCCCCGTCGAGGAACAGATCGCGGTGCTGCGCGACGGTGACTTCCGCGCCGCGTTCAAGGAAGCCCTGAAGCGCCCGCTGATTTTCTCGGCGCGCTGGGAAGTGATGACGGTGCTCGAGGCGTCGACGCCGGCGATGGCCCGCTACGTCGGGCGCAACGTGCGCGAGATTGCCGCCGAGCGCGGCGCCGATCCCGTCGACACCTTCCTCGACCTCGCCATCGAGGACGGTCTCGCGATGCAGTTCAACTACGAGCTGTTCAATTCCGACGAGGACCGTATTCCCGAGCTCATTACCGATCCGCGTACGCTGATCGGTCTCTCCGACGGCGGCGCCCATGTCGACAGCCTGTGCGATGCCGGCTACGCCACCTACCTCCTCGGCACCTGGGTGCGCGACCGCGAGGTCATGACCCTCGAGCGCGCCGTGCAACGCATCACCAGCGAGCCGGCCGACCTGTTCGGTATCAAGCGGCGCGGGCGCATCGCGCCCGGCCTCGCGGCCGACTTCGCGATCTTCGATCTCGCCACGGTCGGCTCCGACAAGACCGGCGAGATGCGCCATGACCTGCCGGGCGGCGGGCGCCGGCTGGTGGTACCGGCACGCGGTGTCGAATACACCATCGTCAACGGCGAGGTGCTGTTCGCGCACGGACAGGACAGCGGCGTGCGCGCCGGGCAGGTACTGCACTCGGCGCATGCCTGAGGCGCCCCGCGCGCAGTGACCGGCCGCTACGCGGGTACAGTCCGCGTAGCGGCCTCAATCAAGCGAGGTCCGCGAGGCGACGCGGAAGCGCGGTTCCGCGTCGCGCTGGCGCGGCCTCAGTCCTGTTGACGCGGCAGCTGCTGCGTGCCGGCCTGCATCTGCGCACTGCCACGAGCAGTGGGCGGCAGGTAGCGCCAGCCGCGCGCGCCGGTGTCGAGGCCGCGTCGCGTGGGGCACATGCCCTCGGCATCCGCGCCCTGCTGGAGGGTGCCCTGGGTCACGCCGATGGTGCTGCCGGCGGTCATCTGGGGCTGGCTCTCGTTCATTGCTGCATCCTTTCCCGCTGCCGGGTATCACCTGCACTTCCCCGCTGGCGACCCGCTCGGGGCGGCCGCTCACGCCGGTCGGTGCAGAGGTTGGGTCAATGTCCGCTTGACACGGAGCAAGCGACGTGCCAACGAATCGGGCACGCGCTGCCGGCTGAGACCATCTACCGCTTTCGGCGTTCCCGGGGCGCGCCACTGTGATGCGGATCACGCGTTTTGCGCCGGCGACAGACCCGTGCACGGCGCGCCCGGTGACGTCACACCGGGCGTGCCGCGTGCAACGGCTGTCGGCTGTCGTCACAAGGTGACGCTACGCGTCACCTGGCGAGCGGGCGAGTCGAATTGGGCAGCGCGGGCGGGCGGTCGCCCGCTGACATGGATGCGGTGCCACGGGGTGGCGAGCCGGAAGGCAGCGAGCGACGCCGCTCGATCGGCGTCGCTCGTGCAGGCGGGAAACGCCTCTCAGCGCGGCGCCATGCGGATGGCGCCGTCGAGCCGCACGCTCTCGCCGTTGAAATAGCCGTTCTCGATCATGGTCAGGGCGAGGTGGGCGAACTCGGGTGGCTGACCGAGGCGCTTGGGGAACGGTACGGAGGCGGCCAGCGCCTGCTTGACGTTGTCCGGGGCGGACTGCAGCAGCGGGGTGTCGAAGATGCCCGGCAGGATGGTGTTGACGCGGATACCCTCGCTCATGAGGTCACGCGCGATGGGCAGCGTCATGCCGACGACGCCGGCCTTGGACGCGGAGTACGAAGCCTGGCCCATCTGGCCATCTTCGGCAGCGACGCTCGCGGTGTTGATGATGGCACCGCGTTCGCCGTACTCGTCGAGCGGGTCGAGCGTCATCATGCCGGCCGCCGAGAGCGCGATGCAGCGGAAGGTGCCGAGCAGGTTGATCTGGATGATCAGCTCGAACTTGTCCATCGGGAAGGTCTTGATGGCGCCGGTCTGCTTGTCGCGCCCGGCGGTCTTGAAGGCGTTGCCGGTTCCGGCGCAGTTGACCAGGATGCGCTCCTGGCCGATCGCCTCGCGGGCCTTGGCGAAGCCGGCCTCGCAGTCGGCCTGCGAGGTGACGTCGACCTTGCAGAACACGCCGCCGAGTTCCTTCGCGAGCGCCTCGCCCTGCTCGGCGTTGAGGTCGAACAACGCCACCTTGACGCCCTGCGCGGCGAGCAGGCGGGCGGTGGCGGCACCGAGGCCGGAGGCGCCGCCGGTGATCACGGCGCTGATGGAGGAATCGAGTTTCATGGGATCTCCCTTGGGTGGATCGTGGTGGGTCGCAGCGGCGCGCGCCGGCCACCGGGAGCGGCCGCCACGGCGCGTGGTGGGCGCATTATCGCGCGAGTGCGGCGGCGCGAACCACCGACCTCAGGCGCATCGCGCGGCACGCACGCGCAGCACCCGCGCAACCCAGCCCGCGACACCGGCGACGACACCGCTGGCGGCAGCGATGCCGAACGGCAGCGTGTAGCTGCCGGTGAGGTCGAACAGGTAGCCGCCGAGCCAGGGGCCGAAGGCGCTGCCGGCCGCGCTGCCGAGCAGGCCGATACCGAGAATGGCGCCGAAATGGCGTCCCTGGAAGCGGTCGCTGACCATCGCGGGCACGAGAGCCGCGGTCGCCGAGTAGCCGATGCCGAGCAGCACGGCGAAACCGTAGGCGCCCGGCTGCGAGGTATGCCGTCCGACCGCGAAGAGCGCGAATACGCTGGCGACGAGTACCGCGACGCCCGCTACGTAGACCAGTTCACGCTCGACGCGGTCGGAGAGCCAGCCGCCGCCGGTCTTGCCGACGATACTGGCGAGGCCGACCACGCCCACCACCGATGCCGCGGCGAGCGCCGCGATGCCGTGGTCGACGAGAAAGGCGACCTGGTGGACCTGCAGGGTCTGTGAGCACAGGCTGCCGAAGAAGAACGCGGCGACGATGAGCCAGAAGGGCAGCGTGCGCGCGGCCTCGCGCAGCGTGATCGAGCGCGGCGCGAGCGCGCCGGCCGCGGTCTGTGTAGCGGCGTCGGTCGCGACAGCGGCCCGTGGGACGGCCGTGCGTGGGGTCCCGCGCAACAGGTACAGGGCGCTCGGCAGGATGATTACCCAGGCCAGCACACCGAGCGCACGGAAGGCGAAACGCCAGCCCGCCGCTTCGATCAACGCCTGGCACAGCGGCACGACCACGAACATGCCGACCCCGACCCCGGAACTGACGATGCCGATGGCGAAGCCGAGCCGGTGCGGGAAACGCCGCTGCACCTGTACCACGGCCGGCACCCAGCCACAGGCGGCGACGCTGACGGCGGTGAGACCGCCGAAGGCGAGGTAGAGCTGCCACGGCGCCTGCACCAGGCTGCAGGCGAACAGGGCCACACCGAGGACGATGCTCGCCACGGCCGAGATGGCGGCTGGCGCCATGCGATCGCACAGCATGCCGATGAGCGGATTGCAGCCGCCGTGGACGACCGCGAACAACGAAAAGGCACCGGCCACGGTCGAGCGGCTCCAGCCGAAATCATCGAGCAGCGCCACCAGCAGCACGCTGTAGGCGTACCAGATGCCGTAGGCCAGCGCGAGTGTCAGCGCGAGCACGGCGAGAGTGGTCTTGCCGGCACGCGCGGCGTGGCCGGGCGTGGTGGCGGCGCCCATCAGCGGGAAATCCAGCGGGTCGAGGTGGTTGCGGCACGCGGGCCGTGACGGCCGCGCCGGCACTGACGGCCGACGCGACAGGGCCGCGATTCTAGCAGGGGCGGCGCGCGTGCGGCGCGGTGCCCCTGCGCCTCAACCCACCATCACGGCGAGCCCGGTCAGGTAGGCGCCCTCCGGGAAGTTCAGCGCCAGCGGGTGATCGGCCGCCGCCGCGAGCCGCGCGAGCACGCGGGCCTCGACGCCGGCATCGACCGCCGCACCGGCGACGATGCTCTGGAACAGGGCATCGTCGACCGCACCCGAGCAGGAGAACGTGAACAGGCGACCGCCCGCGCGCAGCAACTTCAGCGCCCACAGGTTGACGTCCTTATAAGCGCGCGCAGCGCGCTGCACGTGGCGGCCGGTCGGCGCGAACTTGGGCGGGTCGAGCACGACGAGATCGAAACGACGCCCGGCGGCATGCAACGCGCGCAACGCGGCGAAGGCATCCTCCGCCTGCCACGCCACGCGTACATCGCCGTCGTCGCAGCCATTGAGGGCGGCATTCGCGCGCGCCTGAGCGAGCGCGTCGGTCGAACTGTCGACGGCGGTCACGTGCGCGGCACCACCGGCGAGCGCGGCCAGCGTGAAGCCGCCGCTGTAACAGAACACGTCGAGCACCTCGCCGCCCGCCGCCGCAGCGCCCACCAGCGCCCGGTTGTCCCGCTGGTCGAGGAAGAATCCGGTCTTCTGGCCGTGGAGTACGTCCACGTGGTACCGCACGCCGCCCTCGTCGATGACCAGCGGCGCTGCCGGCAGCGTGCCGTGCAGCACGCCGCTGCGCGGCGCGAGCCCCTCGAGCGCACGCACCTCGACATCCGAGCGCTCGACGACGGCGCGCCAGCGCGCCGGTTCGAGGGCCGCGACCGCGGCGTCACGCCAGTGCTCGGCAGCCGCACTCTGGCACTGCACCACGAGCACGTCGTCGTAGCGGTCGACGACGAGCCCCGGCAGGCCATCGGCCTCACCGTGCACGAGGCGCAGCGCGGTGACGTCGGCAGGCAGCGCGCGCGCACGAAACGCCAGCGCGGCATCGATGCGACGCGTCACGAGCGCGGCATCGATCGGTACCGCTTCGTCGAAGGACATCACGCGCACGCGAATCTGCGACTTCGGGCAGTAGACGCCGTGGCCGAGAAACACGCCCGCGCTGCTGCGCACGACCACACTGTCCCCGCGCTGTGGCGCGCCATCGACGCGTGCGACGGCACCGGAGAACACCCAGGGGTGGCGCCGGCGCAGCGACTTGTCGCGCCCAGGCGCGAGGAAGACCTGCTTCACCGGGACGTCGCGGCGACACCGCGCGGCGGGCGCATCAGCCCTCGCCCCAGCGATTCCAGAACGTCACGGATTCGAGTGGCAGCCGTCGCGCCGGCTTGAGATCGCCGCCGCTCAGCCACGCCACCGGCAGCAGCGCGGCCTGGGTGACGTCGTGCGGAATTCCGAGCAGGTTGGCGACCTCGCCTTCGTACAGCAGGTGCAGGGTGGTCCAGGCGGACGCGATGCGCCGCGCGCGCAGCGCCAGCATCAGCGACCAGGTGGCCGGCAGGATCGAGCCCCACATGGAGGCCTGGGTGAACACGTCGGCGTCGTGCTCGAAGCGCGACTCGATGCAGGGAATGACGAACATCGGCACTTCGTGCAGGTGCTCCATGAGGAAGCCGCCCGACTGCAGCACGCTGTCGCGCTGGGCGCTGCGCAGGTCGTCGGGCGCGAATTCGCGCGTCGCGCTGACGCCGGTGCGGGTCAATGGTGTTTCGCCGGCGATGTAGCGCTCGGCACCCTTGCGGTAGCAATCGGCGATCGCGGCGCGCAGTTTCGCGTCGGTGACGACGACGAAACGCCAGGTCTGCGTATTGGCGCCGGTCGGCGCCTGCAGCGCGATGGCGAGCGCCTCTTCGAGCATCGCGCGCGGCACCTCGCGCGTCAGGTCGAGACGCCGGCGCACGCTGCGCGTGGTGTTCAGAACGTGGTCGACGCTCGCGAGATCGAGCGGACGAATGTCGTCGCCCATGAATGCCTCCCCTGCCCCGCTCGAGGGCGGGATATTGTGCGCCGACGTGGCGTGCCGGCGGTTCGGATGGCGCCCCGGCGTGCTGCCTGTCTCAGGTCGACATCACCATGGTCTTGTCGAAGTCCTCCGGCGAGGTGAGGTGCTTCTCGAAGAAGGCCAGTGTGCGTTCGCGCGCGGTCGCCGCGGCCTGCGCATCGAAGCTCGCGCGGTCGTTGCAGTTGAAGCCGTGGTCGGCGTCGTAGACGAACACCTGCACGTCCGGCTGCGCCTTGCGGATGGTGTCGACTTCGCTCATCGGGATGTGCGCGTCCTTCTCGCCGAAGTGCATCATCACCGGGCAGCGCGCCGTGCGGTCGGCATACTTCACGGTGCCGCCACCGTAATACGCGGACGCAGCGGCGACGCGGTCGAGCATGCAGGCGGAGAGCCAGGTCAGCAGGCCGCCGAAACAGTAGCCGACCACGCCGACCTTGCCATGCGTGGCCATGGCATCGATGGCCGCCTGCAGGTCCTTCAGCGTGTCCTCGAGCTGGAGGTCCTGGAAGGCGATGCGCAGGCCCTTGTCGAAATCGGCCTGCTCCGTGTAGCCGAGCTCGACGTCCCGCTCGACGCGGTCGAAGATCTGCGGTGCGATGGCGGCATAGCCGGCCGCGGCGTACTCGTCGACCACCGCACGGATGTGACGGTTGACGCCGAAGATCTCCTGGATCACCACCACGCCGCCGCGCGCGGTGCCGGACGGCATCGCCTCGTAGGCGCCGAGCGTGAAGCCGTCGGCGGCGGTCAACTGTCGCTGTCCCATGTACGTGACTCCAAAGAATTTGAGGGTGCCCGAAGGCGGGTTTCCGGTGCTCCGGATTGGACCAAGCGCCGCGCGCCAGATCAACCTCGCGGGCACGTGGCGAGGGCGTGGCCGGGCAGGGGTGACCAATTGAGGACAATTGTCCTAGAATCCCGCCGTGAGGGGATGGACGGGCGCATGCGCCGGACGCCCTTCCGCCGCGGGACAGCTAGAAGGAGGCGCCGATCGTGATGCGAGCAACTACCATCCTCTCCACCGGACTCGCGCTGCTGCTGGGGCTGGGCGCCGCCCAGGCCGAGCTCGCCCCCGAGAAGCTCACGGTGAACCCGTTGAAGCCGGCCAACCCGCACCGCATCTACCTCACCGACCTCGTTCTCGGCCACGTCATCGACGGTCGCATCCACGTCATCGACGGCGACAGCTTCGATTACCTCGGCCTGATTCCGACCGGCCTGTTCGGACTCACCGCGCTGTCCAACGACTCGAGCGAGATGTACGTGGCGACGACCTACTACACCAAGCGCAACCGCGGCGACCGCTTCGACCTGTTCGAAGTCTACGACACCGCCACGCTCGAACTCGAAGCCGAGATCGAGATCCCGGCCAAGCACGCCCAGGCACTGCCCTACAAGGGCACCATGGCGTCGTCTGCAGACGGCCGCTTCGTCATGATCCAGAACTCCACGCCGGCCAGCTCGATCACTGTCGTCGATCGCAAGGCGCAGAAGTTCGTCGCCGAGATCGACACCCCCGGATGCTGGATCGTGCTGCCCGCGGCCTCCAATGCGCGGCGCTTCTCGACGCTCTGCGGCGACGGCACCATCCTCACCATCACGCTGAACGAACAGGGCCAGGCGGCCAGCCAGCAACGCAGCGGCAAGCTGTTCGACGCGGAGAAGGACCCGCTCTTCGTGCAGGCCGAGAGCAAGGGCGACAAGTACTACTTCGTGTCCTACGAAGGCATGATCCACGAGATCAACCTGGGTGGTGCAACCGCCGTCACCGAGGCCACCTGGTCGCTCCTGAACGAGACCGATCGCGCCGCGCAGTGGAAGCCGGGCGGCTACCAGCTGCTCGCACTGGACGCCAAGGCAGGGCGTATTTACGTCGCCATGCACGACGGTGCCCGCGACGGCAGCCACAAGTTCCCGGCCAAGGAGATCTGGGTGTTCGACGTCGACAGCCGCGAGCGCCTGCAGCGCGCGGAAGGCTCGAACTCCATCGCCATGTCGCTGACCGACGAGGACACGCCGTTCCTCTATGCCTACGACGGCCTGACCGCCGAATTCGTCAAGTACGAGACCAGCCCCGCCCTGAAGCCGGTGGCGCGCAGCCCGGCCTTCGGCGAGTTCGCCGGCCTGCTCGAACTGCATTGATTCGTACCGCGCTGTTCCGATGACGCTCGACCCGGTCCTCCAGCTCACCGCGCTCGCCGCGCTGGCGCTCGTGTTCGCGAGCGCGGCCTGGCACAAGCTGCGCGACCTGCTCGCCTTCGAGCTGGCGCTCGAGGCCTACGCGCTGCTGCCGGGCTGGCTGCTGCGGCCCTTCGCCCGCGCGCTGCCGCTGGCCGAACTCACCGCCGTGGCACTCCTGTTGTTCGCACCGACGCGCGGCGCCGGCAGCGTGCTCGCGCTCGCGCTGCTCGCCCTGGTGACCGGCGCGGTCGCGCTCAACCTGCTGCGCGGGCGCACCGACGTGGGTTGCGGCTGCGGCGGCATCGAAGACGAGCAGACCTTGTCGTGGGCGCTGGTCGCGCGCAACCTGCTGCTCGCCCTGCTCGGCGCAACCGGCCTCGCCGCGACCACGCCACGCGCCCTGCTCTGGCTCGACTACCTGAGTGTCGGCGCGGGCGCACTCGCGCTGTTCTTCGTCGTCGTGCTGGCCAACCAGCTGATTGCCAACCACCCGCGTCTGGCACGGCTCAGGGTCAGGCCGGCATGACCAGCGCGCTCGCCATCGCCGTCGCCGTGCTGTGGGTGATCGTGATCGCGCTCGCGCTGGCAGTGTTCGCGCTCGCGCGCCAGATTGGCGTGCTCTACGAACGGGTCGCGCCGATGGGCGCGCTGATGCTCGACGAAGGCCCCAAGGTCGGCGAGCGCGCGCCGAGCTTCACGCTCACCGCGCTCGACGGCAGCAGCGTGAACATCGGTCAGCCCTCGCAGACCGGCGAACTGGTGTTCTTCGTTTCACCGACCTGCCCGGTGTGCAAGAAACTCATTCCGGTACTGCGCTCGATTGCACGCGCAGAGCGCGACTGGCTGCGCGTGATCCTCGCCAGTGACGGCGACGAGGCGAAGCAGCGCGCGTTCTACGAAAAGGCGGAACTCGGGGACTTCCCCTACGTGCTGTCCACCGAGCTCGGCATGACGTTCAAGGTTGCCAAGCTGCCCTACGCGGTGCTGCTCGACGAGAGCGGCACGGTGCGCGCGAAGGGGCTCATCAATTCGCGCGAGCAGCTCGAGAGCCTGTTCACCGCCAAGGAACTCGGCGTCGAGTCGATCCAGCAATACCTGCAGAAGGCATGACGCCGCGCAGCGGCGGCAAGCGAAGTCGGGAGTAGTCGCATATGAAATGGTTAGACGAGTTCATCGAGCGCAAGGCGCGCGCCGTGGCCCAGCAGACCTCGCGCCGCAGCGCGTTGCTGCGCATCGGCCGCGTGCTGGTCGGCACCGCCTTCGTGCTGCCGGTTCTGCCGTTCGACCGCAGCCCACGTGCGCAGCACGGCGCGGTGAGCGACGGCAAGCACGATCCGCTCGACCCGCAGCGCTGCGAGTACTGGCGCTATTGCGCGCTCGATGGCCACCTGTGCACCTGCTGCGGCGGCACCATCACGAGCTGCCCGCCCGGCACCGAGCCGTCCTCGGTGACCTGGATCGGTACCTGCCACAATCCCGAGGATGGCAAGGACTACCTGGTCAGCTACAACGACTGCTGCGGCTCGGCCTCGTGTGGCCGCTGCTTCTGCAACGAGAACGAGGGCGAGCGCCCCGGCTACCGCATGGGCGTGCACAATGACATCAACTGGTGCATGGGCAACGAGAGCAGCGTGTATCACTGCACGGTGTCTGTGATCCTCGGCCAGTCGGGCAGCGCCGGCGGCTGAGCCGCATGGCGGCCGAGCGCGCCTCTGCGCGGCGTCCCCGCGCGCGACACCTGGCATGGTTCGTCGCGCTCGCGCTCGCGGGCGTGGCGCAGGCGCAGCCGCCCGAGCTCGACTACCTGCAACACTGCCTCGGCTGCCACCGCGAGGACGGCAGCGGCAGTGCACGCAACGGCGTGCCGGACATGCGCGGCGTGATCGGGCGCTTCGCCCGTGTACCGAGCGGGCGCGCCTTCCTCGTCCAGGTCGCGGGCGTCGCCCAGGCGCCGCTCGACGACGCCGCCCTCGCCGCGCTGATCAACTGGCTGCTGCCGCGCATGGATGCCGCCGGCCTGCCGGACGACTTCACCCCCTACACCGCCGCGGAGATCGGCCGGCTGCGCGCGGCGCGGCCCGGCGACCTCGGCGCGCTGCGCGCGCAGGCACTGGCGGATCTCGCTGCCAGCGAGGGCCGTGCCAGCGCCGCGCCGTGAGCGGCGCGTGAACAACCTCCAGGAGGATCCTGCATGCCCGTGAACTACATGGATGCCATCCGTCAGCGTTACGAACAGCTCGGGTACACGCCCTACCGCTGGTACGTGGCCGAGGACGCGCCGCCCTGGCAAGCACTCGACAAGCCGCTCGACGCCGCGCGCGTCGGCCTGCTGTCGACGTCCGGCGCCTATGCGCTCGGCCAGCGCGCCTACCACTACAAGGACGACACCTCGATTCGGGCCATTCCCACCGCCACCGCGCGCGAAGACGTCCGCTTCTCGCACATCACCGAGAACTACCTCGTCGACGCCAGGCAGGATCCGGACACCATCTTCCCGCTCGGTACGCTGCGCGAGCTCGCTGCCGACGGCACGATCGGCGCCCTGGCCGACGACGTGCTCAGCTGCATGGGTGGCGTCTATTCGCAGCGCCGCGTGCGCGAGGAAACCGCACCGGCCGCACTCGCGGCGTTCCGGCAACAGGACATCGACTGCGCACTGCTCGTCGCGATGTGACCGGTGTGCCACCAGACCGTGTGTCTGGTCGCCCGTCACCTCGAAGCCAACGGTATCCCGACGCTGGTACTCGGCGCCGCGCGCGACATCCTCGCCGCCGGCCGTCCGCCACGCGCAGCCTTCGTCGACTATCCGCTCGGCCATACCGCCGGCAAGCCGTTCGACCGCGCCGATCAGCGCGCGGTGATCGCGGGCGCGCTGGCCGGGTTCGCGCGCCTGCGCGAGCCGGGTGGCCTGATTGAGCTGCCCAACCAATGGGGCGACGACGCCTGGCGCGCCGAGGCCAGCTCGACCGAGGCGCGCGACACCCGCCAGCCGCGCGACGAGACGCCGCAGTGGCAGCAGCCGGCCGATCGCGAGGCCGCCCGCGCCGCCGGCCTCGACGTGTAGCCCCGGCAACGGGCACGGAGGAATCAACCGCTGGCCTCTCCGTCCCGATGCGGGGACGGAGGGGTCGGGGGTCGACCAATCGCTGCCGTTCGGGAGGGAACGAACGCTGACCAGGCGCCGCGGTTTCCTTCCCTCAGGTGTGTGCGTGCCGCCCGCCGCGCAGCACGCGTCCCGGGCGCGCGCCGGTCAGCTCGCCCGCTTCCTGCACGACCTCGCCGCGCACCAGCGTCGCGACATAGCCGTCCACCGCCTGCACCAGCCGCGGCAGGCCGGCCGGCAGGTCGTAGCGCATGCGCGGCAGGTGGGCACGCAGGCGATCGAGTTCGATGAGGTTGATGTCCGCACGCAGGCCGGGAGCGATGCGCCCGCGATCGGCAAAGCCGAACAGTTCCGCGTTCGCCGCGGTGAGCTTGCGTACCACGGCTTCGAGCGGGAGGTGCAAGGGATCCCCGGCCGCGGTGTCGCGGACCCAGCGCGTCAGCATGTAGGTATGCACGCCGGCATCGGCGATGAAGCGCACGTGGGCGCCGGCGTCACTGAGGCCGAGCACGCCGAGCGGATGGCGCAGCATCTCGTTCAGCGCCTGCGGTGAGCGCTCCGCGTAGTTGACGCCGAAATGCGTCAGGAAGGCGCGGCCTTCGTTCTCGAGCAGGAGATCGTAGGCGGTCGCCCAGGGGCTCTCACCGCGGCGTCGCGCGATGGCCGCGACGCTGAGGTCGTCCGGCGGCGTGTAGTCGATCGGGTCGCCAGCGACATAGGTGTAGTCCCACAGCGTGGGATTCTTGTAGATGAGCGAGAAGCCGGTGTCGTTGGGATCCTCCTCGGCGAGCAGGCGCGCACGCATCGCCGGGTCGGAGAGCGCTGCGTAGCGCTCGGCGAACGGCTTGTCCGCAATCGCCTGGTAACTCGGCATGAATCGCCACGGGTGCTCGCCCTCGAAGCTGAACAGGATCGAAATCGGCCGGCCGGCGACCTGCGGAATGAGGCGCTCACCGGCGCGTGCAGCTTCTTCGCAGACGGCGAGCTGGCGACGCCATTGCCCGCCGTCGGTGTTGTGCTGCAGCAGCAGGAACATGACCGGCACGCCACCCGCCGCGGCGACCTCGCGCATCATTGCCATGTCGGCGTCGAGGCCGGTGCAGTCCTCGCCGATGACGCCGGGATTGACCATCTCGATCAGCCCGTGGCCGCTGGCGCGGACGGCGCGTGCAAGCGCGACGAGTTCCTCGCTGGCGGCGAAGGTGCCCGGTACCGGGCGGCCATCGGCCGCGATGTGCACGGCGGTGCGCGAACTCGACAGGCCGACCGCACCGGCGTCCAGCGCCGCGGTAGTGAGCGCGGCCATGCGCGCCAGGTCATCCGCCGTGGCCGGCTCGTTGGCCGCGCCGCGTTCACCCATCACGTAGGCGCGCAGTGCGCCATGCGCGAGGAAGGCGGCGAGGTCGAAGGTCCGCGGTGTGCGATCGAGGGCGTCGAGATACTCCGGGAAGCTCTCCCATTCCCAGCGCATGCCGGCACGCAGCGAATCGCCCGGGATGTCTTCGACGCCTTCCATCAGGCCGATCAGCCAGTCGCGCCTGGCCGGCACCGCGGGCGCGAAGCCGACGCCGCAATTGCCCATGACCGCCGTCGTCACGCCGTGGCGCAGCGACTGCGAGAGCTCGGGGTCCCAGCTCGCCTGGCCATCGTAATGCGTGTGGATGTCGACCCAGCCCGGCGTGACGACCAGTCCATCGGCATCGATGACCTGCGCCGCGCTGCCGCTGACCTTCCCCACCTCGACGATGCGGCCGTCGCGGATCGCGACGTCACCGACCGCCGCTGACGCGCCACTGCCATCGACCACCAGACCTCTGCGAATCAAGGTATCGAACTGCGCCATCAACCTGCCCTCCCCATGATCGGCATGGACCGCCGCCGGCACCCTGCCGGTTGACAGCCCCAGCCCTGATGATAGGTTCGCAGAGCCGCCACCGCCACGGGTAGCGTTTCGACCACGGGGAGATACAGATGCAACTCGGCTACTTCATGATGCCTTCGCACCCGCCCGAGCGCGAGCTCTACGCGGGCCACGAATGGGACCTCGGGACGCTGCGCTGGGCCGATGAATTCGGCTACGCGGAAGCCTGGGTCGGCGAGCACCATACCTGTCCGTGGGAGCCGCACCCGGCGCCGGACCTGCTCATCGCGCAGGCTTTTCGCGAAACCTCGCGTATCCGGCTCGGCACCGGCGGCTTCCTGCTGCCTTACCACCACCCCGCCGAGCTCGCCAACCGCGCCGCCATGCTCGATCACCTCGGCCAGGGGCGCTACAACTTCGGCATTGCCGCGGGCGGCCTGCCGAGCGACTGGGCGATGTTCGGCATCGACGGCATGAAGGGCGAGCATCGGCACATGCTCAAGGAGGCCCTCGAGATCATCCTGCGCCTGTGGGGCGACGAGGAGGAATTCGAGCATCGCGGCAAGTACTGGACGGTGCGCAAGCCGGCGCCGGACCTGGTCGAGACGATGCGCGCGCACCTCAAGCCGCTGCAACGCCCGCACCCACCGATCAGCCTGTCCGGCCTGAATGCCAATTCCGATACGTTGCGCCTGTGCGGCGAGCGCGGCTTCATGCCGATGAGCCTCAATCTCAACACGGGCTACGTGCGCGGGCACTGGGACGCGGTCGTCGCCGGCGCCGAGAGCACCGGTCGGGTCGCCGACCGTGGCGAGTGGCGCGTCAGCCGCGAGGTATGCGTGGCCGAGACCGACGACGCGGCGATGAAGCTCGCCGTCGAGGGTGGCCTCGGGCGCCTGTGGACCGAGCACCTGCTGCCGCTGTTCCGCGCCTTCAAGTTCCTCGACTTCCTCAAGCACGACCCGGCCGTCGCCGACGCCGACGTCGACGCCGCCTACCTCGCCCGCCACAACTGGCTGGTCGGCTCGCCCGAGACCGTCACGCAGAAGCTCTCCGCGATGTACGACGAACTCGGCGGCTTCGGCACGCTGGTGCTGCTCGGCACCGACTACGTCGAGCAGGCCGAAGCCTGGCGCGAGTCGATGGGTTTGTTCGCGCAGGAAGTGATGCCGCGCGTGGCGGACCTCCGCCCCTGAGCGCGGCACCTCGCGGCGCCGGCCTGGCGCGGGCCGTTCACAATTGCATCGGCGCGCCCTGGCCGGCCCAGCCGGCGGCGAGCGTGGTCATCGCGCGGATGTGCACGATCTCGCGCTCGATCAGCCAGCGCCCATCGCCGGGGCGGCGCCTGAAAGCCCATTCGTAGGTGCCCCAGCCGAGCACCGAGTCGGCGGCGAGTTCCTGCGTGACGTGCCAGTACATGAAGGCACTCGCGCGCTCACCGTCGACGCGGATGTCCTCGTTCGCGTAGTAGCGGCGCGGGTTGTCGAAGCGTCCCCAGTAGTTCTCGAAGAACTGCATGATGGCGTCGACGCCGTGCACCTCGACCGACCACGCCGGCACGCCGAGCACGGCGTCGTCGGCGAACAGTTCGCGCAACAGGTGCGGGCGCTTCTCGTCGACCCCGATGGCGTAATGGGACAGGACCGCGCGGATGTCGTTGTCCGCGCGCAGTGCCGCGACCTCGCGCTCGAGTGCCGCGAGCCGTTCCTCCACCGTGTTCATGTGTCTCCCTCCTCGCCGGCACGCGCCGGCGCACACGAGCCGACGAAATCGAGCAGACGCTGGGTCAGCGCACCATCCGGCTCGTTCAGGCTCGCGATCAGGTTGAAATGATGACAGTCGCCGAGCGTGCGGTAGTCGCCGGCGAGTCCGGCCGCATTCCACGCGGCGACGAACTCGCGCGACTGGCGATGGAACTCGTCGGACTCCGCGCCGCCGACCTCGGCAACCAGGGGTGGCGCCGCGTGCGGGATGTGCCGGCACGGACTCTCGCGCGCGACCAGCCCCTCGTCGAGCTGCAGCACCGGCTGCAGCCACGACCAGCGCAGCGGCTCCAGGTCGAACAGCCCGCTGAGCGCGTAGCCGCCCTTGATGACATCGGCCGGCAGGCCATAGTCGTCGACCCAGGCGGTCTGCAGCAGGCGCGCGACCTGGTGGCCGCCCGCCGAGTGGCCGGCGACCACGATACGTCCCGGATCGCCGCCGTGGCGCGCGATGTTGTGGTACAGCCACGCGACCGCCGCACGGCTCTGGCGCGTGATCTCGGCGATGGTGACGGCAGGGCAGAGCGCGTAGTTGGTCACCACCGTGGTCACCCCGTGGCCGACCAGTCCGCGGGCGACGAAACTGAAGTCGCGCGCGTGCAGCCGCCGCCAGTAGCCGCCGTGGATGAACACCACGACCGGCGCGCCGGCAGCGGCGGGGAAGATGTCGAGCGTCTCGGCACGGGTCGGCCCGAAGCGTACGTCGAACTCGGCGGCGAGCTCGCGCCGCGCCTGCGCGCTCGCGGCGAGATAGAACTCGAGCCAATCGCGCGCGTCCGGCACGCGGCGCTCGATCTGGTACTCGGCGTCGATCGCTTCCTGGCTGTCGAGGTGACGGTACGGCATGCGAAATATCCTGCTGCAGACGGCCGACACCCGCATCAGACCGCAAGCTTGCGGGTACGGTCAACGTCACCGCGCGTCATGCACTCGGTCCGGTCTACAATCGGCGGCGGCCGGCCGTGCAGGCGTCGCCCGGCAGCGATGACCGGCGCCGTACGGCGGACGTCACCGGTGCCGGCACGGAGCGCCATTCACGGCACCGGCGCAACGCACCGACCACCAGGGGAGAACACCAGGCATGGGTTTGCTCAACGATCACGTCGTACTCGTCACCGGCGGCAGCACCGGCATCGGCCGCGCCACGGCCCGCATCTGCGCTGCTGAAGGCGCCCACATCGTCATCGCCGACGTCGCCGATGCCGCCGGCGCGGAGTCCGTCGCCACCATCACGGCCGCCGGCGGACGTGCCGAGTACCAGCACTGCGACGTCGGCGACTATGCCGCGGTCGAGGCACTCGTGGCCGGCATCGTCGCCCGGCACGGCAAGCTCGACGGCGCCTTCAACAATGCCGGCATCGAGGGCCCGACGGCCAAGATCCTCGACCTCGCGCCGGCCGAGTGGGAACGCGTCATTCGCATCAACCTCACCGGCGTCTATCACTGCATGAAGGCGGAGGTCGCGCAGATGGTCAAACAGGACGGCGGCGGCAGTATCGTCAGCACCGCCTCCGCTGCCGGCCTCATCGGTATTCCGGGTGCGGCCGGCTACAACTCGGCCAAGCACGGCGTGGTCGGCCTGACCAAGACCGTGGCGCTCGAGTACGCCGCGCGCAACATCCGCGTCAACGCGGTCTGTCCGGGATTCATCGAGACGCCGATGCTCGACCGCGTGACCGAGGCAAGCGCCAAGATTCGCGAACAGATGATCGGCGCGACGCCGATGAAGCGCGTTGCGCAGCCGGACGAGATCGGCGACGCCGTGGCCTGGCTGCTGTCGGCGAAGTCGAGCTACGTGACCGGCGTTGCATTGCCGGTCGACGGGGGCTGGGTAGCGCAGTAGCCGACGCCGCGCCGCAGCGCGTGTGAGGCTGCCAGCGGGCGGCGCACCGCGCATGGCGGCGATGGCCCGGTCGTGGACGCGTCGGAAACGGCACCCGGCGCGATCGCCCTACCGCTTGGCGCCTCAACGCGGCGCCGTCATCGTCTCCGGCCGCACCCAGCGATCGAAATCCGCGGCGCTGACATTGCCGAGCGCGAGCGCCGCCTCGCGCAGCGTGGTGCCGTCGGCATGCGCCTTCTTGGCAATCGCCGCGGCGGCATCGTAGCCGATGTGCGGCGCGAGTGCGGTGACGAGCATCAGCGAGCGCTCGAGCAGTTCGGCGATGCGCGCGCGGTTCGGCTCGATCCCCGCCGCGCAATGGCGGCGAAAGCTGTCACAGCCGTCGGCCAGCAGCCGCACGCTCATGAGGAAGGCATGCGCGATGAGGGGCTTTCCGACGTTCAGCTCGAAATTGCCGCCGGCGCCGGCGACGTTGATGGCGACGTCGTTGCCGAGCACCTGGGCACAGCACATCAGCAAGGCCTCGCACTGCGTCGGGTTGACCTTGCCCGGCATGATCGAACTGCCCGGCTCGTTGGCCGGAATGACGATCTCGCCGATGCCACACCGCGGGCCGGAAGCCAGCCAGCGCACGTCGTTGGCTATCTTGGTCAGGCTCGCGGCGAGCGTCTTCAGCACACCGTGTGCCGCCACCAGCGCATCGTGCGCCGCGATCGCCTCGAACTTGTTCGGCGCGCTGACCACGGGCAGTCCGGTCGCCGCGGCGAGGCGCGCCGCCACGCGCTCACCGAAGGCCGGATGGGTATTCAGCCCGGTGCCGACCGCGGTCCCCCCGAGCGCGAGCTCGGCGAGATGCGGGCGCGCGTCCTCGAGGTGCGCGATGCCGTGATCGAGCTGCGCGACCCATCCCGAGATCGCCTGCCCGAGGGTCAGCGGCGTCGCATCCATCAGGTGCGTGCGCCCGGTCTTGACCACCTCCGCGCAGGCCGTCGCCTTGTCCGCCAGCGTGTCGCGCAGCGCACGCAGCGCCGGCAGCAGGTCGTGCGCGACGGTCAGGCTCGCGGCCAGGGCCATCGCCGTCGGGAAGACGTCGTTGGAAGACTGCCCCCGGTTGACGTCGTCGTTCGGATGCACGAGGCGTGCGCTACCGCGCGCGCCGCCGAGGATCTCGCTGGCACGGTTCGCGAGCACCTCGTTCATGTTCATGTTGGTCTGGGTGCCGCTGCCGGTCTGCCACACGACCAGCGGGAACTCGTCGTCGTGGAGACCGTCGATGACCTCCTGTGCGGCCGCGGCGATGGCTTCGCCGCGGCGCGCGTCGAGCGCGTCGAGTTCGACGTTGACCAGCGCCGCCGCCTGCTTGACGCGCGCCAGCGCGTGCAGCAGGGCACGCGGCATGCGCTCGCCGGAAATCGCGAAGTGGGCCAGGCTGCGCGCCGTCTGCGCGCCCCACAGCCGCTCGGCCGGCACCTCGATGGCGCCGAAGGTATCGTGCTCGGTACGGGTTGCGCTCATGCGGCCAGCATACGCCGGGCGCGGCACCGCTTCATCCCGGCAGCGCGGCACCTGGCAGATACGTGGACAGCAGCAGGCCCAGTGCGACCAGTCCGCCGTAGGCGAGCGCGGCGGCGATGGTCGCGACGATGGCCGGCTCCAGCGCGGACGGCCGTGCCGCCGCGCGCCCCAGCACCCGGGCGCCGCGCAGCGCGGGCACGGCGGCCGCGAGCGCGAGCAGGGTCGGCACCGGCAGCACGCCACGCAACACACCGCCCAGTAACCAGGCATGGGCCAGCAGGTGTAACGACGGCGGTAGCAGCCGAGCCCGCGCGGGACCGAGGCGCACCACCAGATTGCGCTTGCCGGCGCGCGCATCGGCCGCGACGTCGGGAAACTCGTTGACCAGCAGCACCGCGGCGACGTGCAGCGCGAAGCCGAACCCGGTGACGAGCGGCAGCGCGGCGAAACTGCCACGCTGCACGAAATCCGCACCGACCACGACGAGCAGCCATCCCGCGCCGACGGCGAGTTCTCCGAGCCCGCGGGACATCAGTGCGAACGGCGGCGCCGAGTAGGCCCAGCCGATGGCGAGCCCGGCGAGGCCGATGCCGAGCAGCGCACCACCGGCGTGCCAGGTCAGCCACAGGCCGGCCGGCACCACGCTCGCGAGCAACAGCCAGGCGAAGCGCCCCATGGCGGCTTCCGTGAGCACGCCGTTCTGAATGATGCGGCTGCCACCGGTGTAAGGAAAGCAACGCTCGGCGTTGGCAGCATCGCTGCCGTTGCGCGCATCGTGGTAGTCGTTCAGGACATTGGCGCCGGCATGCGCGATGAGCGCAAAGAGCATGGTGAGCACTGCCTTGGCCGCATCGATCGCGATCCCGGAGGAATGGGCACAGGCGAGGCCGAGCAGCGCGCCGGCCGCGGTCATGCCGAGGAAGCCCGGCCGCGTCGCGGCCAGGTAGCGGGCCATCGGTGCGGCGAGGCGCACCGGTGTCGGTTCGACCGCGGCCATCGACTCAGTGCGTGAAGAGTGGCGCGCGAACGGCGCTGCGACCGGTCAAGCCGCCGCCCGGCTGCGCTGCCGACTACAGTGCGCGGAACGCCGCCGCAGCAATCTGCCCGATCTCCTCGTCCTGCTGGTAGGTACCACCGCTCTGGCCAAGCGCACCGAGCATGGTGCCATCGTCGCTACGCAGCACGATGCCGCCCCACACCGGCGTGTAATGCGGGTCGCAGAACCACGTGATTTCGCGCCGCTCGTCGCCGAGCGACATGTCGAACAGGCGCGTCTTGAGCACGCGCGTGTCCATCTGCCACTTGACTGCCGTGTAAGCCTTGTTGTGGCTCATGCGTGCATTCAGCGCGGAGGCGCCATCCATGCGCGCGAGGTGAATGAGATCGCCGCCGGCATCGACCACCGCGGCGGCGAACTTGATACCGCGTTGATCGGCTTCCTGCAGCATGGTGTCGACGATGACGCGCGCTTCGCTGAGACCGAGCCTGCTGGCCATGTGCGATTCCTCCTCGGAACGGTGTTGGTGATTCGACGTAGGGGACGCATTATCCGCCACCCAGGCGGCGGTCGCACCACGCGCGCCGACGCTCGGCAAACGCCCCGGACTATCGTCGCGCCAGGGCGCGGTCAGGCGCATGCACCGCTACCGGGAGCGCCCCCCCGTCCACCCGGGCGGCAGCAGACACGTCGCAGCGCGCCCGCGGACCGCACTCAGGCGCAGGCCACCTCGACGAGATTGTCCGAGAACGTCGGCGCATGACCCATGTCGACGAATTCGGCGGCGCTGACCACGTTGACGGTGCCGCGGTTGAGCTGGCGCCAGTAGCCGAGGGTGGCGACGACGATGCCCGGATTGACATCTTCCGTCAGCTCGGCGACACCCTCGAACGCCCCGCGGTCGTTGAACACCCGTACCGTGGTGCCGGCGGTGATACCACGCGTGGCGGCATCGGCCGGGTTGATCAGCACGAACTGCTCGCCCTGACCGCGGATCTTCTCGTCCATGTTGGCGTAACAGGAATTGAGAAAGCCGTGGCTCTTGGGCGACACGATGCTCAGCGGGAAGCGCGCGGCGAGCGCTGGGTTGCTCGCCGGGCTCTCGCGTGGCGGCACGTAATCGGGCAGCGCATCGAGCGGTTCACCACCCTGCATCTCGGTATACATCTGGCGAAACGGCGGCGCGACGAAATTACCGCCGGCAGCGATGCTGGAGACGAACTCGCACTTGCCCGACGGCGTCGGGAAGTTGCCTTCCCGGTGGGGCGCACGGTCATCGGCGCTGCCGAGCGCGAGATGCACGAAACCTTCCTCGCGCAGCGTGGCGAGATCGAAGCCAGCGCAGGCCGGCGCCTGCCAGTCGATGAAATGCTCCAGACACTCGGCGTCGGACCAGTGGAGTTCGGGCTCGGTGTACCCCATGCGTGCGGCGAGGCGGCGGAAGATCTCGCGGTTCGACAAGGCTTCGCCCGGCGGCTCGACGCAGCGCTCGTTGTACGTCAGGTAGTTGTGCCCCCAGGACAGGATGATGTCCTCCATCTCCGCGCCCATCGCGGCAGGCAGCACGATGTCGGCCCACTGCGCAGTATCGGAGAGGAAGTGATCGGCGACGACGAGGAAGAGGTCATCGCGCGCGAGGCCGGCGACCGTCTTGTCGCCCTCGGGCGCCTGCGTCACCGGGTTCGAGTTCCAGCACATCATCGACATGATCGGGGGATCGAGTGGGATCTCGCCAGTCAGCAGCCGGCCCAACTGCAGGTTGTTGACCGCGCGCGTGCCGGGCGGGATCCACTCCGGCTTGCAGATGACGTCGAAACGGTACGGATGCTCCCACACCGGCATGGCAAGGATGCCGCCGCCGACGTGACGCCAGGCGCCGGTCAGTGCGGGCAGGCAGCACACCGCGCGGATGGTCTGCCCGCCGCCCGCGTGGCGCTCGAGCGCGACGCCGATGCGCATCGCGGCGGGCTGGGTCGCGGCGTATTCGCGCGCGAGGCGGCGGATGTCGGCGGCCGGGATGCCGGTGACACCCTCGGCCCATTCGGGGCTGCGCGTGGCGGCACGCGCGGCGAGTTCCTCGAAGCCCACCGTATGGGCATCAACATACTCGCGGTCGACGAGATCCTCTTCGATGAGGGTGTGGATCAACGCCATCGCCAATGCGCCGTCTGTGCCCGGCCGCGGCGCGAGATGCCAGTCGGCGGCCTTGGCCGTGCGCGAGGCATAGGCGTCGATGACGACGACCTTGGCGCCCGCCTTCTGCGCATCCTTGACGATGTGCCAGTGATGCAGGTTGGTGCTGATGCTGTTGCAGGCCCAGATGACGATGTACTTCGAATGCTTGAAGCTCTCCGGGTCCATGCCGCCGCTGGGGCCGTAGGTCATCAACCAGGCGGTCGCCGAGCCCTCCCCGCAGAACGTGCGTTCCATCACCGTCGCACCCATGCGGTTGAAGAAGGCGTCGCCACCGTTCAGGCCGTGTACCAGGCCCTGGTGACCAAGATAGCTATAAGGAGCGATGGCCTGCGGTCCGTGCGTGGCGATGATGTCCTGCCAGCGTGCCGCGACGGTATCGAGTGCCTCGTCCCAGGAGATACGCACGAACTGGCCGCTGCCCTTCGGCCCCGTGCGGCGCAGCGGGTGGAGCAGGCGATCGGGATGGTAGTGCCGCTTCTCGTAGTCCTTGAGCTTGACGCACAGGCCGCCGCGCGTCATCGGGTGCTCGGGATTGCCACGGACCCCGGTGAGGCGGCCGTTCTCGACCTCGAACAGCATCGCGCAGGTGTCCGGGCAGTCGTGCGGGCAGCCGCCCTTGTGAATGGTCTTGTTGACGGCGGCCATGCCTCGCTCCCTGCCGGACGCGCCGGCAATTGCCTGTCGTCGATCAATCCTAGCCCGGCGCGGCGGCGAATGCGATGCCCGCGCTGCGCGGCGCGGTTTCAGCCGCGCGCGTAATCGGTCTGCGTTCGCGCGTAGTCGACGAAGAAATCGATGGCAGCCGGATTCTGCATTGCGTCACGACTGACCGCCTTGTCGATGTCGAACCCCATCAGGATCTTGCGCACCGGCACCTCGAGCTTCTTGCCGGTCAGGGTATAGGGGATCTCCTCGACCGCGTAGACCTTGTCCGGCACGTGGCGCGGCGAGCACTGGGTCTTCAGTGCCTGGGCCATGCGCGCGACCAGCGCGTCGTCGAGCGTGCAGCCGGCAGCGAGGCGGACGAACATCGGCATGAAGAAGTTGCCGCCGGGCAGGTCGAGGTTGACCACCAGCGCGTCGTCGATCTCGTCCAGTGCTTCGACGCAGCGGTAGATCTCCGCGGTGCCGATGCGGACGCCGTAGCGATTGAGCGTGGAGTCCGAGCGACCCTTGATAAAGCAGCCGCCGCGCGCGTTGAGCTCGAAGAAATCGCCATGACGCCACACGCCGGGGAAGGTGTCGAAATAGGATTCGTGGTAGCGCCGGCCACCCTCGTCGTTCCAGAAATAGAGCGGCATCGACGGCATTGGCTTGGTCACCACCAGTTCGCCGACTTCACCGATCACCGATTCACCGGCGTCGTTGAATGCCTGCACGTCGACGCCGAGCGCGCGCGCCTGGATCTCCCCGGCGTAGACCGGCAGGATGCACGAGCCGCTGACGAAGCCCGAGGCAACGTCAGTCCCGCCGCTCTGCGAGGTCACCCAGAGATCTTCGTTGACGTTCTCGTAGAGCCACTGCATCGATTCCGGGGTCGCCGGCGAGCCGGTCAGCAGGATGCCCTCGATGGCGCTCAGGTCGTAGCGTTCCTTCGGCACCACGCCTTCCTTCTGCATCATCGCGAGATAGGTCGGGCTGGCGCCGAACTGGGTGGCGCGGGACTCGGCCGCGAGCCGCCACAGCACGTCGACGTCGGGCGCCGCCGGGTGGCCGTCGTAGATCACCGGTGCAGCACCGACCAGCATCGAGCTCATGAGGATGTTCCACATGATCCAGCCCGAGGTGGTGTAGAAGAACATGCGCGCACCGGGCCCGAGGTTGCACTGCAGGGCAAGCATCTTGTGCAGTTCGAGCACGATGCCACCATGGCCGTGCACGATCGCCTTGGGCAGGCCGGTGGTGCCGGAGGAGTACACCACCCACAGGGGATGGTCGAAATCGAGCTGGGCGAACTCGAGCGACGGGACACTGTCGCTGCCGCGCAGATCATCCCATGCCACCGCATGCGCGACCGGCGGTGCGGCAGCCCCATCGAGATAGGACAGATGAAAGACGTGCTCGAGGCTCGGCAGCGCCTCGATGATGGCGCACGCCTCGCCACGGCGATCGAACGCCTTGCCGCCGTAGCGATAGCCATCGACGGTGAACAATGCTTTCGGCGCGATCTGCTGAAAGCGGTCGATCACGCTGGCGGCGCCGAAATCGGTCGAGCAGCTCGACCACACCGCACCGATGGCGGTGACGGCAAGGCAGGCGACCATCGTTTCGGGAATGTTCGGCATGAAGGCGACCACCCGGTCGCCCGGCCCGAGGCCGCGCGCGCGTAGGGCTGCGGCGATACGCGCAACCTCCTCCTCGAGTGCGCGCCACGACCAGGTGGCGAGCGGCCGCCCCTCGGCGGCAAAGAACAGCGCCGCTTCGTCGCCCCGTGCGTTGCGCAGTACGTGCTCGGCGAAATTGAGCCGCGCGCCGGCGAACCATTTCGCGCCCGGCATCACGCGCGCGTCGAGCACCTGCGCGTAGGGCGTCGAGCTCTGGATGTCGAAGTAGTCCCACACCGCCCGCCAGAAGTCTTCGAGAGCCTCCACCGACCAAGCGTGCAGGCTCGCGTAGTCATCGAAGCGCAGGCCGCGCTCGCGCTCGAGCCAGCGCATGAACTTCGTCAGCTCGGCCTTCTCGATGCGCTCGGCACCGGGAGTCCACAGCAGGTCGCCTTCTTTGAGCATCGTCTTTCTCGTCGTCATGTTGCCGTTCACGGAGTGTCGGACCCGGGTGCCGGGCAGGGCGGCACATGGCCCGCCCCGGGGCGCGCACGGTAGCGCATGCTCCGCGTGAACGAAACCGCGCCGTAGACCCACGGCACGCGCCCACGAGGTGCACGTCAGCGCAATCGTCCGCGCGCTCTGGGTCAGCAACCGGACCCAGGCGGCACGTGCGCTCGGCATCGGCGAATAGTCGGCGTCCCTGCTCGTCGCCGGGCGCTGCCGGCTGTGCGGCCGGCAACGCCGGCATCGCTGGTGCCGGCGCGCCCCGCGCGCCGCCTCAGCGTCTGCGGCCAAACTCGAGGTAGACCGTGTCGCCCTTGTTGTGCAGCACGTACTGCGTGCGCTTGCCCTGCGCCTCGCGGCTGAGGGCGAGTGGCTTCGCCGTGGTCTCCGCGCCCCCCACGGCGGCCGCCGCGCTCACCCCGGCAACGGTCGTCGTGGAAGCTGTCGCAGCGGAACCGGGTGTGGCTTCGGCCGCCGAAGGGCGCGCGTCCAGCACCGCCGCGAGCGGCGCGTCGGCGGCGACTTCGCGCTTCTCGATGAAGACCTCCGGATCGGCGGTCGTGATGATCTCGGGTCCGCGCACGGGCGCTACCAGCACCACTGATTGCTCGGCGACGAGCGGGGCACAGGCGTCGGCGATCTTGCGTCCGAGATAGTCGCCGTCGATCGCATCACCGGCGGCAAAGTCGGCCGTGACCGGCTCGTCGCTGTCGCGCGCCGCGACGAGGCGCCCGCCCGGCGTGCGCAGGCGACAACCCACCGCCAGCAGGGTGCCACGGATGCGCCCGGCGTCGCGCGGATTACTCCCGCCGAGGTCGATGGCGAACCCGCGCGAGAGATTGCCCGCACGCGCTTCACCGAGCGTCACGTCGAGCGCGAGCTGCGGCGCGCCCTGCTGCGATGCGCAGGCGTCCGCGGTACACCAGCGCGGGACCACGGCACCGAAACCGGCTCGCGTGAAGTCGCGCTCGAGACGCGCGGCCAGCGCGGCGACGCGCGCCGCGTCGAGGCTCTGCCAGGCCTGCGTGCCACTGGCATGGACGTCGATGGCGAGGGTAGCCTCGGCGCCGGTGGTCGCAGCCGGGACGGCCGGCGCCAGCAGGCAGAGCCCGAGCAGACCGGCGAGACGGGACGTGGATCGGAACATGGCGGTTCTCCCGGGGGATGACTGGTTCACGCCGCGCGCTCGCCGAGCATGCCTGCGGTGAGGATGAAGTCGATGATGGTGTCGAGACCCTCGCCCGTCTTCAGGTTGGAGAACACGAAGGGGCGTTCACCGCGCTGCGCGCGGGCGTCGCGGTCCATCACCTCGAGCGAGGCACCGACGTGAGGCGCGAGGTCGATCTTGTTGATCACCAGCAGGTCGGAACGCGTCACGCCGGGACCACCCTTGCGCGGAATCTTGTCGCCGGCCGAGACGTCGATGACGTAGATGCTGAGATCGGCCAACTCCGGACTGAACATCGCGCTGAGATTGTCACCGCCGCTCTCGACGATGACGAGGTCGAGCCCGCTGATGCGCGCGACGAGGTCGTCGATCGCAGCAAGGTTCATCGAGGCGTCCTCGCGGATCGCGGTGTGCGGGCAACCGCCGGTCTCGACGCCGACGATGCGCTCGGGCGCCAGCGCACCGGAGCGCAACAGGAACTCGGCGTCCTCGCGCGTGTAGATGTCGTTCGTCACCACGGCCATGTTGAGGCGCTCGCGCAGGCGCTTGCACAGTGCGTCGACCAGCGCGGTCTTGCCTGAGCCGACCGGCCCGCCGACACCGACGCGCAGCGGATCGCCGGTCCTCGCATGTTCTTGCTTCATGGTTTGTTCTCCTGCTGTGCGTCGTTCACGAGCGGAACAGTCGCGTGTACTGGATTTCGTGGCGCGCGCTGGCGATGACCGCACCCGGCGCGCTGTAGCCGATGTCGTCGTCGGCACGCCCGGCGGCCATCTCGACCCAGCCGGGGATACGCGCGCCGAGCGCGAACAGCACGCGCTGCGCGCTGCTCTGCCCGAGCGGCACGAGCCGCGTCGCGGCGGCGACCTGGTTCTCGCACCAGGCCCACAGGTAGCCGGCCGCGGCCGCCGCAGCCGCGATCGAGAAATGCGCCGCGGCGCAGGCGAACAGCGCGGGGTAGCTGCGTCCGCCCCTGCCGTCCGGCAGCAGGCATTCGGGCGCGAGCGTGCCGAGCAGGCGGCGCAGCGCGCTCGCCATGTCGGCATCCTCGCGGCGCAGCTCCGCGGTCTCACGCGCGCAGGCGAGCCGCACGGCCCAGTGCGCGAGCGCCGCGGCGTCGCCGGCAGTCGCCGCCGCGTGCACACGCAGCAGGAGCGGCAGGTCGAGCGCGACCATGGCATGCGCGGCGAGGCCCCCAATCCAGTCGGCAGCACTCGCCTCGTCGCTCACCACGCCCTGCTCGACGGCGAGCTCGAGTCCCTGCGAATAGCTGTAGCCGCCGACCGGCAGGGCCGGGCTGATCAGCTGCCACAGGCGCGGATCAGCGTTCACCATGCCCGCCCGGCGCAGCGTGGCCACAACGACCGGTGGCAGGCGCGGATGTCTGCCGCGGTGCGTGTGCGGTCGCATGCTCGTGCGCATGCCCATGATGGTGGGCATGTGCATGTTCCTGATCGTGCGCGTGTCCGTGCCCATGCCGGTGGCCGCCGCCGTAGGCGCCCGCTTCCGGCTCGAACGGGCAGGTCGTCGCGACCACGCCGAGTCCGAGGCCGCGCACCATGTCGTCGAGCACGTGATCGTGCGCCCAGGCCAGCCAGCCATCGCCAATTTCGACCGCGACGTGGCGGTTACCGAGATGATACGCGGCACGCGCGAGCGCGCGCGGCGCACCGGCCGCACGCGACACCGTCTCCGCCGCGGCCTCGATGCGCACCACGAGACCGGCCCCCGCGATGAGGTGGCCGCCGCGCAGCACGCTGCCGCGTGGCAGCCTGAGCCCGGCCTCGCGGCCGGAAGCCAGACGCACGCGCTGGCGCGAACGGCAGCGCGCCGCGAAATCGAGCACGAGGACGTCGTCGACCCGGGTGGCGGCTGGGACGATTTCGGTGAACATCGGCAAAGTCATGGCCCTGACCCGATCAGAACAGGAAGTAACGCTGCGCGAGCGGCAACTCGGTAGCCGGTTCGCAGGTCAGCAGCTCACCGTCGGCATAGACCGCGTAGGTCTCCGGGTCGACGTCCATGTGCGGCGCATAGTCGTTCAGCTTCATGTCGCGCTTGCTCACGCTGCGCGTGCCGCGCACCGCCACCACGGACTTGGCGAGCTGCCAGCGCTGGCGCACGCCGGCCTCGATCGCGGCCTGCGAGACGAAGGTCACCGAGCTCGCCGCGAGCGCACCGCCGAAGGCGCCGAACATCGGTCGGTAATGGACCGGCTGCGGCGTCGGAATGGAAGCATTCGGGTCCCCCATCGCGGCGGCTGCGATCAGCCCCCCCTTGATGATCAGCGAGGGCTTGGCGCCGAAGAATGCCGGTTTCCACAACACGAGGTCGGCGAGCTTGCCGACCTCGATCGAGCCGACCTCGTGCGCAATGCCATGCGCAAGCGCCGGGTTGATGGTGTACTTGGCGATGTAGCGCTTGACGCGCAGGTTGTCGTGGCGACCGTTGTCACCCGGCAACGCGCCACGCTGCACCTTCATCTTGTGCGCTGTCTGCCAGGTGCGCGTGATGACTTCGCCCACGCGTCCCATGGCCTGCGAGTCCGAGGCAATCATGGAGAATGCGCCGAGGTCGTGCAGGATGTCCTCGGCGGCGATGGTCTCGCGACGGATGCGCGACTCGGCAAAAGCGACGTCCTCGGCGATGCGCGGGTCGAGGTGGTGACACACCATCAGCATGTCGAGATGCTCGTCGACGGTGTTGACCGTGTATGGCCGTGTCGGGTTGGTCGACGACGGCAACACGTTCTGCGCACCGCAGGCCTTGATGATGTCGGGCGCGTGCCCGCCACCGGCACCCTCGGTGTGATAGGTGTGGATGGTGCGGCCGCGGAAGGCGGCCAGCGTGTCCTCGATGAAGCCGGACTCGTTCAGCGTATCGGTGTGGATGGCCACCTGCACGTCGGTCTGCTCGGCGACGTTGAGGCAGTTGTCGATGGCTGCCGGCGTCGTGCCCCAGTCCTCGTGCAGCTTGAGACCCATCGCGCCGGCGGCGATCTGCTCGACCAGCGGGTGCGGCAGGCTGGCATTGCCCTTGCCGAGGAAGCCGAGATTCATCGGCAGTCCATCGGCGGCGAGCAGCATGCGCCCGATGTTCCATGGCCCCGGCGTGCAGGTCGTGGCGTTGGTGCCGGTGGCGGGACCGGTGCCACCGCCGATCATCGTGGTGACGCCGGACATCAGCGCCTCTTCCACCTGTTGCGGGCAGATGAAATGGATGTGCGCGTCGATGCCGCCGGCGGTCAGGATCATGCCTTCGCCGGCGAGCGCCTCGGTGCCGGCCCCGATGATGATGTCGACGCCCTCCTGGGTGTCGGGATTGCCGGCCTTGCCGATCGCCGCGATGCGCCCGCCCTTGATGCCGACATCCGCCTTGACTATGCCCCACCAGTCGATGATGAGCGCGTTGGTGATGACGAGGTCGACGACCTCGGCCGCGCTCGCCTGCCCCTGGCCCATGCCGTCGCGGATGACCTTGCCGCCGCCGAACTTGACCTCGTCGCCGTAGCGCGTGTGATCGCGTTCGACCTCGACCACCAGCGCGGTGTCACCGAGGCGCACGCGGTCACGCGTGGTCGGACCGAACATCTCGGCGTAGGCGCGGCGATCGATGCGACTCATGGCTGCCGCTCCAGCGCGCCCATGATGGCGCCGCGGAAGCCGTACACGGCACGCGCGCCGGCGTAGGGCACGAGCTGGACCTCGCGCGTCTGGCCCGGCTCGAAGCGCACCGCGGTGCCGGCCGGAATATCGAGGCGCATGCCACGCGCTTCCTCGCGTGGAAACGCGAGCGCCGAGTTGGTCTCGTAGAAATGGTAATGGCTGCCGACCTGGATTGGGCGGTCGCCGGTGTTGGCGACGGCGATTGTCACCACCGGACGGCCGGGGTTGAGCTCGATCTCGCCCGGCTCGACGAACATCTCTCCTGGAATCATGGCTGCGCCCTCCTCGGCTGGCGGCATCAGGGAATCGGGTCGTGGACGGTGACGAGCTTGGTACCGTCGGGGAAGGTCGCCTCGACCTGCACCTCGTCGAGCATCTCGGGCACGCCTTCCATCACCTCTTCGCGGCTGAGGATGCGACTGCCGGCGCTCATGAGCTCGGCCACGCTGCGCCCGTCGCGCGCGCCCTCCAGCACCGCCGCCGAGATGATCGCGATGCACTCGGGGTAATTCAGCTTCACGCCGCGGGCGCGCCGCTGCTCGGCGAGCTGGGCGGCAACGAAGATGAGCAGCTTGTCTTTCTCGCGGGGCGTCAGTTCCATGGCAGGCTCCGGAAGGGATTCGTCGACAACAACAATGGAAGCTCCTGGATTCAGGTGCGCCACACGCGCGGTACGCTCGGTGCGCGGCCGATCACGGCCGGGCGCAGCGCGGCCCATGCGCGGGCGAGGTAGTCACGCACGGCCGTGGCGTCATCGCCGAGGCAGCGCAGGCAGAGCAGGCGCTCGATGCGGGTGGTGCCGACGACGACGCCGGCCGGCGCGGCCACCGCGCGCGCGGCATCGACCAGGAGGTCGTCCGCCGGCCACGCATGCAACGTGCCGATCACGCGTCGGCCGCCGAGTCCCCACGGTGCCTGCATGAAGGCCGACGGGGCCGCGATGCGCAGCCGCTCTTCGAGCAAGGGGGCACCATCGACCTCGACTTCGAGGATCAGATCGGCGTCCCCCGTGGCGTAATCGTCGCCGTGCGCCGGTCGCCCGAGCACGACCTGTTCGCGGCCGAGGTACGCGGCATCGCCGGCCAGTGCAACGCGCGTGCGCGCCGCGAAACGACTGGCGTCGAACAGGATGGTGTCCTGCGGCAGCCACTCGAGGCTCGCGCCGGCAGCGACTGCCAGCGTGACGGACTGGGCAGCCTGCGCGCCGGCGCTGCGATACACCTTGCCCGAGGCGGGCGTTGTGACCAGCGCATGGCTGTCGCTCGCGGCGCGCAAGCTGATGTCGAGGCGATCGCCACCGACCAGTCCCGCGGGCGGATGCAGCAGGTAGACGTGGGCCAGGTCGCCCTCTGGGTAGAGCGCCTTCTGCACCGCAAGCGGACCGAGCAGGTCGCGGCGCGCGATCACGGTACGGCCGTGACGCGGCGCGAAGTCGAGCGCTAGCGCGGCCGGCCACTGGCGCGTGAGCAGCGCGGCTTCAGCCAGCATCGAGCGAGACTCCGAGCAGGATGTGCGCACCGACCACCAGTGCGCCGCATCCGACCAGGCCATTCAATGCACGCTCGAGGCGCGGCCCGTGGCGCGCGAGGTGCGCATTGGCGTGGCCAAGCACGGTAGCGAAGGCGAGCATGGCGAGCACCACCCCGAATGAAAAGGCCGCCAGGTAGAGACCGGCGCCGAGCGGATCGACGCGTCGCGCAAACGGAATCGCCGCGATCACCGGCGCGGCGCCCGCGAGGCCGTGCAGCGCGCCGACCGCGTATACGCCCCCGCGACCGAGGCGCTCGCGTACGGCGCGCGCACGTGCTGGCGCACCAGGCTGTGCGTCACCGCGCGCTACCCGGGGTATCCGGGGCGGGCGTTCCACGCGTGGCCGCAGCGCGGCGCGCAGCAGCCACGCGCCGAGCGCACACAGTACGCAGGCGACCAGCGTCTCCGCGGCCGCACCGAGCAGCAGCGGAAAGGACAGGCCGAGCGTGGCGAGCACTACGCCGGCCGCGATCACGGAGGCGCCGTGGCCCAGGGACCAGCGCAGGCCGTAGGCCCAGGTGCGGACCGTGCGCGGCCCCTGGCGGCTGAACGAGGTCACCGTCATCACGTGGTCGGCGTCGCAGGCGTGCACGGCGCCGAGCACCAGCCCGACGCCGAGATGGGCCAGCGGCGTACCCGCGACGAGCGAGCTCAGGTCCATGGCGGTCTCTCCCTGCACATGGCGCTCATACCGTGAGAAAGCGCTTCACGGTCGCCTCGTCGAGATCGTCGGCCGCGCGCTCGGCGACCACGCGGCCGCGTTCGAGAATCACGAAGCGGTCGGCTACACGCCGTGCAAACGGCAGCTTCTGCTCGACCAGCAGCACGGTCAGGCCGAGCTCGCGGTTGAGACGCAGGATGATGTCGCCGATCTCGTGCACGATGTTGGGCTGGATGCCTTCGGTCGGCTCATCGAGCAGCAGCAGCAAGGGGTCGAGCACGAGCGCTCGCGCGATGGCGAGCTGCTGCTGCTGGCCGCCGGACAGGTCGCCGCCGCGGCGCGCCAGCATGCGCTTGAGCACCGGGAAGATTTCGAAGACGAGCGCGGGGATCTCGCGTACCCTGTCGCGCCGCGCGGGCAAGCCGATGCGCAGGTTCTCTTCCACCGTCAGCAGGGGAAAAATCATTCGCCCCTGGGGCACGTAACCGATGCCGAGCCGCGCGCGCGCTTCGGCGTTACGCCGCGTGATGTCGACGCCGTCGAAGCCGACCTGGCCGCCGGCAATCGGCACCAGGCCCATGATGCAGTTGAGCAGCGTGGTCTTGCCCACGCCGTTGCGCCCGGTCAGGCACACGCAGCTGCCGCGTGCGACGGAAAGATCGAGATCCCACAGCGTATGACTCTCGCCGTAGTACTGGTTGAGGCCGCCGAGTTCGAGCATCACTCCCCCAGGTAGACCTCGACCACGCGCGGATCGGCCTGCACCTCGGCCATGTCCCCCTCGACCAGCACGCTGCCCTCGTGCAGCACGGTGACCTTGCGCGCAATCGAGCGTACGAACTCCATGTCGTGCTCGACCACCACGACCGAGTGCTCGCCGGCAAGCGTCTGCAACAGTTCCGCGGTACGCGCAATCTCGTCGTGGGTCATGCCGGCGACCGGCTCGTCGAGCAGCAGCAGGCGCGGGCGCTGCATCAGCAGCATGCCGATCTCGAGCCACTGCTTCTGACCGTGCGACAGCGCGCCGGCTGCGCGCCGCGCGGCTTCCTCGAGGCCGATGGTCGTCAGCACACGCTCGATGGTCGCGCGCAGCTCCGCATCCATGCGCGCGCCGAGCGTGCGCCACACCGCCTTGTCACCGTGGCTGGCGAGCTCGAGGTTCTCGAGGACGTCGAGATTCTCGAACACGGTCGGCTTCTGGAACTTGCGCCCGATGCCGGCCGCGGCGATGGCGGGCTCGTCGAGGCGCAGCAGGTCGATACGGCTGCCGAACCAGGCGCTGCCCTCGTCGGGCCGCGTGCGCCCGGTGATGACGTCCATCATGGTCGTCTTGCCGGCGCCGTTGGGACCGATGATGCAGCGCAGCTCGCCGTCGTCGATGTAGAGATTGAGGTCGTCGAGCGCCTTGAAGCCGTCGAAGCTGACCGTGACCCCCTCGAGGTAGAGAATCGGACCGTGGCGCGTATCGACCAGCGCCTCCGGCGGTAGCGGCGGCGCGAGGAAGTCGAACACCCGGTCGCGACGCATGAAGGACAGGCTCACGCGCGTGCGCCTCGCCGGCGCAGCAGGCCGGCCAGCCCCCGTGGTAACAGCAGCGTGCTGAGAATGAACAACGCGCCGAGCGCGAACAACCACACTTCCGGCAGCACCGCCGTGAACGAGGTCTTGGCGTAGTTGACCAGCACCGCGCCGGCTGCCGCACCCCACAGCGTGCCGCGCCCGCCTACCGCGACCCAGATGACGAGTTCGATGGAATTGAGCGGCTGGAACTCGCTCGGGTTGATGATGCCGACCTGGGGCACGTACAACGCGCCGGCGAGCCCGGCCAGCACGGCCGAGAAGGTGAACACCCACAGCTTGAAGTACTCGACGCGGTAACCGAGAAAGCGTGCGCGGCTCTCCGCGTCGCGCACGGCCACGACGACGCGTCCCAGACGCGACGCGACCACCGCACGGCAGGCCAGGTAGGCGAGCGCGAGCAGCAGCGCCGAGCACAGGAACAGCGTCACGCGCATGCCGTCCGCCTGCAGATCGAAGCCGAGCAGGTCCTTGAAGTCGGTCAGGCCATTGTTGCCACCGAAGCCCATCTCGTTGCGGAAGAAGGCCAGCATCAGTGCGTAGGTGAGGGCCTGCGTGATGATGGAGAGATAGACACCGGTCACGCGCGAGCGGAAAGCGAGCCAACCGAACACGAAGGCCAGCAGCCCCGGTGCGAGCGCCACCATGACGAGCGCGAACCAGAACATGTCGAAGCCGTACCAGTACCACGGCAGCTCCTGCCAGTTGAGGAACACCATGAAGTCCGGCAGCACCGGGTGGCCATACACACCGCGTTCGCCAATCTGGCGCATCAGGTACATACCCATGGCGTAACCGCCGAGGGCGAAGAAGGCACCGTGACCGAGACTGAGCACCCCGCAGTAACCCCACACGAGGTCGAGGGCGAGGGCCAGCACCGCGTAGCAGAGATACTTGCCGAGCAGCGTTACCGTGTAGGTCGAAACGTGCAGTGCCGATTCGGGCGGGACTACGAGGTTCGCGAGCGGCACCACGAGCATCGCAAGCGCGAGCACGCCAAGCAGCACGAGGCCACCGCGATCGGCGAGCAGGAAGCGCATCAACACCGGCTCAGCCCTCGGCCGCCCGGCCACGCTGCGGGAACAGGCCGCGTGGTCGCTTCTGGATGAACACGATGATGAACACCAGCACGAGGATCTTCGCCATCACCGCGCCGGCCCACGGCTCGAGGAACTTGTTGGCGACACCGAGGCCGAGGCCGGCGAGGAGCGTGCCCCACAGGTTGCCGACGCCGCCGAACACCACGACCATGAACGAATCGACGATGTAGGACTGGCCGAGGTTGGGCCCCACGTTGGTGAGTTGCGACAGCGCCACCCCGGCCACCCCGGCCACCCCGGCACCGAGGCCGAAGGTGAGCGCATCGACGCGGTTGCCGCGCACACCGATGGCACGCGCCATGGCACGGTTCTGCGCCACCGCGCGCACTTCGAGGCCGAGCCGCGTGTAGCGCAGGACCGCCATCAGCAGCACGAACACGACCAGCATGAAGAGCATGATGGTGATGCGATTCCAGGTCAGCGAGAGCACCGCGTTGATCTCGATCGAGCCGCTCATCCATGCCGGCGTCGCGACCGAGCGGTTGAGCGGCGAGAAGATCGTGCGCACGGCCTGTTGCAGGACCAGGCTGACGCCGAAGGTCGCGAGCAGCGTCTCGAGCGGTCGCCCGTAGAGGAAGCGGATTACGCCGCGCTCGATGGCGATACCGACCAGGGCGGCGACCACGAATGCCGCCGGCACCGACAACGCGAGCGCCCAGCCGAGGTGGTTCGGCAATGCGAGCTGCACGACGTAAGTGGTGTAGGCGCCGAGCATGATGAGCTCGCCGTGCGCCATGTTGATCACGCCCATCACACCGAAGGTGATGGCCAGTCCGATTGCTGCGAGGACCAGCACCGAGCCCATGCTGAGGCCGAAAAAGAGCGTCTGCACGAGCTCGTAGAAGGCGATGCGACTCTCGATTGCAGCGAGCGCCGATTCCGCCGCGCGACGCGTCTCCCGCGGCATCGCATCATCCGCGGCGATCGCGGCGAGCCGCCCGCGTGCAACCGGGTTGAGCGAGCCGCGCAGCACGGCGACCGCGGCATCGCGTCGTTCGGCATCGTCGGCGCCGAGGTCGTAGATCGCAACCGCCGTGGCGATGGCTTCGCGTACGCCGGCATCACTCTCCTGCTCCGCGCGCCCGGCCAGCAGGGCACGTCCATCGGCATCGAGTTCACCGGTCATGGCGGTGACCGCGGCGAGACGTCGCGCGGTTTCGGGATCGTCCAGTGCGGCGCGCGCGATCAGGCCGCGTAGCTGCACGCGCAGCTGGTTGTTGACGCTGATGCGCTTGACCTTGCGACGCGAGACCTCGCCGAGTGCGCTGCCATCCGCAGCATCGGTGAGGTGGTAGCCACCATCGGCGTCGGCAACGATGACAATGCGGTCATCTGCCTTGTGGCGGTAGAGGTTGCCGTCCAGCAGGGCTTGCATCACCGCGACGCCACGCGGATGACGCGCCGCCGCGAGGCGTTCCACCGCCTCCGCCTTGGCATCGAAGCTCGCCGCGTCGAGCGCGGCGACGGCAGCGGCGAACGTCGCCGTGTCGCCCTCGTCGGCAGCCGTTACCGGCATCGCCGCGAACATGCCGAGGAGCATCACGCCGAGCAGACCGCGCACTACGCGCAGGGTCGCCTGCAGTGCAACGCTGGGCGTGCACGCCACGGCACCGGATCGGGGCGGAGGGGATGGCATGGACTACCGAGTGCACACCGCGTGCCAACCGCAAGCACACGCGCATTTGCCTTGCACGCACGCAACGGCGTGCATGGGGCAGCACAACTGCGCACCAAAAAGGCGCTCGCCGCAATCGTCGCAGCCAGCGCCCGCACCTGCGTTGTGCATATCCGACGTGCCCGAGCGCACAGCGGCGGCGCGCGCTCCCGCTCCCTGCATGTGCCTGGACCGGACCATCACGGCCATCATGGCCTGGCGCCATCCCGCCCAGGACAAAAAAGGGCCGGCCGCCCCGCGGCGACCGACCCCGGCGGCCCGCGCTGCGGGCCGGGTCTCAGGCCAGCGTCAGTAGTTCTGGCCCGAGCACTTCCCTGTCTTCACGTTGTAGTTACCGCACGACAGCGGCGGGCGCCAGTCGGCGATGATGTCGCGCGAGCCTTCGAGGTAATCCGACCAGGCGTCACCGACCACCGTGCCCGGGGTCTGCCACACGGTGACGAACTGGCCGTCGTCCTGGATCTCGCCGATCAGCACGGGCTTCGTGATGTGATGATTCGGCATCATCGTCGACAAACCACCGGACAGGTTCGGAACGGCGACACCGATGATGGCGTCCTGCACGGCTTTCGGGTCTGTCGTGCCGGCCTTCTTGACCGCCTCGACCCACATGTTGAAGCCGATGTAGTGCGCTTCCATGGGGTCGTTGGTGACGCGCTTGTCGTCCTTGATGAACGCGAGCCAGGCATCGATGAAGTCCTCGTTGACGTCAGCCTCGACGCTCATGAAGTAGTTCCACGCGGCGAGGTGCCCGACCAGCGGCTTGGTATCGATACCCGAGAGCTCCTCTTCGCCGACGGAGAAGGCGACCACCGGGATGTCTTCGGCGGCGATACCCTGGTTGCCGAGCTCCTTGTAGAAGGGCACGTTGGCATCACCGTTGATGGTCGAGACGACCGCGGTCTTCTTGCCGGCCGATCCGAACTTCTTGATATCGGCGACGATCGACTGCCAATCGGAATGGCCGAACGGCGTGTAGTTGATCATGATGTCGTCCGCGGCGACGCCCTTGGCCTTGAGATAGGCCTCGAGAATCTTGTTCGTCGTGCGCGGATACACGTAGTCCGTCCCCGCGAGCACCCAGCGCTTCACGCCGAGGTCGTTCATCAGGTAATCGACCGCCGGAATGGCCTGCTGGTTGGGCGCCGCGCCGGTGTAGAAGACGTTCTTCGACGACTCCTCACCCTCGTACTGCACCGGGTAGAACAGCAGCGAATCGAGCTCCTCGAATACCGGCAGCACCGACTTGCGCGACACCGAGGTCCAGCAGCCGAACACCGCGGCAACCTTCTCCTTGGCGATCAGCTCGCGCGCCTTCTCGGCGAACAGCGGCCAGTCCGACGCGGGGTCCACCACCACCGCCTCGAGCTTCTTGCCGAGCAGGCCGCCCTTGGCGTTCTGCTGCTCGACCAGCATCAACATGGTGTCCTTGAGCGTGGTCTCACTGATTGCCATGGTGCCCGACAGCGAATGCAGGATACCGACCTTGATGGTGTCGTGGGGGGGGGGGGGGGGGCCCCGCCCCCGGGGGGGGGGGGGCGGGGGGGCGGGGGGGGGGGGGGCGGGGGGGGGTGTTTGTGAGAGG
>JAVJVZ010000041.1:0-103078 GCA_040220855.1 Gammaproteobacteria bacterium | reverse complement strand
GGTGGAGTTGAGCGAGGTGCGCGTGGCGGCCGGGGCCGGCTTCGTGGTCGCGCTCGCCGGCAACATGATGACCATGCCGGGCCTGCCCAAGGCCCCCGCCGCCGAGCGCATCGACGTCGATGACGATGGGCGCATCACGGGGCTGTTCTGAGTGCTTCTCGCACTCGCTGCGCGCAGGCGGCCGCTGGCGCAGGCGTCAGCCCGAGGCGCGCAGCAGCGGTAGCCAGGCCGTCGCTAGGGCGGCGCTAGTCGCTAGGGCGGCGCTAGGGCGGCGCGACGAAGCGCCGTACCACCCGGCCGGTGCGGCGCTGCGCGCTACACCCGCGTGCTCAGGCCGCGCGGCGACGCCGCAGCGCGAGCAGGCCTGTGGCGCCGGCGAGCAGTGGCAGGGCGGGCGGCACCGGCACGACGACCTGCGACAGCGTCACCCCGGGCGTATCGACGGAAAGCTCGAAACCGGCGGTGTTGTAGAAATCGGCGACCGCCCACAACTCGAATGGACCGGCGGCATAGGCGGCGGTGTCCAGGACGACCTCCCAGGAGAACGTCTCGCCGACGTTGACGACGAAGGCGTCGTCGAAGAAGGCGTCATAGTCGACGGTGGACTGGCGCACGCTGCCGAAGCCGGACGAGCCGCTGAGGAAGTCGCCGCTCCAGTTCGCGCTGGCGGAGAGGCCGAGTTCGGAGTCGAGCGTGGCCTCGGCCTCGAAGCCGTAGAGCTGGCCTGAGAGAGTGTCCGCGCGCATGGCAGCGGTGATGCTGGCCGTGAGATCGCCGGGGGCGACGCCCGCCGCGTCGTAGGTGAGCAGGGTGCCGTCGAAGAACGCCAGCACGTCGATGCCGACCGAGGTCACGTTCGGATCGCTGCTCGTCACCACCCATTGCGTCAGCGTGCGCGCCTGTGCCGTCGCCGTGACCGCGCTGGGTGGGTCGAAAGAAGGCGTATAGCCGCCGGCGTGGCTGTAACTGCCGATGGTCCCCGGCAGGTTGGCGCGCGCGCGGGCGATGGCCTCGTCGTATACCAGCACCTCCGGTTGTCCGGGCTGCTGGAGGCTGAGGACGCTGCTGCCACCGCCGGGGCCGGCGACGGCCTCCGGTGCGACGCTGCCGGGATTTCCGGCGCTGGCGCTCGTCGGCCCGCTGGAAAGACCCTGGTAATGCGCCTCCACCGTTGCCGCAACACCGGGCGTGGCCGCGGCCACGGCGGCCGGGGCGGTGCCGGTCCAGCACAGCGCGGCGGCCGCGATGATGGTCGCGAGCGGGCGCGGGATGAATCGGTGTTCCATGTCGTTGTTCCTCTGTTCGGCCGGGGTGGCAGGCATCGCCATCGTCTGACGCCCGACGATCTTGCCGGACTTTTCGCGCAGGATGAAAGCGTTGCAACGAAAATTCATGAAAATCTACCAGTCGTGACGTTGCCAGCATCCGGATACGCGGCCACGGGAGCAGGCTGCCGTGCCGCTTCGTGGTCGCGGCTGGGTGGGGAGGATCCCGGCTTCCACCGGCCGCGTGTCCCTCGCGTGCGAGCATCACGGGTGCCGACCACGCTTCGCCGAGGACGTTGGCATGGTGCGGCCGACCCCGCTAGCCTGTCGGCTACGCACCCCTGCTTCGGCTGCTTTGCGACACGAGCGGGCGGTGGGGAATTCACCACGTGCAGCACGACATCGACGGGACCTCGCATCCCGGATGCAGCGAGGAGGGCAGGACGAGCATGAGCGCAGCAATCAAAGACCAGGTCATCGTTATCACGGGCGCCAGCAGTGGCCTCGGTGCGGCCGCCGCGCGGCGGCTGGCCGCCGAGGGCGCCAGGCTCGTACTCGGCGCACGGCGCGTGGAGCGGCTCGAGGCACTCGCCACAGAGCTCGATCTCGGGGCCCAGGCGGTGGTGCAGACCGACGTCACCGATCCGGCACAGGTACAGCGCCTGGTCGATCACGCCGTGAGCACCCATGGCGCGATCGATGCCATCCTGAACAATGCCGGCCTCATGCCGCACTCGCCGCTCGAGCGTGCCAAGATCGATGACTGGGATCGCATGATCGACGTCAACGTGAAAGGCGTGCTGTACGGCATCGCGGCCGCGCTGCCCTACATGAAGGAGCAACAGCGCGGACATATCATCAACGTGTCCTCCGTCGCTGGTCACAAGGTGCGTCCGGGCAGTGCCGTCTATGCCGCCACCAAGGCTGCCGTGCGCATGCTGTCCGAAGGGCTGCGCCAGGAAGTGAAACCCTACAACATCCGCACCACGGTGATCTCGCCGGGAGCGGTCGAGAGCGAGTTGCCGGACAGCTTGACCGAGCCGGATTTCTCCAAGGCCGTGCACGAGTTCTACGAGAAATTCGCCATCCCGGCCGAGTCGTTCGCCAACATGGTGGCCTTTGCCCTCAGCCAGCCGCCGGATGTCGACGTCAACGAGATCCTGTTCCGGCCGACGGCGCAGGAATTCTGAAACGGCGCGAACGACCCGCTGTGCGGTCGCCAGTTCGCGACTACTGCATCTCGCTGGTTGGATGTTCCGCTGAGTTCACGCGTGAAGCAAGCGGCGCATGCGAACCGCAACAACAAAGAGCCCCACTGCCAGCGCGGCAAGTGCCCATGCCGGCCACGGCACCGGCGTGACGACGACGTTGGCCGGCACCAGGGGATCGTCGTCCGCGCCGTCGGGAATGCCATCGCCGTCGCTGTCCGGGTGCAGCGGGTCGGTGTCGATGCCCGGCGAGTAGCTGCCGGCATCGCCGTCGCGCGCGACCTCGGTGAAGTCATCGAGACCGTCGTCGTCGGTGTCGACGAGGTAGGCGTGGGTCCCGAGGCGATCTTCCGTTACGTTGTCGAGCCCATCGCCGTCGATGTCATCGTCGATCGGATCGGGGATGGCGTCACCATCGTGGTCGATGGCGACGCTGAACAGGCGGTATTCCCCCGCGATCATCGCGTCGGCGCGGTAGACGGCATGCCGGCCGTCGGGCGCGAGCTCGAACTTGTCGATACCGCCCCCGGGGGAAAATGGTGCATTGAGCACCACGGGGGGCACGTCCGCAACCAGCGGCACACTGTAGAGCTGCATGTCGCCGTTGCCGTAGGCGGCGAGGAACACCACGCGGCTGCCATCGGCGTTGATGCGCCATGCACCGAGTGTGGACGGTGGCGCCGGTCGTGATGCGAGGCGTGCCGGCGCCGCACTGCCATCGAGTGGCGCGAGATAAAGCTCGTGGCGTCCCGGCTCGAGGGCATCGGCGGCATAGACGACGTGCGTGCCGTCCGGTGTGAACGCGTAGTCGCCAATGGTGCCGCCCGCGACCGGCTCCTCGTCGATGCGCAACGGCGGCGCGCCGCCGCCAGCGGACGCGACAAAGAGCGAGCGTGCGGCGCCATCGTCAGCGACCGCGTAGAGCACGTCGTCACCTGTCGGTGCGACGCGGAAGCTGTCAACGTCGGCGTCGGCTGCGAGCGCCGGGGTGAGTGCCTGGGGCGCGGCGGCGAAGGGGAGCGGCGCCGCGTAGAGTTCGGATTTTCGGTCGGTGTCCTGATCGGCGAGGTAAACCACGTGATTGCCACTCGCGGTGACCTGCCAGGCCAGCACATCGCCGTTCTCGACCAGCGGGCCGTTCAGTTTGCGTATCGGCCCGCCGGCGATACCGACGGTATAGAGTTCGCCGACGAAGGCAGTCTCACTTGCCCCGAAGACGATGCGGTTGCCGTCCGGCGAGATTGCGAAAGCACCGGCCGCGAGCGACCCGCTGACGGCAACGGACGCGCCGGCCGTGGCGATGGGGGCGACGCGGATCCCCCGCACGCTGGCATTGTCGGCTGCGAACGTGAAAGCCACGTGCGAGGAGTCCGGCGTTGCTCCCCCGGAGCCGACCTCGCCGCCGATCCCGAGCGGCGGACTGAGGCGCACCGTCGACCCGCCGGCAATGGGCACGCTGTAGAGCTCTCTACGGGTGGAATCCTGCTGTGCCAGGTAGAACACGCGCGTGCCATCCGGCGTAACGGTGAACTGGTCGACCCCGCCGCCGGGCGCGAGCGGGCCATTCAAGCGCGCCGGTGCAAGCGAAGCGTCGACCGGCACGCTGTAGAGCTCGACGACCCCGGCGCTGTCCTGCTCGGCACGATAGACGGCGCGCATGCCGTCGGGGCTCACTTCGACTGGCCGCAGGACCTGTCCGCCTGGCGGCAGGGGTGCATTGAGTCGCACCGGTGCCGCGCTCGCGTCGAGGGGTACGCTGAACAACTCGGTGACCTCGTCGACCAGCAGGTCGGCGATGAACAGCAGGCGTTCGCCGTCGGGTGTGAACCAGAACCTGGCGTCGACACTGCCGCCGGTGACGAGGTCGCCATTGAGGCGCACCGATGCCGTGCTGCCGTCGAGCGGTGCGAGGTAGAGTTGCGCCACGTCGGGCACGCCCTCGTCGGCGAGATAGATGACGCGCGTGGCGTCGCCGACGAGAACGAAATCGTCGATACCGCGGGGTGCGCCATCCGGTACTGCGCTCAGCTGGACGGCCGGCGCACTGCCGTCGAGCGCTGCCGCGTAGAGCTGAGTCGGTGGCGCGCTGGCGCCCCGGTTGACTTCGAACACGACGCGCGTCGAATCCGCGGCGATGGCGAAATCGCTCATCACCGCGTTGCCGGCATCGAGTGGCGGATTCAGTTTACGTGCAGGTCCGCTGCCATCGGCGGGAACCGTATAGAGCTCGAAGGTGTTGTCGACATCCTGGTCGGCGCCGTAGAGCACGTGGTTGCCATCGGGCGTGTAGCGCAGGCCGGCCTCCGAGACGTCGCCGCCGTTGACGAGTGTCGGGTTGATGCGCGTCGGAGGAGTGCTGCCATCGATGGTGGTGACGAACAGTTCGTGGCGCTCGTCGCCCAGGGCGTCGGCACGGAACAGCACGTGGGTGCCGTCAGGGCTGAGGATGAAACGCGTGACGTCGCCGCCGCTGACCAGGGGCTGGTTGAGGCGCAGCGGCGCGGCGCTGCCGTCGACCGGCACGCTGTAGAGTTCGTCGACATCATTCCGATCGTGATCGGCACGATAGATGACGCGCGTGCCGTCGGCGCTGACTGCGAAACTCTCGCCAAAGGTGTACGGAAAATCGGGCGGCACGTCACCCCCCGGCGGCGGCATGGGCGTGAGCCTGACCGGCGTGCCGCCCGAGATGGGCACGCTGTAGAGTTCGTGAACGTCGTCGACGTCCTGGTCGGCACGGTATACGACGCGGCCCGAATCCGGGGTGACCAGAAAGCCGAGATTCGGGTTGACGGTATTGCCATCGACGAGATTACCGCCGGGGACGAGCGGGCCATTCAGCCTGATTGGCACCCCCGTCCCTGTCACCTGCGCGCTGAAGAGCTCGTAGACGCCGCTTGCGGAAAGATCGGCACGGTAGACCACGTGGTTCGAGTCGGGGCTGAGCGTGAAGCCGGTGAGCACGTGCGCATAGGTCTCGGCGGGCTCGAGCAGGCGACGTGGTGGGCTGCCGCCCGTGATCGGCACGGCGTAGAGTTCCCAGCGGTTGGCAGCATCCTGATTGGCGAGATAGACCACCGTCTGGGCATCGTCGCCGAGCGCGAACGACCAGACGCGGGAGCAGGGCGAGAACCCGCTACAGTCCGTGATCGCGAGGTCGGCGTTCAGGCGCACCGGAAGTGCACCACCGGCGATCGGTGCACTGAAGAGCTCGATGACGTCCGACCCGTCGGTGGTTGCGCGATAGACGACACGGGCACCGTCCGCACTGATGGCGAAGTCCAGCACGTTGTCACCCGCATCGATGCGGGTTGCGATCCCCGGCGCAGCGAGGGCGACGCTGTAGAGCCCGCGCTGGCCGGCGACGTCGGCATCGGCGAGGTACACCGCGCGCGTGCGGTCCGGGCTCATCGCCATCGTGTACACGGCGCCGGTCGGCGTGACGAAGGCGGGTGTCAGCGCGTGCACGACGCGTGCGCTCGCCTCGCCCAGGCCGGCGGCGAGGAGCAGCATGACAGTCGGCAGGAGCTGGCGGCGGCGTATCATCACGGGGCAATCCTTGGCAAGCAGGACGGGTAGTCTCGCGGAGCCCCGAGTCTAGCCGAGGCTCGTCGCGGGGTCTGTCAACGAAGGTCAGCGGCATACCCGGCGCGCGCCGGCGCGCCGGGCCGCGAACGCGCTCCGCCGGGCACCGCGGCGGCGGCCGGCTACTCAAGCGCAGCTTGCCGCAGCCGCTAACCGGGACTCACCCTTCCGCATCCCGGCGTCAGCCAAGTTCCATGTACGACGACTCCCTTCCCGCCAGCGGGCCTGCAGCCCTGCTCGACTTCTTCCATCACGCCGTGGCCGCGCTGGATGGCGGCGAATTGCCATCGCCGCCGCTTACGGGCGACGCGGCCTGCGATGGCCAGCTGGCCGACGTGCAGCGACAGCTGCGCGAGTTCAAGGCGGCCATCGAGCGTTTCGACAGCGATATCGGGCAGCTCGCCGAATGTGATTTCACCTTCCGCCCACAGGCCGGCGTGGCGCTGGCGTCGTTGTCCAGCCGCCTCGGTGTGACCCTGTCGAACGTCACCGAAGCGCTGCGCCAGATGACCGAGTTCAGTGCCGTCATCCAATCCCAGGTTCGCGAGCTGGCAGTGCGCAACGAGGCGCTGTCGCGCCGCACCGACGAGCAGGCCGGCGCGCTGGCCGGTATGAACGACAGCCTTGCCGAACTCAGCGAGGTGGTTGGCCGCAGCGCCGAGAGTGCCGGGCGCGCCAGCCAGCTCGCCGCGTCGGCAGCCGGGCTCGCGGGCGCCGGGGAGCAGGCCGTCGATCGCGTGGTGGTGGCCATGGACGACATCCAGGCGAGCGCCAACTCGATTGGTGAGTTCGTCGGTGTAATCAACGAGATAGCCTTCCAGACCAACATCCTGGCCCTCAATGCGGCGGTCGAAGCAGCACGTGCTGGCGAGCAGGGGCGCAGCTTCGCGGTGGTGGCGAACGAGGTGCGTGATCTCGCCGGGCGATGCGCGGACGCTTCGCGCAGCATCCAGGGACTGATGGAGGAATCCGGTCGCAGCGTCGAAGCCGGTCAGCGCTCGGCCCTCGAGGCGGCCGAGAAGATCAAGGCGGCACTGCAGGGCGCGGCGGAATCGGCCGAAGTCGTGGACGAAATCTCGCGCGGGGCGGAGGAGCAGCGCGCGGCCATGGTGCGGGCGACGACCGAGATCAACCGCATCGATGCCTTCACCCGCGAGAATCGCGCGCTGAGTGGCGAGGTCGCGACCGACATCGACGTCATCACCCACCAGGTGACCTATCTGACAGACGCCGTGAACCTGTTCCGGTTACCGCCCGCGGGCGAAAGCACCCACGACGTGCATCGGCGCATGCAGGGCGTGGCACGCGAGGCGGCGCGACGCATCGGGCTGTTGCTGGAACGCGGCGTCGCGAGCGGCGTGCTGAGCCTCGACGACTGTTTCGACCAGGCCTATCAGCCGATCGCGGGCACCGACCCGGTCAAGTACCACACGCGCTACGATGGCTACACCGACGAGCATTTTCCGGCCGTGCAGGAACAGGTGCTCGCGCAGTTCGATTGGGTGGTCTACGCCGGTGCCGTCGATCGCAACGGATACTTCCCCACCCACAATCGCTGTTTCAGTGAACCGCTCACCGGCAACCGCGACTACGATCTGCGCCACAACCGGACCAAGCGCGTGTTCGAGGACCGCGTGGGGCGCACCTGCGGTGCGCACGAGAACGACTGGAAGCTGCAGACCTACCGGCGCGACACCGGCGAACTGATGTTCGACATGTCGGCACCGATTTACGTCCAGGGCCGTCACTGGGGTGGCTTCCGCGTCGGCTACCGCATCGACTGAAGCCGCCGCGCCGATAGTTGCCGGAAGGGCGCATCGCCGCGCATTCCGGTATTGCGCTCGCGCAGCCCTTCGATGGGGTCAGCGATCGAGAACCCGGCGCAGTACCCGTTCGAGATCGGCCGCCGGCGCGGCGCTGCAGCGCGCGGTGCGCCAGGCGACGTGCTGGTCGGGGCGTACCAGGACACAGCCGCTGTCGTCGATCTCCCGCAGCGTCGCCCACTCCCCGGCGTGGTCCACGTAGTCCTGCCGCGGGCCGATCACGTGCACGGCGAGGTCGATGCCGAGTGCTTCGCCGACCGCTTGCGCGGCGCCCTGCCAGGCCTCCCCGCCGATACCGGTAAAGATCGTAAAGCGTCCCCGCCCGCATAAATCGAGCGTCGATACGGCGGCGCCGGTGGCACCCTCGTAGAGCCACGCATGCGGCAGGTGCGCGCCCGGCCAGGTCGTCGGTTGGTGGAACAGCTCGGCGTCGCGCGTGAAGGGCGGCTCGGGTTCGCCGTCGGGCGCGACGGCGCCCGAGCGATAGCGCTGGTTCATCTCCACGCCGTGCGCATCGAACTCGTAGCGCTTCAAGGCAATCGCCTCGCGCAGTGCTTCGCGCTGCTTTTCCGCGGCCGCGGAGGCGTCGCAACGCGCATCCATGCTCGCGCGGATCGCCGCGTGATCGCTGCCGCCGGTCATGCCGAGCGCCGCGAAGATCGGGCCGAACTCCGCGATCGACTGGTTGGCGCGTGTCACGATCTGCTGCGCGATCGGCACGCGCTCGGCGGAATAGCTCTCGAGCAGGTGCGGGCCGGCCTGTCCCTTGACCACCATGGCGAGCTTCCAGGCCAGGTTGAAGCCGTCCTGCACCGAGGTGTTCGAGCCGAGGCCGTTCGAGGGCGGGTGACGGTGTGCCGCATCGCCCATGATGAATACGCGGCCGTTCTGCATATGCGTCGCGTACTGGTTGTTGACCGTCCATGTACTGGCTGAAAGCAGCTCGATCTCGAGGTCCGGATCGCCAACGAGCTGGCGCGCTACCTGGGTGGCGAAGGCGTCGTCCACCTGCGGGGCGGGTTGCTCGATGTCGTAGCCCCACACGATCAGCCACTCGTTCCATGGCCGCACCATGCGCACCAGGCCCATACCGATGCCGCCGACGTCGGCGCCGGGCTGCATCACCCAGTACAGCACCGACGGGCGATGGGCGACGTACTTCGACAGGTCGGCGCGGAAGTGGATGTTCATCGAGCCGCCGACGCCCATGCGCCCGGCGAAGGGCAGGCCGGCGTGCATGGCGACGAGCGAGTTACCGCCGTCGGCGCCGACCAGGTAACGCGAGCGAATCGTCAGGTTCTCGCCGGTGACGCGGTCACGGCAGGTCGTGGTGACGCCATCGCCATCCTGTTCGTGCGAGAGGTACTCGGTCGACATCCGTGCATGCGTACCGCGACGGCACGCGGCGCCAAACAGAATCGGCTCGAGGTAGGTCTGCGGGAGATCGATCATGCGGCACGGCGAGGCCAGCTGGTGCTCGGCACGGGAACGCGGGTGCTTGCCCCAGCTCCGCATGCGCCCGATTTCCTCGCCGGCAAGGCTTTCGCAGAAGACGTTCTCGCCCATCAGGTCCTGCTCGGTACCGTGCAGGTAAGCCTCGGCTTCCACCTCGTCGCCGAGATCGCGCAACACCTCGAGGCAGCGCTGGTTGGTGATATGCGCACGCGGCGTGTTGGCGAGCCAGCGGTAGCGGTTGACCGCCACGTTGTCGATACCGTAGCTCGACAACAGCGCGGCGGTGGCCGAGCCGGCCGGCCCGGTGCCGATGATGAGTACGTCGGTTTCGATAGTCGCCATGTGATTCTCCCCCGCAGGCGGCACGCTGTCGCCCGGCAGCGTGGACAGTCTAGCCCCCCGCGGGCGGCGCTTCGGGCGCCGCTGGATGGCATCGGCAGGCGCGGCCTCGCGGGGGCGTCGCCAGCGTCCGGGCGCAAACAGGCCCGGCGCTGGGCGCGGCGGGCTCACGCATCAACGATTCTCCAGGCGGTTGTAATCGAGGATGCCGGCCGCGAGCGGGCGTGCGCGCGCGTGCTTGGCGTGAACCTCGTCGCTCAGTGGCCAGAAGCGCGGACTGGTCCGGCGCACGCCGTAGCGGTCGAGCAACTGCACGTAACGGGCTTCGTCCTCGATGTCGGTGATGTCGGCGACCAGCCGCGGGATGTCGTCCAGCGTCACCTCGAGGAACGCATTCGGGTACGCACCCAGAACGCCGTTGACCACCGTGAGCGAGTCTTCCGGCGGAAGGCGCCGATCGTCTTCGTCGAACATCGAGGCGATGTTGGTGTAGGCGCGATTGCTCAGCAGGGTCATGACGCCACCGCCGCGGATGTTGATCAGTACCGTCTCCGGGACGTGCGAGGCGGGGCCGCCGCGGATCCACGGCAGCTCCTGCAGCGCATCCAGCGCCGTTTCAGGCAGATCGGCATTCTCGAGCGCGAACCGGTCTGCCTCCAGCGCCGGCGCAACCCGCGCCCGGAGTACGGCGAACAGCTCGTCCTTGTGGTCGTCGGTGCGATATTGGTAGAGCGGGTCGATGATGTCGTGCGTGAAATAGGTCTCGACGTAGTCACGTACCTCGTCGACTGCATCGCGGTACCAGTTGGCGATCTCCGCCTGACGCGTCGACGGTGGCAGGAACGCGAGGAAGTTCATCTCCGATTCCATGCGCAGGAAATCCATGTAGAGCCGCGTCATGGCCTGGTGCGCGGCGCTGCCGAAGACGTCGAAACCGGCGACCAGCAGGTAGTGGATACGCTCGAGGATCGGATAGTCGATGACCCAGGCCGTCTTGGGCGCCTGGCCGACCAGGCCGCGCACCACGCTGGCGCTGTCATGGTGGCGGAACACCGTCAGGGCGGCGTTCGGATTGTGCCCATCGCCATCCCAGATGACCTCGATCTTGCCGCGGTCGAAGACGTCGCGCTGATCGTGGATGAAAGCCAGCTTGTCGCGCAGGTAAGCCCGTTGCGCGCGCGCATACTTGATCCATTGCGCCACGGACCACAGGGCGCCGCCGGCCTCGGCAGGCAGGCGCAGATGATCTTCCTGCTCGGCGAGGAAGCGCCCGTAGGCCGCGGTGTCGAGAAACCCGGGAGCGCTGAAGAAGACCCAGAAATGATCCTGGATGACGTTGAGCGCCACGCTTCCCCGGCACACCGGGCCCTTGATGAAGTTCATGATGGTGAACTCGGCCTCGTCGAGCAGGAAACGATGGCGCGACGACTGCGGAATGGACTCGAAGGCGATGAACGGGTTCGCGGCGGTGCCGGCATCGTAGCCGGGCAGCCTCGTCACTTCGTACTCGGCATCGAGAAACCAGTCGCGCCACTTGCGCATGCGCGCCGCGTCCAGTGCGTAGGGCATGTGCGTCTTGTCGATCACGCTCTCGGGATCGGCCCACAGGCGGTAGTAGACGCGGGCGACACCGGGATCGTCGAAAGGACGTCGCGTGGCGATGATGTCGACGGGTTTTCCGGGGGGTGTGCGCGAGCGTACCAGCTTGAAGAACACGGTCGCATCGCCGGCATCCTCCATGTAGAGATGTGCCAGGAAGAGGTGTTCGTAGAGGTAGCGCGCCGCGAGCTGCTGCTTGTATCCGTCGCCATTGAAGAAGCGCTCCCACGTCGCGATGTCTTCGCCGAGGCCGCTGGGTGGGGCGCGCGGCACGGCGGCCGGCGCCCCGGCAGCGAGCCACTGCTCGAGCAGCAGGTGCTCGTCTGCAGGTAGATCCGGCAATCCGAACGGCATGCTCCAGAGGGGAAACTCCGTCGCATAAGCGTCGAACTCCTCTGGGCCCGGGCACTGGGCGACCCGCTCGCGAGTGAAATCGAAGGTCGCGGGGAGCACTGGCGTGGTCGGCAGGGGATGCGCCCGCCGCAGCGCGAGCATGCGTGACATCAGCGCTGCAGGGAGGTGCGTCGCCGGCGCCGCGCTATCCATAGGGATCACCGGATGGAAACCGAGCCGGCGCCATCCTTCCGTGGTGTCGGCATCCTGGTGCAGGCGGGTCGGCGTGGCTTCGACCAGCCGGGTCCCGTCATACACCGCGGTCGTCGTCGCGCCGCGCGCAAGGCCAGCATAATCCTGCAGCTTGAGCTGACACGGTGCGTCGTAGCAGCCGTGGCACACCACGCAGCGGCGTTCGAGGACCGGGCGCACGTGTTCGATGAAGTGGGGCGCCGGCCGCGTCGCGGCCGTTGTCGTCACTGCGCGCGCCCGGGAGCTTGGTTGCCCTGCATCCGGCGTGGCGATCGTGTCGGCCGCGTGCCCGATCAGTAGAGCGAGCAGGATGAAGGTGAGTGGGAGGGCGCGGCCATGCGGCTTGCGTGGCTGACAGCGACGGGTTCCATGCATCATCGTCTTCGAGCGGGCGTGGTCAACGGCACGGGGGACGGTGGTGGCCGGTGTGTCACCCCTGCGGGGGTTCGAACTCCGCGACAGCGTACCTGCCCGCGTGGCTCGCGTCTCCACCGCTTCCCGCGTTTCGTGCATGATAACCGCTGCCGGCACGCCGGGCAGTACGGGAACATGCTTGCGCATCCCGGCATGCCGGGGCGCACCGGAACCGTGACGCTGCGGCGTATCAGTGACAAAGCACCAACGTGCTCGCCGCATGTACCCGTAACCCCGGCATACCAGCGACCGCATGACAACGACCAGCTCGATACTCAGGAAACGAACGACCCGGGCAGTTGCGTCACCTGGACGGTGCACACTCATCACCGCGATACTCGTCGCCGCGATAGCGTGTCCCGCGCCGGTCGACGCTGCGGATTGCGTCGTATTACTGCATGGATTGTGGCGGACCGAACGCTCCATGCGGCCGCTCGAGGATGCCTTGACCGCGCGAGGGTACCGGGTCGCCAACGTCGCTTACCCGTCGCGCGAGGAGCCCATCGAACGGCTTGCCGGCAGAGCCGTCGGCGAAGGGCTCGCCCGGTGCAGCGAAACAGCCAGTGGGCGCATCCATTTCGTGGCGCATTCGCTGGGGGGCATCCTGGTCCGCTACTATCTCGCCGCGCACGAGATTCCGCGGCTCGGCCGGATCGTGATGCTGGCGCCGCCCAATCACGGCAGCGAGGTAATCGACCATCTGCGCACGCTTCCCGGCGTGGCGACGATGCTGGGACCGGCCGGAATGGCGCTCGGCACCGATCCCGCGAGCATCCCGGCGCGGCTCGGCCTCCTCCTTGCCCTGTTCCAGGGCCTCGGCGGTACGTCGCTTGGCCGCGTCCCAAGCGTCTCCGGCGGCCGCCTTGTTGGCCTCCCAGGCATCGCGGGTTGCGGCCTTGGCCTTGTCCATCGAATCTGCGGCCGCGCTTGCGCCGCCCGACAGCGCCAGTATCAGCAGCAGAACCAGGCGGCTAGGTAACAACATCGTCGGTGACATGGCCGATTCTCCTCTGGCCGCTCATGGGCGTCGTTGGTGAAAGCTACAACGAACGCATCCACCGGGTCGAGTACGTGATTGCACCGCGGCGCGCGTGAGTGCTTCACGCTGCCGGGCTTCGACGGGCAGCCGGGGAAGGAGCACGGGCCTTCGCCGCGCGGTGCAGCCGCGCAGCCGACGCGAGGAGCGATTGCCTCGCCAAGGTGGCGAGCGTATATATGCATTGCTTAGCGAGGGTGGCGGCAATAGCGAGGTGAACCGGGGTGAACAAATGGCTGCACGGAACGCTGGTGGTCCTGTGGGCGTGGTCAATGTCGAGTCCGGCGGACATGACGGCGGCGCGCTGCGATGTCTACCCCGCAGGATCCGATCACACGGACACGATGCTCCATTGCACGTTTGCCCAGCGTCAGGGCTACATCACCATTACCCGCGAAGACGGCGTCACTCACGAGTTGGCTCCCGAGGGGAATGTGCTCGGTAACTTCCGTGATCAGCACGGGCACAGGGTGTATCGTCAGAGCGGGCTGGGCGACCAGGGCTTGATCTTCCGTTTCCCCGACGAAAGCGTGTTCGTCTACTGGAGCACCGCTGCGCTCGAGCCCAACGACGACGACAATCCTACCGCCCCGTTCTCCACGCGGGATTACGACGCCACCACGCTGTTGAGGTGCAAGGCGGCGGCGGATGCCGCGTTCGGGCAGTGCCCGGCCGGGGCGCTGCGCATGGAGAACGGGCAGGCATCGGTGGTGATTCAGAGCCCGCGCGGCGAGCAGTTCACCATCAATTTCATGACCGATTACGTCAACGCGACCAATCGCGAGGCCGAGGCGCACCTGAAGGGCGATATCTGGACCGTGATCATCGACGGAGCCGAGGTGTACGAGGTACCGCGGGCGCTGCTCGAAGGTGGTTGACCGCCGCGCCTGCGCCACGCGCGCCGGGGTTGTTGTCGGCATGATGCTCGCGGCGGCGGCCGGCGTGCCGCGACCGGGCTGGCCACTAGCCGTGCGCGCGATGGCTGCATTGCGGCCTGGCCGGGCAGGGTATCGACGCTGCGCGGCATCAGCCGAGTGGAGCGGGCTCCCGCGGTGGAGCCATGTCATGACGTTGCTCGTGCTGCTGGTCTGCGGTTGCACGGGGTCGCAGCGCGCCTCGCAAGCCCCGCCCGCCGGCTCACCCGCAGCTGCGCTCGCTGCCGCCACGAAGGGTCCGCTCGCGCTGGTCGAAGACCGCTTCCGGGCGCGCCGCGCCGCCGACGTCTCGGGCTTCTCACTGCTCGATTCCAACCGCGACGGACTGCGTTGGCGAATGGCGCTGATCGATGCCGCGCAACGCTCGCTCGATTTCCAGTATTACATGTGGCTCGGGGATACCAGCGGCAAGTTGCTGCTCGAGCGCGTCCTCGCGGCGGCCGATCGTGGCGTCAAGGTGCGTATCCTCGTCGACGATCTTTCCACGATGCTCGAGGACGAGACCCACCTGACGTTGCGCGACCACGTCGCTGCCGTGATCGACGGTCATCCCAACGTCGAGATACGGTTGTTCAACGCGTGGCGCTCACGCTCCTTGCTCGGTCGCGTGCTCGAGAGCGCGGGGGACGCCGAGCGGGCCAATCAGCGCATGCACAACAAGCTCATGATTGCGGACAACCATGCGGCGATCATCGGTGGACGCAACATCGGCGATCACTACTTCGGGCTGGCGACGAGCTTCAACTTTCGCGATCTCGACGTGCTCGGTATCGGGCCGGTGTCGCGCCAGGCGTCGGGCGTGTTCGATCGCTTCTGGAACAGTGCCTGGGTCGTTCCCGTCGCGGCGCTGGACATTGCCGTGACGCCTGGCCAGATGGAGCGCCTGCGTGCAGCGCTGCCCGGCGGCAGCGCGGCGGATGGCGAGCTCGCCGAGTCATGGCTCGATGCGACCGATTGGAGTGCCGCCTTCGCGGATCTGCCCCGCAGCCTGCACGCCGGAACCAGCGTCGTGCATACCGACAGTGCCGACACCGACGAGGTTGCGCACCACATGCCGGTCGCGATCCGGGCCTTGCTCGCAACCGCGCGAGAACAGGTGCTGATTACGAATGCCTACGTCATACCCGGGGCGCATGCAATCGAACGCATCCGCGAGCAGGTGGCCGCGGGCGTCGATTACCGTATCCTCACCAACTCGCTGGCCTCGCATGACGTACCGGCCGTCAACAGCCACTACAAGGTGTGGCGTCCGCGCCTGCTCGCGGCCGGTGTGCAGCTCTACGAGGTACGGCCCGATGCCGCCGTACATTCCCTGCTCGCGGATACGCCTCCGGTGCGATCGGACTTCATGGGTCTGCATGCCAAGGCGATGGTCATCGACCGGCAGCGCGTGTTCGTCGGCTCGTTGAATCTCGATCCCCGCTCGTGGGCCATCAACAGCGAAATGGGCGTCGTGATCGAGAGCCCGGCGCTGGCGCAGGTGCTGGCGGAGGTGATGATGCGCGACATGCTGCCGGAGAACGCGTGGCGCGTGATCCGTCGCGACGACGGTGAGCTGCAATGGACGGCCGGCGCGGAGGTCCACGCCAGCCAGCCGGCGAGGGATTTCTGGCAACGCATCGAGGACGTCATCTTCATGGCTTTTCCTGCCGATCTCTACTGATGCCAGGCCACGCGTCCGGTGCCGGCCCGAGGCGCTCGGGTGCCGCCGGCGCGATGGCGCTTTCCGGCACGAGGTCGGCCCGCGTGAGGACGGCGACGGGTGTGCGCACCTCGCGCGGCAGGGTGCGCCAGTCGATCAAGGCCGTGAAGTCCGGCGCCGCGAAGGCGCCTACGTGCACCCCATCAGGCGCCAGGGCGACTACGCTGAAGCTCCGCGGGGATATCTCCCGCGCACCGAGCAGGGTGCGCGGACCGGCGCCGAGGCAGGACTGCGCGACGAATGCGACACCGTCCTTCGCCCCGGGATAGAAGGCATGGTGATGGCCGCTCAGCACGAGGTCGACCTGGTATTTCTCGAACATCGCCTGCAGCTCGGTATCTCCGACGTATTCGGACTCCCGCCCTTCGGCAAGCGGCCATAGCGGCAGGTGACCGAAAATCACGCGGTATTCGTAGCGCCCACCGTGCTCGGCAAGGAGGGCGCGCAGCCATACCGTCTGTGCCGCTGACAAGTGCTCTGCCGTGGTCATGTCGAGACTGATGAAGAGCGCGCCACCCTGCGCAAAGGCGTAACGGAAGGGATAGTGCGCGCGGTCGATGAAGCGCGCCGATGGACTTCTCGCACGCCACTGCTCGTCGAAAATGCGTCGTTCGAGGTCGAAACCGGGATAGGCGGAGGCATCGTGATTTCCCGGTGTCACGGCAAGCGGGATACCCGCGGCGGCAAGCGGCGCGCTCACATGCGCATGAAAAGCATGCCACATGTTCTCGATCTCTGGCCGCGCCAGGTGCGGGCGCCGCTGCCCGGCGACCATGTCGCCGGTACTGATGACGAGATCGGGATCGAGTTCGATGATGCGCGCGATGGCGTTGTCGATGGTGGCGGCGTATCGCGTGGTGCCATAGGCGCCATTGAGGTCGGAGATGACAGCGACGCGCAACGGCTCGGCGTGAGGCGTCGCAGCGAGCGCCAGGAGCAGCGCCAGCGCGGCGAGGCACGCCCATGGGTGCGGAGATGGCGATGCCATCAGCCCGGTCTCAGGGGTGCGCACAATCGAGCGACCGTTCCGATGCCTCGCCATGCGCGAGGAAATCCGGCGGATCGAGATCGAAGCGTAGTCGGCCTGTGTTGCAGCTATTGCGCAGAATTGCCGCCGCGAGACGCGTGTTCTTCACGATCTGTTCGAACTGGCGCGTGCTCAATCCGAAGGTGTCGCGAACGTAGGCGAAGAGTTCTCCCTCGGCGGCGAAGTCGCTGTCGAGGCGCAGCAGGCGGCGGTAGGTGTCGGCCGAGTAATGACGGATGTTCTCCAGCATCTGCGTCTGCTTGGTGAAATTGGCATACGGAACGCGTCCGCCGGCATCGTTGTCGTTGAGCTGTGTGCGCCGCAGCCGCAGCGGATGGTGCGCGGCGATCGACTCCGGGATGCGCGTACCTGCCGCCGGCATGCGCTTCACCACGCCGTCTTCCAGCCAGTACCAGTAGCTCAGGAAGTCGATGTTGCCGATGCGATCCTGCTGGCTGAAGATGTAATCGAGGAGCGTGATCTCGGTGAGTTCCTGCATCCAGTAGACCATCTGCTCGGGCGCTACGCCGTGCTGCATGGCATGGCGCAGGCCCGGGTCCTCCACCGCCGCGTGAACGCCCTCTTCGATGGCTTCGGCCAGCGGCCGCGCAGAGCGCAGGGCGCGAAACGGTGCGGTCTGTTGGAAGTCGCGGCTCTGTCCCGCCCCCCAGCCGGAACGGCGGGTGCCGTTGAACTCGGGCCCGTAACGATCGCCAGGGGGCTGCAGCAGAACACCGTAGATCTGCTGTCGATCGGCAGTGAACAGCTCGTCGGTAGGATGATACGTTGCCGGATCCTGCTCAGCGTCGCGCATGATGCGCCAGCCGGCATGGTTCATGGCGCCGCCCTTGCGCTGCGCGGATATCTCGAAACCGCGTCGCGAGACCCGTGCGAGGTGCGCATCCTTGTCCATCGAGCGGTAGACGCTCACCGGAACGTGTATCGCTGCATCCAGGTAGCGTGAAAAATGATAGTAGAGCAGCGATGCGGTGGCGAACGTCGCGCTCGTATGGGCGTCGTTCATGGTCATCTTGTACATCACCGGGTTGCCCAGTGCGCCGCGCTTGACCGGGCTGCTCTGCGCGCATTGCTCGTTCTCGAATATCTCGGCACGGCCGTTGTAGGGACCGCGCGCGATGTCGTAGACCAGCGTGCCCGGACTCGTGCTGAAGACCTTCGGGCACAGGCCGTGATCGCCGTCGTTGAAATCGATGTCGCAGTAGCGGCGTTCTTCGTCACGGTCCTGCTCGCTGTAGGTGGCACCGGGCATGCGATCGAGAATGATGCAGCGTTCCTCGGTCCCAGCAGGAGACAGGTGGGTGATGGTGGCGCCGCTTACCGCCGCGTCAGCCGCGCTCGCCAGGAATGCCCATAACGCGGCTGTCGCGACCAGGGCGGGTACTACCGCGTGTGGATGTCGACGGCCGGAAGCGTTGCCGGCCGTGTGGCAGTACAGGTTAACGAGCAGGTGTCTCATTGGCGGGGTTCCTCGTGGCGAATGGGGCCGGCGCTGAATCCCGCGGTCCCGGGGACGCCCTCTCGGTCTTGCGTATCGGTGCTCGGCACGCCGTTGAACCGTCCCTTCAGCGGGTCCGTGTCTTGCTGCCAGTGGAAGTTCCGCGCCTGTTGCGGCGGCAAGAGCTTCGGCGCAAGCACGACGACGAGCCGCAGTCCGTCGGTAACATATGCATCGCCGGTCAAGTTGAAGCGCGGCGCGCCGGGCGGCGCCGCGCCGACACCGGCAACGAAGCCGAAGCGCTCGACCATGTGATGGACCAGCAGACTCTGAAACAGGTACTCGCGGGTCTCGTCGACGAGGGGGTCGATGATGTGGGTCGTCAACGACGGCGATTTCGTGGTGAGTTTCACACCGACGTCGCGGCTCACCTGCCCGGCCCACACCGGCCGTCCCTCGAAATCGTAGGGCGTCAACCACAGTCGCATGTGGTTGCGCTGCGCGATCGCGGTACGCGCCCTCTGCAGCGCGACGTCCTGCTCGCGGCCGAACAGGTAGAGCGAGCTGATGGGCGCGATTGCATACGGGGTGCCGGCTATGGCCGCGCCGACCAGGCGGCCGACGCCCTGCAGGTCGAGTTCGTGGGTGAAGGACCAGCCGCTGCGGGCGAGCGCGGTCAGCAGTTCTTCCTGCGTACCGACGAGGACGACGTTGAGCGGATCGCCGTGCCCGTCGCCGCCGGCGTTGCTGGTGCAACAGGGCAGTTCGCGCAGTGCGGTTCTGAGCGCGCCGGCATCGAGCTCGCGCCGATCGTCGTCGGCATACAGCGAGGTTGATTCGAGATCGTCGAAATCGAGCCGCGTGCCGGCCACGGCGAGCGCCGAACCGAACTGCAGGCGCCGGTTCTTGCCGATGAGTTCGACGTTCACGTAGCGACCGCCTTCGTGGCGCGGTGCGAGCACGTATCCCGAGACCGTCTCCCCCGGCTCGACGCGCAGCGGGATGGCCTGCTCGCGAAAATGCTGCGAGAGGCGCGCCTCGTGCTCGCCCGCGACATCGGGATGGAACAGGAAGGCCGCCTCGTTCGGCGCGTAGTAGTCGGGATCGAAGGCGGCGACGAGGAACCACAGCCCGTCGCTGGACGCATTGTGGATGCGCAGCCAGGTGGCTTGCAGGCCCCGACTCGCGAGGTCGACACCGTAATGCTGCCGCGCCTGTTCGTCGGTGAGGATGGACGCCGCCACCTTGACGCCGTCCTTGACGATGGATTCGTCGATCTGCGCCGGCGGGGGCGTCGGTAACGGTCGCGGGTCGAAACCCGCGCAGCCGGCGAGAACGACGAGGCTTGCCACCGCCAGGCCGCGCACTACGGCAGAAACGCTGGCAGCGCGCGCCATGCCGGGTGCTCGCATCATGAGGGTGTCACCTGCATCTTGCCGCCTCGTGGATATTGTCGGGAAGCCCGACCGACCTGGCCGCCTGCGCTCGACGCAGGCGCATCACGAGGCCTGCCCGGTTGGCGGATGTGCCGGGCATACGGGCAGCGTTACCGCTGCCTCTACGCCGCCGACGCACCACGGCTGCGTCAGTCTTCCCCGCCCCAGCCGAGGACGTCGCGCATGATCGACCAGCGGCGCCCACTGGCCGTCGCGCCCTGGCCAAGAATCCAGTAATCGTAAGTCCGCTGCAGAAATCCCGATGCCTGTGCGTACACCACCCATTCATCGACCGCCGCGAGCAGCTCCTCTGCCTGCAGGGGCGTGGCGAAGGCCGACGGGATGCGAACCGGCTCGGGTTGTGGCACCACGACCGAGTAACGCGGGTGCAGCAGCGTCCACGCCGACGCGTGCTCGGCCGGCACCATGAAAGCATCGACATCCGGATGATGGTCCTCGAAGAACGGCTTCCAGAACTCCAGCGTCACGTACTCGACATCGGCATCGCCGAAGTAGTGTCGGATACTCATCTCGACCTGTCGTCGATCGAGGGGGATGCCGATGCGCAGCCCGGAACTCTTGCGCAGCGCTTCGGCCGATTCGAACTCGTGGCGGCGCGCGTCGAGCGTCGCGAAGCCCACGGTGCCGACCAGGTAAGGGGCCGAGAGCCGCAAGGCCCCGAACCAGTTGGGTGTGTACCACGTTCCCGGCATGACGTCGATGTGGCCATCGGCGAGCATGCCCGGCATGTCCGGCCAGGAGGCCGGCACGAACTCGGCCGCGACGCCCAGGGCGGCGGCGAGCTGCTCGGCAACTTCGACATCGTAGCCGACGAGCACGCCTTCGCTGTTGAAGAAGCTGAACGGCAGGTTGTCCGGGTCGTAGCCGATGCGCAGCGTGCCCCGTTCGCGGATGCGCGCGAGGCGCGCCTGCCGGTGATCGGGCGCGACCGCGGCGACCGCTCCGGGCAACCCCGGATCTTCCCGCCGGTGCACGATGGTACCGGCGTTGCGCGTCGACTTGTGCATCTGGCGTAGCGCCTCGGACTTCGTGTACGTCGGATCGGCAACCAGCGCCAGCAGCAGGCGCAAGGCGATCACGACACCAGCGATGCCGGCCCCGATCAGCACCAGCGCGCGCAGCACGCGACCACGCTGGAAGACCAGGAAGCCACCCATGGTGCCCGCGCCCAGCAAGGCGAAGACGAACAGGTTCATCGCCGTCACCATCGAGTCGAACTTGCCCGTGAAGAGGGTGGTCGGCACGTAGAGTTGAAAGAGATCATGAGGCAGGCCGAGCAGATCGAGCAGGAAAGGCAGCGCGACCTGGGCCTTGGCGAAATAGCTCGGGATGCCGGTGGCGAACAGCTGCGCGTTCTCACCTGCCGTCAGCGGTGCGCCGCTCAACCACGCCGCGAACGGGATGAAGAGCAACGTCAGGAGCTTGCCTGCGTTGGGAAAATTGAACAGTACCGGAACGATGACTTCCGCGGCGGAATCAGCCTGCTCATCGAGCACGCCGTGCTTCTGCATCAGTTCCTTGGCGCGTTCGACGAGAATCGGCAACACGATGAAGGCATTGTTGGTCACGAATGCCGTCAGCAGGGCGTCTCGTGCCATGCCGGCGACTTCCGCGTAGCGGAACGGTGTCACCGCCGTCACCAGCAGCGGAAGAACCCAGAACGCGAGCAGCAGCGAAAGCGCCGCGAACGCGATGAAGTAGACCTCGAGACGCAGCAGGGTCTCCAGGGTCATGGTGCCGGCGGCCACCGCCCCGATCGCGAACACGCCCAACGGGGTCAGTTGTACCAGCGCCTTGGTGAGCCGGGTGAGTGCGGCGTTCCACGTCCCCAGCGGGCCGAGCAGGCGCTCCTTGCCATCGAGTCCGATCAGGCTTGCGCCAATCAGGCAGCTGAACAGCACTACTGCCGGCACCACCGCGTTGGAAAGGGACGCGAAGGGATTCGACGTGAAGTAGATGTCCGTCAGCGAGAGCGCCTGCTTCGGTTCGATCAGCGAGTGGCTGAAGAACGAAGCGTCTTCGACGAAGGGAAAGCTCAACGGCGTCAGCACCAGTGCCATCACCGTGAATGACCACACGACCAGCAGCAGAGCGGCCCCCGCGCGCAGCAGGCGCCGGGCCTCGCCGCCCGACAGCGAGCCGAAGGCGATGATCAGCGCGGTGACCAGGTAGGGCAGCACCGTCATCTGCATCAACTTGATGTAGATGTCGGCGATGGGTTCGAGCGCAGCGGCCGGCTCACCGAGGAACAGGCCGAGCAAGAGCCCCAGGCTCAGGCCGATGAGGATGCGCTTGGAGAAACCGAGCCGGAAGTAGGCCGCGATCAGCTGTCTCACGATAGGGATTCCACGGGATGATAGGCTGCAGCACCACGCAGTCCGGCGCAGGCCGCGGTACCGAGGGCAGTCGTATTGGCGCCTCGACACGAAGCTGTCTACGTCGCCGGGGCTGCCTGCCGGCGCGGCGCCATCGGCGACCGCCGCGGGAGACTTGATGCGGCGGTGGGATATTCGTGAAAATCGACTCTGTTTTCAACGATGATGACGCCCGTCGCGCCGGTCGGCCTGGGCGGGATCAATCACGTGCGGCAGTGGCAGGGGGGCTGGAGCCGGAAGGCCGGGCTCCCCCGGAAATGGACCAGAGGCGCTGCGAAACCATGCATTCGTACCAGAGGAAGGCACGCGCCCGCCGGTATTCGCCGATGGGCCACTTGCGCGCTGCGTTGCCGGGCCTGCTCATCTGCGTGCTGGCGACAGCAGGCTGCGCGCGGGGTGGCCCGCGAACGCTCGACCTGATGCCGGCGCCAGCCGCCTACGGAGAAGGTGCAGCACCGTTCGGCGATGCCGCCACCCGTGCCGACGACGCGCTCGCGAACCGTGACACGGCGTTGCTCGACATGCTGTACGTCACCAACCGCGCGCCCGTAGGGCCTGGCAGCGACGAGCGTTTCTACTCGGGTGAGCGCGGCTACCTGCTGCGAGCGGGGGCCGCCCGTATCGCCTTCGGTGATACCGACATCACCTGGGACGAGGCGCGCCAGATCTCGCTGCTCAAGAATCGTCCGGGTGCATTCCCGCTCGAGGTACGCGAGGTCTCCGAATTCGGCGTTCTACCAGACAGCCTCTCGATCTTCACGCCGCCAGAGGAACTCGCCGCGGCGGACGAGACGCTCAGTCGCCGCTTTCTCGACGAGATCGAGCGTCGTCTGGCGCGTTCGACCGTGAAGGAGATCTTCGTCTATGTCCACGGTTACAAGGTCAATTTCGAGAATCCGCTGCTGGTGGCCTCGGAACTGTGGCACTTCCTTGGCAACGAGGGCGCGTTCGTCGCCTTTTCGTGGCCATCGACACCGGCGCGGCTCGCTTACATGAAGGACATCGAAACGGCGCGCGTCTCCGCCTGGGGCCTGCGCAAATTGATCGATTTCCTGGCGCGCGAGAGCAGCGCCGAGCGCATCAACATCGTCGGCTACAGCGCGGGTACCCGGGTCGTTCTAAATACGCTGTACGAACTTGCCCTCATCCACAAGCAGAGCAGCGACGACGAAATTCGCAGCGCGACCAGGCTGGGGCGCGTGGTGCTGGTCGGTTCGGATGTCGATACCGGAACCTTCGCGAGCTACGTCCTCGACGGACTGCTGCGCGTGCAGGAAGATCTCAATCTCTACGTCTCGCCCGCGGACAAGGCCTTGCACATATCAGAACGCGTGTTCGCGCATCGCCGGCTCGGCGAGGTGCTGCCCGGCACCCTCGACGTGCGCATGCGCGAGTTCGCTGCGCGGGAGGACCGGCTCGCCTTCATCGATGTCTCCGGGGCCGCCAATTTCGACGCCGGGAACGGCCACGCCTATTTCCGCAAGAGCCCCTGGGTGAGCAGTGACGTGTTGATGGCCTTGCGTTACGGGCTCGATCCAGAGGCGCGCGGCCTCGTGCGGACCGAAGGTTCGCCGGTCTGGCGTTTTCCGTCTGATTACCTGGCGCGCTTCGATGCCGCGCTGGCGTCTGCCAACCCGATATTCAAGCCGGCTGCCGCAGGCAGCGGCGCGAACGGTACCGCGACGGCGCCCTGAAGTGGTACGACCGGCGATCTTGCTCGCCTCGCGGGTCGCCGGTACCGTGCAGCGCCTTCCGCGGGATGGGCGCGGCGTCGGGTGGGGCCGTCAATGCGGGCGGCGCGTCGGCAGGCGGCTCATCATCGCGACCGTCGTCGTACTGCAGGCCTGCGTGGTCCTGCCGCCGGCGGATTCCCGGCAGCAACGAGGTACGGGGAGTGCCGCGGCGGTAGACCGGGTCGCAGACGCGGGGGGCGCGCCCGTCATCGCGCTGCCAGCGGAGGCCCTGCCCGGCGTGGGTGGCGAAAGCAGCCCGTCGCGGCCCATCACGGTGGACCTGCTGCAGAGCGAACTGCTGGCCTTCGCCGATCGTTATCTCGAAGGTCTCAGCGAAGCCGCCGACTGGGGCGCCGATCACGCGCCGGACCCGAAGGCACGTGCGGCCTTCCGCCAGACCAAGGTGATTTACGTCACCGCCGCGGTGACGGTCGTCACCGAGCCCGATCCATTGCGCGTGCTGCGCGACCTGCTGGTCATGGTGCGCTTGCAGCTGCTGGTGTGGCGTGGTGAGGGTTTCGCTACCTGGGCAACCCCCGCGGCACGCGCGCGCATGGTCGAGGCGCTGCACCGGCTGGACGGACAGATCGACTTGCTGGCGGCGCGCGTGCTGCCACGAGAGGCAATCGATCTCGTGCACGCGCTGGTGGCGCAGTGGCGCGACGCACACCCGGACCGGCGCTATGTCGCGTTCACGCGATTTGCCGACCTCGGCGACTCGGCGCAGCGACGTCGCTACGAGGAGCACGTCGCGGCAGGCGGGTTGCTGGCGCCGGTGGTCGAGGCAAAAGAGGAACTTCACGAGCTGCGGCGCGTCGCCGAGCGCGGCATCTTTCTCATCAATCACATGCCGCTGTTGCTCGAATGGCAGGCCGAAGCGCTCGTCTACAACGCCGTCAAGCTGCCCGAGGTGCAGACGGTGCTCACCGACCTCGAGCGCTACGCGCAAAGCGCCGAAGGGCTCGCTGCAGCCATGGCAACACTTTCGGAGCGCGTTGCCGACGAGCGTAGCGCGGCGATCGGACAGCTGGTCGCCGCGGTCGGGCTCGAGCGGCAGGCTACGTTGGAACAATTCGGCCTGCTGCTTGCCCGCGAGCGCGAGGCGTTCGCCGGTCTGCTCTCCCGCTCGGGTCGCGAGCTGCTGCCGCTGGCCGAACAGCTCGCGCGGACCGCGGACGGCAGTCGCGAGACGCTGCGGCTCGTCGCGCAGATTCGCGGCGAAGAGGGCGGCGACGAGTTCACCCTGGCGCAGGCACAGGCGTTGGCCGAGACCACCATCCGGCTCACCGACCAGACACAGGGGCTGGTGCACGCAATCGGCGAACTGGTGACGTCCGAGGACGTCGGTGCGAGCATGCTGCAGCTCGACGCGATGCTCGCGCGGCATGAACGGCGCCTGTTCGGCTACGCCGCCGGGCTCGTGGTGTTGACGGTGGCGCTCGTGCTGCTCGCGCTCATGCTGTCCACACGCTTGCGAAGGCCCGCCTGAGGCGACCGTGGCGCCCCGTACCGACGCGTAGGGGCGCGCTCAGCCCGACAACGAGAAGTGATAGACCGCGAAGGCGTCGTCGCACTGCCAGCCTTCGGCCTCGTAGAGCGCTCTTGCCGCGGCGTTGTCAGCCGCGGTCGAAAGCGTGAGCCGTACTGCGCCGACGCGGTTGGCATAATCGATGGCGGCGTCGAGCAGGCGACTGGCGATGCCGCGGCGTCGTGCCTGCTCGAGGACGAAGAGATCGTTGAGCACGAACGTACGGGCTGCTGCGACCGACGAGAACAGCGGGTAGAGCTGCACGAAGCCGACGCCGAGGTCCGCATCGTGGGCGAGGAAAATCACGGAATCACCCTGTGCGAGCCGCGCGCGCAGGAAGTCCTCGGCAGTCTCGCGGTCATGCGGCTGCCCATAGAAATGGCGGTAGGCGTCGAAGAGCGGGGTGAGGAGCTCGAGATCGTCGAGCACGGCCTGGCGGACGGTCGGTTGTTCCATGGGCCGAGAGCTTACTGCACGACGCGGTCCGCGGCCATTGGCCGCGCAGACAAGGTGGGACACTCGCCTTGGTGCGCAGGCCGGCGACCACCGGCATGGCGGACGTGCCATCCTGCGGTACCGAGAGCCGTGGCAGCGCCGGCGTGATCTAACAGACTGCAAATGGGCACGCGCACGACGCTCGCGCGCCACGGGGTCCCGTTTGAAGCGTCATTCGGCGCGTACTACCATGAGTGCGGAATCATCTGACCGCGGATCGCGTGCATCGATGCCGCGATCAACGCGTACCGAGGAACCATGTCACGCGCTTCCAGCGACATCGCAGCAACGATTTTGGACACGCCGGGGTGGGCGAGCGCACTCGGCGCGATCGCCGTCGTGCTCGGCGTGTTCCTCACGGCACTGCACGCCAACGAGGTGATGAAGCAATACGTGGTGACAGCGGCGATGCCGGCCGATGGCGTCATGCCACCCGCCGACTGCCCGGCGGAGGAACTCGAAGAGGAGGGACTGAGCCGCGCGGAATGCGAGTACATGGTGGCGCACGTTGCCGGTATTGCGCTGTCGTCACCGGCGTGGTTCCCGCGCGCACAGATCGTGCTCGCGCTCACCGGAATGACCCTCGGTTTCGTCTCGATCATCATCGGTGGTGCGCTCGTGAACTACAGCCCATCGGCGTCGCTCGCAGCGGTGCTCGTATTCGGCGGCCTCGCCGGGGTCGACGCCCTGCAATTCGCTGCGGTCGTCAACACCGGGCCGATCCTCCGCGATGTCTACCTGTGGCAGGTTCTGTTGTGGTTCCTGATCCATCTCATGATGACGGCTGCTGCGATCGCGGGCCGTGACAGCGAGGCGTCGCGGTGAAGACCGCCCGGCACGCATCGCGGTGCACGCCCGGCGACGCAGGGCGCTGACGGGAGACCCCATGCAACGAGGAGGTTACAGCCGCACCGCGGTGATACTGCACGGGATCCTGGCCGTCTCGATCTTCTTCCTGTTCATCTCCAGCTGGTGGATGCTGGGCCTGCCGCTGCCGTCGGCCGAACTGCGTTTCCGCGCGTTCCCGTTCCAGCTGCACAAGAATATCGGGATCACGCTGGTGTTCGTTCTGGGTGTGATCCTGTACGTGCGCCTCAAGCATCCGCCCACGGCTATCCGCTCGGCGTCGATGACGCCCTGGATGCACAAGCTCGCGCTGCTCGATCACCTGCTGCTCTACCTGCTGATCGTCGCGGTCTGCGCGAGCGGTTACCTGTCCTCGGCGCACACCCGTTGGGATACCACACTGTGGTGGCTGGTCGATTTGCCGCGCATCGCCGCGCCCGACGAGGATCTCAACGAGTTCTACTCCAACATCCACCTGTGGACGGCCTGGGCGCTGCTCGGCGTGGTTGCCGTCCACATCAGCGGCGCGCTGTACCACGCCTTCCGCAACGACGGCATCGTGCGACGGATGCTGCGCTGGTAGCCGGGGCCGACCGGCCGTGCGCGCCGGGATGGGCGAGCACGGCCGTTCCTGACAAGCCGGTGCATCGCCGGTCGCGCGCGCAGCCGGCGCCGTCGACAGGTGTACCATGAGCGGCACCCGGTACCATCGAGGAGCTGTTCGATGCACAAGGAAGCCGTCTTTGCGCCGGGGCTGCCGCGCCCGCGCGTCGCGTATTCGCCACTGGTCAAGGCCGGACCATTCCTGTTCGTCTCCGGTCAGCTTGCGTCCGACTTGAACACCGGCACGCCGCGCGAGGCGACCATCGATCGCCGCTTTCCCCATCACGGTTCCGACATCGAGCGCCAGACGGCTTTCGTCTGCGATACCGTGGAGGCGCTGCTCGAGGCGGCCGGCGGCCGTCTCGAGCACGTCGTCGCGTTCACCAACTACCTGACCGACGCGCGCGACCTGAACGGTACCGAGCGGGTGCTGCAGGCGCGTTTCGGCGGCACCGCGCCGCCCCACGCCACGCTCGTGGTGGAGGAGTTGCCGATTCCCGGATGTCTCACCGAGATCGACCTCATGGCAATCGTGCCTCCGGCGGGCCAACGCGTCGAGGTCCTCGATCCGCCCGGACTTGCGCCGCCGGTGCCGGCCGCGCTCGACGGCGCACTGCCCGCCGGCCGTTACGGCGTGCGCTCAGGTCAATGGCTGTGCACGGCGTGCCTCACCGCGACCGACTGGCACAACGCCATCGCGCCCGAGGCCGATACCACCCCCGAGTTCCCCTATTACGGCGAGCGCGCACGCTTACAGACTGCCTACATCCTCGAGCGCCTGCGCGCCATCCTCGACGCCGGCGGGGCCGGACTCGCCGACGTCGTCAAGGCGGAGGTCTACCTGACCGACCTCGCGGATTTCTTTCGCGTCGACGAGGTCTGGCGTGAGTTCTTCCCCGATAATCCGCCGGCCCGCTGCACGGTGCCGGTGAAGGATCTCGGTATTCCCGGCGCGCGCGTCGCCATCAATCTCATCGCTTACCTGCCGGCCCGCGGGGACGTACGGCGCACCATCTGCACCGCGGATGCGCCCACGCCGCTCGCGCACGAACCGCAGGCCGTGCAGGCGGGGCCGCTGCTCTTCTTCTCACAGCAGATGGCGACCGACTTCGTCACCGGCGTCGCGCCCGAGGCCCGCCTCAACCCCGCGTTTCCCTACTACGGCTCGGAATCGGTGGCGCAGGTGAACTACATCGTGCGCAACGTCGAAGCCATCTGCCGTGCCGCGGGCACCCGCGCCGAGCATCTCGTCCGGCGGCGCGGCTTCTACGCGGATTTCTCCGAGTTCTTCACCTCGTTCGCCGCGTGGGGCAAAGCCTTCCCGAGCGAGCCGCCGGCGAGTACCACCGTGCGCGTGTCGAAGCCGCTGCTCGTTCCCGGCTGCAAGGTTGCCATCGACCTCATCGGCCTGGTCGTCTGAGCGGGTACGAGCGCCGTGCACGGGGGTAGCCGCGGCAGGGTCGCCGGGCATAGCCTGCAGGTGGACGGAGCCCGGACTGGCCGCCTCTGCCGCGATGTCCGGGCACGGATGATGGCGCGGCGCCCCTTTACGGAAGCGGGATGCCTCCTGGAAACGTCATCCGGCCGGCGAGTCGTTCGAAGCCGTAGGCCACTGCGAACAGGGTCGGCTCGTCGTAGGGCAGGGCAAGGATCTCGAGGCCGACCGGCAGGCCTTCGTCGGTGAGCCCGGCGGGCACCGTCATCGCCGGCATCCACGTCTGTGAGCCGATCAGGGTATTGGTCGGAAAGGTCAGCGTGGTCCAGTGCCCGGAATCGGTCTGCGTGCGCAGCGGCGCGGCCACCTGGGCCGTGGGATAGACGAGCGCGCTGAGCCCGCCACGCGCCATGATGTTAACGACCAGGCGCATGAACTCTTCGCGCGCACTGTAGGCCTGGTAGTACTCCAGCGTGGACAGGGGATCATCCGGACCGTCGGCGATCTGTTCGAGCAGATCGAGCATCTTGTGATAGCGTCCGGAGCTGACTATCTCCCTGATCGAGTGTACTGGCGCATGCGGGCGGTCGCGCAGGAAGCGGTCGATGTCGTGCTTCGATTTCGCGATGTAGAGCGACGTGCGCATGAGCCAGTCGCCGAGATCAGGGATCGTGACGTCGACCACCGTCGCACCACCTGCCTGCATCGCATCGATGGCGCCGTTGACGACCGTGTTGACGGCCCGCGATTCGGCGATCTCATCTGAACCGAAGGCGTTGCGTACCACGCCGACGCGCCGACCGAGGAGGGCGTCCGGCCGTAACCCGGCAAGATAGTCGGACGGTGCGCGCGCGATGGTGTGCGTACAGGTCAGCGGATCGCGCTCGTCATAGCCGGCCAGCACGCCGAACACGCGTGCCGTGTCCTCGACCGTGCGGCCCATCGGGCCGATGGTGTCCTGCAGACCGACCAGCGGGTTGCAACCGTGGCGCGAAATGAGACCCGGGGTCGAGCGTACACCGACCAGGCCGCAGAACGACGCGGGCAGCCGGATCGAGCCGCCGCAGTCGGTGCCAAGGCCGATCGGGGCATAACCCGCGGCGACCGCGGCACCGGTGCCGCTGCTCGAACCGCCCGGATCGCGATCGAGCGCGTACGGGTTGCGTGTCTCACCGCTGCGCGAAGAGTAGGCGAACCACGAGGTGGCCCAGTCGGGCAGGGTCGTCTTGGCTAGGATGATGGCGCCGGCATCGTGCAGACGGCGCACCACGGTGGCGTCCTCGGTTGCCATGTAGTCGGCGAAAACCTCGGAGCCGAAAGAGGTCGGCAGGGTGGTGGTCTCGAGGCAGTCCTTGATGACGATCGGGATGCCGTGCAACGCACCTTGAAGGCTGCCATTTTCCGCATGCGCACGGTCGAGCTCGGCGGCGCGTGCCGCGGCCGCGGGATTCACCGTGACGACCGCGTTCAGCGCGGGCCCCTGTTGATCGCAACGTTCAATCTGCGCCAGGCATCGGGTGACGAGTTCGACCGCGCTGAGCCTGCCGCCACGCATCGCGGCATGGAGTTCTGCGATCGTTGCCTCAGCGGGAATGTTCGCGTGGTCGATCATGGAGCCGCTCCTGTTGCACCCGGAAGCGGCAGTGTGGCGCCGCCGGCTCCGAAACGGAAGGCACCGTCTCAAGTTCCCGCGTCTACAGCCGCTGACCCCGGCAACAGTAGCGCAGTTGCGAGCGCGGGCCATGGCAGGCCAACGCAGCGAACCGCCGGCCTGTTTCCCGACGCATCCCTGTTTCAGCGGACAGCCCCGCAGTGCTGTCCGCGGAAGGCGTGTGCCGGATACTGCGGATCACAGCAGGGCGCGAGGGACCGTACCCCGCTTCTTCGGAGGCAACGGGGATCCTCGGCCAGTGAGTATGACGGCAACCACATCCGGCGATGTCGATAGCTGCGACGCGCGGCCAAGCCTGCGCTCCCGCATGCGCGTGCAGCTGGCATTCGTGTGCCTGTTCGCCTTCAGTGTCGGTTACGCCTTTGCGCTGCCGTTCCTCGGTACCCCCTTCACCGGTCATGACTTCTACGGGCGTAGCATCCACCTGGCGGCGCCTGAGTTCACGCTGGAGGACCTGGACGGTCGCGCGTTCGGGCAGGCCGACCTCACCGGCACATGGACCTACCTGATGTTCGGATACGTGGACTGTGACGGTCTGTGCCAGAGCCAGGTACTCGTTCTGCACCAGCTCAGGCAAGCGCTCGCCGGCGAAGCCACCCGCTTCGTCTTCATCGCCATGGATCCTGTCCGCGACACCCCGGAGCGCCTGCGTCAGTTCCTGGGTGGTGGCGCCGACGATACCCGCGTGCTGCGCGGCGCGACCATGGGTGCGGTGCAGGCCGTGGCCCGGGCATGGCGCGCCGGTTTCAGCCGCGGCCCCGGCACCGGCGTGCGTGACGGCACGGGAACCGGCACCGCGATCGGCAACGAATACCGCATCGACCACCCGGGTTTCGTCTATCTGGTCGACCCGGGCGGCGTCATCCGCCTCGTCTACGCGGGGCGGGCGCTCCGCGCGGACCGTCTACGTGCGGATCTCCTCTCGCTCAAGCAGCAATCTTTCTAGGTATCGAACCATGACGGCATCCTCGTCCATCGAACAACGTATCGGGCAGCTCAGGCGTGAAAGCGCCCTGCTCGCCGACCGCATCGTCTTCTACCTGCTGCTGGCCCACCTGCCGGTGGTGATGTTGCTGGTCCCCATAGGCTACGGCACGCACGCTTTCGTCGTCGGCGCCTCGCTGGTGGCCGGGCTGGTTTCCGTTGCGGGGTACCTGTTGCTGCGCGGTACGCCGTACTTCTCGCTGCTCGCCGCGGCGTTGTTCATGATGTTCTCGGCCATCATGATCCAGGCCCAGCTGGGCCGTATCGAGATGCACTTCCACGTCTTTGCCGCCATCCCGTTGCTGCTCATCTACCGGCGCTGGCTGCCGCTGCTGGTGGCAGCGGCGGTGATCGCCGTGCATCACCTGCTGTTCACGGCGTTACAGCTGAACGAAGTCGCCCTGGGCAATATGCCCGTCATCATCTACAACTACGGTTGCAGCTGGCCCATCGCGTTCGTGCATGCGGCTTTCGTGGTGCTGGAAACCGGCATCCTTGCGTACTACGCGGTGTTCATGGAACGCGAAGAGAGAACGTCCCTGGGCGTGATGGCCGCGGTGTCCGAGTTCGAGGCGACCCGGGATCTCGCCATCGCGTTGCCCGGCGCGGACCGCGACCCCGTCGCACGTGCCGTCAACGATCTCATTGGGCGCTTCGCCGACCTCGCGCGTGAAACCGGCGCCGCAGCCCGGCGCATCGACGCTGTCGCCGGCGAGGTTACCGCTTCCGCTCATGGATTGCGCGCGCACTTCGACGACCAGCACTCGCAGACCGAGCAGGCCGCCACGGCGGTCACCCAGATGTCCCAGACCATCGTCGAGGTGGCCCGCAATGCGCAGGCGGCGGCCGGCGCGACGAGTGGCGCCAACGCTCAGGCGCGCGAAGGGTCACAGCTCGTCGATGGCGTCGTACGTTCGGCGCATGCGCTGAACGACCGCATGCAGACGGCCTCGGATTCGATGGAGAAGCTGGCCGCGAGCGCGGCCCAGATCGGTTCGGTCGTCGATGTGATCCGCGACATCTCCGAGCAGACCAACCTGTTGGCGCTGAATGCCGCCATCGAAGCTGCGCGCGCGGGCGAGAGCGGCCGCGGCTTCGCCGTGGTCGCCGACGAGGTGCGTTGCCTCGCCGAGCGCACCAAGGAATCCACTGCCGCGATTCAGAACATCATCGAGGTGCTGCAGAGCGATACCGGCAACGCCGTCACCCTGATCGACGAGGGCCGAGACCTGACCTGCCGGGTATCCGAAGAGGTGAACCGCGCGGGCGAAGCACTGGCCCGCATCGCGGGCGCCGTCGACGAAGTCGACGAGATGAACACCCAGATTGCCACGGCCGCCGAAGAGCAGGGCGCGGTGTCGGAATCGATCGCACAGAACATCGTGACGATCTCCGACCTGAGTCACCGCGTGGTCAGCGCCGTCGAGGACAACCGGGCTCTCGTACAGTCGCTGAACGACCTGGCCAAAGGGCTGGAACAGGTCGTCGGCAGCTACCGGGTGTGAGCGGCGCGGCGCGCTCGGCCGGCCGTTGCCGGCATCAGGACCGGCGCCGCCGCAGTAGCCACGGGAGTGCGCCGGCGCTCAGCCACAGGGCTGCTGGCAGGGGCACCGGCGCGGGCGGCAAGGCAACGAAGTCTTCGCTGCGGATCGTGATGTTGTCGAGGTAGGCCGTCGCGGCCGGATCGAACGGGTCGTTGCCGGAGGCGGCGCCAATCGCGAAGCGGACGCTGCCGATGGTCGTACCGCCGAGCAAGTCGTCGTAGACGAGCGTGTCGTCGATGCGTACGGTCCACCGATCGGCGACGGTGTCGAACTGCATGTCGATGCGAAGGGGCGCGCCCTCGACATACGTCCCCACCGGCCCGGAGGCACCCGGGCCGGGGTTGAGGGTATCGATATCGCCGTTCGCGCGGAAGACGAGATTGCGCACCTGCGATGAATCGACGATGACGTTGAAATGGCTCGTCGACCCCTGCAGGCCACTCGTCTGCACGTCGAAGCCGAGCGACACGCGGCGCGGGACCATGCCTTCGCGCGCGAGCTCGTAGCGGATGCTGTCGTAGCCAAAGACCGGGATGTTCCCGGCGCTGTTGAAGACGAGTACCGAACCCTCGAGTACGCCGACGTCGTCGATCTCGACTGCACCGCCGAAGGGCAGGAAGTCGAGCGGATCGCCAACTTCGAGGGTGTCGCTGATGTCGATGACCGGCGTGGCCTTGACGGCCGTCGTCGGTGCTGCCAGTGCGGCAATGGCCAGTGACACGAAGACGCGAAGCGCGCGCATGGCAGCAGGTCCTTTCCTGTGGGTGACGGCGCGATGCTAGCCGGGAAATGTGACCGGATCTGCGATGTACTACCTGCTTCGGCAGCCGGCTCGATCAGCGCAAGCGAATCAGGCGCAGCTCGCCCTTAACGAGGTCCGGCACCACCAGGCGCAGGCCGTCGTCCGTGCGCCAGGCGCAGAAGTCGGCTGGACCTTTGAAATCCTTAGCCAGCACGTGGCGCCCGCCGTCTTCATCCCAGGCGACCAAGGCGCCGCTGCCCCAGTCCGTCGTCAGCAACGTGCCGTCGGCCGTTTCGTACAGCCCGTCGAGTCGCCCCAGGGCGTCGGTTACCGGCGCCACTTTGCCCGCGCTGTCGAGCGCATACACGCCGCGCGCTTCGCCATCCCCGGCCATGCCGGCGAGCAGGAGGCGGCCGTCTGCCGCCGGGTAGACGCCGTTCGGGTAGACCGATTGCCCCGCCGCGACCTGCGCGACCGTCGGCGTCACCGAGTCATCGAGAAAATCCGCCGGCGTGATAGTGAATACCGCATCGAGACGATTGTCCGACACGTACGCGGTGTCGCCGGTGACGGTGACGTCGTTGGCGAACTCGGCCCCTGGCAGCGCAAGCTTGCGGCCCTGCCGGCTCTGCGTATCGAATATCCATACCGCGTCGATATCGGTCACCCACAGGCGTGTACCGTCGAGCCAGACGCCCTTGGGCTTGTGCAGGACGTCATCGCCCGCAGGCAGGAACCGTTCCTCCACCATCGACCCATCGCGGTCGAACTTGCTGATGCGTCCCTGGCCGTCCTTCTCGGTTGGCTTGAGGGCGGAAACGAACTCGCTCACGTACAGAGCGCCGCTCCCGCCGTCACAGGCGACGGATTCCGGAAAGTGCAATCCACCAACCGCGTCGTCGGCGACCATCTCGATGTCGTCCGCCTTCGTCGCCACGGTGAATGCCATTCCGAGCAGGGCCCACCATCCCATCGTCTTGATCTGCATGACTTGCTCCTCGTTATCTGGTGCCGCGTGGTTACCGGCTGGCTGAACTCGGACAACCGGCGCATCGCACACAACCATGGATCCGGTCCCGGCATGATTTCCACGGCTTCGAGCTACCGGCGCGTGACCTCCGGCCGCCCGCGCGGACGGACACCGGATGGTCGAGTCCAGCGGACATCATGGTCACATGCGCCGTGAGCATCAATGGCGCGCGCGCAGCGCCGCGGAGCCGCGCATTGCCACGGTGGTTCCCGCGTGATGTTGCAGGCGCTCGGGTGACCGGCGAATCCGGCAAATCACCGTTCGTGCGTCGCCGCGCCCGCAAGTCGCACTTGCAGGGCTGGCACGGCGTCGTCGGCCAGGCAGCGCGCGACCTGAGCACGCACATCAGCCTGGTCGATGCCCATGAAGCCGTTGGGCACCGCGGCGATCTTGGCTAGTCCGTCGCTCGCAAGGCGACGCGCGGCGCCCTGCATGTGCTGGTGGCGCTTGAGCATCGCCACGCCGAGCTGGATGAGTCCCTGCAGGAAGTAGCCCTCGGGCGTGTGTCGTCCGGCAGCGACCCAGAGTGCCTCGAGCGCCTCGTGCGCCTCCCACCAGTAGCCATGGTTGAGCAGGTCTACGGCGAAGAGGAAACACTCGTTTCGCGCCCACGAGCCCGGCTCGAATGTGCCGACGTTCTCACCGCGTGCCCCGTAGGAATGTCCTTGCGGGTCACGCGTGGGGTGGGGTGCCCGACCAGGCACGTATGCATAGGGCGGGAACGCACGCGCGGAATAACGCGGCGGTGCGTCCAGCGTGCTACTCCGCAAGGACGTTGTCGCCGCTGATCCACACGTACACGCGCTGGAAGCGGCCGTTGTGCAGGTAGAAGTGGTTCACGCTCTGCTTCGTCTGGTGCGTGCCGTCGCGCCCGCCCAGTTCGACGCGAAAGCGCGACGAGATGGCATCGGCGACGGGATCGACGATGTGTTCGAAATCGGTGTGCAGGCCGTTCACCCAGTTATCGAGATAGCCTTCGAACATCTGGCGGATGCCGCTGTCACGCCCCTCGCAGGTGATGAAGGCCGACTGCACCGTGAATACGGCGTCTGCGTTGAAGTGGGCGAGCACGTCGTCGAGCCGCCGCTCGTCGAGCGCGCGGAAGTAGGCTTCGACCTGGTCGATGTAGGCGCGTCTGTCATGCATATCGGTTGAATGCAGCGATACGTGGTGGGCGACCGTGCGGGGCCTTCCCAACATAGCACGTGGGTATGTGCCATATCGACCTTCGCCAGCGAGACCGCTGGCGCTCCACGAACGTCGTGCCTTTCGGCTGCGAGGTGGCTCCGAGGGTTGGTATGCACAGGTGGCGATCCGCCGCTAATCCCCGTGAGTTCCACGCAGGAACAGCAGCGCGCCTGAGCGATGCCCACGGCGAACGAGGCAACTACAGAAAAGTGAGCAGTGCCGCGCGCATCGCGGTGCTAGGGTGGCGCTGCATCCGGTAAGTCTGTTCGCGTCAGCGCGATACGCGTTCCGTGCGCGGCATGTGTGTTCGCCGCCAGAATCAGCAGCAAACAGGGACACCACGGCGGAATGCAGGACATGGCATGCCGGATGCACCGCTTCGAGCCAGCAGGGAGGTACTTGTCATGTTGAACGTGACACGTTGGATACTCGGCATCGCCTTCTCGACATTCTGGGTGACCCCGGCCGCTTCAGTGACTGTGTTCGGCCAGTACGACGGCAGTATGGTCGTCATCGATCCCCTGAGCATCGACCTCGCTGGTCCGGGTTACGCGGTCAAGACGGATCTCGCCAGGGGGATCTTTCGCTCGCGCGCCGCGGCACCCGCCGGCCGACGCACGCAGAACGCGTACACTGGCTTCCATTCCCCCTTGGCGCTGACCAACAATGGCACCGTGCCGCTGGTCTTCCAACCCGGATTCATAGCCCTGCACGTGCACGGCACCTATGCGCTCGGTACGAGTGCCGATTCACAACAATCCATCACTTCCGCGGGGGTGCTGGCCGCCACCACCGCTGGTGTGCAGAGCATTGCGCGAGCAGACCACACGGTGAGCCGCGTCGTCTTGGACAACGGAGCCCTCGGCGGTGAGGCGAACATCTTCAAGCCTACGTTTGAATCGAATGGCGCGCGGGTCGTTGCCACGACCGCGAGCATGAGCGAAGTCGAATACGAACTGCTGATGCCCCGCCTGGTCGTCGACCCGGGCCATGTATTAGCTCTGACCGTGCTGCTCGCGCCATCCGCGTCCGCATTCGACAACGGTGCCGCCGCTGCCGATTTCTTCAACACCGCCACGCTCACTGTGCGCGTGCCCGCGGGATTCGCGCTCGAAGACCTCGGGACCAACGCAGGCGTGCCGCTCGAGTTCGTCTCCGTCGTGCCGCTGCCTGCATCCGCTTGGTTCATGGCAGGGATACTCGTGTGGTTGCAACGTAAGCGTACTCCGGCACACCGACGACGGCGTCTCGGCCATTCGACGTAAACGAGAAGGATGACAGGTGAATCATCGCCGCATGACTTGGCCGTCCCGACAGTCGTGCACACCTTCGGGAACCTGGGTAGGCTGCATCATCGATCATCCCTCCTGCCTCGAGGTCACCGCCGCCAGAATGCGGCCGTTCATGCTGTTGCTGCACGAAGGTTCGCTCGGGTCCTATTGCCTCGACGCCGTTTCTACGGAGCGACGGAGCATACTGATGATGCGATGACGACGATGCGTTCCTGCACAGTCGGCTTCCTGGCTGCCACGGGGGTACTTTCTTCGCGTGTCCCGGCGAAGCGGTAGTCGCGCCCCGGTGCGGTTCTGCCATCGCACTGGGTCGCGGTCATCCTCAATCTGGTTTCGCGCGTCGCTCGCCGTGTCGACAATCCCCTCCTGCGCTGAGGTGCGCACCGTGACAAGACGGGCAACCCGCGCGACGGGATGATGGCACCCTGCGCCCTGCGCCCTGCGCCCTGCGCGGCAATGTCATCAAAGGGGAGCGTTTCATGAGCACCGTAGCCACACCCGTCGTTGGTAGTCGTTATTTCGTTAACGAGGTCATGTACGGCATGTCCCGCGAGCAGGCGCTCGCGCTGTTTCGCACACTGCCGGCGCTCGGCCCGCAGGAGCTTCGGAGGGAGTACACGGGGCACGTTCACGACGGCGGCGATCTCGCGCTGCGTGCGAAACGCCGGGCGTTCTTTCTCGACGAGTCGTCAGAGCTGGGATCGCGGTTGGGGAAGAGTTACCTCTCCGATGCCGATGGTCACGGCCAAGGGCACAACATCTGGCGCCGGGCGAAGGCGGTGACATGCCGAAATCTCAGGTTCCGCACCGAGATTGCCGCGTCCGCAATCGATGGTCGGCCTTCGCTGATGATGTACTACGGTGCCTACAACAGCTTCTGCGGTGACATGGACCTGATCGACGAGATCCGCCGGATCGACGATGGGGTATACCTCGGCGTGTATACCTGCACGCAGACGCTCGAAGGCTTTTCCGTGGTACAACCCGGGAACGCGCGCTCGGCGATGGAGCTCTTCGCACTTACCGGGCCTACTGGGCTGTGGGTCGGGGTTGACGACTCCGAGCTCGAAGTGATCTGAGCGCGTGGAGTAGCGGGGTAATCTCCCGGGTGCTCCGCTTACCGTGGCGCGCCGCCGCGCGGCGCGTGCGCCCCGTGAGCGCGGACCGCGGCGAGCATCAGTGCAACTGCCAGGATTGCAAGACCAGGGAGTGGAATGGCGGCAATCTGATCGGCAGTCGGTGCCGACCGTGGGTCGGTATCGTTCATGTACTCTGTGAGGTTGTCGTCCCCATCGCCGTCGAGATCCAGGCTCGCGTCGGTGCTATCGAAGGGATCGAGGCCATGCTCGTCTTCCCAGGTGTCAGGCATTCCGTCGTTGTCATCGTCCGGGTCGCAGACGTTGCCGGCGCCGTCCTCGTCCGCGTCAGCGAGATCGTAGCCTGGCGTGCCTGGGCAGTTGTCTAGCGTGTCGGGTCGGTAATCGTTGTCATCATCGACATCACAGGCGTCCCCCGACCCGTCACCGTCCGCATCGCTTTGCGTCGGGTTGGCCACGTAGACGCAGTTGTCCTCGTTGTGCAGGTAGCCGTCCCCATCGAGATCGACGGTCGCCATGGTCAGTTCGCGGACCGTACTCGTAGACTCATCAGCCGACGTGCCCTTGACGATCCCGATGCCGGGGGCGAACCAGTCCTCTCCTGAGATTGTCGTGAACAGCGGCGAACCGAATGTCAACTGCGAACTAACCCTGAGTGCGTCGAACGTTCCTGCGGGTGTCGCTATCTGTTCGAACCCGTTCAGCGTCCGCCCATAGGAGTAGCTGAACGAAAGGTTGAGCGCACCGCCGCTCAGGATCGCGGTTCCGGAATGCATAGCGAATCCGACCAGGGGGTCGGATTCGTCGTAGACGGTCAAAGGGGGGACAAAACGCAAGGTGAGTCCATCGCCGTCTACCGCGCCGTGGGTCTGGATGCGTCCTGAATTGGTGTAGAAGTCCCGCTCACCGGTGGATTTCGCGACGACGACAGTGTCGACGCCATTGACGCGCATCGGCAGGGGGGCGACGTTCTCCGTCTCCAACGTCACGCCGTCGATTCGGTATGCCCAGCTCGCCCCCTGAACGAGAGGAAAGAGAATCCGGGAGTCGCGCGGGTAGGTAAAGCTGATGTCGATATCGAATCGATCGCGCCCGGGTTCGACTTCGAAGAAAACGCTGCGACCGGTGGCCGCCTGGATCGCATTGAGGTTGTTGAGTGGTTGCAAGCTCACGGTCGGTGAGTAGCGCATGCCGGCCGGAAGAACGGCCTCGATCTGGTAGAAGCCCGGTGTGACCCGCAGATTGTATTGTCCAATCTCATTCGAGACCGTCGCATCAACGAGATTGTTTTCGCTATCGAAGATCCTGATCTCGACACCCGGGATCCTGGCATCTCCGCTTTGGAGATTGCCGTCGGCTTGCGCGTCGAAATAGACCGTATCACCGACGTTCACCGGCGTTGATGGATTGGCAGCCAGCAGAACACCTGCGGGATACAGCACGTCCGGCAAATTGTCGCCGTTGACGTCCGCGACCGCGACCCCGTGAGACGATATACGGGCGGTAATGTACGTGCCGGCGGATATCAAAAGCTCTGCATTCTCATCCTGTATCAGGGCATAGAACGTTGCTCCGCCGTAATCTTTGCCGAGAACGATATCGTCGCGTCCGTCTCCGTTCAGATCGGTGACGTCGAGACTTTGTGGCCTTCCCGGACTGATATCGAGCGCGTAGCTGCCGTCAGCTATCAGGGCGGTGTCGCCGATCTCGAAGAATTCGAGCGTGGCAAACTGGGAGACGACCAGTTCGCCGACGCCGTCGCCGTCGATATCCCCGAAAGCGATCGCGGATACGGGTTGCGCCATATCCTGAAAGACAGGTGCCTGGAAGCCACCAGCCGGCTGGCCGCGAAAAATGGCGATGGCGGGATCCCCCGCTGTCCAGCTACGCCCGCCGACGACGAAATCGTCGCGACCGTCTGCATTGACGTCAGCGACCAGCACGTCATTGAAGCGCTCGAAGCGTTCATGGATAGCTACCGCCGTGGGCGCACTCAGGACGGAAGACGGTGACTGGCGATAGACGTCGATTGCGATAGACGGGTCCTGCCCAAGTCCTGCGCCAACGCCCAGGCTTGCCCCAACGACGTCCTTCAACCCGTCGCCGTCAAAATCTCCGATTCGCACGAAGCCAGGTTTGTGGGGTTGGTAGCGCGGTGAGGAGTAGATCGTGAGCGGCTGGAGAGATCCGTCGCCAGCCTGGTAGAAGACGCCGATTCCCTGGTCCACTGCGAGCACGATGTCGTCGCGGCCATCGTCGTTCAGGTCTCCCACGTCGACGGATCGCGAGTGAAACTGGGCGTTGTACGGACTGACCGGATAGCTTGCAGTCTGGGTGATGACGCCCTGGGCCGAAAGCTCGAAAACGAACAGTCGATGATCGACTTCGGGGTTCGGGCTCTGCAGTGGATCGTGCAGCGTCGTAATCAGCAACTCCAGTTCGCCGTCGCCATCGATGTCGCCGACGCTCGCGCCGTAGCCGACCCCGTTCAGATCGAGCGTGCGCGGTAGTCCGAAGTACGGCGGTTGTGCAGTGCTCCCAGTTGACCATAACAGCATCAGGAGGGCGGCGGAAGCCAGAATCAGTACAAGGACAGCACCTGCAGACGAAAGTCGGCGGACCTGGGGCAGGGGTGACTGCAGCGACAACAACGCATTCCGCTTCGCGATATCCATTTCGGCATCCGGTGATGAATCAGGGGCGCCAGGTCTGCGACCTGATGCCGCAGTCTACGTGAAAGATCCCGCCAAGTAGGAGATGCTGACGAGAACAAACGCCGATGCCCCTGATGCCCGATGACGCTGCTGCGGTATGCGTCTGCAGCACCTGCCAGCCGGAGCGTCGCTTGCCAGTTCGCCTTCTTTGCCACCTGTAGACACAAATGTTTTCACCGCCCCGTGCGGACGGGAATCCTTCGCATCCCCAGCACAGCGTCCTCGGTTAGAGTCGAAGACGAGTCGTGACTCGGCTCGCGTCGATTACGCTAGGGGGATCATGCCTGATGGGTGCGCAACACGACCGCCGAGGCCTGCGCTCGCCGCTCGCCGCTCTTCTCGCAGCAGCCCTATGCGCCGCTCCGCCACTACAGGCTGCCACGGCTACCTCGAATGTGATGCTGCATGGCATGAGCATCGAGTTCCTCGGCATATACCGGACCGGCGGCGCTGCGCAGGATCCATTGGTCTTCTTGGACGAGTACGAGCCGAGCAGCCCGTACGTGCAGTTCTCGTTAGCAGAATCCCATACCGCCAGCAACACGGGCGCCGGGTCTGCGAGCGCCAACGGCACAGAGACCCTGGGCGGTATGCCGGTAGACGGCTAGTCCAATGTGAATGACTATTACACGGTCGGCACGTCGCCTATCGTATTCTCCGTTGCATCACAGGCCACCGCCAATGGGGTCGGTTCGCGCTATTCCTCGAGCTATGTCGGCCATGTTGCGCTCGGCATCTCGAACTATCTCTATGACGACTTCACCCGCGATCCACTCGACATCACGCTACTGTTCGGCTACGAGACCAGCTGGGACATGTCGCTCGCGCGCGATGTGGAAGGGCAAGCAAATGGCTTTGTAACGCTCGGCTACGCCGTCGACTCTGTGTTGAGTTCGCCATTCGACGTGACCGAGATCTACAACGCCGCCTTCGGCGCAGCGCTCGGTTTTCCTGCCGATATCGACGAGGCCACGGTTGCGCACGTTGTCGGTCCCGCGTCCGGTCTTTTCGCCGTTGCGCTGGGCGACGTTGACTATGCCGAAATAACCTTCCAGGCCTCAGTGGCGAGTTTCACGCGCGTAGATGCGGCGCCGGTGCCATTGCCGGCTGGCATAGTGCTCCTGTTGTCGGTCGTGCCTGTGCTCGTGCGCGGCTGGCGGCGCGCCGGCTGACATGTGCGCACCTTGGGTGGGCGGGTTCCGTCTTGCGCATTTGTCGAGCGCCATCGAGCCGAGCCCGCCATTGGCGACCAACCGATGATTTGACCCGGCTTCCTTTGACCTCCTTGCGCGATGAGCGACGAGGTGGCTGGAGAGGGTGCGGTTCGGGACGAACGGTGAGCGTGCTGCGAAGGAGAATGCAGCCCATGCTGTTCCATGTCGAGATTGTCGAAGCTGCCTGCTTCTCAACGCAGAGAGTGCGGCATCCGAGCGAGCGCATCGTCACCGTGAACTGGTATGCATCCCGGTATCAGCCTGGGGGCCGTCCAACCAACGCAGAATCGTCGCGTACAGCACCGCCACTTCTACCGGCTTGTCCAGGACATCATTCACGCCTTCGGCACGGTAACGGGTACGTTGATCCGGCAGCACGTTCGCCGTATAGGCAATGATGGGCATTTCGCCCTTGCCCGGCAGCGCCCGGATCATGCGGGCCGCCTCGAGCCCACCCATGCCGGGCATCGATATGTCCATCAACACGAGATCGTAGGATTCCTTGGCTACCTTTCCGAGGGCCGCCTGCCCGTTCCCGACAATGTCTACGTTCAGGCCCACACTGGTGAGCAGTTCCTCGATGAGCATCTCGCTGATCGGGTCGTCTTCGGCGACGAGGATGCGCCGGCCGGTGTGAAGTTGGCGCAAGCGCTCTTCTGCTTCGGTGGTCGACTGCTCGGCGCGAAGCGGCGCTTGCGTACCCGGCTTCGCAAGGATGGTTAACCAGAACAGCGAGCCAACCCCCGGCGCGCTCTTTACCCCGACTTCTCCGCCCATCAGTCGCGCGAGTTCGCGGGTGATCGCGAGCCCGAGGCCGCTGCCTCCGAATGAACGGGTATCTGAACTGTCGACCTGATGAAAGCGCTGAAACAGCCGACCTTGATCGTCCTCGCTGATACCACGCCCCGTGTCTTCAACCTCGAAGCGAAGCCTGCAATCACCGTTCGCGAGCGCCTCGCAGGCCACCCGCAGGACGATGCTTCCCCTGTCGGTGAACTTCACAGCGTTCGAGAGATAGTTGAAGAGTGCTTGCCTGAGCCGCATCGAATCGGTCTTGATGGATGGCAGCACGTCCGGTACTTCGGTGCGCACGGTCAGACCTTTTGCCCTTGCATCGGCGACGACGCCCTGAACGGCGTCCTCGATCACGGTACGGACGTCGCACACGATCTCGCGGATCTGTAGGCGACCTTCCTCGACCTTGGCGAGATCGAGGATGTCATTGATCAGCGCGACCATGTGCCGGCCGGACGCCTCCAGGATGTCGAGCCGCTGCAGCTGCGCTGACGTAGCGTCGCGTCGTAGCAGGTTGGCCATACCGAGCACGCCATTCATCGGCGTGCGCAGCTCGTGACTCATCGTGGCCAGGAAGCGGGTCTTCGCCCGGTTGGCAGCCTCGGCCGCCTCGCTCGCCAACTTCTGCTGCGTGATGTCGTAGTAGACGCCGAGCATGCGTATCGGGCGGCCTGCGTCATCGCGATGGACCTGCGCCTTCGCCTGCATGAAGCGTATCGAACCGGACGGCAGAACGACGCGCAACTCCGGTGCATACTCCGCCTCAGCGCGGAGCGCGGCATCGACCGCTGCCTGGACGGCGGCCTGGTCGTCCGGATGCACCAGCTGAAACCAGGTGTCGTAGGCGCAGTGGAACTCGTCCTGTTCCACGCCATGGAGCCGGTACATCACGTCGTCCCAGTACAGCTCGTGGGCGAGCAGGTCCCAGTCCCACACGCCGATGACGCCTGCGGATGCCGCGGCCTTCAGACGGTCACGACTCCTGGCAAGCTCGGCTTCGGCTTCGACGAGCTCGCTGATGTCCTCCGAGAACCCGTGGTAGATCCGGCTCCCGTCCGATCGTTCGAGCAGGGACACGCGCATGTGGCACTTGAACGTGGTGCCGTCCTTGCGACGGGCATCGAAGTAGAAGTCGCCGAAACCTTTGTCTTCGACCTCTGCGATGATGCGGGCGGGCATCGTCGCATCGACGCAATGACCGGCCGGCGAGGTGCCGATGACTTCCTTGGCACTGCCGTAGCCCCAGAGTTCCAGATAGGCTTCGTTGACGTAGATGATTCTGCCGCTCTCATCGACAGCATCGAAGGCGTTCAACGACTTCGCGATGGCGCGAGACAAGTCTTCGTAGCTCATCATTGGTGACGTGGGATGTTCCCGGTCGGCGGGCGCTTCGGCACTGACGTCGACATCGTCACGCGCTTGTGGCGAAGGCGAATCCGGCATCGAAGCGTCGTCGGCCGCGGCTTTCGAACCGGAGTCCCACGTTCTCTTGCTCATACGACCTGGTCCTTCAATCCGTCGAATTCCATGCCCGCCGTGCGAAAGTCCGGGTTTCGTTAACGGCCACCGGAGCGTCGTCTTGCGGGAATCGATGCTACCGCGGCCGAGGCAGCGGTACCGGGCGCCCGGATTCGGCTGCAGTGCGGGTGGGCCGTGTAAGCCGGCAATTCGGTCGCTCGCTGGTGCACCGCCCGGCCCAAGCGACGCCAGCATCTGTCAACGGTACGCCACTCCAGGCTCATGCGTTGTTTCGCCAATCGGCGTCGCGCTCGAATCCATCCGCTTCGAGATGAAGGCGAACGGACGGGCTTCCGTGTCCTTGCCGATAGAAACGACGAACGCGTTCCCGGACGTGGTGAATCAATCGCGAGCCGTGATGGTTACTGTCCCGTTGGTAGCACGAGACTTCAACGGGTTACAAGAGAACACCATGAAGGGCAAAGTCAGCATGCCGCTGGAAGAACGGTTTGAGAAGGGTTTGGACGGAGATTCTGTCGGCGAGATGATCTCGCTCATGTGCCAGCGGGTGGTGGATGCCGACTTCGGGAGGCCGTGCGGGGCGGCGCGCGGCGCGCGGCACGCCAACTATGGCGGTCGCTACCGCGGGCGCCGTCGGGAGACGAGAGTAGGGAGTATATCGCTGAAGCCCCCAGGCTCCGCCAAGGCAGGTGTGAGCGCCGCAGGTTCCGAGAGGTTGCGGCCTGAGATGGCTTCACAGCGCGGCACGCCGGCGGCAGACTGGTGGTCGCAGCAACGGTCGGTCGTTCCATGCCCACTCAGCCCGATACCCGCTATGCGCAAACGCATGACGGCGCGGTCGCCTACCAGGTGTTCGGGCAGGGCGACTACGACATCGTCGTCGTTCCAGACTGGGCGGTGCCGATCGAGATCATCTGGGAGGAACCGCGCGCCGCGCGCTTCTTCAGCGATCTCGCGCGCCTCGGCCGCGTCATGCTGTTCGACAAGCGCGGCAGCGGGATTTCCGATCCCTTGCCCACGGTCACGACTTCTGCCGGCCCTGCGCTCGAGTTCATCTGCGAAGACATCCACGCCGTGCTCGGCGCGGAGCGGGCCCGGCGTGTCGTCGTCCTCGCGATCGGCTGCGGATGCTGGCCCGCTATCCTGCTTGCGGCGACCGCACCGGCCCGGCTCGAGCGTCTCGTTCTGGTCGATGCCTTCCCGCGACTGTTCGCGGATGACGATTATCGTTCGGGCCTCGATCAGGCCGAGGGGCAGCGCTTCATCGATTGGCTGATCCGCAGCCATGGCAGCGCAGCGGAGCTGCGCCTGCTCGATCCGCTGGCTTGGAAGGACCGCCTGTTCCGCCGTTGGTATGCGCGCCTGGAACGCAACGCCGTCGGCCCGAAGTACCTGCGCGCGTTCTGGTCGACCGTCAGCGAGATCGACGTGCGTCCTGCACTGCACGCGATCAGTGCGCCAACGCTGGTCATCAACCGGCGCCGCAGTCGCGTCTACCCGGCCGACGCCGGGCGCTATGTCGTGAGCCGCATCGAGCAGGCGCAGTTCCACGAGCTCGCGGGCGGCGATCGCCTCTTCTACATGGACAACCCGAGCCCCATCCTCTACGCGTTGAGTACCTTTCTCGGCAACGAGGAAGGTGTGCGCCCGTTGGAGCGCATCCTGGCGACCATCCTGTTCATCGACATCGTAGACTCCACCGCCCAGTTGGCGGCGCATGGGGACCGGGCGTGGCGCGATCTCATGCTGCGCTTCGAACGCATCGTGCGGCAGGAACTGTTGCGCTATCGGGGGCGCGAAATCGATGCCGCCGGTGACGGCTACTTCGCGTCTTTTGATGGGCCCGCGCGCGCCATCCAGTGCGCGCAGGCCATCCGCGATGCAGCCGCATTGCTCGGAGTGCGCCTGCGCACCGGCATTCATGCGGGCGAGTGCGAACTCATCGGCGAGAAGATCGGCGGCATCGCAGTGCATACGGCGGCGCGCATCATGGCTGCCGCGGCGCCGACGCAGATCCTCGTCTCGCGGACGGTGCGTGATCTCGTCGCCGGGACCGGGATTGCGTTCGAGGACTGCGGGTCGCATCGTCTCAAGGGCATTCCCGAGCCCTGGCAGCTCTACCGCGTGGCGGCGTCGCGCGGCGAGGTCTGACCTCGAGCGCGTCTCCGGCCGTCGCTGGACACAGGGGGCCGCGAGCGATCCCCATGCAACGCTTGCAATCGCTGGTAAATGCTGCCGCCAAGCGAGGCCCTGCCGGCCGCCGTGATACCCGTCGCGCGCGTAAACCGCGCTTGCCTGGCGCGCCCTCGTCGCCATGCGCGGCGCGCTGGCACCTGCATTGCTTGCGATGCGGGCAGAACCCAACGGCGCATGGGCCAAGGAGACCTGGGGATGTCCGCGAACATCGGACTGTACGAGAGTGCGCGCACCTGCGCGCGACGCCGGGCTGGCGGCTGCGTGCCCGCCACCCTCGGCCGCGCCGGACTACGCAAGCGGGGCTCGGCTGGCCACCATGGAGCGCGCGTGGAATCCTGTCTTGATGTAGCGGCGGTGCACGGGGAGGCCTCGCGTGTCGACTGCACGGTAGAGCGTCTTCGTGTCTGAGCGACGCTGCGCGTGCCGCGGCGTCTCCGGCCGTGCGCGTACCGTGCTGCTGGTCGTCGTCGCCGCAGCCGCCGCCGTCGGGCTGGCGGCGTTTGCCTGGCCCGACGTCTGGCGCGACTGGCTCGCCGGTGGCCAGGACAAGGGCGCGGAGGAGCGCCCGCCACCGCGCGTCGAGCTCGCCACGGCCGTCACGCGCAACATCGCCGAGCAGGTCCCGGCCACGGGAACGCTGGAAAGCCCGGAATCCATCACCGTGACGGTCGAAGTGAACGGTCGCGTCGTTGACCTCGGCTTCAGCGAAGGCCAGGCCGTCGCGCGCGGGCAGATGCTCGTGGAGCTCGACCGCGCCAGCGAGCGCGCGCGCTTAGCCGAAGCCCGTGCCCAGCACACCGAGGCCGAGCTCGCCCTGGCGCGGCAAACTACGCTCGCGGAGCGTGAACTCGCGGCGGATGCGCGCGTCGACAGCGCGCGCGCCGCCCTGGCGACGGCCGCCGCCGCGGTCGAAGTGGCGCGCGAAGCGCTCGGCGAGCGCCGCGTCATCGCGCCGTTCGCCGGGGTCGCTGGCGCCCGGCTGGTTAGCCGGGGCGCCTTCGTCACGCCGGGGCAGGCCATCACCACGCTCAGCATCACGAGCCCGCTCGACGTCGCCTTCGACGCCCCTGCCGCCACCCTGCCGCACATCGACGACACCGTGCAGGTGGAGCTCGCGAGCACCGCCTACCCCGGCGAGCGTTTCGAAGCCGAGCTCAGCTTCATCGCCCCCGCTCTCGACAGGGCGACGCGCACGCTGCCGCTCGAGGCCACGCTGGACAACCGCGATGGGCGGCTCAAGCCCGGCATGCTGATGGAGGTCACGCTCATCCTCGGGCGGCGTGACGCGCTCACCGTGCCCGAGGCGGCGCTCGTCACGCGGGGACCGGCCGCCTATGTCTACGTCGTCGACGAGGATCTCATCGGCCATCGCCGCAGCGTGACTCCCGGCATCCGGCGCGACGGCTGGGTGGAGATCGTAGACGGGCTCGGGGCTGGCGCACGGGTGGTCGAGGCGGGCCTGCAGCGGTTGCGGGACGGCCAGAAGGTGCGACCGGCGACGGCGCAGCGCGCGCCCGCACCGGCCGGAGAGGGCGGGTGAAACTCGTCCGCAGCGCGGTCACCCGGCCGGTGCTCGCGACCGTGATCTCGCTGCTCATCGTTGTACTCGGCGTCGCCGCGCTGCTGCGCCTCGCCGTGCGCGAGTATCCGGACATCGACGACCCCACCATCACCGTCACCGTGATTTACCCGGGTGCATCGGCCGAAGTGGTCGAGCGGGATGTCACCGAAGCGGTCGAGGAATCGGTCAGTGCCATCGAGGGGGTGAGGCGCATCCGCGCCCAATCGCGCGACGGCCGCGCCCGCATCGAGGTGGAGTTCACGCTCGGTCGCAACCTCGACCTGGCTGCCGCGGACGTGCGTGATCGCGTCTCGGCCATTCGCAACGAGCTGCCGGACGCGGCCGAGGAACCCGAGATCGCACAGCGCTCGCTGGATGCCCAGGTCATCATGTGGCTGGTGTTGACGAGCGAGGAGCTCGGCCGCTTGCAGCTCTCGGACTTCGCGGATCGCGCGCTGGTCGATTCGCTGTCGACCGTCGGCGGTGTCGCCACCGTGCTGTTCGGCGGAGAGCGGCGCTACGCGCTGCGGGTATGGCTCGACGTCGATGCCATGGCGGCGCGCAACGTGACCGCGCTCGATGTCGAGCAGGCGCTGCGGCGTGGCAATCTCGAGCTGCCGGCAGGACGGCTGGTTGCAGACACGCGCGAGCTGACGGTGCGCAGCATGACAGAACTCGAGCGGCCGGAGACCTATCGCGACCTGGTGCTGCGCGAGGAAGGCGACACGCTCGTCACGCTGGCCGACGTTGCGCGCATCGAGTACGGCCCCGAACGCATGCGCACCGCCGTACGCTTCGACGGCGACGAGGCCATCGGCCTCGGCATCGTGCGCCAGAGCGGCTCGAACACCCTCGCCGTCGCCCAGGGCGTGCGCGACAAGCTCGATGAGCTGGCGCCGCGCATCCCGGGCAACATCGATGTCACGGTCGCGTACGACGAGTCGGTCTTCATCTCCGGGGCGACCCGGCAGATCGTGATGACGCTGTTCATCACGATAGGCGTAGTCGTCGCCGTGGTGTTTCTCTCCCTCGGCTCGTGGCGCTCGACGCTGGTGCCGGCTGCAACCATTCCCGCCTCGGTGATCGCCGCATTCATCGTGCTCTACGCGTTCGGGTTCTCCATCAACGTTCTCACGCTGCTGGCACTCATTCTCGCCATCGGCATGCTGGTCGACGATGCCATCGTCGTCGCCGAGAACGTGTTCCGCTATTCAGAGCGCGGCAAACCCGCCCTGCTCGCCGCCGACCGGGGCGGCAGCGAGGTCGCGTTCGCGGTCATCGCGACCACCCTCGTCCTGCTCGCCGTCATCGCGCCGCTCAGCGTGCTGACCGGCGACGCCGGGCGCCTGTTCACCGAGTTCGCTGCCGCGCTCGGGGGCAGCCTCGCCTTCTCGAGTCTCGTCGCACTCACCCTCGGCGTGATGGTGGCATCCAAGCTGGTCGATGCGCGCAAGGTCGAAGCGGGCAGGTTCCATCGCGCCGTCTCGGCGGGCTTCGAGCGTGCCAGCGCCGTGTACGTGCGCGTATTGCAGCACGCCCTGAAGGCGCGCTGGTTGGTCATCGTGCTCGCCGCCCTGCTCTATGGCGCGACTTGGTGGCTGTTCCAGACGCTGCCACGCGAACTGACGCCGCCGGAGGATCGGGGCACCGTGTTCATTCCCATCGAAGGTCCGCAGGGTGCGACGCTCACCTACATGGAAGACATCCTCGACCAGGTGGAAGCCATCCTCATGCCAATGACCGCCGCCGACGGTCCGGCCGAGCACATCATTTCGCTGGTCGCGCCGCGCAGCGCCGGCCAGGGACCGGTGAACTCGGCCATCGTCATCTTCCGCCTCAAGCCCTGGGGCCAGCGTGAGCAGAGCCAGTTCGCAGTGACCGAGGCGCTGCTGCCCAAGCTTGCCGGGATCAGCGGCGCGCAGGTGTTCGCACTCGATCCGCCCTCGCTCACCGGCAGCGGCTTCGAGCAGCCCGTGCAGATGGTGTTCGGCGCCGACTCCCTCGAACGCGCGCATGGCGCGGCCGAGCGTGCACGCGACCTCGCGCGCGACATTCCGGGGATCGCGCAGGCACGGCTCGATTACCAGCCGCGCAGTCCGCAGCTTCGACTGCACGTCGATCGGGCGCGCGCCGGGGTTCTCGGCATCTCGATGGAGGAGATCGGCCGTACGCTGCAGATACTCTTCGGCGGCGAGGACATCACCGACTTCTCGCTCGACGCCGAGAGCTACGAAGTGATGGTGCGCGCCGACGGCGTCCATCGCGATACCCCGGAGGACATCGCCAACATCGAGATGCGCACGAACGCGGGCGAGCTGGTGCCGCTGTCGAACCTCGTCACGAGCGAAGTCATCGGGCGCGCGCCCGAACTCTATCGCACCGATCGCCTGCCCTCGGTCACCCTGAAAGCCTCGCTCGCGCCGGGCGCCTCGCTCGGCGACGTGCTCGACCAGCTCGCCGCACGTGCCCGCGACGAGCTCCCGCCCGACGTGCGCATCGGCTACCTCGGCCAGAGCGAGGACTATCGCCGGTCGGCGGCGGCCTTCACCGTGGCCTTTGCACTGTCGATGCTGGTGGTGTTTCTCGTCATGGCGGCGCAGTTCGAGAGCTTCGTGCAGCCGCTGGTGCTGCTCGCCGGTGTGCCGCTGGCGGTGCTCGGTGCGCTCGTGACGCTGGCCGCGGCGGGCGAGAGCATCAACATCTTCAGCCAGATCGGACTCGTACTCGCCGTCGGCCTCATGGCCAAGAACGGCATCCTGCTGGTCGAGTTCGCGAACCAGCTTCGCGATCGCGGTGAAGACTTCAGTGAGGCGCTCGAGCACGCTGCGCGCGTACGATTCCGCCCCATCGTGATGACCTCCTTCGCCACCCTGTTCGGCGCCGTGCCGCTTGCTGTCGCCGTCGGCCCGGGCGCAGAAGTGCGCCGGGTTCTCGGCCTCGTGATCATCGGGGGCGTGGCCACCGCGACCGTAATGGCACTCCTGCTCGTTCCGGTGCTCTACGCGGTCATGGCGCGGCGCACGAAATCCCGCGCAATCTACGTGCGCGAACTCGCGCGCCAGCGCAATGCGGATACCGATGAACAGCGCCGGCAGGATGCCGAATCGCAGGGCGTCTAGGCGCGCGATGACGACCCTCGACATAGTCACCACTCGGACATGCGCGCGAGTATCTGTCGCTGCAGGTCGGGCTGTGCAGTCGGCACATCGAGCGGCACGGCTGCTGGCTTTACCCCCTGCAAGACGTTCGCCCTGCGGAGCGCGTAAGTTCGCAGCGCGCGTTCATGGTGCGCTGAACGCATCCAGGACCGCTTTCTGCAGACCTTCTCGATTCGATTCGAACTGCTCGGACAACTCCTTGATGCGCGAACCGAAATCATCGATCTCGGTGGCTGTGACGGTTACTGAGAAATGCTGGGCCGAACTGCCACTCGAGCTCGGCTGCGGGACAGAGAAGATCAGCGCCCTGTTGCCGACGCTCCCATAGGCGACTCGTGTTTGAGCGGCTTGTTCGGAGGCCGCCTGGAAGGCTTCTCCGCGATCCGCTTTGAGACCGTTCAATCCGCTACCTTGTTTGGCAAACACCCCGGCCACAGGCACATCGCGGAAGCGGATCTGGTTAGATCCGAGGGAAACGGTTTCGACCTTTTTCGAGCTGGAGCTGTAGACCAGGTTGTCGAAGCTCACTTCCAGGGTGAGATCGATGTCATGATCATTGCTCATGCCCGTTTTGCGACTGTCGCTGAACCGGTCGGTGAGGATCTCCCAGGGATTGAGCAGGTCGATGCCGAATGGAGAGAGCCAATCAAGAGCGACGACTTTGACCTTGCTGTAGTTGAACTCTAGCCCGAAGGGCTCGAGGTAGAAGAACTGCTCTTCGCCGGCCACCCGGCGGACCACGGCGCAGAACCGCATTGCCACGTTCGCATCGGTTCCGATGCGTCTGACGAACTCGATGCCGGCTAGCGTTTTTTCGCCGTCCTCGAAGCGATGTGATGATGCGGCCCCCTTGTATGTCGCCACGTATCGCTTGCTTTCTGCTTCGATCGCGTTTCCCACCTGGTCAAAGGCGGCGCCGACAAGGATTGGAGCGACCACGGCAGGCAAGCCAGCCACTTCGGCGCGTGCGGATACTGGTTCACTGCGCGATTCCTTGAAGTGCGAATGGAAAACCAGTTCCAACTCGACACGCTCGCCATCGACATGCGCCGAATGGCGGTGCGGGACGAACACAATGTCCGACGCCTGGCGCCCGAGACTGCCGCAGCCGCCTATTCCGCTCTCAACCACGCGCGGCATCGCCGCATTATTTCAAAGGAGGTGATAGACACCGTGATTGACATCGCCCGCACTGGGCCTGCTGGTCTGCGCCGAGACGACTCCCAACAGGGTAGCGCCGACGTTGTCTGCGACCAGGCATTTCCCGATCGATGGGTGGGGTGGCCCAGGGCCTTTACCGCGTAAGCGGATCTGAGTCACTGAAGTGCTCAGGTGGCCAGAAGCACTTACCGAACGATTTCCACCAGAACGACCTGGACCACCGGCATCCAAGTAAGCGAGGCATGCTCGCCTCCGTGAACTTCCAGCGGGCGGCATGGCTGCGCGCGACTAGCCCTGCGCTCGGGCTCAGTTTGGGAGCGGAATCTATGCATGTGCGCCTGGACGTGTACAGATAATTCGATTTTCTATACACGTACACGACTGGGGGCGGCATCGTCGGCGCAGACGTGCGAGGCGGTGCCGGCATCAAGCCTAGCTGCCCGCATCAAGCCTGGCAGGAAGAACCGTGTATAAAGATTGACACATACGTATAAACGTCAATACTTATACACATGTCGCGAGAGCCAAGCACAGCCGAGAACGTCCTAGACCTCGCCCGCCGCATGGGCGTTCTGCGCGTACGGGACCTGACTTCGCGTGGCATCCACCCTGAGTACCTGCGCCGGCTCTGCCAGAAGGGGCTCCTCACCCGCACCGGGCGCGGGCTCTACGTCGCCACCGACGCCGATATCTCTGTCCACCACGGCCTCGCCCAGGCGGCCAAGCGGGTACCACACGGCGTGATCTGCCTGCTGTCCGCGCTCCAGTTTCACGAGTTGGGTACCCAGAGCCCCTTTGAAGTCTGGATGGCGCTGGACCGCCGCGCCGCCCGGCCACGCATCGACTATCCGCCGCTGCACATCGTCCGGTTCTCCGGCCAGGCGCTCACTGAGGGCGTCGAAGACCATGCGATCGAGGGCGTACAGGCCCGGATTTACAGCGCGGCAAAGACCGTGGCGGACTGTTTCAAGTACCGCAACAAGATTGGGCTGGACGTTGCGCTAGAAGCGCTACGCGACTGCCGGGCGCAGAAGAAATGCAGCAATGACGACCTTTGGTACTACGCGAGGATCTGTCGCGTTTCGAACGTCATGCGCCCCTACCTAGAAGCAACGGCATGAGCCGGGCGCGGCCTGCCAACCTTGCGGCCTCCGTGCGCCAACGGCTGCTGAACCTGAGCGTGACTCAACGCGAGGATCCGAACCTCACGTTGACGCGCTATGCGCTGGAGCGTCTTTTGTACCGCGTTGCCCGGTCCGAGCACGGCGGGCAGTTCATTCTCAAGGGCGCGATGCTATTCGCGTTATGGACGAAATCGGGGCATCGACCAACGCGTGATCTGGATCTGCTCGGTTTCGGCGAGGCATCCCGTGAGCGCTTGACGGTGGTGTTCCAGGAACTGTGTCGCGTGGATGTAGAGCCCGATGGGCTCGAATTTGATCCCGACAGCATTCGCGTCGCAGAGATCCGCGAGGGCCAAAGCTATCAGGGGCAGCGGGTGAAGCTGAACGCGAGACTGGGCAACGCCAATATCCCAGTGCAGGTAGACATAGGGTTCGGTGATGTCGTCACACCTGCAGCGCAGGAAATCGATTATCCGACACTACTCGACCTGCCGGCGCCAAGGATCCGGGCTTATCCTCCCGAGACGGTCGTTGCTGAAAAGCTGCAGGCCCTGGTCGACCTCGGCATGCAGAACAGCCGGATGAAAGACTATTACGATCTCTGGTGCCTTGCGAGACAGTTTTCGTTTGAGGGGCACACATTGGCGGCGGCCGTCCGCGCGACGTTCGAATGCAGGGCGACGACGCTCCCACAGACGGTGCCAATCGGATTGAGTGAGGAATTCGCGACCGATGAGCAGAAGAACAAGCAGTGGCGAGCGTTCCTGGAGCGCACCCAACTCCCGGAGCGGGAACTGAGCCTCGTGCAAGTGGTTGACGACCTTCGGAGTTTCTTGATGCCCGCGGTCCTTGCCGCAGAGCAAGGCGAGGATCTTGGGCATTCGTGGGTGGGCGGTGCGTGGGCAGGAAGATCCACGGGAGACGCGTGAAGCGCATATCCGAGCGCCCCGGGTAGTCTGGACCTGGCCGCCGATTCGCCGACAGCTGATCGGACTGGTAGCCTGCTAGCGAGCAAATCATCGCAAGGAAGCGATCATGTCGCCGTTGCCTGCTGGCAGGGAGGCCAGCCCGGGTGTCGGCGCGCCGCTGTATGTGCGGCATCGCCCGGAGCACACCCTCCTCTATCAACTTGTTCAGGAACACTACCCGGCGTTCAAGCTGCATCTGGCAGCGCAGGGCAAGAGCCTGCCGGAGTATGTCGAGCGGGAGTTCGAGGACTACCTCGAGTGTGGTCGACTCGAGCATGGTTTCCTGCGGGTGCGTTGCGACAGTTGCCATGCCGAGCACCTGGTCGCGTTCAGCTGCAAGCGGCGCGGCTTCTGCCCGAGCTGCGGCGCGCGGCGCATGACGGAGAGCGCCGCGCTGCTGGTCGACGAGGTGTTTCCCGAGCAGCCGGTGCGCCAGTGGGTGTTGAGCGTCCCTTATCCGTTGCGCTTCCTGTTCACCAGCCGCCCTGAGGTCATGACCGGCGTGCTCGGTATCGTCTACCGCTGCATCGCCACGCACCTGATCAAGAAGGCGGGTTTCTCACGTAAGACGGCCCAGGCTGGCGCAGTCACGCTGATCCAGCGCTTCGGCAGCGCGCTGAACCTGAACGTCCACTTGCACATGCTGTTCCTCGACGGGGTGTACGTCGAACGTCCTGACAGCTCGCTGCGCTTCCGCTGGGTGAGGGCTCCGACGAGCGCCGAGTTGGCCGGGCTTACTCAGATCCTTGCACGGCGCATCGGACGCTTCCTCGAGCGCCAGGGACTGCTGGAACGCGACGCGGAGAACAGCTACCTGGCTGGTGACGAGCTCGAGGCCGGGGCGATGGGGCAGCTGCTGAGATCGTCAATCACCTACCGCATTGCCGTCGGGCCGCAACAGGGCCGCAAGGTGTTCACGCTGCAGACGCTGCCGGCGTGTGACCAGCCCTTCGATGCCGGGGTCGGCAAGGTCGCTGGGTGACTCCGGGCATCCTGCCCTCCGCCCTTCGGGCCCGCCTGCGGCGGTTCAAAATCGCTCCAAGCGATTTTGTCTCCCTGCACGCCGGCGTGTCGGCGCGGGCGGATCAACGCCAGAAGCTCGAGCGGTTGTGTCGGTATATCAGCCGGCCGGCGATCTCGGAAAAGCGCCTGTCGCTGACGCCGAACGGCAACGTTCGGTACGAGTTGAAGACGCCGTACCGTGACGGCACGACGCACGTCATCTTCGAGCCATTGGATTTTCATCGCCCAGTTGGCCGCCCTGGTGCCCAAGCCGCGGGTCAACCTGACCCGATTGGATGCGCGCCATCCCTGGCGCGCCCCCTGCGGGCGCACTGCGTGCGTCCAAATTCACTCCCGGTGAATTTGTCACGGAGTATTACTCCGGGCATCCTGCCCTCCGCCCTTCGGGCCAGCCTGCGGCTGTTCAAAATCGCTCCCGGCGATTTTGTCGCGCCCAACAGCAAATACCGGGCACGGGTGACACCGGCCAAGCGCGGAAGGGGAGGCCAGCCTGCCACGACTGCGGATCCGGAGGAGCGGACACCGGGCGAACGCCGCGCCGCGATGAGCCTTAAGCGCAGCGCCTGAAGCGGGTGTTCGGGATCGACATCGAGAGCTGCGCGGCCTGCGGCGGTGCAGTGCGGATCATCGCGTGCATCGAGGATGCAGATGTCGTCGAGAAGATCCTCGCCCACCTGGGAGCGAAAGCGGCTGAGCCTGAATGCAAAGCCACCCTGCGGCCGTTAAGCCGAGCGCCACCGCAGCAGGGACTGTTCGACGCGACAGGGTAACCCTACGAGGAGTTCGATTGGGCCGTGCCGTTAGCGACGCGGTAACGGCGTCGCCTGTCCAGGGAACCGGCGCGCGGGGCACAGCGGCGTCGGCGAAGCCTTCGCGGCGAAGCATTCCGAGGCGTGGCGCCGATCTGCACGCTGCTGGACGGTTCCGCCCGGTCTCCCGACGGTTGGTGCCGGCGCCAATCAGGTCCTGTCAGGCGAGACCACCCGTTGTCGAGCTGCCAAAATGGCGCTTTATACGTCCTACACGCCGACGCGACCTGCACCCGACAGTAACTGCCAGGGCAACGAGTGCCACCGTCGCCGGCTCGGGCACGCCGACCGGCGGTGTCGCGGCGAACAGCAGGCTCATGCCGGTCCATTCCGGTGAAAGCGATTCGAGCTCGGTCAACGGCCCGGTGAAGTGCTGGCCATCGAAGCCGACCACGCGCAGGCGGTCGCCGATGGCGTAGTACATGAGACCGGCGTCGACGTCGTAGGACATCGCGGTCCAATCCGGCGAGATCACCTCGAGATCGGTCAAGGCGCCGGTGAACTGCGTGCCGTCGAAACCGACCACGCGCAGGCGGTCGCCGATGGCGTAGTACATGAGGCTGTTGGCGACATCGTAGGACAGCGCTGTCCAGTTCGGTGATATCTGCTCGAGTTCGGTCAGCGCGCCGGTGAATTGCGTGCCGTCGAAACCGACCACGCGCAAGCGGCCGTCGATGGCGTAGAACAGCTGGCCGCTGGCGGCATCGTAGGACAGCGCAGTCCATTCCGGTGACAACGATTCCAACTCGGTCAGCGCCCCGGTGAAGTTGCTGCCGTCGAAACCGACGCTGCGCAGGCGATCGCCGGTCGAGTAGAGCAGGCCGGATATGAGGCCGGCCTCGCTCGCGCCGGACAACAACAGCAACAGTACGGTGACCAGAGTGCGCATCGCTCGTGTCTCCCTCGGTTTCGTTGAATGTGGGTCTCGCGCGGGTCGCATGCCGCTCACGCGTCGCGGCAGTATTTGCTGCGCGCGGGACCCGGGCCAGACGAGACACCCAAGCCAATACCGAAACGGTGATCCCGATCAGCATTACGCCGGAATCTGCACCGTGCACCGCCAGCTTGCACGGCCGGTGTGACAGGCGGCTCGGGCGGTGAGCCCGCACGCACGGTGCGCCTCTGCGCTGGCGGCGCGCCGGGTAACCAGCCGAGGCCTGTCATGACCCGGCGCAAGTCGCGTACGTGCCGGCGGTGCTAAAAAGACCGGCGTGATGAGCGACACGCCTACCGACGATCTCGACCGCGCCGCCCTCGACCGCCTGCTCGCCCTGCTCGCCCTGCTCGCGGCGGACGGCTACACCTGCATCGGCCCGACGGTCCGTGTGAAAGCCGATTCGGCTCTATCGTGACGAACCCTGGTCATTCGCTGGCTGCTCGCGTCCAGTTTACTCCACTTAGCATGGGGCCGGGTGCACTAACTATTTGACTTTAAAGGATCTATACAGCCGGTTCGGCCTTCACACGGCAGGGGTCGCTGGTTCGATCCCAGCATCGCCCACCAATTAGATCAATCGGTTAGAAACCACGACACCAGTCGATCCGGTCTCGCCGAGTTAATTGACGTCGCGGAACGACACTACCGCCGACATCGGCATAACGATGAACGTGACCAAAACCTGACACACTCTAGTCATTTCCTGGCTGGTTCGGTCACGGTTGGCGCGGGGACCGTGATCGCTGACGTGGGAAGCGGGACGAAGCTTTTGGCTCCGATTGAACACCTTCGTGTAGAGTCCGATCACTATGCCGACCGGGAGAGGGGGCTGACCATGATGGGCATCGCGTGGCGCTCGAGGCATCAGCTATTGACCCTCCTAGCGACGCTCGGTAAGTTCATTGACTGTCAATGACATTCAGGAAGATTGCCGTGAGCCAGATCACCGCGCGCATTCCCGACGAGCTGGTCGCCGAATTGGATAAGGCGGCATCCCGGTTGCACCGCTCGCGAGCCGAGATCGTGCGTCATGCGATCGAGCGCTATCTCGAAGACTTCCGCGATCTGTCGCTTGCGCTCGAGCGATTGCAGGATCCGAACGATCCGGTTCTGGACTGGGAGGCAGTTCGGGATGAAGTGGTCGGTTCGGATTAAACGGAGCGCGCAGAAAGACCTGCAAGCGATTACCAAATCCGAGCGTCTCCGCATTGCCGAGGCGATCGACGGGCTTCGCGAGAATCCCTACCGCGGCTCGGCGCTGAAGGGCGACCTGTCCGGATTACGCAGGGTGCGAGTGGGCACGTACCGAGTGATCTACGAGATTCGCGAGAACGAACTCATTGTTCTCGTGATCGTAGTCAGGCACCGCCGTGAGGTTTATCGGTAGCCGTGTCCAGCGATCCATTGTGGCCGCAGCCGAGATCTGGTTCAGCCTGCCGCTTGCGTGGTCTCTTTCAGGGCGGGACCGTGTGTGGCTTTTGCTTGTTGAGTCAAAAGGCAGGTCCTGACACCAGCAGCTCCCCATTTGGAGTCAAAATGTAAGACCTGACACCCACCGGACACGGAACTGCGTGAAGATGTCTTGAACGCACAAATTCACTCAAAGCATCAGATTCGGTGCGGCTTTCCTTATACCGAGGAATGCGAACAAACTGCTGCCGAACATCCAGACCGCCGCGGGTATGGGTACGACTCGGACATCACCCGAGCGAACAGCCCATCCGTACGCAAAAGTGGTGAACGCTTCGGCAGGCCCCTGGAAACCGCCGTTGAAATTGATGACCCAGGCGCTGACGCTCGGGCGGAACTTACTTGACCAGTAAACGCCCTGGATGTTGGTCAGCTCGATGCCACCCGTCGACGTCGCGGAACAGAGGCGAATCTCCGTCTTCGGCGACGGATGGCTGAGCCGTGGTAAGGCTTGTCGCGAATAGCACGGGCCAAGTCATTCTGCTGAGAATCGTCACAGTCGTTAATCCCCCTTGACGATTGGGAGGATTGCGAGAAGCGGGCTGTGAGTCGAATGCGCACCGCGCGTAGCGTCCGAATGACGTTCGCGCATCCTCTCGCGATAGCCAAGACGCGTCGGCAACGCGACGTGGTGGCCGGCACGTAACGTGGCAGGGACTGGGAGGCGTTTGCGACCTGAACTGTAGCGACGCGGCACCATCTGTGCACCATCGCAGTTAGGACGACGAGATACGTACGCAGGAATTCGTTTTAACTAATTGTATTATTTGGTGGGCGATGCTGGGATCGAACCAGCGACCCCTGCCGTGTGAAAGCCGAATCGGCTCTACAGGTCCTTTCAAATTAGTAAGTTAGCGCCCCCGGCCCCGCGCGAAATGGACTAGGAAGGACAGGACGAGCCAGCGAATGACCAGAGCTTGTCACGATTTGGTCACGGTCGGCGCGAGGACCATGATCGCTCACGTGGTAAGCGGGACGAAGCTTTGGCTTGGTTTGAGCACCTTCGTGAGGAGTCCGATCAGTATGCCGACCGGGATAGGGGGCTGACCATGATGTGCATCGCGTGGCGGCGCGCGAGGCATCAGCTATTGACCCTCCTAGCGACGCTCGGTAAGTTCATTGACTGTCAATGACATTCAGGAAGATTGCCGTGAGCCAGATCACCGCGCGCATTCCCGACGAGCTGGTCGCCGAACTGGATAAAGCTGCATCCCGACTGCATCGCTCGCGAGCCGAGATCGTGCGTCACGCGATCGAGCGCTATCTCGAAGATTTCCACGATCTGTCGCTCGCGCTCGAGCGATTGCAGGATCCGAACGATCCGGTTCTGGACTGGGAGGCAGTGCGGGATGAAGTGGTCGGTTCGGATTAAACGGAGCGCGCAGAAAGAACTGCAAGCGATTACCAAATCCGAGCGTCTCCGCATTGCCGACGCGATCGACGGGCTTCGCGAGAATCCCTACCGAGGCTCGGCGCTGAAGGGCGACCTGTCCGGATTACGCAGGGTGCGAGTGGGCGCGTACCGAGTGATCTACGAGATTCGCGAGAACGAACTCATTGTTCTCGTGATCGTAGTCAGGCACCGCCGTGAGGTTTATCGGTAGCCGTGTCCAGCGATCCATTCTGGCCGCAAACGAGATCTGGTTCGGCCTGCCGCTTGCGGGGTCTCTTTCGGGTCGGGGCCGCGCGTGGCTTTTTTGCTTATTGAGTCAAAAGGCAGGTCCTGACACCGGCAGTTCCCCATTTGGAGTCAAAAGGCAAGACCTGACACCCACCGCGTTAACACCGACCGACTAAGTCGCGCGACACACACTGGTAGTTCGGAGTGAACAGCAAAAGGTTCAGATAGGCAATTGGATGGCAAAGAAGCGCGCACCAGCATCAGGTGAAGAAAGTGCCATCAGAGGCTATTTCTTTCAGTACGAGTTTTCGGCCAGCGCCCTGCTGCGCCTCTTGCAGGACAACCAGCTTGACGCGATTTCGGTATGTGATCACGCTGCGGGTATCTGCGATGACCTTGTCGCGATCAGCCGCCACGAGTTACTCGCCTATCAGATCAAGTCCCAGACCTATCCCGACCGCTTTAGTATGGCAACTGTTCTTGTCGGCAACAGTCTGATTGCCGAGATCGCAAAAAGCTGGAGCGCGCTTCGAGAGGAATACCCTGACAAGAGAATCTGCATTCGTTATGTCTTGCCAGGTTATCCGTCCACCAACGATAAGAAAAAACTTGGCGATGTTGGTCATAGTGCGCAGCTGTTTGCTTTCCTCTCAGACCCCGAGATTGAGCTAAGCCGGGAAGCGCTGCTAGATTCCCCTTGGGCGCCGTTCATCCGCGAGCTTATGGCAGTTTCGATGCTGCCAGAAAAGCAGTTCTTCGAGATGTTCTGTCAGCTGAGATTCTACGATCAGAGTGAGCTCACCAGGCGTCAGATAGAGAACCTTGACTCATACGCTGCGAAAAAAGCCCAACAGATAAAGCATCTGATACCTGAGATCGTTGCAAACCGGAGTACGAAGAAGGTCTGGACCGAGCAAGAGCTCGTCGACAAACTTGGTTGGAACCGCATCTCTGGGCTTCGCGCATCGCACAGTTTTCCACTTTATCGAGATGTACAGGTCAACCCTGCTGTTGAGGAAGCCCTAAGGCGTGTGATTGACGATCACAGTTCCGGATACGTAAGCCTTATTGGTCCACCAGGTACGGGAAAGTCCACAACACTGCAACATGCTATTGCATCCACGCCGCGCTATGGCGTTGCGCGATATCTCGCCTTTGTGCCTGACGAACGCCACGGTCTCGGTAGAGCCGAGGCTATGGACTTCCTCAATGACGTCACATTCGCTCTAGAAAAGCTCGGTTTTTCACGTTCGCGATTTGCGGATGAGGAACAGCTTCGCGGGGAGTTCTTAAGACAACTCGAAGAGGCTAAAGAGCTATTCCGGGAAAAAGGTCAAAAGACGCTCATCATCGTCGACGGTCTGGACCACATTCAGCGGGAAGAAAACCCGCAGCACAATCTTCTGTCGATCCTGCCACCTCCACAAAGCGTTCCCGATGGAGTTCTATTCATTCTCGGCTCGCAATACCTAGAGCTTGATGGATTGGCTCCCAGAGTTGTTCAACAAGCATCAGCCGGGGATCGGTGCGTTGAGATGGTCCCTCTGCCAAGACAGGCCATCTTCGATATGGCCGACAAGGCTGAACTACCAGAGCATGTTGATCGGCAAGCACTCTACGATGTATGCGCAGGTCATCCACTTTTGGCCCGCTACTACATCGAAAAACTCTCAGAGACCGAAACCAAAGAGGAGGCTGATTACCTCCTATCCTCGGATGAAATCGGCACCAACGTTGAGAAGATGTATGAGCTCGTCTGGAGAGGGCTCCATCCAGACGATGATGCAAAGCACGTTCTCGGACTGCTCGCGAGGGCGGATAACAAAATCTCACCGGCGGAGCTCGCAAGCGTTGTCAATGATGCGGCCGTTGAGAGCGTTCGTAAGCAAGCCGGGTTCTTGCTCTCCGGCTTGAAGTCAGGAAAATGGAGCATCTTTCACAACAGCTTCCGCGTATTCTTAGGCCACGAAACCAAAAAGCGTTTCGGGCAGGAAGACCCGAGCGTCGATGCTGCCCTGTATTCAGAGCTGGCAGAAGTTGCTGCGCGTGCCGATAGTGCAAGCGATCAGCACTGGCTTGAGCTGCGCTATCGTTCTCGCACTGGAGACAAGCAAGCTGTAAAGGAACTGGCTACGCCAGCCCTCTTCCGGAAGCACTTAGAGGAGTTTCGTCCAGGCAAGGACGTTTACGTTGACCTTCGTCTTGCATACGGCGCGATCAATGGTAAGGAAGAACTACCAAAACTCATTCAACTGATGTTGGCCGAAAAAGAAATCGACTATCGCCTAGAGGCTATCAGTCAGATTGACCTTGTCGAAACCTATCTTACTTTTGAGGAACTAGATCGCGCTTTCGAAACCGCGATAGCGGATGGCGACGCAACCGACGGTGCGTTTGCGCTCCTGGATGAGCTTCAGGAGCGAGAGGATTTCGTTCGCGCGCGATATCTTTTTGAAGTAATCGAGCCAGCCGAGTATTTCTTCGGACAAGGTAATCAGTCAATCCGTAATCCCGAGCTACAAGGTCTATATGACTGGATCGAGCGCGCTCATCGCTTTCGCAGCATAGAGAACATCCTTGAGATCGTTGCTGGTCTACCTTTCGATGACCTCTTTGAGTACGACCCTACAGATAACCTCAAATTCGTTCTTGCCCGCGGCATCATATATGACGATCCAACGACCGACATCGACCAGCTCTGTGCCGAGATCGGCATAGAGGAGGGGGCAAAGACCGCTCTGCTCGTCCAAGCGGCAAACTACCTGAATCACGCAGAAGGCAGCGAGCGCGTTAGAGGATTGCTGGCACGGCTCGCTGAACAAGCTCCTGATCTGTCTATACCTAGCTCGCGGGTGTGCGCCCGTGTTGCATTCGAGCAAGGAGATCACGATCTCGCGCGGAGCTTCCTCGAGAATGTTCGTGTTAGCGCAAGCGTCAACTTTCGTGAATACGGCTACCGCGAGCATATCGGCGGGCTCCTCGCGAGTACCTTTTCGGTTGCACGACTGAGTGAGCACCTCGGTATAGACGTTCTCTTTGAGGCGTCTGACGAAGATGAGTTTCAGAACAAGGTGTTGGAGAACGTCATACGATTAGGCCGCTTGCAGGGCAAGTTGGAGTTGGCAAGTGATCCCCGTGACGTCCCGGTCAAGGAAGAGGTGATCAAGAGTTGTCTTTTCGTGGCTCTCGCTGACTCGGGTGAGAAGCACCAATCCCTTGAACCGCTCTCGGGCGATAGCTTGAAGTGGTACGCAAAGACGCTTGTTCGGATTTCGGCGCTTCATAGTGGTGCAACGCTTGAGGCCCTCGAAGAGCAGGTAGGACGACTTTGCACGCGAGATGATACGCGGCTTCGCTTTACGCCGTTCAGGTTAACGTTCGCGAGGGAGGTTTATGGCGTAAACGGTGATCAGGACAAAGCGCTTGAGAGGGTGAGATACCTAGACCGCCTCATCGAGACAGAGTACTCACCGCACTCCGCGGTTGAGTTACGTGTGGATCTTGCGACGGCTCTAGCAGAGATCGATGCGGCGGATCAGGGGAAGGCCGAACTGGCTCTAATTCACAACGATACCTGCGGGTACTGGCTTGCGGCGAAGAAGGAGCCGCAATACGTCTTCTGGAATGAAGCTTTCGAGCGGGCATGCAATACGGTGCGTGATCGCGCGGGTGAACTAGCTCTAAAGTTCGCGCGATTTGTCATCGGCCTCTCCGATACAGAAGGAAGCGACACAGGTCATCGTGTTTCCTATGGGCTACTAAAGAATGCGGCCCGGGCACCTGGTCATTGCGCAGGGATCATCTCAAATGTCATCGGAACCCGCCTTGTAAGTTGGGCGGATATCGTTGCTGCCACCTTACACGGCATCGTACTTGAGCGGTCAGATCTAGCCGAGCAATGCTTTACGCTCTACGGCAGGCTCGTTGTACCCTTTGCTGGAGATGATGCCTATGAAGCGATAGCCCCAATTTACGACCGGCTGCCGGAAGCTGTGAGAGAGGAGGCGGAGAACGCCTTTGTTACGTGCGCGCAGATGTTCGCTGATACGTCCTACGAATCGGCTTTGCTCTCTCGCCTCGACGACGTGGCGACGAACGATAACAAATTACTCGATCATGCACTTGAACGTGCAGAGCGCGAACTTGCCGAGATCCGAAACGAAGGACCACAGGAAGGAGGTGGTTCATCATCATTCGATGAGGACGAGAAGAAGCTGAACGCGATTAAGTCCCTGCCTGAACTCGTGGCCGCAAATGATGGTGTTGCATCCTACGGGAGGAGGCATGTCGACTACTCATATGCGCGGCGCGCGACCGATCTCCTCGAAACGGCATCGCTCGCGGAAGTAGAGGCGTTTCTGAACGAGCGTCCGATCGTTCTGGAGGACGCAAAGTTTGCGATTGCGGCGACATCGCGTCTGATGGATCTTGGTTCAAAGGAGAAAGCAGATGAAATTTATGTCGTTGCCGAAAAATGCGCCCTAACAGGTAGCCGGTCAGTCTGGCTTGGCGGAGAGAAGATCGCGTTTCAAAAGTTGCGTAGAAAACGCGACGGTGAAGCGAGCCAAGAACAAGGGTTTGGTTCGATCGTGAACGACTTGGCCTATGGAAGGGCGTCGGCGCAGATGGTGCTGCCAGATCTTGTTGAAGTAATCGACCTAGTTGCCCCCGACGCGGCCTGGGACAAGGTGTGGATGCAAGTTCTGGATCACCTCTCAGTCTACCGAGAATACGGCGCTACAGAACCTATCGAGATGCTCAATGACGTCTCCTCGCACGAGGAGTTGATCGGACACATTTTTCGAATCGGATTCTCGCTTCTTTGCTACCCACTCACGGATAGGCTCCGCGAAAGCTTGCTCGATTTGGCTGCGGCTCCCGCAGGGCTGCAGCTATTCAATGTGATTGCCGGGATGTTGGTAAGCGAAGAGAAGTGCCACCGCGAGCTATCAGCGATCCTTTGGAAGCTAGTTGACAACGCAGCTTGCAAAGACATTCTCATAAGCTACGCGCGCGATCTCTCTCTTTCCCGAGACGCGGTAGTCACCAATGTTGCGCGAAATATTCTCCATTGCTTCGAGATAGCATTCGATGTGCCTTCACAAGACCTGCCAGTGTTCTACGAGATCGCAGTCCTCGGCGATGAAAACGCAGAAAAGTTCGAGCTCCCCGCAGGTGTGGAGCCGGATTCGAAATTCTGGATTGATGATCCATGGTTCTGGACGACTGCGCTTGGTTACGAGATCAAGATGGTCTCCCGCGCTTCAGGACTTGAAGTTGAAGCGATCCGAAGGCGATGCGCTGAGTTCATGCGCGAGGGTGGCGGCGAGGAGGCATTTGGGCCCGTCGCCGAGAAGCAGCTTGCTATCGACCTCAAGAGCCTCGATCTCCGTTTTTCTTACGCGCGGCTTATGCCGTATTGCGCTCTGGTTTCCCTCGGGAAGGTCATAGAAGAGCTCACAATGGCGGGCCAATTCGACCTCAGTGTCTTCCAGGTTCTTTGGCCTGAATTGGGAGGAGCGCACTTTTCTCGCCATGAGATCCCGCGTGAGCCACGACCTGACTGGATTGTTCCTGCAGCTCTGCCCAAGATCGATCATTGGAGGATCGAAGCGGATACGTGGCTTCAGTGGGGCCCGGAAAATTCCTTCGTGCCCGTCGCTGATGGATTTTTCGTTCTCGCTGAACAAGCGGAGTTTGCATTCGTTGGAAACTGGAAGAGATGTTCGGTAGTCCGTACATCACTGCCCGATCTTGAATGGGCTTGTGGACCCGATGAGCATCTGTTCGGTATGGCAAGAGCCATGGATCTCGACAATCTAGACTCGATGATGAAGGATCGCGATGGTGCGATGCTTTGCACTGTCGACGACCGGATGTATGGAGATCTACGCGATCCAATTCTGACCTTGAACCAACGCATTCTCGATGAGTTCGGCTGGAGGCGCTCGCGAAAACGTCCGTTTGATATTTACGACGCCGAAGAAAAGCTCGTTACAACGACGCGTATCTGGATGGACGGGCTCGGCTATCCGGAGAACAGCTTCAAGGAACGCTCCGGCCATGGGCACGTTCTTCTGATTACTAAAGAAGCGAAAGAGAAGCTAGACGCGCGCTTCGGAAGTCTCATGATCAAAATGCGAGCTATCCTGCGTCATGAGTCCAGTGATGGTAAGTACGAGCGGGTGTACTTCGATGCACTTGTAGCGGATGACTAACTGCTGAATGCACTGGCAGCTCTGGTGCCGAAACGGCGGGCGAATCTGAACCGATTCCACGGTATGTTTGCGCCCAAAAGCGAATACCGGGTACGGGTGACACCGGCCAAGCGGGGCCGAGGAGGGTAGCAGACGAGGCCCGCGGGTCCAGCCTCTTATGTCTTGCCATTTTTATCGAAAGCCAAGCGCGCGTTGAACACCAAAGATTGATTCCGCTCAGGGCGTCAGTGTCACGTCGGCATTCGGCGATCTCCATTCGCGCCGAACGGCTGCGGTGCCGGCGGCGTGTCCTCTTGTGGTTCGCGGTCCAACCCCCAGCGGTTGTGGCAAAGTGGCAACGCGGCAAATGGAGTCCTCGCATTATCCCGACCTTACCAAATGGTCAGGTGCCGTTGGTTGGGATCAGCGTGATTTGGGAAGTGGTGTAGCAAAAAGAGGCGCAGCGCCCCTGCAGTGGATCGGCAGGGGAGTCTGGCTGGAAGCGACGACAACGTATTGATTCAGCATGAGGTGCGTTATGCAGGCCCTGCCTTCCAGCGTCGCGATTTGGTCACGGTCATTCGATGGACATCGTGGCGCCGGAGTCCAAGACCGCTTCAACACATTGATGCACAAAGGAAATATTGGTGGGCCAAACCGGAGAAACTTCGAACCGGAAAGGCCTAGATGAAGGGAGCGCAGATGAACTCTTCGAGTCACTCGAAAACTGGAATAACTACCTGAAGAACAACGCGCCGCACTTCCGAGGGCCATCGCCATGAGTGCCCCTGAAAGCCAGCGCCGCGCATTACAGGTAGGACCACAATTCCAGACTGCCGCCCGCCCAGACGTTCCGCGAGAAACCAAGCCGCGCAAGCGACCGCCGCCGTTCTCACTGCGCCTGACCGCCGCAGAGCGCGCGCAACTGGAAGCCGAGGCCGGAATACAGCCGCTGGGCGCCTACATTCGCAGCCGCCTGTTTGACGGCAAGGCCCCGAAAAGGCCCTGTCAGTCCTTCCGGCCCATCCAAGACCAACAAGCCCTCGCTCAGCTCCTGGCGCTGCTGGGCAGCCTGCGTCTGTCGAGCAACCTCAACCAGCTCGCCAAAGCCGCCAATTGCGGCGCCCTGCCGGTTGATGAGGGAGTAGAAAAGGAGCTCACCGACGCCTGTCAGGAAATCCGCTGGATGCGGCAGATCTTGATGACCGCCCTGGGCCTGAAATCATGATCCTGGTGGGCTCCCAACGCGCTGGCGGCAAGCAGCTCGCCGCCCACCTGATGAACGGCCATGAGAACGAGCATGTGGAGATCCATGAACTGCGCGGCTTCGTCGGCGAAGATCTCGATGCCGCCTTCCACGAAGCCTATGCGATCAGGCGCGGGACCAAGGCCAAGCAGTTCCTGTTTTCCCTGAGTCTCAATCCGCCGCGGGACGAATCTGTCGGTAACGAGATCTTCGAAGCGGCCGTGGACAAGGCCGAAGCGCGGCTCGGCCTGTCCGGCCAGCCGCGCGCGATTGTCTTCCACGAGAAAGACGGCCGGCGCCACGCCCATGCCGTCTGGTCTCGCATCGATGCGAGTGCCATGAAAGCCATCAACATGGCGCACTACAAGCGCAAGCTGCGCGAGGTCGGCAGGGAGCTGTTCCTCGAGCATGGCTGGACGATGCCCAGAGGCTTCATCAACAGCAAAGAACGTGACCCGGCCACCTACACGCTCGCCGAGTGGCAGCAGGCCAAGCGGGCGGGGCGTGACCCCAAGGCACTCAAATCCCTGTTCCAGGAATGCTGGGTGGCGTCGGATTCCGGGAAGGCGTTTGCCAGTGCGCTGCAGGCACGGGGTTTCACCCTTGCCCGCGGTGACCGGCGCGGGTATGTCGCGGTCGATGTCCAGGGCGAGGTCTATGCCATCGCCAAGTATGTCGGTATGCGCACGAAACAAGTGCGAGAGCGGCTGGGCGATGCGAAAGCGCTGCCCTCCGTGGATGAGGCCAAGGCCGCCATGGCCGGCCGTATGACCGACATGCTCAGGCGCCATGTCAAAGAAGTGGAAGACAGGCAAGCGGCTGACATAGCCAAGCTGCGTGCTGCATTGCGGAAGACGATCGAGCGCCAGCGGCACGAACGTGCTGAACTCGTCAGAAAGCAAGAGCAGCGCTGGGCGCGCGAGACGGCAGAGCGCACCCGGCGACTATCCAAGGGCCTGCGGTCTATCTGGGACCACCTGACCGGCAAGCATCAGAAGGTACGGCGGCAGAATGAGCGGGAAGCCCTGCTTGCCTTCTACCGTGACCGGGCAGAGCGTGACGGGCTCATCGTCGAGCATCTGGAAGAGCGCCAGTCCTTACACGTCGAGATACGCGAGCAGCGGCGCTGCCACGCACGCGAAATCGAGCAGCTACATCAAGACTTGGCACGCTTTCAGGAAAGTACTCGCGACCCATCAACTCGTCTCCGCGAGCACTTCAGCGGGGTGGCCGCACCGACCCGAAATCTACCCCGCGCTCGCCCGCGTGCCCGAGACCGCGGACGAGATTACGAGCGCTAAGCCCTTGCAATGACGTCGCTTTCCCAATCGGATGGAAATGGATGGACAATTGGATGGTGGCGTGCCATAGTCATTCGGATGGAAATGGATGGATAAATGGCTGGCTTGGTGAACCTTTCAACGCTGATAATCACGCCCGAACTGCTGGCGTTAATTGCCGAACTCGATGAGTTCAAGGGCGCATGGCGCGCCTTGGGCCGCCTCGCACCCGACCGCCTGTCAGGTTTGCGGCGCGTCGCGACGATTGAGAGCATCGGCTCGTCGACCCGCATCGAGGGCGCGAAACTCTCCGACCGTGAGGTCGAGCGGCTACTATCGAACCTCGATATCAAGGACTTCACCACCCGCGACGAGCAGGAAGTCGCGGGTTACGCTGAAGTCATGGAACTGGTTTTTGCGCAATCCCACGAAATTGAACTCACCGAAAACCACGTCAAGCAGCTTCATCGCGACCTCCTGAAATACTCCGAGAAGGACGAGCGGCACCGCGGGGAATACAAGACCCTGGCCAATCATGTCGAAGCGTTCGGCGAGGACGGCGAGAGCATGGGGATCGTTTTCGAAACGGCGACGCCCTTCGACACCCCGCGCCTGATGGCCGAACTGGTGACTTGGATGCAGGACGCGCTTCGTGAGAGGGAACTTCACCCCCTGCTTTGCATCGGCGTCTTCATCGTGATGTTTCTTGCCATCCATCCGTTTCAGGATGGCAATGGCCGCCTATCGCGCGTCCTCACGACCTTGCTGCTGCTGCGTGCAGGGTATGCCTACGTGCTGTACAGCTCACTGGAAAGCGTCATTGAGCACAGCAAAGAAGCCTACTACCTGGCTCTACGCCGTACGCAAGGCCAAATTCGCGGGGACAGTCCGGATTGGCAGCCGTGGCTGCTCTACTTCCTGACTGCGCTCAAACAGCAGAAGGACAGGCTGGAGAGGAAGATTGAGCGGGAGCGCCTGCTCATCGGCGACCTACCCGAGCTATCAGCACAAATACTCGAACTGTGCCGCGAACGTGGCCGCGTAACAGTTGCCGAAATCACCAAGATAACCGGGGTTAGCCGCAACACCATAAAGGGCCACGTATCTGCGCTCGTCGACAAGCAGCTGCTCACACGCCATGGGGCCGGCCGGGGGACATGGTATGTCCTTCAATGAGTTTTAATCGCGCGCTTCCGACGGAGGTATGGGCAAGATAAATTGCCGAGAAACAATACAAACCGATGATTGCGAAACCCCCACACAATCGAAAGTTGGGCTTAAACGGGATCGCCCTGACCAAACAAAAGAATAATCGTTTTGACGCAAAGGCATTGATGGCGGTACGAGATGCTATTGAAAAGGTGATGGTCGAATCTGGCTATCTCGACGATGCGCCGTTTTCATGGGTGACTATTGCTGTTCGCTACGGGCCAAAAAATGACGACAAGCCTAGCTATCAAGCGATCAACAAAAAATACGGTGACCTACCTCTTGCTATTGAGGTGGACACGCGTGAGTTGACAGGCGCTTCGCTTGACCATCTGAAATTCGTTTTCGGAAGAGCCGTCCTGAAGGCGTTGATTCATTCTGGAGTGAAATTTGAAAGGCCTGTTGAATCACTGGAAAAAATGATGTCATCTCTACCTGATTCGCCCGATGCCTAAAACACGAAGTCCCATGGCGTCACCCTCTCGCGTCGAACAGTCACTGCGGACGTTGATTGAGGTGTGTCACGACAGGCGACCACGGGCTGCGTCGCCACACCGCCATCACCACCGCATCGAGTACAAGCTCTTTGGCGACTGTCGGCTTCACCGACTATCGCGCGGGCGCTATAGACGATCCTCTGCGGAGCTCCTGTAACCTGTCCGAAAGTGCCGATGCCCTGGCTTGCGAATTCGGCGGTGAGTCCAGAACCGTCTTGTTTTGTTCTCCGACCCGCAACTTGCGCGGTAGGCAATAGCCTCCCTCGGCATCACAGTGCATCGCGCTTTCGACGGAGAGAGTTGTGCATCGACAGAAGTGGGATGACACACAATCAGCGTCAACCCAGCACTTCGCATTTCCGTGCGGCGCGAAGAAGATTGCCCCGATAAATAGCATGAACGGCGGAAAAGGTCGTTTCATCTTGTGCTGCTCCAAAGGACCCAAGCCAATTACGCGACGGAAATGTCTGACCGGCCGCCAACTTCGCTTAAAGGGTACATTTTTCACGTTACAGAATCGCGACACTACAGTCATTCACAGGCACGAGTTTACGGCCGAGGACGCACGGAATACCACAAGTCTCCTACTGAGCCGTAGAAATGTCGCACTTTCCGCGTGAGGTTCAAATCGAGCATGGATTCGGAACCGTGGAAACCAGTTACGACCATCAACCTAGCGATTGGCAGTGACATGTGCATTTCATCAAGAAAGAGCCCGAACGAAGTATGACTCTGGGTGTCGCTTCGCACTCAGCAACACAGAAAGGTGGCGGATTCGCTTAACCCAACTAGCTCTGATGAATCGAGCTCGCCGTCGTAGTTTTCTGATACTGCGTTTACACGCCCTTGTTGCCTGACTAGCGGCACAATGGCTCAACGCAAAACCGACACAATCCTGTAATGAACTCCGGGTAGCTTCCAATAGGAGGGCGAAACATGCTGTTTCTAAGCACAAGCATATAACGATCCGCGGATTGATGGGCTTTGACTCCAAAATGGCGATGCGCGCTCTTGGAGCTTGCTGGAACGCTTGTGGCGACATACAGGTCTGTACGGGAATGTGGCTCGTGCAATTGCGTAGCCCAAGCTGTAGAGCGGAGGGGACCTTCGAATGGAGTTACCAATGGCGCGTTTCCTACACCCCGGCATGAAGACCTTAAGTATCACCTGTCGGCGTATCTTCCTCTACCTGATCTTCGGTCTTTTCCTGCTTGGCACAATCGAGAGCTTTGCATGCGGGAGCACCGGCTGTGTCGGCGGTGGAGGCGGAACCGGGGACGGTCCGCTAAACGCAGATCCATCGGTAAGGGGAGATCCCTCAGAAGAACCTGGCGGCTATGAGCCGTTGGGCGATCCAGTCGATCCCGGCACTGGGAACGTGCTTATCCATCAAGTCGACTACGACGGCGTGGGAGTCCTCCCACTCAAATTTGAGCGCTATTACAGCCTACAAAAGAAGACCTTCTCGATAAGTTGTTGGCCTGATGCCACCCATTTCTCGAGCGGGCTTAGAGGTGGCCAAAATGTAAATTGGTCGCACAGCTATCATCGCGCTGTCTTCTGGCGACCCACGTGGTGTTCGGAGAGCGTTCTTGTCGAGCGGCCAGACGGTAGACAGTACGTGTTCTTCGACTTCGATGATGACGACGTCTGGATTCCTCAGATAAACAGCGTACGTGACAAGCTACTGTACGTTAATGATGGTGTGGCAACGTGGCACTACGTCGAGGCAAAGACCGGGAACACTGAACGGTATAACAGCAAAGGGCGGCTTATAGATATCACCGACCAGGAAGGTAATACTCTTACACTTGAGTATGCATCGAATGACTCTGAGCCAAATCAGGCGCCGGATGACGACTACTACGCGGTAACTACCGTACGTCATGAGCGGTCGGGCAGAGAGATTCAATTCGAATGGAATGCTTTTTACTCAAAAATCGAGAAGCTGATCTATCCGTCTGGTAAGGAGGTTGTATATCAGTACGAAAATGTGCCGGGAGGAGATCGACTGACTAAAGTCATCTACCCAGACGAGGATCTGATTCCGGAAAACAACCCGCTTATCGAATTCGGGTTTGCTACGGAAAGTGGGCAGACAAACCTCATTACTTCGATCACCGATGAATCTGACGTCCAGTTCGTAGAGTACGAATTATTGCCGGCCGGAAACGGCAATGGTTCGGGATTGCCAATCTCTACGACCGGCGCCGGCGGAGCAAATCAGTACTTACTAGGATACTCTTTGCCGCCAGCGACAGGGCTAAGCTGGACCACCTACGTACAGACGGGTGAAGGCGGGGAGCTTGAGTACTTCTTCGAGGACATGGATCTGGGGGCGCAGAATCCCGTCGGGAAGCTCACGTCGATAACTCGAGATTGTCCAACGTGTGGTGGGCCCGCTACCGCGAGCTACGAGCGCGATCCGACCAACGGATTCCCCGTAAGTTATAGCGACTACAAGGGCAATAAGACGTACTTCAAATACAATGAGCGAGGATTCCAGACCTGCCTTGTAGAAGGAATATCGGGCGATCCAACCAACACGCCCCACGCTTATAGGAAAATAGTGACCGAATGGCACGCGTCGCTATCAAAGCCAGAGCTTAGAACGTGGTATGCCCCGCTAAATCCCTCTGCGTCCACGCCCCCCCAAGACTGTGATGATTCCGGTTTCGATTGGGTTGCTATCCGAACCGTAGACCCGACATACGGAGTTGATGGCCTAGTCCGAAGCGTTACCGTGACTGATGTGCAGTCATCTCTACAACGAACCACTACCCTGACCTATTTCGGCGACGATCCAGGTGATCCGTCGGCTCTGACTGGTCTCCTAAAATCCATTGACGGGCCGCGCACAAACAATCCGGGTGAAACCGATGTTGTCACCTATGAATACTACGAGAACGCGTCATCTGGCTTCTACGCGGTAGGCGATCTCAAGAAGATTAATTTTCCAGAAGGACTGTTCATCGAGATTACAAAGTACGACTTGAATGGGCGCCCGCTTGAGCTGACGTCGATGGAGGGCACTCCTTACGTCTTTAGTTACTACGCTCGAGGTTGGTTGCGTACCCTCTCGGAGGACGGTCAGATTACGACCTATCTTCGGGACGCGCGGGGACTCATAACCGATGTGATCAACCCGATGTTAGAAACTACCGAGTATGGATATGACGATGCTCGCCGGGTAACAGCCGTCACTAACGACGTTGGTCACGCGATTTCGTCTGTTCCGAGCTCGCTTGGCAACCCTGTTTCTGTCTCGCTCAAAGAAGGCGCTGTCGTGCGTTATTCAAAGACTCTCGAATACGATGGCCTCTCGCGTCTCCGAGAGTTAGTGAACGGCGTGAATGATACCCGAACCATCGAGTACGACGATAATGACAACATCGAACGGATTATTGATCCACGTGACAGCAATCCCAGCTCACCGACACTTTACGTTCAGCTACAGTATGACGCGTTAGACCGAGTAGTCACGGCAAGAGACGAGAATGGCGCATATACACTTTATGGGTACAACATCTTTGGTGACGTGACGTCTGTACAAACGGGTGTGACGGATTTGATTGTCCCGAACGGGGTCGAGACGACTTATGATTTCGATGGATTTGGAGATCTGCGCGAGATCCTAAGCGCAGATACAGGACATTCGCTTCACAGCTACGATGCGAGCGGTCATATACTGTCTGTTACTGATGGGCGAGGCGTTAAGCGAACGTACCGTTACGATGGCCTTGGGAGAAGAACGGCAATCACGTATGAAGACGAGATGAATAACCCTGAGAATGTCAGCTATACGTATGATGAGACTTCAAACATCGCCTCGTGTGGGCCTTCAGCGCGTAATGGAACTGGGCGGCTGACATCTTTTTCGGATGAGGCGGGTACAACGCAGTATGTGTATGACGGACGCGGTAACGTAATCTGTAAGAACACTGTCATTGATGGTGCCAACTACCCGATAAGTTATAGCTATGACAATGCGAACCGTCTCGATCGGATTACCTACCCTTCTGGATTGGAGATTTCATATTATCGAGAGGCGTCGACTTCTATCAGTAACGATTTGGTTCACACGGTCAAGTACTCAATCGGTGGGTCAGAACTAGACATCGTCTCAAACGTCGAGTATGTCCCTTTCGGGCCGTATCGTTACATGGAGCATGCAAACGGACTTGTAACGACCCGCACGCTTGATGGCGACTATCAAGTCACACATCGAAGAGTAGAGAAAGTCGGCGAGACGGCATTAATTGATTCTGCGATAACTTTTGATGCGGCAGGGAACCGCGACGAGATCGATGGACCAGGTTATCTTGACGATTACAGCTTTTGGTACGACGGTGCTTCGCACCTAAAGGGATCTGATTGGGCCCCGGATGAACTCAGCGTATGGGCTCGTTGGAGCCATAATTACGACAATAACAGTAACCGGACGTACTACGCCTATGACAGCAGCGGAGGCATAGAGCGGTCGAATTACTACTACCAATCGGCAACAAATCGAATTACTTCGATCGGGCCGTATTGCATCGGTTGTGATGAGGCGCAGACGGCGCGGTCGTTTACCATTGACGCAGCCGGCAATATCACACAAATCAATAAGCCAATATCGAGTCTGACGCTCACCTATGGGGATAATGGGAGGATTAAGAACTCTCAGCTCGCTGGTATCTTCGGATTTTCTCATGAGTACCGCTACAACGGCCTCGGCCAGCGGGGCGTTCGAATCGCGAACACTGGACCGCACTCGGATCGGGTGTATTTATACGATGAAGCAGGACGGCTGCTGGCAGTTCGGGAAGAGAATGGGTGGGCCTACGAGTATGTTTACATGGGGGCGGTCCCGATCGCTTTCATCAAGTACTCGGGAAGTAGTGGAGGGGGTAGTCCTGCGCTCTATTACTTGCACGCGGACCAGTTGAATGTGCCTGATCTGACTACTGACGACATGGGTAATGCGGTGGGCTGGCGGTACCCTTCTGACCCCTTTAGCTACAAGCCTGCCGGCACAATCGATCATCATCTCGCGTTCCCTGGGCAATTTCGTGAGGCTGACGGGATCTATTACAACTATTATCGCGACTACGACCCTGATACGGGGCGATATCTACAAAGTGACCCAATAGGCCTTGCTGGCGGGCTCAACACTTATGCCTATGCACTGAATAATCCACTGAGCTATGTAGACCGGGAGGGCGCTACTCCGGTCCACGCCACAGCTGCAGCAATAGGTGCAGTAATTGGTGGGGTCACAGCTGGAGTAAGCACGGCATTGAAAGGAGGCTCCGCAGGTGATATCGCGGTGGCCGCAGGCGCCGGGGCTTTGAGTGGCGCCTTCGCTGGTGTGACGCTGGGGGCTGCGGGTTCTGTCGTGGCGGCAAACGCTGCGGCAGGCGCTGCGGGTAGTCTCGCCAGTGGTTTGATCAGCGGAAGTGATAGTCTCGGCCGGGACACCGCAATTTCGGCAATTACCGGTGCCTCAGGTGGAATAGGAGCTATCGCGGCTACTTTGAGCAAGGGTGGCGCCTCAATGACGGTCCAGGCACTTATCGGAGGCTCGATTGCTGCTGAAACCCAATTGCTATTTGATGTTGGAGATTTGTTAAACGCCCCCCCGGCATCATCGTTCTGCGCAAAGCATCCGGGTGCACACCAATGTCGAAAGAAACAAGGTTGTGAATAACTGATGGGTGAACAGGTGGCTGAAAGTGTATGTTTATAGCCTGTTGGTACCGTACGCGCTTGCGCTGGCGTTCCTAGGGTACACCTTTGCACTCAAAAGCATTCGAGGAAATATTCGGAGTTCTAAGGTACGAAATATTCTAGTAGCTATGCATGCATCACTAGGATTGGCCGCGATCGTTATTGTTCCCGTTATCACCTATCGGGACGTGATGCGCCCGCTCATGTCGGATTCTGAAAAGTTGCTATTCGGGAGTGCATTGGTCGCGTTTGTATTTGCCGCAATATGGTTATTATCACGTTCTGAAGAGTAACTGGCATCGTACCTTTCTCCAAAGTGATCCAATAGGACTGGCCGGCGGGCTGAACACTTACGCCTACGCCAGCAGCAATCCACTGAAGTACATCGATCCGCACGGGCTGCTCGGTTTGTATGGGGTGGTAGAATTCGACGCCGCAATCGTCGGTGGGGTATCAATCACGGGAGGGGGTTATATAGGTACGGAAGGGGCGGGAAAGATCAACTCAGCATCAGAAGTGCTTGGACTGGAGCTAGGGTTGGATATTGAGATTGGCGTCTGTTGGGGAGAACCACCGAAGAGTGAGAGTGCGACCGGGTTTTACCCCGTTTCCACGGACAGGTTGGTTAAGGGGCGCTTAGCGGCCTCCAGTACCGCTAAGCGACGCTCTCGAGCAAGGTTATAGAACCGCTCGATATAGTCGAACACATCCGCGCGTGCCTCGGCGTGGCTCTGGTAGCAACGACGATTCACGCGCTCGCGCTTGAGCATACCGAAGAAGCCTTCACTTGATACTGCAGGGGGACTCGTTAATTTGCGCGCAGGTGATTTCGCGGCGCCATCATGCATTTCGACGGATTCCGCACTGAGTATGCATCATCGTCCTCCATCCAAATGGAAATCCACCCCATCCATTGAGCGCCTTTCTTCCTCGCGATCATGTGGGGCAGGAGCAGAGAAAGGCTCCGATCGCCCGACTCCGCCGTTGGCCCTTTTCACTGGGATAACCGGAAGCTTACGGCGCACGAAATGTGCCGCATTCAAACATTTCCAGGCGGTCTAACCTTTGATTGCGGGTGAACGGAGATTTAGCGGATGCTAGCAAATGCTGTTCCCTCTCTTATGGCAGAAGTGCTTGCGTGCGAAATTCGCACTCAGCTTTTGAAGCAGCGGCCGGCTTCTAAGAAACTCCATTTATTGCCCCCCGTCAGAACGCCGGTCACAGCGCCGGTAACCGTAAGCCGGCCCCCGAAGAAATATCATCAATTCATCGGAGATCACGCAGACCACCCAGGCAATAAAAGGAAAACCCAGAGGAGTTCAAGTAATGGCGCGCAATCTTATCCATTCTCGACCGCAGTTGCGGGAGCCGCCGAATAGACCAATCGATTCACGAGCCCGCTTTCAAGTTGATATTCACGCTCCCGCAATTGCATCGCAGCGCTTCGGGAGTCCCCCCTTTCGGTGTTAAGTACACAAACGAACGGCATACTGGCTCTTGGCACTGCAATCTCGCAAGGAGTTCGCGCAAAGACTCTGATACCTGCTTGAATTCATCGGGTTCGAAATTTTCCCACTCATTGAAATGAACGGAAGGATTAATCGCCCAGTTATCGGTGTTTGCTTTATCTACTAACGTTGCGGCCTCCTCAATAACTGTTTTAAGGCGCTGCGCGTCCTCATCCTTCTTCCAATATTTCGCGGCCTTCTCGCCCTTTTCTAACAGCTTTCTCCATTTCTTGATCGTCGGAGGGAACAATTGTCCTAAATCGTATCGCGCGTCCCCACGATACTCGACAGGGGCCCGCAAACTATCCGCTAGTATCGAGGAAATGTACTCCAGATATCGGCGTAAGGTGTGCGCTGCTCCGGATACATCGTTCTTACCGAGCTTCGCATCTATTTCTGCCCAAACGTCCGTGTCATCCCAAATTCGCGGACCGCTATCAACGCTCCAACTACTAAACTGTTGACTCTTCCCGATGAGGCCCTCGGTCTTCATATATTGGAGCCACACTCGGTCGTGTGTGGTCAAAATAAATTGCGTTTTCGGAAATTCCGTTTTCAAAAGACGGCAGACTTCCTTTCTATGGCCAGTGTCTACTGACATAAGGACATCATCGAGAACGGCGAACGTAAAGCGGTCGCCTAGCGTGTGCTTCATAAGCGCCAAGTACAGGCACAGACCCATGCCGTCTTGGTGTCCCTCACTATGATATGCGCCCGGCGGAAACAGGCCACGGCCATAAAAATCGACATCGAAGTTTAGCTTTGCAGGCGCAGACGAAAGCTCTCCACGAAAACCTGCTTCGTCTTCGTGATTAATCAGGCGGTAGTAGTGGGAAAAATCATCTGCCACGGTGTCGTATATGGTCTCCAAAACCTTTGACGAGGTTTCGTTGTAATGGGCCAGCACCCGCGCCATTACATCTGCATTCTTCTTTGATTTTTTTGCCTTTGCGGTCGTACTTATGACCTTCGCATAGCGATCTTCGGCTTTTACGAGAAAATCACGCGCGACTTGATCTGGGGAATCCTCGGGGAGAGCCTCGATGGCCAGCTGACACTTCGAGAGCACATCTCTAACTTCGTTCGACGGCGACCACCACTCAGTCTCAAGGTCTGCAACTAATGGGGCAATTTTCGCCGGATCTTGTGAGAACTCGGTGAGATGGCTTTTTCGTTGCTTTATGGCGTCGGCGTATTCTTTTAGCTCAGCGAAGACAACCGGCGGCGACAAAGAAATGCACAATTTCTCAGCGGACTCTAATGCCTTAATACGGTCTGATAGGTAGCGCACCAACGCAGATGATGCTTCCCGTGATGAGGCAAGCAGGGCATTCATCTCTTGGGAACTAAGAAGCTTATCTTCGATATGCTTCTTGAGCTCTTCGGGATTCCAGGCCGTATCGCATAGAGGGCACTTATCCTCTGTGCAGAATTCTAAGCCTTGCTCGAAGAATCCGTGCCGCCGGGCGAGTAGGAGAGCCTTTTCGTCGGCGTTTAGCGTCTGAACACAGTTCAGTAGATTTTCCGTGCCGTCCTGCAGGTCTTCCGGTTTTGACAGGCAAAGATCCGAAATCACGGCCTTAATCTGCTTAAGTGCTGACGTCTTAACCAGCGGTAAAACCTTCGTGGCATCCTTTTCATCGCCATCCTCGATTGCCACCCCTTCCTTGAAAGACGTGTCTTTTGCCAAGGCTGCTAGAGGCTGGAGGCCGAGAATCTGCCGGTGCTCGTTAACCTGTTTTAACACCTCGTCACGTTCAGGTTTATCGAGACCAAAGTGCTTTGCAAAGTCCAAGATCGCGGCTTGCTTTTCCTGCTGGTCGGCATCGCTCTTGCGCCTAATCGCATTATTCGCAGCATTTAGTGACTTTCGGTATTGCTCCAGTCGTTCAAGTCTCAACAACGTTTGTACGTCGGTGGCGCGTTGGTTCGGAGGTGTGATGATGTATTTGACAATCTCCCGCCTCGAGAGGGCAAATTCCGGGTGTGTTTGTAATTCTTCAATAACCTGTTGTACCCCCGCATCTTTGGGGGCGACTACTGGTTTACTGGGCTTATCGACAGAGCGTTCAACAGTTATGTTTTTGTTTAGTGACGGAATGAAAGCCTCTATCGTCACTTTAGCGCGCGACGGCGTGTTGATTCGATCGACGTGCGGCGCATGCTTCCTGACAGTTATGCCGGCGGTGCCCGTCCCAGAAAGCCGAGTGACATCTCCGGTCAGGCAAAACTCGATAGCATCAACTACGCCGCTCTTTCCAGTACCGTTCGGGCCGCAAATTCCGAAATTCTGCCCATCTGCGGCTAAAGTGAGCTTCCGGATACCACGGAATTCTTCGATTTGTACGGAGTTGATGCGGATCATTCGTCGTCACCTTCGGCATCCAGAGATAGGCTTTTAAGCACGTCGTCGGACTTGGGCACGCTGCCCTGTGCAAGAAGCGCCACGAGGGCCTTTGCTGCTGCTGTATCCACGGCTTCGTCCGCGACCAGCACACTCTCGAACTCGACGAGGACTTGCTGTATTGCGTGCGGCAATGGAGAAGATTTTTCTTTAGGCGCCATCAACTACCTGCATAGCAAATGATTCCGGTAATGGCCACAAGATATCAGAATGATTCGCGCTTATAGGATTTCGATGCATTCCTCACTCGTGCTAACCGCATCCAAGGACGCTCCTTGGCCGGGTTCGACCGGGGGAACGGGGGCGCACATCCAATCCACGTAGGGTTGGTCGAAGGGATTGCAGAAGGGAGAGCTGCCATCTCCCTTTGCTGGATGGGGTCCAGGGGAGAGCGAGAGCTCGCCGGCCATGGGGGTCTCGGGGGAGCTTGGAGGCCCCGCCCGAGTGGGGGTGCAGCGGCCAGATGCCTGCGAGTGGTTAACCGGCGATACGGTTACATGGCGGAACGGGGCTCAATGCCTCGTCTTCGCCATTAGCCGGGGGGATGCAACGGGGGCGCGCAGCGAGCCCCCTTGCCAAGATGGTGTGGTAGTACCACACACATCTTGCGAGGAACCGCAGGGCGGTGACGACAGGCGCGCGAAGGGGCGCATTCAACAGGTGAGCGCAACACAAGATACTCGTTCCAATCAACTTGGAGGTCTTGTTATGGCGCGATTAGGCAGACTCGGCCTCACGGACGAACAGAAGGCGGAAGTCTGGCAGAGATGGCGGGGAGGAGAAGGCTACAGCGATATCGGGCAGGCGCTCGGCAAATTCCCCGCTTCGATATTCGGCATTCTTCGACTTCACGGTGGCTACACACCACTGTCGAGGAAGCGCTCAGCGACACATTTGTCGCTAGCTGAGCGCGAGGAGATCTCTCGAGGGCTTGTCGCAGGTCGTTCGATACGAGACATTGCGGGCCAGCTTGGCCGAGCGCCGTCGACGATCAGTCGCGAGATCAATCGTAACGGCGGGCGACATCGCTACCGCGCGGCATTCGCTGATGAAAAAGCCTGGGAGCGAGCCCGACGGCCGAAACTGTGCCGGCTCGCACAGCACGGCGCACTACGGCGACTAGTGACGACGAAGCTGGCTCAAGACTGGTCACCAGAGCAGATCGCGGGCTGGCTCAAGCGAACCTATCCTGATGAAGGGTCGCTGCACGTGTCGCATGAGACGATTTATAAAAGTCTTTTCGTTCAATCGCGCGGCGTGCTGAAGAAAGAGCTGCAAAAGCATCTCCGCACCAAGCGCCCTTTCCGACAATCCCGGCTACACAATAACAGGGGCGCCAGGCGTGGTCAGATCATCGACGGTGTGCCGATCAGCGAGCGTCCTCCGGAAATCGAGGATCGCGCCGTTCCTGCTCACTGGGAAGGGGATCTGATCGCCGGCTCAGCGAATACTCACATAGCGACGCTGGTAGAGCGGAAATCCCGATTTACTCTGCTCGTGAAGGTCAATGGCAAAGATACCCGTACCGTTGTTGCCGCGCTGACCCGGCAAGTGAAAAATTTGCCGAGAGAGCTCCGTCGCTCTCTGACCTGGGACCGGGGTATGGAGCTCGCAAACCATAAACAGTTCACGATGGCGACCGACACAGAGGTCTACTTCTGCGATCCGCGCAGCCCGTGGCAGCGAGGAACAAATGAGAATACCAATCGGCTGCTTCGCCAATACTTTCCGAAGAAAACCGATCTGTCGGTGTTCTCTCAAGCCGAACTGAGTAAAGTCGCACGCAAGCTCAATCAACGTCCGCGAAAGACGCTCGACTTTGCGACACCTGCGGATAAACTAAACGAGGTGTTGCAATGACGAGTTGAGCGCCCAACGGCGTACTTCGCGAATCCCGACAAGTGAAGTACGCCTGCATCGCCCGTTACCGGAGCGATTATCCGGTGACGCTGATGTGTCGGGTGTTGGCGGTATCGCGTTCAGGTTTCTATGCGTGGCTGAGTCGTGCGCCCAGCGCGCAGGCCGAGCTTCGGGCGGAGATGATGACGGCGGTGGAAGGTTTGTACTATGCGTACAAGCGTCGTTATGGCGCGCCCCGCCTGACCCAGGAGCTTCGCGACGCCGGCGTGGCGTGCAGCGAAAACTACATCGCCAAGCTACTGAGGCGGTTGAGGGTAAGGGCGTTGAACGGCAAGGGCTTCCGCTATGTGCCAGCGGTGGAGTCGCAGACGCAGGTGAAGGATAACCTGCTTGGGCGGGACTTCGCGTCGAGCGGCCCCGATCGGAAGTGGGTGTCTGACATCACCTATATCAAGGTGGGGCGAACGTGGACGTACCTGGCGGTGGTGCTCGACTTGTATTCCCGCCGGGTGGTCGGCTGGGCGCTGGACACGCATATGCGAGAGACGCTGATCATCGAAGCGCTGGATGCAGCGCTGCATCGGCGCCAGCCGGAACCTGGGCTGCTGCTGCATTCCGCCCTCGGCGTTCAATACCGCGGCAACGATTATCAGCAACTGTTGACCGATGCGGGCATCCGTCCGAGTATGAGCCGCAAAGGGAACTGCTGGGACAACGCGGTGATGGAGTCGTTCTTCAGCCGGCTCAAGGTGGAGCTCATCTACCCCGAAGCCTATCGCACGTTCGAGGAGCTGCGTGCGGGGCTGTTCGAGTACATCGAAATCTTCTACAACCGCAGGCGTCGGCATTCGGCGCTCGGCTATCTCAGCCCCGACCAGTTTGAATCGCTACCTAACCACGAAACCGTGTCTACGATTCGTGGGTAACTCCACACTGTTGCAACCGCCTGCGGGGGACTCATGGGATGGGGTTTCAGGGAATGAAGTTAGGACGGGCCATTCTTTTGACCGCGGTAGGCGTCACTACCTTTCCCGCAGCCGCGGAACAGTTCCGAGGCATAGAGTTCCCTCAAGGCGCATCGAGTTTCGCCGACGCTGTCATCCGCTATGACACAACTTATTCCGGCGGTCCAGGTCTCGACGGGACAATCCCGCACGTGCTTGTGCCCGCAGAAGCGCTGGGCCCGCCTGATGCGGCCCAGGGCGGATTCGGAGCTGTTTCGCTGGGCGATGGCGGTTTGTTGGAAGTCGCATTTACGAATAACGTCCTCACTAACAGTGGGGACGCCGCAGCAGACCTATACGTCTTCGAGTGGGGCACTTCTGTGGAGGGAACGCATCTTGCTGTGCGACCTACGCCGGAAACCGCAGCTTTGCTGCCCGCTGGAGGCGACATTAACGGCGATGGATTCTTCGAGATCCCTGGAGCAGCGGGCGGAGCAGCGTCTATCGATATCGACCAAGCGTTTCCGGGCTTCTTGGGTGGGACTTTACGTTTCGACGCAGTCCAGATTGTCGATGACTCAACTCAAGGCCCCGGCGGCTTTGGGGACACAACTGGCGCCGACATCGATGCCGTTGGGGCCTTGAGTTCGTCGACAGCGGCGGTGCCGACTTTTGATCCGGAACTTTTCGCATATTACCCGCTGAATTTTAGCGCAGCGGATCTCGCTGGAGGCCCAAGCGGTGCCCCGATGGGGCAACTCTCGTTTCAGCCCGGTGAGGGAATTGTCGACGGCGCGGCTGTCTTCGATGGAATTGACGACTATCTCGACTTGCAGCGGACTTTACCAGCGCTTAACGAATTTACGATCTCAATGTGGATAAAACCTAACACTGAAACTGGACGGCTCTTGTCGGCTTGGTGCGGCTTCGATGGCACTAGCGGTATAGGCGCTGGCTTGAATGGGGGAACCGTCTCGTTCTGGGTCGGGGAAGAGGCCGGATGCGATACAAGTGCCGGCGAAAAAACTTACGCTGGGTTCGAAACCTCGGTCCCCTTGTATGAATGGACTCACCTTGCCTTCACCTTTAAAAGCGGTGCGTTCATAAAGATCTATAAAGGCGGAAAGGTAACGTCCGAGAACTACGTTGACATCCCAGACGCCTATTTCAGCTACGACGCCTACCTTGGAACCACGTCGCGCCCTGATCAAGTTGGGATAGAGGGCAATTTCGCTGGGGCTATCGATGACGTTCAAATATTCTCCGAGGCGCTGTCGGAAACCGAGATACGTGCGATCACGAACCGCCACCAATACTCCGAAGAAAACCACAGACAAGACAAGCCGGATTTCGTCACGGTAGCTCACATAACCAGCTTCTCATTCGACGCGAATAAACAACTTCAATCATCGCAGGTGTTCTCCCAGAGTTTCCCAACAATCCTATACACCCACGGATGGCAATCTACTGGACAATTTGATCCTTTTGCTCCGCCAGATGACGAACTCATAAACGCGATTCGCGATAGGTTGAAGCGCGAATTTCAGATTCCGGCATTGTCCGAGAATCTTGGCTTTAACATCGTTCGCCTGCACTGGGAGGGCGCGTACAACAGCGCAAACGGTGTTCCGGAGAGAAACATTCTTTCCTTTTTCCCGATAACAGAGGAAGGCAAGCTGGGGTTCGACGCGCCAGAGGCTTTGATCGGTGGAGCGCGGAAAAGCCTCGCTAATACGTATTCAGCAGCGAAGAAGTTCGCTGAGATGCTGAGTGCGCAGTTCGCGGGATACGAGATGCCGCTCCACATGATTGGTCATAGCCACGGCAGCCGCGTTAACGCACTTCTCGCCGACTTGATGTCTTCGGAGGGAGTGAGGATCGATTTGTTCACCATCCTTGACGCGCCAACTGCCTCGCCTACAGACATTGGCGAGTTCTCGGTCAAAGACTTTCAGGATTACCTTCCCGAAACTTCGGTTGCTTTGGTAGACAATTACTACGGCACAGGGTTAACAGGCTTCGGCCAGCGGATAGGTAAGGCGCACGCGCACGGAGGGCAGGGAGTGGCGGTTAGCATCGACCGGCACACTAATGTCAAAAACCAATTCTATCTCGCGCTTGTAGAGGAAACTGCGATTCTTTCATCCTGGGTCGATACGACCGATCCGATGGCTGAAGAATATTTTCGCATCGGAAGTTGGATATCTCCGGTGCTGTCAGCCGAAGCGGGGTCAGAATACGCGGACGCGCTTGCTCTTAGCCCTTGGGGGGGATTCGACAACTTGGTCACGCTGGAAGAGCTAGGGCCAGTCTGTGTTGGATTAGAGTTGACGCTAACACAGAGCACAATAGCTCAAACGAATATTTCTGAGGCGGAGCTTGGCCTGACCGCGTTTGAGGAGCTAGGAGGTGCCCGGGAGCGCTGCGTTCTTCTCCATGAAGAGAACTCCCCATCGGCCTCTAGTTTTGCCGTGCAAATCCCAGATGATGCGGTGTCGCTGGTCGCAGACGTGTTGTTTACGGACACCGGGGATGGAGACTGGTATAGCATTCTTATCAACGGGCAAACACGCTGGTCAATCGCGGGCACAGACGCCGAACCTGACCGCGCCTTGCCCGCTTCGATGCCAGTGAAAGACTTCCGTGGGCAAACTGTTGATCTTCAGTTCGCACTCCATAGCGAGGGCGTCGCAAATGCCGAGGTCTACACCACCAACATTACTCTTGTGCGCGCGACGGTCGATACAGATGGTGATGGTATAGGAGATTTCTTTGAGACCAACTCGTGTTTGTCTCCGGTTGATCGAGACACTGACGACGATGGTTTATTGGATAGTTTGGAAGATATCGACGGGGACGGAGTTCAAGATATAGGCGAGACGGATGGTTGTGAGTTTGATTCAGACCAAGATGGACTATCCGATGGCGTCGAGCTTGGTGTCGAGTTTCCTGTCTCCGATCCGGATGGTGCTGGCGAACTCATGGGAACGAACATCGATGTTTTCGTGGCAGACGCGGATCCGTCCACTACAACAGACCCGAGGAATCCGGATTCTGATGGGGATGGAATAATCGACGGGGAGGAAGATCCCAATTTCAACGGACGCGTGGACAATGGGGAATCTGATCCAAATGTCGAGGATTATGTCAGCAACATTGGCATCCGGCAGGTTGTGGCTCTAGAGAAGCCTTATCTAGTCGCTCTGGGGGTCGCACTGGTCCTGCTCGGTCTATCGTCCCATCGGATGAAACGGATTTTTTCGTGCGGCAATTAGTTGGGGCGTATTGTGCATATTCCGGTTTGAGAAAAGAGCTTTCGACGTCACCCAGCTGCCGGCCGCAAGCTTACGGGGCTGTCGTCAGTTCGCTTTTCGTTATCCTCTTGCATCCAAAGGCCGTAGAGACTCGTTGACGTCAGCCCCCAAATCGACGGCCATTTAGACTTGGACTAGAGTGGTGCTTCGAGGTCCTCGAGAGAAGTAGAGAGGACATGAAGCGGTCGAAGTATTCGGAGGAACAGATCACGTATGCGCTGCGCCAACACGAAGCCGGTACGGCGGTCGCCGACATCTGTCGCCAGATCGGGGTGAGCGAGGCGACGTTTTACCTGTGGAAGACGAAATACGCCCACCTGGGCGTGGGCGAGCACCTGGTCGCGCTCAGCTGCAAGCGGCGCGGCTTCTGCCCGAGCTGCGGCGCCCGGCGCATGGCGGAGAGCGCGGCGCTGCTGGTCGAGGAGGTGTTTCCCGAGCAGCCGGTACGCCAGTGGGTACTGAGCTTCCCTTATCCGTTACGCTTCCTGTTCGCCAGCCGCCCTGAGGTCATGGCCGGCGTGCTCGGCATTGTCTACCGCTGCATCGCCACGCACCTGACCAAGAAGGCGGGGTTCACTCGTAAGACAGCCCAGACTAGTGCCGTGACCTTGATCCAGCGCTTCGGCAGTGCGCTCAACCTTAACGTCCACTTTCACATGCTGTTCCTCGACGGGGTAAAACCCCCAGCGCTTCGACACCGCCTTCGTCTACCGCCGCCTTATAGCGATAGAACGTATCTCGCGACAGCCCCATGACCTTACAGGCCCGAGACACATTGCCCAGCTCCTCGGCCAGATTGAGCAAGCCGACCTTGTGCTTGATGACTTTCTCGCTAGTATTCAACATGAGGGTTACCTCTCTATGGTTTTGATGTGGCTTGGTAACTCCATCAAAACCGGTAACCCTCGCTTTCTTCAAGCGCGGTGTCAGATCAAGTCGAAACTTCTACACATAACTTTCCGAAATCGAGAAATGGTCAGGAAACCTGGAGCTTAGAATGTCCCCAGCCGGTAAAGCCGTTTCCGCCTACGCTTGGCACTTCGTTCCCGCTGTGGCACTTGTCGGTCTAGTGTGCGAACTATTTTATGTGAAGACAGGATTCGGCAAATACGTGTCGCTTGCGTGGGGTTTCCTGATTGCGCTAGACATTATTCTCAAGCCTCTAGAGAACCACCTTAGAACATGGACAAATCCTCCATCTCTCGCGCTGCTACCAATCATTCCATTGTACTTGCTCTCGCTGGCTGCCGGCATCGCCACCGTTACGGAACCAGCTATCGGAGTTCATGAAGCTCATTCTATGGCCATAATTGTTGGCTTTGGAGGCGCTCTATTCATGGTTCCTGGACTACATTTACTAGCGCATCGGCGGGATGTGACTTCTATCCTTCTAACAGACGTCGCATCGGTGTTGATTAGCTATCCACATTTCACAGAGTCGCACGAGAATCATCATAGAGAGGTGGGGACACCTAAGGACAACGCAACGGCGCGTGTGGGCGAATCCTTTTACAAATACTTCGAACGGTCTTTTTTCGGTGGACTTGCTAAAGCGGCAACGCCTTCCTTCTTGTCGTTAACCTCTCCGGTATATGCGCTCGAGTCTATGCGGCTACCGATTAAGCTACTGTTGGTTCCGGTTGCATACGGCTTTATCGCATTCATAGGTGGCTCGCCCGCCGTAATATTTTTAGCGTTGACCAGCATAATAGCCATTGTGGTTATTGAATTGACTAATTTTGTTCAACATTATGGTCTCATATCGAATGATCGCGAAAACGCAATGCACCCGCGTGCGTGGGATTCGCCATCCCTCGTTAGCAATGTGCTTCTCCTCGGGCTTCCGAGTCACGACGCGCATCATCGAGAGCCTTCAGAATTGGATGGGCATGAACAATTAAAGGGGGAGCGCCGTTTCCTGCCCACTTCAATCTTACTAATGTATGCCCTTCCCTTATTTCCTCCTGTTTGGCAGTACGTTATGGATCCGCGCGTCGCTGAGGTGATGAAGTCCGGTAACTACCAAGACGACAACAGCACGGTGACACTCTAATGAGCCATTGCCGATACTGCGGGAGTGGGCGTCTAATCGAGGAGTCTAAGAGATGCCCCGATTGTGGAGCTTGGCTCGAAACACGGAGTTACATCGCATACGTGATGCGCACCACAGGAATTATAATTATCCTGGTATTTGTTAGCGCGCTTGTCAGTTGTATAGCGCTCTCAAAATGACCCAACGTTGCTCGACGCTCGACATCGAGGCGACGACGGTCGCGATTGGGGGCGCCTCGGATTTTCTCCGCGAATCCGACTCTCGCTTAGCAAGTCCCTGGCATAAATTGACGCCGGACGGAGCAGGTGTTCTGGCTACCGTGATACGTGTTGAACGGCGTTCTAACCTGTGTTTGTCGCATGATTGGAGCTAGAGATGAGTCGTCACAGATCTCTATCCCCCACTCCTCGACGAACGTTCATCGTGGTTCACGGGGTAGGTGATCCGGATCCAGGACATCTTCTGCGCAACGTCAGCATCGGTATGCATGAGGGCGGCGCTAGTGGAATACGCTCGGATCTCGTCATAGATGGCATCTTGTATCCACGCTTGATAGTCGATGATGGGGTCACCTCAATCATTGAGGCTAACTGGTCCGATATAGCGAAACCACGACGCAGCGCTCTAAGTGTTCTTGATTACCTTGTACGCATTATTGCCGCTTTGTTGCGGTTCGCCCACAAGCCGCAACCCGCTCGGTTTCCCTTAAGTGGGCCAAGTGCGATCTATCGTTTTTGTTTTGAAGCGTTCCTTGTATTCTCCATTTACGGACCGTTGGTTGGGCTAGCTTGGAAAACTTCGGAGCAATTAGGAGCCAGAGTAATTGGGGCAATAGGAATCGGCTTTGTGACCACCTTGTGCTGCCTCACCGTGTATCTGAAGAAATTCGGCGGCGTACTGTGGGCGGGTTGGATTTGGGCTTCCTTAATTGGGCTCGCAACTCTCGGAGTCGTCACGAAATACATATCTATAAACGACACTCTCTTGTTTGCGACTAGCGTCTACGTCGGAAGCCAAGGAGTTACAGGCCTGGCGCTGTTCTTCGCGCTGGCACACACTTGCATTAACAAAAGCTTTACCTGGGATCAAAGGGTAGCCCGTATGGGGCTGCTGATTCTTCCCTTCTTTGTGATCTCCGCAATTGGGGCCCTTCTATGGGCTACTGCGATATTTAGTAGTCGGATCCTTTCCGATAACCAATATCAGGTATGGCAGATCATTTATACAGATTCTCTTGAGACATTGAACTATCCCCTAGCGTTTGTCGAGCTCACATTTGCAACGTTGGTTGCATTTCTCGCGGTCGGGTTCCTTTTGGTGGGATCAATCTATTGGTTCGTATCGAGAAAATCTGCACAGGAACCACGTCCCCGTTCACCTGGACAATTAGCTAGAAGGCTAGCGCTTTGGATTATTGCTGGATGCGCAGCCGTGTATGCGACCCTAGTTGTCGTGTACAGCTTTGTTGCGTACTCATCGGATTGCCGGCTCCCGTGGCAAGGGCTATCGGTTTGGGAGGTGTATAGCTGGTCATCTATGCGATTCCTCCCTTACCTATTTTTCTTTATCGGTCCCCTTTCCATTGCGACTGCCGTCATTGTCGACATTCTTTTCTACATAGTTCCTAAATCAGAAGATTCCGAATCGGTCGTAGACCTTTCTGCAGGAAGAATGGTGCGGCACAGGTTGCTGCAGGTGATAAGGCATCAAGCAGAACGAGGTGAGCAAATCGTAGTCGTGGCCCACAGTCAGGGCTCTGTTATTGCAATCGACGCACTGGGCCGTGACAACAATGCTAGCGTAACTGCTTTGATAACAGCCGGATCTCCGGCGTATTCGCTTTATGACCGGTGCTTGGGTAGCACCGCGGAATCGCGAGCGATAGACGATGGCTATGCGTTCGAAAGCCCACCTAATTGGGCGAACGTCTGGCGTGAAGGTGATTACATCGGGGACGTCCAAGGTCGTTCGGGCGTAAGAGAAATAGATCTTGGTCCCGGTGGGCATATCAACTACTGGAGCGATGGTGGGTTTTGGGAGAAAGTATGGGCGTTTCTGGAATAGGCGGGTCGCTGATAGTCCGGCAAATACTGCTGTGCAAAGCCGTATGTTTCGTTGGGCTCTGGGTTCTTGCCCGGCCGGCTCCCGTAGTGTGCCAAAACGTAGCCCACCATCAAGCAGCCTTTCTGCAGTAGTACTTGAGGAGACCGCCCAACCTTTCATTGCACTGGACGTCGCGGTCCATGCCAGCAGATCGGTCGAGTGATCTGTTTACCAATTTGTTATCGATGCCTTGGTGATTGCGCTCGACGTGATAATGCTCGATATATTCGGTGACCGCCGCCCGAAGATGCCGCTCACCCAATGGAATGATCTTCGCGAGGCACTCCGATTTGATGGAGCGAACAAAGCGCTCTGCATAAGCATTCAAATTCGGGCTGTGTGCCGGCAACTTCACTGTCGTGACACCCTCAGACTTCAACAGTGCCGTGAAGGCGTCGGTAAACAATGGATCGCGATCGTGGATCAGATAGCGGCAGCCATTTAGCGAGCCCCCGCCGAGATCGGTTAGGTTACGCGCGACCTGCTGCATCCATCGGCCGTCGGGTTGTTGGACAATTCCAGCGATCTCGACTCTGCGGGTCTCGAGGTCGATGACGAAGAGCACGAAATGTCGGATCAAACCATTTCGCGTGAGGACTTCGACGCTAAAGAAATCAGTCGCGGAGATCGCGCCCCAATGGGTGTTTAGAAAGGTTTTCCACGACAGGGTTTCATCGCGGAGCGGGGCGGGATCGATGCCGTTGTCGAGCAAAATGCGTTTGATTGTGTTGCGGCCAAGGTCGTGCCCAAGGTTATATAGCGCACCGCGGATCCGTGTGTAGCCCCAGCCAGGATTGTCTCGGGCCACTCGCACAATCAGATCCTCTATTTCGTCGGCTGTCTTAGGGCGGCCTGGCCTACGGACGGCGCTTCCATCGTACTTTTGCGCGATCAGCGTCCGGTACCATCGGAGCAAAGTATCCGGAGTTACCAGAGTTTCGATTTCGAAGAGCCCACGACGACCAACCAATTTGGCCTTTGCCGCGAGGCGTCGTCGCGGGGCGTCGGTGAGGAACAGGCGCTTATTGCCAAGCTGGTCGCGCAGCACTCGATTTTCCTCTTTTAGGTAGGCGATGACTTCGAGCTGAGAGCGGTTTACCCAACCGGCGAAAATCAGCATCAAGAATTGGATTTGGAGCTCGTTTATTGACGTGAGATTAGTTTAGGTTGGGCTGCCGACGCTAGGCGCAAGGCATCGGGTATAGGCTCGCGTACCATGCGGAAATTGCAGCCTTTTCTTGGCGGCTGAGTTTCGGCACACTACGCCGAAGCAGTCGGTGATCGTCCACTCTGACCAGGGTACCCAGTACGGCAGCGACGACTGGCAGCGCTTCTGCCGTACGAACGGCTTACAACCGAGCATGAGCCGCCGCGGCAACTGCTGGGACAACGCGGTGGCCGAGTCCTTCTTCGCCAGCTTGAAACAGGAACGGGTCAAGAAGCGCATATACAAGACACGCGACCTGGCCCGCGCCGATGTCTTCGATTACATCGAGTCGTTCTACAATCGAACCCGCCGCCACAGCCACCTCGGCGGCATCAGCCCGGAGGCCTTCGAGGCCGCCGCGGCGTGAGGGGCGGGACTGTCTACGGGAACGGGGGAAGTCCAATCTGTGGCGCGCCATTGACCAGGACGGTGACGTCACAGACGTATTGCTTCAGCGGCGGCGTAGTGGCCGAGCCGCCAAGCGCTTTTTCCGTAAACTGCTCAAGCGGCAACATCGTTCACCGAACCGATAGGTAATTGACAAACTCGGAAGTTATCGCGTAGCGCATCGAGAGGAAATGCCCGGTGTTCCCCATGACACAACCCAATACGCCAACAATCGCATCGAAGCGTCTCATCGCCGCACTCGGATCAGCGAGCGACAAATGTTGGGGTTTGGTTCAGTGGGGAAACACGCAACGATTTTTCAGTGTTCAATCTACCGTTCTCAATTTGTTCAACTGGGGGCGTCATCGACTAACCGCAGAGCGGCACCGGTACTTTCGGATTGAAGCGTTTGGTCGGCGGCAAGTCACGTCTGAAGAACGGTCGACCCCGGCGAGCTTTTGGCGCGACCCGTAGCTGTGACAGAACCGCATTAAGTGTTACCGATGCAAGTGGTAATGGATGCGCCAACTCGGCTCCATGCTCAACGAGATTCATGAAGTATCGCAAATGGTGGAGTAGGGGATAGATATGGCACCAATACCCAGAATGTATCCAGAGTTGATGGTTATTGGCGATTCGTTGGCGCAAGGAGTTCGTTCATTGTCCATGACGGCAAAGAATGCGAGCCAGTCTTATGCATCGATCATCGCTCGTTCACAGGGATGGGAGTTCATTACTCCCGATTTTGAGCGGCCGGTCATTTTTGATTTGGAGCAAGAGCTGCAGAGGTTAGGCTCCGGATTCGTCATGGTGGGTGCGATACCGCGATTGCGAAAGAACGTCAACGAATGGTTTCGAGAGCTGACGGATGGGACCGCAAGGTCCGACCACGAGGTGTTCGATAGTATTGCGATTGGTGGACTCACTAATAGTGAATTCGAGCACTACTCCGCGGCTAACCAGATTGACGTCATCAAAAATCTGGCACCACTCGTCCGAGATGCCGGAATCTCTGAATTCGGGAAGTTACTGTCTGCACTCCATCTCGCGATCAACACGGCGTTTACCTATAACCCATCTGCGAAGGCTGCATGGAACAGCATGACCCAATTGAATTGGGTAGAGAAGCGCAAACCGCGGCGCTTGATCGCCCATTTTGGGCATAACGACGGTTTGTATGAGGTCGGTAGCGAAGCAAGAGTTAAAGACTTGAAGACCGCGTGGGGATCGTATGAATCGATTCTCAAAACTCTCGACAAGCTACCAAGTGATGTCGAGCAGATTGTCGTGCTAACGTTCCCGAAAGTAAGCGCTGTAGCGAATCTCGAAGTGGACGATTGGGCACAGTCCGGGCAATACCATAAGCGTTATAGAACGGTGTTTCCATATCCGGGGCGCCTGATCAAAGGTGCGGACCTCAAGAAAGCCGATGCGGATATTCGTTGGTTCTGGGAAAGGACCGTGGACGCAATAGAGGGCTTTGATTCGCGATCACGATTCCGCGTGTTCAACACGTTTAACGCGCTGGAGAAGTACGATTACAAGAATACTAATGATGAATCCCGTCGTATCAAGATAAAGACACGCGAATTCGATAATCGATACATAGACGGCAACGCCAACCGTATTCCGGGGCCACGAAATATTGGGAAGCGAAAGTACGTATTCAGACAAGGAGGATTCCAAGGCCTAGATGGAATGCACCCGTCGGCAATTGGTTATGCTCTTCTAGCCTCGGAGCTAATGACAGACCTTGGCTTGTCACACGATCGCGAGGCAATTATGGCCGAGGCTTATACGAATGAGCGCCTCGTAAGTAATTACAATCGACAGATGCATTCGTTTAGACAGCTTCTAAAGCTAGCGGACGATGTACTGGATGATGTGCAACTAAGAGAGGGAGATGTACGCGCGGGCGAACTCGTCGAGCTCTGCAGCCGAACGTATTCTCGCAGGTAAACGCCGCGCGCCGACGATCCGCTAGGAATGAGGCGGTCCCGTGCGTTTATTGGTCTTCCGAGCTCAACGTGGAATCATGTTAACTCTCGGCCGTTTTTTGCTCGCCATTCAAGTCGGCGCCGTGCTCGTAGCGTGTGGGTCGGTGGATCGAAAGCGCGAATTCGAAGCGAGGTACGACGAGGGAGGTCGACCTTTAGCCGGGTGTGTATCATGTCGTGATAACGCGTGCGGGAAAAAGCTTCTCGTTCAGTACTTGGGCTCGGCTGGCATATTGCTCGAGCATGGGACGACCAGATTGCTTTTTTCCCCGTTCGTTTCGAATCCCGGAGTGCTGGACGTTTTGTTCCTAGGCGTTGAGACAGATCATGAGTTTATTGAGCAATGGGTCGATCGATACGCCCTTCGTAACAGGTTAGCTGATGTACAAGCGATACTTGTTGGGCACGGGCACTATGACCACCTTCTAGACGTACCAAAGTTTGCCGAGCTGTGACCAGCGGCAAACATCTACGTTAATGACACTTCTGCCCATATCCTCCGCGGTTCCGACGGCGTGGACACTCATGATCGAATAAAAGCTCTCACGGAAGGCGCCTGGCGTCCTGGGGCGAGAATAACCTGGATAGATCTCCCGGAGCAGAGGGGGCGCTTTATGGCAATCCAATCGATGCATGCGCCCCACCTAGGGTCCTGTGTGCTCGACGGGGGCACTTATAATAATGACCTGTCTTTGCTGCCGAAACATAGGGGTGCATGGCGAAACGGGGTGAACCTTGGCTTTTTAATCGAGCTTTACAATTCTGACGGCGAGACTGAATACCGAATCCTATATCTCGACCCAAGCGCATCGACGCCACATGGATACCCCCCTTTGGAACTTACTCCAATAGATGTCCTGATTCCTGCTGTACCCCTATACAATAATGTTAAGGGGCATCCGGATGCGTTGGTTGCGCATACTAAACCGCATCATGTCGTTCTTGGGCATTGGAATAATGCTTTAAGAGGTTACGAAGCGGAGCGGAGTCGCCCGACCCCAGCGCCTCTGACGGATATAGACGAGTTTATCGAACGACTTGAGGCAGCTTTTACAATTGCGGGCGGAGGTACAGCAACTTTGCCGGCACCGATGTCAGTAGTTTCCGTCAGGCCTGAATCATCCCGCGGTGGATGCCGAGAGGACCTAGGCCTCTGGCGAATAGGTGAAAGCCGGTAGCGGTATGCACCTGCTAAACGAATGTAATGGAACGCGCGCATACTTGGAAACGCGGTGCTCTAGAAAGCTGAGTAACCTAAGCCAGGTAGTACCAACGCTTTTGGCAATCCATATTAACGTTAGCCACGGAAGGGCTGGCCGCGTCCGTGCGGCCAGTTAACCTGGCCAGTTAACCCGACCTACGCGAAGGTACGCGAGGCCGGCCGCATCGTGTCGGTCGCCGCCATAATCGCGGTCGGTATGAACGGCGATGGCCGCCGGGAGATTCTGGGCCTGCCGGTAGGTCCGTCGGAGGCGAAGACGTTCTGGACCGGCTTCCTGCGCGAGCTGACACGGCGCGGGCTGCGCGGGGTGAAGCTCGTCATCTCGGACGCGCATCTGGGGCTCAAGGCAGCCATCGCAAAGGTCCTAAAGGCGACCTGGCAGCGTTGCCGGGTGCACTTCACGCGCAACGTGCTGGCGCATGCGACGAAAGGTCAGCGGCAGATGGTCTCGGCGCTCATCGGTACGGTCTTTGCGCAGGATTCCGCTGAAGCCGCACACAACCAGTGGCAGCTCGTGACCGAGCAGCTCGCGGCACGCTTCCCGAAGCTCCGCGGCTTGATGGATGAGGCTGAGCACGACGTGCTCGCCTACTTCGACTTTCCACGCGAGCACCGCACGAAGCTGCACAGCACCGACACGCTCGAACGCCTGAACGGTGAAGTCAAACGCCGCTCGGACGTCATCGGCATTTTCCCTAACGAGGCGGCCATCATCCGCCTGGTGGGCGCACTGCTGCTCGAGCAGAACGACGAGTGGGCGATTCAGCGCCGTTACATGTCGCTGGAAACACTCGCCACCCTTGGCGAGAATGCCGAGGTCAGGCTACCGGCTATCGCCAACTGACACGACGTATCCCGACGGTATCGGCATCACGGATAGACGCCGTTTCTACACCACGTCTCGGGGCACGACCACAAATGCCGAAGTCGGTATCTGTTGGCGTGGTTATTGGTAGAACTAAGCATAAGGAACGTTTGGGAAGATCAGGAGAGCGGGAAGGCAACCAGGAAAGCGCGAGGACTACAAGGACTGCAGACGAGAAAGCAAGAATCCCGAACCATGCAAAGGCACGCGAATGAAGCTTGGGCCTACTACCGAGTTCAAATGTAACTCATATGTGGTACGTGAAACGTTGAATGCAGATGACATTCCTGGTGGCCCGCTAGTAGGCTCTTGTAATCCGCGATCGAATCGAAAGCGGTCCAAGCTCTGACTTCGCGCGATTGGTGCGAAGCGGCTACGGTTCACGGCTCTAACTATTACGGCAGGATGCGACTGATGAACGAGCATGGAAGTCCGCTAAACAACTTTTGGCCAGATCCGACCGTCGTGGACCCCAATCTGGCTGCGCTAAATTGGGATGTCTTGGGCGAGCAGCTAGTGCTGATCGTAGTTACCGCGGCGATAGTCGAAAGAGCGCTATCCACGTTTTTCGAAACAGAGTGGTTCCTAAAGTATCAAACCGCTCGTAACCACGACGGAAAAGGAACGGGGGGAATAAAAACAGTCATCGCCTTCATCGCGTCGCTACTCATCGCCTGGCTTTATCAGCTGGACATCATGGCAGTGCTACTGAGTCATGAACGCACGTCCTTCCTCGGCGCTATAGTCACGGCAGGTGTGGTAGCTGGCGGTGCAAAGGGATCGCTGAAGCTGTTTCGTGACGTTATGAATATCAAAAGTTCGGCGCGAATACGATACGAAGCAGAAGAGCGTACGAACGGCGACGGTTTACCGCCCCAAGGTTCCTAGAAAACAAGGAAATACGCTGAATCGGAGATCGGCGGAGATATGTTTCGCAAACTTGCATGGAGCTGCGTTTTTGCTGCCATAGCAGTGGTCTGCGCGTTGGCTTCGCCCATCGTATCTGCCGACTATCTGCGAGTGCATCGGACAGCGTGGCTTAAAGCAACGCCAAATGTACAAGCAACCGGGATTGATCGTTTGGAGCCGGGCACGTTGCTTCAACTGCTAGGCGCAGGCAAGCAGAAAAACGGCTACTACCAAGCGCACCTTACCGACGGTAGACAGGGCTGGATATACCGTAGTTTGGTTCGCCGATATAGGGAATCAGGAACGCTTCGCAATGAATTCGCAGTCGCTCCAGATGTTGTTACACGCGCTGGTGAAAGCGGATTCGATGGGCATAGGTGCGCGGAGCACCTACTGTTTGGTGTGCCAAGGCGCTCCGATCAAGTGCTCTGCCGTCTAGGGTACGCGCTTGGTTATAGTTATGGGTCCAAAATCCCTGAATGGGTGGCCTATTACATAACTAAAGATTCAGTACACGGCGCGAATGTACCACGTCTAGACAACTTTACCGAAGATATTTCGATTCCGGCAACCGCACGTTCTAGGGAAATCGATTACTCTGAATCGGGGTACGATAGAGGACACATGGCCCCATCTGCGGCGATCGACTTCTCGCGAACCGCAAACGACCAGACGTTCTTATACTCAAACATGACCCCACAACGACCCGGCTTCAATCGAAACGTTTTTGGCTACACCGGAGCTTGGGGAGCATTAGAAGACAGGGTGCGAGATTGGGTGAGAGATCGAGGGGCGCTATATGTGATCGCGGGGCCAATTATGGGGGGCACACCCACTAGTATTGGTGATGGGGTTGCCGTGGCTCCTGCCTTCTTTAAAGTCATTGTTGACCCCGCCCGGCTCGACACAATCGCCTTCATACTCCCGCACGAAGACAATACAGCGTCCAAGATGGAAGAATTCGTGCGGTCAATCGACGAGGTCGAAGCGGCGACAGGCCTTGAGCTTCTTTCAAAAGTTCGGATGGATATCCAGCCGATCATAGAAAGTGTACGAACAGAGATGACGCAGTTTTCCTCCGAGTAGTGTCAAGTGATTCCGCTGAAATCGTCTGGTAGGTGTACTTGGCCGAGCTTTAGATTCGATAGTTCATGCGAAACTTGCGCAACGAAATGATGGCTACATTGGCCGGCGAGACAAAAGGGGGCTGTCACAAGCCCAGGAACCGGTTATGTCACGAGCATAGCGAAAATCGCGATTCCTACGCCGAACTATAGAAGGCCCAAGCGAGAGCGATCCAGCTCTACAGCCGTGAATAAGTAGGCGCGCTTGCCGGTAGAACTGGGGCCAGGCGAACGTCAACGGAAGCAAACGATAGCGATTACCACAAGGAACAAAGGGACAGGTGGAATGATGAGCTGGATAGTAGGTAAAAACGACGGACTGATTACCTGGGATGACGATCGGTTGCTTTTCAACGCTCTTGCAATACTGCAGAGAGCGATCGACAACGATGGGACGCTGACCGCAAGCAACGCATTTGAAGTTGTCGAGTCGCTTTCCAAAGGTACCGTTGCGAGCCAACAGTCCAATATTGTCGCGAATCTATTGTCCGCTTCGGGAATAACTAGCGCTGATTTGACCAAAGCGTGGGACGAGATCATTAAGAGGTGGGACGGCGGCAACTACAAAAAATACACGCCTCTCCTGTATTCGTTGGAGCATTTGAGCAATGAAGCGACTCCAGCAGGCGATCGTATTGTTGAATGGGAGATCTCGACGCCCAACGGTGCCCCGCACAGTGTGACCGCCGGCGAAGTACTGATGAAAATGTCCGGTGGTGTTACGGCTAACGCTGTTTTCGAGGTCGTCGAGGACGAGGAAGATTTCCCGTACGAACTTAAGGGTACAGGGCTCGCGACGAGGCTCGGCGTCGGCGGGACACTAAAGGGAGATTTCGGGGCGGACCTACCGATAAGCGTCGGACGGGTCGGAGTAGCTGCGTCCGGGAAGGCGTCGTCGTCGCTGGATTATTACTTCAAAGCTGACAAGTCAGCCATTTGGGCGGGCGCGATAGCAAGAGATTTGTTGTCGCTTGAAAACCCATTTTCGATCCGAAGCGTCGGGACCAACGACCGCATTAAGCTCATCCATTTGAAAGCAGGTGGTTCGCTGACGGGCACGGCAAAGATCGAGGTAGCGCATGGATTCGACATCGCCGAAGGAATAGCAGCAACTGTAGGTGCTGGGATAACAGCTGTAGCAAAGTGGGAGGGAGACTTTGACTACCACATCTATCGGCCAATCAATGATCCAGGTGTCGTTCGGGTCCGAATAGTACGCGGAAGGCAGTCGGGTCTTGGGGCGACTGTCGCGGCGAATTTAGTGATCGACGCCACTGCGGTTGCGAGTACGGTGAAAGAAGAGATAGACAAGCATCTAGAAGAATATGAAAAGGTGCTCAAGAGATTCCAGGACTATCGTGCCCCTGGGAAGCTGATAGAGAACGAATTAGATAAAGCTATTGATAAATTTCTTGCTGATAGCAAATTCGCAGCTCTGCTTGAGGAGAAGTTAGGGCTTGAGCTCAACAAACACACATCGAACGAGCTAAAAAAACTTGTGTTAGGTAAGGTGGATTCGGCCGAGAATCTATGGTCTTCGTCAGTCGACAAGAAGACCTTATCGATAGCAGCATCGATATTCAAAGAACTACCGATCCAACTTCGCTCGGATGCATCATTGGTTGACGAGCTGGCAGAGGCGTTGGGAAAACCTCTGAAGAAACTTAGTGACAAGCTGGCAAAAAAAATCAAAGACGAGGTTGATAAGCACTGGACTGCTCTCGGGGCAGAGCTCAAGAGCGCTGGAGAGCATCTACGAGGCCCGTTGAATTCCTTCGATGAGAAAGTCGAAGCGGCTACAAAGCCCATCGAAAGGATCCTGATGTCATACCAAAAGGCGGCAAGTAGTTTCTCAAAGGTTGTAGAGCAAGCCTCTAAAGCGAAATTGGAAGTTGGCGCCTCTGCAAGTGTTTACACAGAAACAGGCGAAGAAATTTTCGCAACCGTAGATTTTCTGGAGATAAATGCGGAAACCGAAGCCGCATTCAAGAAGCTTGTAACCGGTTCTTTAGACGATGTTCTAAAGCTCGCACGCCGAGTATCGGACGTGAAGGGCTCCTCAGTAGTGTTGCTTGAGGGCGCGTTCAAAGAGTACGAGAAAACTACGCGGGGTACTGGATTTTCAGTTGTGCTGCTCGATGTCAAACTGGGTGGTGAATCGATAATTGAGGCTCACACGGAGTTCACTTCGGATGTGGCGGGGAACGTTAGCGTCATGTCGAAGCTGGAGGTTGCTCGGGCCTGGAGGACTCTGGGAGAATCGAAGGAACTGCACTTCGTTAATGTGTATCGGCTTGCAGCTGCAAATCAAACCAAATCGCTAGCCCTGTCGCTATCCTTATCAAGGAAAGACGACGATCTGACTCAAAGTGAATTGCGTACGTTTATGGGTGCCGTCGAGGCGGGTGGGCTTATACCCAACGGTTCAACGGATTATGCCTTGGAGCAGTTGCGGGCCTACCGAAACTCGACTTCTGCAACCAGCCTTAAGGCGGAGGTTAATTTAGGGATCTCGCTAAGTTTCGCCGAGCTCCTCCAATTACTAAGCATTGAAGATCCGGACGGAGGAATCGCAGCCAATCCTTTATCGGAAGCGCGCCGCGAAGAAATTAAGAGGGTGGCGATAGAGGAAATAATCGAAGCGCAAAACACTTTTCGAGCGAGTTTACTGGGGCAGCCGAGCGTAGATGTAATAAGAGCGGAGGTGGAAGGGGTATTTACGGGGCTTGGGCTCGGCGAAACTTTCGAAGACCAAGTATTGAATATTCCAGCGTCTAATAATCAAACACGTCTAAGAGAAAAGATTCGAAAGAAGTATGGTTATCAACAAACGCTGATATTCGCGTACCTGGAGATGCTTCTTCCGTGGAGGAATAGAGTGTTCGAGCTGGTGGACAGCGTGCAGGCTATGCGGTCAGTGTTTTTTTCTAGTGGCTGGGATAAGAAGAAGTATCAAAGCAAGCAGATTGAGTTAGGCCGCCATCTTGGTGGATGGCTAGGGATACAGAAGGCGTTCGTCTTTTTCTTATCAGACGAAATCCGCCCATACACACTAGCGTACGTCGATACCCTGCGTCGCTTGGCATCTACTAGCGGAAGAGATCACGCATCAGCAGTGAAGATCGCGATTTCATTAGATGGCGATAAGGTGTTTTCGGTTGGGGGCTGATTGAGCATGTGTTAGCACTAGCGTGCCGAGATAACAAGAAGCTCAATCCATCCCGGTATGTTCTTACGGAACTTCTGCATAAGTCATCGATCAGATCGCGTATCCAATGACATGGCGTGAGACCGCACGATGAGCAAGCAACGGACTCTGGGCGAAGGCTTCGAGAAGTACGGGAAGACGACCAAACGCGCCCGATTCTTGAGCGACATGGATCGCATCGTCCCCTGGGCTGATCTCTGCGAGCTGATTGCGCCGGTCTACCCGGTCGCTGGCAATGGTCGCCCGCCGCGCGAACTGGAGATGATGCTGCGCATCTATTTCGTGTAGCAATGGTTCAACATGTCCGATCCGGCCGCCGAGGATGCGCTCTATGATTCGGTCTCCATGCGCCGCTTCATTGGTCTCGACCTGGGTCAGCAAGCCGCCCCTGACGAGACGACTATTTTTCGGTTCCGTCATCTGCTCGAGAAGAACCAACTCGGTGAAGCTCTGATTCAATACGTGCTCGAGTACCTCGAGACCAACGGCATCAAGGTGGGTAAAGGCACTATCGTCGATGCGTCCGTCGGAGGCGGAGACGTTCTGGACGGGCTTCCTGCGCGAGCTGACGCGGCGTGGGCTGCGTGGGGTGAAGCTCGTCATCTCGGATGCGCATCTTGGCCTGAAGGCAGCCATAGCGAAGGTGCTGAAGCCAACCTCGCAACGATGCCGGGTGCACTTCACGCGCAACGTGCTTGCGCATGCCACGAAAGGTCAGCGGCAGATGGTCTCGGCGCTCATCGGCACCGTCTTTGCGCAGGACTCGGCTTGGCGCGGCTCATGCGCAGTGGCAGCTCGTGACCGAGCAGCTCGCGGCACGCTTCCCGAAGCTGCGCGGACTAATGGACGAGGCCGAGCATGACGTGCTCGCCTACTTCGACTTCCCGCGCGAACATCGCACGAAGCTGCACAGCACGAACACGCTCGAGCGGCTGAACGGTGAGGTCAAACGCCGCTCGGACGTCATCGGCATCTTTACCAACGAGGCGGCCATCATCCGCCTGGTTGGGTCGTTGCTGCTCGAGCAGAACGACGAGTGGGCGATTCAGCGGCGCTACATGTCGCTGGAAACGCTGGCCACCCTTGGCGAGCATGGCGGGGTCAGGCGACCGACCATCGCCAACCGACACGACGTACCCCGACGGTATCGGC